>NC_018267.1 GCF_000306885.1 Wolbachia endosymbiont of Onchocerca ochengi
AAAAAGCACAAGCTATTCCGACCTCATTAGAAGAAAGAATAGAAAATAAAAAAAGAAGTATTGACTAAACTTTTAAAAACATAAAATCTAGATTATCAAATAAAATCAACGCCTACAAT
The DNA here is from genome assembly GCF_000306885.1 of Wolbachia endosymbiont of Onchocerca ochengi. Taxonomy (GTDB): domain Bacteria; phylum Pseudomonadota; class Alphaproteobacteria; order Rickettsiales; family Anaplasmataceae; genus Wolbachia. Next base: position 120 of record NC_018267.1, read on the forward strand.
AGAGCAATAAAACATACGATTAAGATAAATTAGTTAAACTTGCTATTAAGAAACAATTAACTTCTTCTATAGTAAAGAGGTTTAAGTAATATGAAAAAATTGGTGAAAGATAGCTGTTTCATAAATTATGCAGTTATTGCTGTTATGTTGAGGAACATTCACGATCTGATTAAGCACTATTAAAAACGCTTAAGTAAAAAATTTCCTAGAAAGACAAATAATGAACAATTTGCATAGAACCTTTTAGGTGAATTTAAAGGAGAAAGATATTCAACTTACAAGGGAAAAAGTTAGAAATATATAAAAAAAGAAAAATTAAATCAGTAAACAATAATCAATTCCCCTGATCAGGGAAGTTCAACTCGTTAATGAAAAACACTCCACTTTAAGCTCAAAACCAAGATTAAAAAAAAACCAAGATCTTCAGAGATAGAGCTCCAGTGTAAGGTACTTCACTTCTACATTTTTTGTATTGTTTGAAGGTGTATATTTAATAATGAATAATTATACTAGAGATAAGCGATAAGCACTTTTCTTGTTGTATTTGCATTGGGCATTTTAGAAGCAGGATGCTTTTTTTGTATAAAAAAATGAACAAAGAAGTAGAACTTAATGGTACCACCGACTCTTTTAGAGTTACAAAGGTTTCTATTTCTTTTTAAAACTCCATTAAGTATCTTTATACATATTGAAAACATCTTAATAATTCAAATGAGTGTAGATTTAAGCAGTTTCAAGACCTTAAATGGCTAAGCAGGTCGCTGTATTAAGCTTATATCAATGTTTTTTAAAAGCAAATGAGTAACAAAACTATGACGTAATACATGCGTGGATAAGATTTCTGACAAATTTAACATTTTCTTTACTTTTTCTAGACGATTAACAACATAAGTTCTTTTCAATTTCCTCTTAGTTTCATAAATAGATATCGTACTTCATTATTAACGCTAAGGTAAAGAAAAGCTTTTACGTACTCTTGCATGCACTTTTTTACTACTGAGAAAAACAACACACCTGCCTTCGCTTTGTCCCCCCCTTACTATGACTGTTAAACTTCCATTATTAATTATTACTAACCTTAAATGCTTCTCACCGATCCTTAACCCTGTGCCATATAAGTAGAATAATAATCGCAATTCCTTTTTTTATCACCCAAGGTTCACCTAGGTCAGACAGTTTCATTCTTTCATTAAAGTTCTTACATCAGATATTGATTAATGCTCTTGGTAAAGTTCTTCTCTAAATTGGCCTAGATAAGGAAAATATAGTCTCATTGTTTATTTCACAATTGCTTTTTATATACTTGAAAAAATTTCTAATTACTGACAATGCACGAGTATTCGATCCCACATTTACACCTCTTGTATAACAAAAGGTAAACCAATTTCTAAGCTCGCGCACGCTCAATCTTTCCAAAGAGAAAATATCTACTTCTCATACAATGTGAGTACTAAGAAAACTTATCATGTCTTTTAGGTCTCTCATATATCATTTTACAAAGTGTTGAGCAAACAAGACTTGTACCTCACTATTCATATCAACTTTCAATAATTGAACCTAAGTTCAATAGTTACTTTTTAAAGAATGCATCAGTGCATGCATCACGGAAGGTTTCATTTACATCAGGATGAGAGTGACAAATTCTATATATATCCTCTGCTGCTGCACCATATGCCATTGCAACTGCTGCTTCATTAATTAGCGTATCAGCATATGCCCCTATGATATGCACACCTAGTATTGTATCTGTCTTGCTACAAGTTAGTACTTTTACAAATCCTTCAGCATCATCAATAATTTTTGCCCTACCATTTGCAGCAAACTGACATTTACCAACTTTATACTTCCAACCAGCATTTCTGAGTTCCTCTTCAGTTTTGCCAATTGAAGAAACCGCAGGATGGGTATAAATAACAAATGGTATAATTTCATAATTAATATGAGGTGACTGCCCTGCTATTATTTCTGCAACTGCCACTCCTTCTTCTTCCGCCTTATGAGCAAGCATTGCCCCACCGATTGAATCACCAATAGCAAATATTCTTTTTATATTGGTCTCATACTTATTATCAACTTGAATAAAGCCACGGCTATCTCTTTCTATTTTACCATCAATGTCAAGACCATCAGTATATGGTTTACGACCTACTGCAATGAGCACTTTATCTGCCTCTATAGTATTTACTTGGCTGCCTTGAACAGAGCAAACTTTTACACTTAAAAAATCACTATTTTGTTTTATTTCCTCAACTTTAGTGCTAAGTAAAAGTTTTATTCCTTGTTTTTGCAAACTGGAAAATAAAGACTTACTCAATTCTACATCCATTGTTGTAGCGATTCTATCGAGAAACTCTACTACAGTAACTTCAGACCCTAACCTTTTCCATATAGAAGACATTTCAAGTCCTATTGCTCCAGCTCCAATTACAACAAGTCTTCTTGGTACTTCAGTTAGAGATAACGCGCCGGTGGATGAAATAATGTTTTTCTCATCAATATTAACTCTTGGTAAGGAGATGACATCAGAACCGGTTGCGATTACTATATTTTTTGTTTTCAGCGTCTTACCTTCAACCGAAACTTCAAGATTACCTTGATCAAAAGAAGTAATTTTCCCAAGTCCAGTAATCCTAGTAATCTTATGAAGGTCAAAGAGATACTCTATTCCTTGTCCCAATTCTTTAACTTTGGCGTCCTTATATTCTAGCATTTCTTTTAGATTAAAACTTGCATCCTTAACTTTTATACCAAGTTTTGATAGATCGTTTTTCGTATGGATATATTCATAAGAAGAGTGAAGTAACGTTTTAGAAGGTATACACCCAACTCGCAAACATGTCCCACCAAGAATGCTATTCTTATCTATGCAAGTAACCTTCATCCCAAGCTTTGCAGCTAAAATAGCACATTTATAACCACCTGAACCACCGCCTATAATAATCAGATCATGATCAGTCATAAAAAATAAACCTATTTTCTAAATAAAAAGCACCATTCCCTTCAGTCGTTATATATATCTTATCACGAATGAACACTGGAGTGTGAAACACATTACCTGATATTTTGATTGCTTTCCATGCATTTTCAGATTCAGAAAAAGCAAACATTAAACCTTTATTGCTTGTTATCCATAACGTATTGGCATGCATAATTAAAGTAAACAACTGCGTATTTTCTATTGAATCAGATGTCCAGATTGTTTTTCCATTTCGTACATCAATGCCAACTATTTTATTATCTCTAGTAATTAAAAAAATTCTACCACCGGCTCTTTGCTCTTTTGTAAGAATAGAAGAATTATAATATGGCACAATGTTTGATACACTTTTTGTTTGCAGTGGTTTTGACCATAGAATGTTCCCTGACTTTACATCAATACCATAAACATAAGAACTGTTTGTAACAACTAAAATATTATCGAGTACTCTTGGTGTAGTAGTTATATCTGTAATCTGTGTATCTAAAAGGTTTATAGCCAATTTTTGACTCCATAATTTTTCACCACCTTCATCAAAAGCTATTAGTTCACCATTTGAAAATGGCGCTATTATTTTATTATCAGAAACTGCAGGTGATATGGAATATAAACCTCGTACTTCACTAACTCCATTTTGGTGAGCCCAAATTGGGCTACCGTCTTTTATATTAAGGGCATATAGAAAATTATCAATAGTTAATACTACCAATTTATTATGTATTACTACTGCTTTTCCTCTTATTGGAGCTCTCAGTTCCTTTTCCCATTGAATCTCACCAGTTTTTACATCTATCGCATATAGAATATTATTTGCTATAAAAAAAACATTTCCTCCATGATGTGATAGACTCATATTACCAATTTTTTTTTTGTGCGAAAGGTGCAATTTCCAATTCATAACCTTTAAATTATCAACATCAACGGAATATAAGGTACCGTGCTTGTCTACTAAAATAACACTATTTTCTACAAGAACTGGAGCCACATATCCTTGAGATAATTTTTTATCCACTATGTTTATCCACTCACTTGCTATTGTGCAACTACTACACAACAACACTATCATAACAACCATTACTTTCATTGCTTGTTAAATACAAGACTTATTAATAATATACATATCAGAAATCTCAACCACAACGAAAATATTTTTATTGTATATTGTAGGCATTCATTTATAAAAGAAAATTATATTGTTATGTAAAAACACTTCTAACATGCCAGAATAACAATTGATTAAAAGTCATTGATAAATTCAGCCACTTTAATTTACGTTATTTTCAAAAAAGCTAAAAAATAAAAATAATGTTCCACTTTAGTGGTAAAAATATCCATTAGATCTCTTACAACTAACCTTTGATTCAAGTATCAAGAAGTTTACTAAGTGAAAAAAGATAAAAGTAAAAAACCTCCGCGGTAAATAATTATTTACCTTCTAACCCTAAACCACATCTTATACCATCTTTCATAGCGCGTTTCAGCTTAAAAAGCTTAGAAGCCTATAGATAAAATTAGTAAAGACATGAAGTAAACATAGTGCAAAAAACTATACATAAAACATTAACTATGTAATACTTGTATCACACAACCTACATATAGATTACTAAATAGTTTTATTATTTAATAAGAAAATTAACAAGACTTATTAAGTAATTTTCAGTATCATCTTTCGGTTACTTATTTATTGCACTGATTAGTCAGATAATAACTATGTAAAAAGACTAATACCATGTATAATCTATAAATGATTTTTGAGTGGTATGAAATTAGGTGTTAACATTGACCATATTGCAACTCTTCGCAATGCATGGAGAATTTCTTACCCAAATCTATTAAAAGCAGCAAAAATAGCTATTGAAGCTGGAGAAGATTTTATCACCGTTCACTTACGGGAAGACAGAAAACACATCAAGGATGGAGATGTGTTTAATCTAAAAAAAACATTGAAACTGAGCTCAATCTTGAAATTGCAGCCACAGAAGAAATGCTCAAAATAGCAAAAAAGGTAAAACCCTATTCGATTAGTATTGTGCCAGAAAAAAGAAAAGAATTAACAACAGAAAGTGGTTTAGACATAATTAACACGTACAATAAACTTTCTAGCATAATAGAAGAAATGCATAGCACTGGCATAAAGGTTTCACTGTTTATTAATCCAAGCATCAATCAACTAAAATATCTTGAGAAACTAGAAAAAAAGCCTGACATAATAGAAATTCACACGGGAGATTACTGCAATAGTCCATCAGAGAAAAAATTAAAACTAATTACTAATGCTATAGAGTGCATAAATAAGCTAAAAATAGAGTACTACGTAGGACATAGCATAACCTGTACACACGCTAAAAAAATAAAAGAGATATCTCATATCTTAGCTCTTAATGTAGGTCACTTTTAATCAGCGAAGCTATATTTTACAGCTTTGCACAACACAGTAAAAACAATGAAAATGATAATATCCTAACTAACTACTTCTTCCTCCTCTTTATTTAAAAGACCCAAAAGATTCTGGCTTGCTTTAAATCTTACTCTTATCTTTTCAGGAACAGTCATAATCTTACCATTTTGAGGATTACGACACTGTTTCTTCCGACTTACAGCAGTAGACAATGTACCTAATCTATGCAGACGTACTTTACCTATCCTCTTCAAATCACCTTTTATTCTTTTTATCCATGCATCATGGATTTTGCCCAAATTCAACATTGTTATGTCTATACCCTGATTAGACAAATCTTCGTGCATTTGTTTTACTATACTTTCTTTACTCATAAATTACCTTAATATTGAAAAAAATTACACAAACAGCATATTCAGTTCACACCGATAGTCAACTAAATTTACCGTGAAAATTAGGATATACCATAACTATATACCCTTTAAACATTTGTATCACGCCTACAAAAAGCATCACTAAAAAATAACTATCTCTTAGAAAATTGACATTTTTTACGAGCTTTATGCTGACCATACTTCTTACGCTCAACAACACGTGAATCTCGCGTCAGGAATCCCTTATTGCGTAGCACAGAATGCAAGCCTTGACTTATCTTACTTAAAGCTCTACTTATCCCATGGGCTAAAGCACCAGCTTGACTAGATAACCCTCCACCTCTTACAGTTGCAAACACATCATATTTATCTAGCACAGACGTTATAATAAGTGGCATCCTTACCATTTGACATACTGATTCTCTTTTAAAGTAAGAGAATAACTTATCTTGCTGATTAATACTAAACTTTCCATTGCCTGGCTTTATCCATACTCTTGCTACAGATTCCTTTCTCCGACCCGTAGCATATAAACGACCTAATAAATCAACTACTGGCTTAGTTACCATTTCTGATTGATTTATTATATGATTTTCCATCTTCACTCCATTATTTTTTGTTTTTTCGATTCAAAGAAGCAAAATCTATTTCCTTAGGTTGCTGTCCCTGATGCTTATGTTTTGAACCAGAGTAAACGTATAAATTTCCAAAACGTTTACGTGCCATAGGACCATCATCAAGCATCCTTTTTACTGCCATTTCTATTACACGCTCAGGAAATTTACTATTCAAGATATTATCTGGAGTAGTTTTTTTTAAACCACCGGGATAACCTGTATGTTTATAGTAAATTTTTTCTTTAAGTTTCTTTCCAGTAAAATGCACCTTTTCTGCGTTAATAATAATTACATTATCACCACAATCCATATGAGGTGTATACTCAGGTTTATGCTTTCCACGCAATAAAGTTGCCACAAATGCTGAAAGCCTTCCTACTGTTAACCCATCCGCATCTATGATAAACCATCTTTTATTGATTTGTTTTTCTTTCAAGAAAAAAGTCTTCATAATTTTAACTACACAATAGTAGGTCATGATACACCCAACCTCTAAACAAAGTCAACAATATTAGTTATTGATTATTAAAGCAATTTGTACTAATAATTTAGTTGCATATCCTGATACATATAGGAATAAAGTGTTTCAATTGATCATTACGTTCATGGTCGTGTTTAGTAGTATAAGTTGCTATGCAATCGATCTCGAACAAGCTATAAGTAAAGCCATAAAAAATAGTTTAAAGTTAAAATCTCAATTTTATCAGTATAAAAGCACAGAAAAACAACTGAAATCTTCAGGATTAAGTGGATTTTTGCCAGATATTAATTTACAATATAACTTCGATAGTAATTTTAATCTTTATAATGACAAACATAACTTACCTGGAAAATGCGTTACATTAAGTCAGAGAATAATAGATGGCGGCAGTGCTTTTGCTACATTCAACCGATCAAGTCATCTTCTCAAAGCAGAAAAGATGCACTTTCAACAATCAAAGCAAGAGGTTGCACTTGACGCTGTGAAAGTATACGTTGATGTTCTAAGAAGGACAGCAATATTAAAATTGAGAGAACACAAAGAACATGTTTCTTTGGAGAACTTGTCTGCAATGAAGAAGCGCCTTTCCCTTGGAGAGGTTACCAATGCTGAAGTTTCACTGGCGAAAGCAAAATTTTCATCTTCAAGGCTGGAAAGAGTCGATGCTGAAGGTAAACTAAAATTAGCAAACGTTGCTTACTTTCACTTAATTGGCGAAGATCCTGATGAGCTCTCCGAAGTTAATGATAAATTACCCTATATCCCAGATCTAAACGAATGCTTACAGCTAGCAAGAACCAACAACCTGTCCTTAAAAGCAGCAGTTTATAAAAAAAAGGCAGATGGAATGGCAGTGATTGCTGAAACTTCTAAGTGGCTACCTTCTTTAAATCTCAGTGCGAGTAAAAGTTTAAATGAAAGCGTTAGTCTTGATACGCTTTTAGGCACTACTAATATTACTTTTACTCTTGATATTCCAATCTTTAAAAGAGGAATTAATACTTTTGATATAAATAGAGCTAGAATGTATGCAAAAAAATCCGCCTATGATTATTATGAGACAGTAAAAAACATAGAAAGAGAGGTTATGAACGCTTGGAATAACGTTATGACAGCAAAAGCTATTATTAAAGCAAGTCAAAAGGCTGAAAAAGCAGCAGCTCTAGCATTAGAAGGAGTCAAGCAAGAAGTTAACTCAAATTTAAAAAGCACAACCGAACTTTTAAACACTGAAGATGCATTATTTAAAGCACGTTCAGATTTAGTTGAAGCAAAAAGCAACTATGCAATCAGTGCTTATAAGTTGCTTTTTACAATAAACAGCATAAATTTCTAAATTTAATGGTATTAGCAATTATGAGTGCTAAAAACAAAAATAATCAATCGTAAAAGATATTCTAGAAGATATAAAAGTAGTACTAAAAATGTAAGTAATGATAAAAAGTAGAAATAGAAAAGGAAAAAGAAGATAACAATGTTCTATACCTTCAAGAAGAATATTTAGAAAATTTAGAAGAAGCTAGTAAAGAGGAGAATAACAAGAAGAAAAATATTAACAATGATAATCAGAGCAAATAAATGTTTTCAAAAATAATACTATAAACTTAACGACTACAATCATGATTTAAAAAGGGAAAAAGATGTTTACCTACAAGTACAATACTCAAATTAGTAATAACAAAATAGATAATAGTAATTCACAAGCAAAAAATAATGATCAGTCGTTCTCAAAAGAAAAATATAGAGTAGATTAAAAGGTTCTTAAAAAGGTGAAAAACTAATTGCAACATAAGCAATAAAAAAAAAGCAAACCTTACTACTAGTATTGAAGAGTTAGTTACATCTTTTTTAAAACCCCAGCTATCAGAATGGCTAACAAATACTTATATACACTAGTAAAAGAAGTAGTCAAAAAAAAAGCTAAAAGATATAATCAATAGTATGATTACATACAGGTACCAACAATAAAAACTAGAGTAAAAACAGCTAAAGGCAGAAAATTATCTTCAACCAAGTGGTTGTACCGTCATCTAAATGACAAGTATGTACAAAAAACTAATAAAGATGGCTACAGATCGCGCTCGGCGTATAAGTTGATAGAGATAGATAATAAATTTAAATTACTCCAAAAAGGGCAAAAAATCATTGATCTTGGTGCTTTCCCTGGTGGATGGTCACAAGTTGCATCTCAAAAAGGAGCTAATATAGTTGCAATTGACATAAAGCCAGTAAACTCGATTAATGGAGTACAACATATGCAATGCGATATTATAAATGAACTTGAAACTTTAAAGGAAAGGTTTGAAGATCAAAAGTTTGACGTAATTTTATCTGATATGGCTCCAGAATCTTGTGGTATAAAGTCGTTAGACCATATCAGAATCATGTTTCTATGTAAAGCAGCACTAAATCTTGCAAAGCACTTCCTAAATTATAATGGAAAGTTTGTAGTAAAAATCTTTCAAGGAGAATTTGACAAAGATTTTTGCAACGAGCTAAAAAAAACGTTCAAAACAGCAAAATATTTTAAACCAAGATCAAGTAGACCTGAATCTACAGAAATATATTTAGTAAGTTTAGGCTTTACCGGCAGCAGATCTTATGTAGAGTAATGGTAAGCTTTCTAGTCCTGCTCTACAGCAAATTTCAATACTATGTGGGTAGCTATAGTACTATTAATCAGCAAAATAGCAAAAACTAAAACAGTAATAAGCAATATATGAATATTCAAAGATAAACTTTCAAACTGAATCAGTAATTTAAAATACACAAAGGTTGGCATTATGATTGGTAAAACAAGAATTTGTGGTATTCCTGATGCTAAGTTATTTCGACCAATCATTAATGCACTTCCAGTAGCTGAAATATTAGTTACTATCAGCATATTGAGTAACAAAGACAAGCCAGCTACTATTGAGTATTTAATATCACTGCCCAGAACTACAAAGCTGAATATGGAAGAAATTGCTGAAATTGGTAAACCGAATAATATCCAGTGAGCAAGAATTTTATAAGCAATTATAAATTTAGAGGAAAGTGGCTGTATGAAGATTTGCTCTAATATTCCGTCACGATAATCAGAAGAAAATAAATCACTTGTAGAAATTTGCAGAACAAAAGTAGCACATATCCATATTAATGCTAACATAATTTCTCGTTCACTGTTATTTCCAAGTGTAAACGAAGATAAGCTTAACATTACAATAAAGATACATATTATATAGGTAAAATCACTATTACTTATCACTAATTTTTTTATTGAGCTGATCATATTAGGCTTTTAAATATTTATTATAAATTATAGTGTTTACTTTGAGATAGTGTAATTTCTTATTCATAAATTACACAGGTTTTATTATTTAACAAGTAATGCAATTATGAAAGAGTTACCAAAAATAAAATTACCAGAAGATTATACTCCTTCAGAGGATGAAGAATACATGAACGTGAAGCAATTGGAATACTTTAGCTTAAAATTGCAATCAATGCTTGTTGAAATGGAGAAGCAAGAATTAGAAGACAGCGCATACTATTCTGATGAAGATAGTGGAAATGAAAAACTAATTAGGCGCAGAAAAGAAAGAAAAGAAAAAATCAAGGAGGCATTAAAAAAAATAAAATTAGGCACCTACGGCTATTGTGAAAGAACAGGAGAAGAAATAGGAACCGAAAGGCTTAAAGCCAATCCGCTTGCTACATATTGCATTGAAGAGCAAGAGAGATTAGAAAAAGAAAAAAATGCATATAACATCGAAGATTAACTTTAAAATATGTTTAATAAAACTGTTAACTTAATTTTTTTTAAATCTTTTAAGCTTTTCTTTTTTTAATATAGAGCTTATCTCTTCGACACTTTTATCAATATTATCATTGATAATTATATAATCATATTTATTTCGTTTACTTATCTCCTTTTGAGCTTCAGCCAACCTACATTCTATTTCGCTTGCACTATCAGTATTACGTTTTTGCAAACGCAGCCTAAGCTCTTCCATTGAAGGAGGAAGGATAAAAATGCTTACAACTTTTTTCCTCATGAGCTTAAATAAATGAAATGCTCCTTGCCAATCTATACTAAGCAAAACACTTACTCCACTACTTAGATTCTGTTTTATAAAATCTTTTGGTATACCATAGAAATTTTCAAAAACCTTAGCGTACTCAAGCATCTGGTCAGTTCTGCATAACTCGTGAAATCTCTCTTCGGTAACGAAAAAATAGTCTTTTCCATTTATTTCACCAAAACGAGGTTTACGCGTAGTTACAGAAACAGATTTAACTAGGTCAGTTGATTGATCAAGTAGCCTCTCTAATATAGTAGTTTTTCCAGCTCCAGAAGGAGAAGATAAAACTAACAATACACCCTCACCTCTTGTGATCATAAAAAAAATAACTCAACAAGAGAACATTATATAGCATAGCGTAAATCACTTTTTTCAAAAGCTGCCTTATTTAAATTAACACTTACAAACTTTGTTCTACTCAACACTGAACCAGAAAAATCAGCATTTTCTAGATTCATGTCCTTAAATTCAAAGTAAGCATAATTTGCATCAAATCTTTTATTCTGCGATATTTCTTCTTGCAAACCTTTAATCGAGGTTATAGCATTATATATTCTTGAAGAATAGAAAGACGTATTATCAATTGCTGAATTACTGAAATTGCTGAGAAAAAAGCCTGTTTTCTTAAAGGTATTATCGTGAAGCAAAGAAGACTTGAAACTATTCTTAACAAAATTCGAATTAGTTACTTTTAGATTAGACCAGTTTGAGTTATCCGCTATCAAATTAAAAAACATTGAGTTTTCTATTTCACTAGAATCAATGCTATGACAAAGTAGTTTACTATTACAAATTTGAGAACCCTGTACTTTAACCTTGTACATTGAAACTGTAGAAAGGTCTGTATTTTTTATTTCTGCAGAAGTAAATAATGAGTAGTCAAAAAACGAGCCATTTATATTAGAATTTGCAACTTTAGTATTATCAAACTTCCCATGACGAATATCAGAATCAGAAACATTAACTTGATGTAGTTCGCTAAAACTAAAATCAATGTTAGATAAGTCAGCATCCTGAAGAGTTATATCAGAAACATACGAGTGTTTTACTTTAGAACTATTCAGTATAGACTGAACAAAGCTTGAACTATCACTACTTACATAGGAAATTTGCGTATTACTTAAATTAGCCATATTAAAGTTACTACTAATTATAGCAGAAGAATTAAGACAAACATTAGAAAGATTACTACCCGTAAAATCTGATTCCTTTATTTCTGCACCATATATATTAGCATTCTCCAATGAGGAAAATTGTACTTTTAACTTATATGAATCCACTCCAAAAAAATTTGCATTATCAAGATTGCTTCTTTGCACAACAGTATTACTTATTTCACTATCGCTAAAGTTTACATAATCAACATTCGAGCTTAACAAACTAGAAAGATTCATTTTTACATTTGAGAAGTTAGTATATAACCCGGTCATGTTGTGCATCCTCACTTTCTTAAGATCAGAATTAATAAACTCAGCATGGCTAACATCAGACTGGCTAAGCATAATATCCATCAAATTTGCAGAAACAAATTTTGTAAAACTTAAATTTGTACTTTCTATTCTTATATCCCGTAAATTAGCATTAGAAAAATTAGCCCCACGTAAATCAGCATTAATAAAAGATACACCTGACAAGTCAGTATAAGAAAAGTCAGCACCAATTAGACTGACTCCATCAAAAATGGATCCATTTAGGTACAATCGACTAAAATCAGCTCCATTCAAATTAGGGCCAAAACCTTTTCCAAAATCTTCTGGCACACCTTCTTTGTGGCATTTCATCAGAAACTTAGCAAAGTCTTCTTTGTCATAAAAGACATATTTTACTTTATGCAAAGTGTTCAAAAAATCACTGACCAGATCTTTTCTTTTATTTACTTCATCTCCATAACACAAATGACCAACTAAAATCAATATCAAAAACCTAATCATTTTCTTTATTACACCGCAATTCACTATCTTCTTTTGTCCTCAGACCCAATTATATATTTCTAGATCTTCTTTATTACCTATTATTTTTTATACTCCAAAAAATATGGCATCATTTCAGCAATTGCATTTATCATATCAACCCGCTCTCTTTCAATCGCTATATCAATGGGAGACTGAAGATTATAATTGACCACTTTAGGATCAGCACCTTGTAATAAGAAAAAGCGCACTATATCTATCCCACCTTGCTTAACTGCATAAATTAGAGGGGTATCTCCAAGTTTATTCCTAAACTTAAGCACCTCTTGAACTGTCAATCCAAGCTTTTCTAATTTATTTATTATCCCTCTCAAACAAATCAAGTTGTTCTTTTTAATACAATAAAAAAGACGTTTACTATAGTCATCAACAAATATAGTTGCCGGAAGATGCTGATTAAGATTACTATATTGCCGCTTATATATTAACTCATCTTGTGTATTTCTATGATGCCACTTTTTTACTGACTCATTGTTTAACTTTGCCAACCTTTGTAAATTTTTCTCTTTCTCCTGTTTACTTTTTTCATCCTTTTTAATGATAGGTTTTTCTATATTATGGCTTTTAGATAATTTTTTCACCTTTTCTTTTCTAACTTGGCCCTCTAACTTTTTTCCTTCTAATAATTTATCTATATTATTTTCTGAAGGCTTATTCTTCTCTACATCAACCTTTTTATTAACTTGTAGATCTTTTTGCAGGTCAGTTACATTTTCGCTTAAACTAACACTTGGAGAAAAAATAAGGTTTCCATTAACTTCTTTATCAGTCACATTTGGTAAATCCGGAGTAACTTCATCTCCCTCACCTCTATTTTCCTTTAACAGATCATCACTAAGTTCTGACAAATCTTCACTATTCCTCCCTATTTCACTCATAGCCTTTTCTAATATAGAAGTTTTATTCTTATCATGTTGTAGCTCTTCTTTACTTTCTCCTTTTCCAGTTTTAATATTTTGTACTTTTTCAACATTTAACTTATCAACTTCGCTTTTGATAGACTCTAGATTGTTCCTCTGCTGGATTATGCTTTGTGATAAACCTTGTTTTAGATCTTTCTTTATATCCATATCTTCACTCACAGAATCCATTGATCTATCTAAACTAAATTTCTCTTCTTCAAGTTGCTCCATAGCAAATAGACCAATTGAGCCAAACACAATAAATACCAACGTAAAGCATAAAATACTCTTCATAAATATCCCTAAGCAATAAGTTCAATTAAGATGATACTATAATCAAATAATTAATCCATAACAAAAAACAAGCATGATGGTAGTGAAACTTTCACAATGAACATAACCTCCTTAGTGTATTGAGGTATGTAGAATATATACTTTACATAAAAGACAGTAGCACAATCAGACGTTATATTATTTGACTTTTTATTCTTAGACTTTTGAGGTTTCGCTTTTTTAAGATCTTGTAAGTAGTTAGTTAAAGTCATCCACAATAACTACAATCTTTCCATTTCCGCACTTAGTATCAACACTATTCCCTTCTACTTCTAACAAAGATCTTACCAAATTTGTAGCGCTAACTATAGTAGTCACATACAATATAATATATAATTTCTTCACAATATATGTTAAAGCAGCTATTCTATTCGGTAAATAAGTAATTTTCGTCAAATTGACCTTCCTCTCGCTTTTAATATAGAACCAAATCCTTCGTTTAAATTTTTCCAATTACATACTACCATTTAAGTTACTTTTATCATTCGCTAAAGCTAATTATCTCCTCTACTCCCAACTTACTTGATCCTATAATTCTCTTCTATTAAAAAATAATATAGCCTAACTATCACATATTTTAGCAAAAAAGTAAAATATTCACATATTTTTCATATTTTATGTGAAAATACTAACATTCACTTTAATCTACTGTAACTTGATCAATAAAAATAGAGTAAACAACTCAATGGCAATATCACAAACTAGCACTACAAAAATTTCAATAAAGTTAAGTAAACTTATATATCTAAATAAGAGCAAAATAGTCTAAAATGACTAATTATGTATCATATCAACAGTACACGGAGAGAGAGGGATTCGAACCCTCGATATGACTTTTCAATCATATAACGGTTTAGCAAACCGTCGCCTTCAGCCGCTCGGCCATCTCTCCAAACCCTAAGTTTCAAGTTTACATATAATACCAAGACTTCACAACCTGTCTAACACTTTCAATAGCGATACTTTTACACTAAATAAAATAACAACAGGAAATCAGTTATATTAAAAACCTTACTTAATAGCACTCTTAATGATCTTTTTAGCTTCTTCTACACCAATCCACTCTCCAACTATTACTGTTTTTCCTTCCTCTAGGTCTTTATAATGTGAAAAGAAATGAGCAATTTTATCTAGCAGTTTCTTAGGTAGATCAGAATAATTTTTCACATTATCATAATAACTATCAACACTGGAAATAGGTACAGCTAACACCTTTTCATCTTCTCCTTTCTCATCCTTAGTAAGCAAAGCACCTATTGGACGCACCGATATTAAAACACCAGATACTAAGGAATATTGGGTTAACACCAAAACATCTACAGGATCACCATCACCTGCACAGGTATTTGGTACAAATCCATAATTACAAGGATAAACCATTGCAGTAGATAGAAACCTGTCAACTTGTAACAGTCCTAATTCCTTATCAAACTCATACTTTACAGGTTCAGCATTTGCACCTATTTCAATTATTACACTTATCATATCCGATGTTACAGTAATTTTACTCAAATTCATAAACTACCTCTTACTAAGAATAAATATTATACAATATATATTCCCAGTTATTATATTTATACCATTGCAAACAAAAAACTACTTAGAAAAAAACAATTAAATTAATTTAGATAAGTAAATAGCAGCTTTGCAGCCTGTTTTTATGAATGAAGATAAAACATTATAACCGAATGCGCTTTCAGCGTTATGCCCAATTGCAATATCCCTGTGTTCCAGCTCTTCATCGCGAAATTTACTTATAGTTTCTCTTAATTCTCCATCTTCTAAACGTGAAATTTGCTCTTTATAGTGCTCTTCGATCACTTCTTCAACCGCAGCAGTACAAGCCATAGCAGCTTTTTTACCCATAATAGCCGTTGCAACACCAAGTGATACTCCTAACACACACCAAATTGGCAATAAAACGGTAGGACGAATTTTTTGTTTTTTGATTTTCTCACTAAAATAGCGAAAATGCTTCTTTTCTTGTTCTTCCATTTTAATTATTTTATTGATTATAGAAGATTCTTTAAGAATAAATTTTTGACCAGAATAAATACAAATAGCTCCATACTCGCCAGCATGGTTTACCCTAATTGCTTGTTCTAAAAATTTTTTTTTATTTTCTTAATATTAGAACTTTCTTTTTTCAACACTTACTCCATTTATCTCTGTATCAACACTATTATAAGTAAACGTGTTATAGAGTAAATAAAATTTCATGTGTGACAACTGCATGAATATTGTAACTTTCAGAAATTCAAGTCTGTCTATAAAACCACTCAACAATCTTTCTCAACCACTCTCATCATGAGATTAAAGGTGCTTACAGTTACCTTTAACCTGCACAGGTTGATGATGAGAATACTATACAGTTGATATCTTATATATAATTTTTTACATTATATTTACCTCATACCTTTATTAATTTTACCTAAAGATCTCTAAATTCTCAAACTAAAACGCACTTATAGTCATCGAAGACATTATAGAATACCAACTTATAAGATAATTGGAGTGAACAACCATTGATCATAGAATTTCTTTTACCTTTTTCTACTTTGTAGACTCCTTAATATTTATTATCAATTCAATTATAAAAAAACATTTGTTTTCGTAACAAATGGTGTCATTTTAGTGCATGATGTTGGAACACCTATATTTCTTTTTTTTTTCTGGATTTTAGTACCTGCTGCCTAAATAGTAGCTTTCTGTAAACTAAAACCAAAATGTTCTCTACAGCTCTAGGTTTAGGATAAGTCTACCCTATGTAATTTTTAGTCCTTGTTCTATTACATCATAATTATAAAACTAACCAGAAGAAACTCAGCTACTGTCAACAAAAAGAGCGTTTAGCTGGCAAAGAAAGAAGAAAGTAGTGACTCATAATTAAACTCAGATCTTTATTTCTATAGCTTTCTACCACTTCCTTAGCCTTCTCAATATCCTCAGACTCTTTATCGCGTTTTTTCTAAAAGCAAAGCTACCAGTTAAATATATAAAAGAGTTAACATCAAGAATGACTAAACTCCACTTTAGTGAAACTGAATTAATAACGCAACCTATCTATCAGAGCTGGTAAAGGAATAATACCAACTACAATTTTTATATTCCTGAACACTTTTAAGTTCATTATCCAGATAATCTACCTTAATCTAGTTTTCTAGCTTTTTCTTTACTACTATGATAGAAAATAATACATATAAAACCATCGAAAGTAACACATTAACTACAACTTGCTATATATCTAAAGCTAATAATTTTCTACTGTCTTTTGAAACTTTTTTCCTGTCTTTTTTACTTTAATAGTTGTTATTATCATAGTTAAATTTGTCATATTAAAATGTGAGCATATCTACCAAACAAAGAATTAATATAATATATCATAATGACAAAAAACTCCAAAAATCTAAATCTTCATCACTAAATACATGTATAATTTAAAAATTTTCAAGTTACCTGTTATTCTTTGCATTATACTAATCATTTCTATTTCCTGGACTGTGTCCATTAGTTGAGTTTAGGCCCTGCATAGCAAATTCTTTTACACAAACCCTCTAAACTTTCTGCTCATCCCAATCTGGGATGTTTTTGCGTATCATGAAACCATAAAAACTTTGAACATCATCGCTACTATCTGACTTTTTCACATAAGCTGACGCATATCTTTAAAGTACTATTATCCACTAACGTAAACACTTTTTCTAAAATTAATAAATACTTACTTTAATAAAGTAATATTCTTTTATCAACTTGAATATAATTTAATATCCAGTTAGCATTCTTTCCACCAATTCTCTTACTGTTGGTATGTAACCATTTTCATAAAATGGATCTTGCTTGAATTTGTATACATTATGCCCAGAAAACATGAGTTCATTTTCAATATCACCGTCATGCATAATGCTTTGCAGTGTCTTTTGTATACAGAAACTTCGTGGATCTGGCTTTCGACCTGTTGAATGATTACCATGATCTTTCCAATTACTAAACAAACAATGACTCAAACATCCCATACAATTAATTTGATCTTGTCTTATTTTCGCAAATTTATCTGGTGTTACAAAAATAACAGTTGTATCTGGAGTTTTCATTGCTTTTGTATATCCTGCTTCAGTCCATGCATTTACCAGTTTTTTATCTTTTGCAGTCAAATAGATTTTTCTACCCCTTGCACCAACTACAAATTCACTACTAAATTCTTCACTGGCATTTTCTGAAAATTTCACTTGACGTAAGTTCCGCTCCTGCAATTCACGTATGAAATTATTTTTCAGTGCAGATGAGTAAAATCCTGTTGGACTAAACTTATTTAAAAATACGTCACCTTCTTCTAAAGTTAACAACTTATTCTTCCACTTCAAAGAAATTGGGCTTTCCTTAGTCAAAAGTGAACGAGTACCAAACTGAAAAGCTATTGGTCCGATTTGCAAATTGTCAAGCCAGTGTTCCCAATCTTTTAAATGCCATACTCCTCCTGCCATAACAATCGGCGCTTTAGAAAGACCGACCTCACTCATAAAAGATCTAAGTTCTGCAACCCTTTCAAACGGAGCTTGTGGTAGCGTCGGGTCTTCACTACTACTAAGCCCATTATGTCCCCCAGCAAGCCATGGATCCTCATACACCACTCCACCAAGCAAAAAAGAAGATACTTTTTGGTAAGCACGCTTCCATAATGCTTTAAAAGCACGTACCGATGAAATAATAGGGTAATAATAGACCTGATATTTGGCTGCAATTTCTCCAAGCCTGTAAGGCATACCAGCACCACAAGTAATACCATGCACTAAACCTCTCGCTTTTTCTAATATGCCATGAAGTACACGTTCTGCTGCCCCCATTTCCCACAGCACATTCATATGTACCCTTCCACAGCCTTGTGATATTTCATTCGCTATTTTTGCCTGACTAATTCCAGCTTCAATGCTGTATTCAATCAATTCTTCATGTTTTTCATTTCTTGTTTTGCCTTTATAAATTAGCGGTACCAACTCACCATTGTCATCAATAAGCTTAGCATTTACACCAGAAAATGTACCAACAGCACCAGCCGCAGCAAACGCCCCGCTTGATCTTCCGTCACTAATTGCAATACCTTTACCACCCTCAATGATTGGCCATACTTCCTGTCCTGAAATCATTATTTTTTTTATCTTATTTTTCAAGTCTTCCTCATAATTTTTCGTTCTATTCTACTTAATTACTAAAAAAACAATAGCTGTTTATTTTCTCTTAACATAATTAAAGTCTACGCAAACAAATTTGAGTTTTAAATGGACATATAAAAAACAACTACTGTAGATATATAGCTTTACTAATATATTTTTAGCATATGGTTATAGGTTTAGCAGGTGAAATTGAAGTAAGAAAGAGTTTTGTAGCTAATTGCTTTAAAAAATTTTGTGCCGTTGTGTTTAACACTAATTTTATCGTATACCAGCTTTACAAAGTAAATAAGGGCATAATAAGTTACACAGAAGAAAATTTTCCTATAGTGGTAGTAAATGGTGAAATAGATAAAAAACAGTACTATCTAAATATCTTCTAGCTTATGATGAAAATTGAAAGCAATTTCAATCTTTAGTTCATCTACTGTGCAAAATGAACTGTGATTCTCTATTGCTCAGGAAAAGAAGACTGATAAGAAACTTTTAATTTTGGATATTCCTCTTTTGTTAGAAACAAAACTTTGTTTATATTGCGACTCTATTGTTCTTATCCATGCAGACAACATTATACAAGTTCAAAGGCTAATTCAACACAACATAGACAAAGAAAATCTGAATCTGATTTCTAATATTCAATTATCTATTAAGAAAAAAGAAGGATAAGTGACTTTGCTATTAATACCAGTACAAACAAAGAGTATGTTCTTTTTCAAAGAAAAAATATAATGGATTTGTTAAATTCCAGCAGTTGACTTCAACTTACAACCTGTATTTATCAAATTACTCCGAATTTCAGTTATATTATTCGTAAATTTCACTACCGAGATTTCAAACTTTGAGCTTGCATTCAAAAATGATTCAACTGACTTACCGAAAAAGTCATACCTCCACCCTTTAAATAGTTTATCCATTTGTCCAGATATCGAACCAACTAATTCATCCTTTGAAGAAACCAATTTTCTTGATATGTTATTTTCTTTACACTTGCTCTCTAGAATAACTGAAAGTATATCAAACACAGACCTATCATGACTGTTTAACGAAGTATAATTTTGTTGTATAAAATCTTTTTCATTCTCATTGAAAATATCTACAAATTCTAACAAATCTTTCTCCTTTACATTTTTTGCGTTCTTCTTGAGATTTTCTAAAATCTCATCAACACGCTCTACGTTTCTCTCAATAAACCCAGCTATTATAGAATTATTAATTATTTTATTACGATTCGTATTATAGCGCTGTGCTAAGGTCTCTTGCCATTCACTAACTGCTTTAACAGTCAACGTTAATCTCGGATTTACTCCATGATTAAACTTAATTCTCTTCCATGCATCTTTTGGACTTTGCAAATACTTATTTATATCAACCACTGATTCCATCTCTTCTCGAAACCAGCCCATTCTATTCTTTTCTTCAAGCTTATCGTGCAATATTTGATGTAGATCATATAGATGAACTACATCACTTACTGCATAGTTTAACTGATCTTCGGACAATGGACGCTTCAACCAGTCTGAATTTTTAGCTTTAACCTTATTCAGCACTATTCCCTGATATTGTTCCACTACTTTTGAGTAACCAATAAAATTATAGTAATAATGACAAAACATAGCAGCAACTTGGGTATCAAAAATGGGAGCAGGTATACACTTAAATACAGTAAATAAAGATTCTATGTCTTGCCGACAGCTGTGAAATACTTTAATTATTTCTCGATCAAGCATGACTTTCTTAACAAATGATAAATCAATCTCTGGCGCTAACACATCTATAACAAAACTCCTTTCCTTATAAGAAATTTGAATTAATGACAATTTAGGATAATAGGTTAAGTTATTTCTAACGAACTCTGTGTCAACAGCTATAAATTTTGGCTTTTTCGCTATTAGCTCCCTACATATATTATTCAGATCCGACATTGTGCTAATTAGCATATATTTTTCATTTAATAATGCGATTTTACCGCTTGAATTAAATTTTTGCAACCAGTGACTTCTGGTAGAACTTTCTATCGCTTATATTCCCCCATAAAAGTCTTAGTTAAAGCACATGAAAACTATTTACAATCAAAGCTTAACCTGATAAATTAAAAACAGTTTATTCCTCGGTAGCTCAGTGGTAGAGCAGTTGGCTGTTAACCAATTGGCCGCTGGTTCGAATCCGGCCCGGGGAGTCATGCTAAAACTTTAATAAAATATAAATTTGTTACGGTAGCTTATTTTCATCGCTTATACATACAGTCTTCTGCTTTTAATTACTAGCTAAAAATTCCATCTTCTTTCCACAATTTGTTAATTTTCTACTGTTTTTCTCAGAAAATTAGGTGCTTCTTTACAATTTTGAGGAAAGTAAATAAATGAATTTTTGCAACGCTAGGAGAACCGTTTTCTGCATAAATATAGTTAATCTAATTAAGATTTTTTAATATTTAATATGAAAAAAATAGACTTTAGCCACCATTATTTATCTAATTGTAGATTAGAAGAATTGTATAACTACAATCTGCCCTAGCTCTTTATAGCAACACTTGAATTACTTACTAAACGTATATCAAGGAAGAACACTTTTACTTTTTATATACCAAAAATTCTTTTTAAAAGGCTGATCACAACCTTAAATCAAAAAATTTAGAAGGAGCCATAACCACAAGAGCCTTAATCCTGTATATTATAATACAAGATTTATCAAAAAAAATTCAATGTCAAAATCAGTAATATATTTATAACTCTAAACTTGGTAAATTTTTAGTAAAGAGAAGTACTCCTGAAGTGAGTATTACCCAAAGTACCGATATTGGTAGAAACACTTTCCAACCAAGACGCATTAGTTGATCATACCGATAACGAGGTACAGTTGCCCTAACCCAAATAAATATGAATAATAGTAAAACTATCTTCAAAACGAACCAAACTAAACCTGGTATTTTATACAGCAAATTAAATTTCATAGGAGGATACCACCCTCCTAGAAAAAATATTGTCATCATAGCACTTGCTAAAATCATGTTAGCATATTCTCCAAGAAAGAAAAGAGCAAAAGGCATTGATGAATACTCAACGTTATATCCAGAAACAAGCTCTGCTTCAGCTTCCGGTAAATCAAAAGGGTGGCGATTAGTTTCTGCAAGAAGTGAAATAAAAAACACTATTGCTATAGGCATTAATAACATATCAACCCAAAATGGCATATTATGCTTTACCACTACCATTTCTCCGAGATTTAGTGTACCAGTTATAATAACAATTGTAGCAGCTATAAGGCCTATTGAAACTTCATATGAGATCATTTGAGCAGCTGACCTTATGCTACCTAAAAATGCATAATTAGAATTACTAGACCAGCCTGCAATAATGATACCATATATTCCCAAGGAGGATATAGCTAGGACATAGAGCACTCCGACATTAATATTTGCCATTGCCTTAGGAATTACTACTTGCTGCCCATTTTCTATAATTACTTTAGCACCAAATGGTACCACTGCCCATGCAATTAATGCTAAAACAAAGGTAAGAATCGGAGCCATGATGAATAATATGGTATTTGCTCTAGACGGTATTATTGGCTCTTTGGTTAGTAACTTAATAGCATCTGCAAATGGTTGTAATAGTCCAAAAGGTCCAACAACACTTGGACCATGTCGTAGTTGAATTGCACCAATAACTTTGCGCTCAAAATACACTAAATACGCAACTGAAAGCAGTAGCTGCACCAAAATGAATAAGATGTTAACTAGCGTGCTCATAAAAGGCTTTAGTACAATCTGCCATTATTTTTGAAGCGCGACTTATTGGATCTGTCATATAAAAATTACACTCTTTTAAAGTAAAAGGTTTACTGCTTAAGATTATTTTTTTACTGCAATTAGTTAAAATTAACTTGTTTTTTACCACTTGATCAGCATTCCTAAACTGTGGACCGATAGTATCTAATTTTTTTCTCACATCAAATAAACTATCATATGGCAAGGGGAAACCCAAATATTGGGATAAATTCTTGATGATTAACCAATCTTCCTTTGCTTCGCCAGGGGGAAGTACAGCTAAATTCGTTCTTTGGGCTCGACCTTCAGTATTCACGTAAGTTGCATATTTCTCTGTGTACGCAGCCCCAGGTAAAATAATATCTGCTACATGTGCTCCTCTATCGCCATGATGACCTTGATAAATTACAAATGTATTCCCTAACTTTGATGTGTCGATTTCATCCGCACCAAGAAGATAAACAACTTCTATCTCACCACTCTCTGCTTGCTTTAATATTTGGTTGATGTCTTTTCCACCATTTTTAGGGACAAATCCAATATCTAATCCACCAACTCTTGCTGCGGCTTTATGCAAAACATTAAAACCATTCCAGTCATCTTTAACCATATTAAATTTTTCTGCAATTGAAATGGCTAAAGCTAAAATTGACTCGGAATCACTTCTTGTTAATGCGTCTTGACCTACAATAAGCATAGGGTTTTGGGCAGCACTCAATAGCTCGCAAAATTTATGATCTCCATTTACTATTTCATTCAAGATATTAGGATTATTACCTAACTTTTCAACACAATATAAATACTCAACATCAGGACCAACGCTTGCAATAGGGAAATTCCCTTGTAAGTATCTTTTTCTTATACGTGCATTAATAATTGGGGCCTCTACTTTAGGATTTGTATTTATAAGTAAACATAAGTCTGCATTTTCTATATCCTCAATGGTGGTGTTAAACACATATGATCCACGATTGTCTGATATAAGTTTTGCTCCATCCTGTCTACAATCTAAATTTGCTGATCCAAGCTTATGCATCATTTCCTTTAGTAAAAGCATAGATTCACAATCTGCTAAATCACCTGCAACTGCAGCTATTTTACTTGGTTCTGTACTCTTTAGCTTTTTTGCAGCAACTGTTAATGCTTCATTCCAATCAACTGAAACTAATTTACCATTTCTCTTTATATAAGGTTGATCGAGACGTTGCACTTTTAGTCCATCGTAAGCAAAACGAGTTTTATCTGATATCCATTCTTCATTGATTTCTTCATTAAGTCTCGGTAATATTCGCATAATTTCAAGACCGCGATAGTCAACCCTGATTGCACTTCCTACAGCATCAAGTACATCTATAGTTTCACAATGTGATAGCTCCCATGAACGGGCCTTAAACAAGTAAGGCTTCGAAGTTAAAGCCCCTACAGGACAGAGATCTATGATATTTCCAGATAATTCAGAGCTGATGTACCTTTTCACATAAGTACTAATCTCCATCTTTTCTCCTCTACCAATTCCTCCAAGTTCATTTGTACCTGCTACATCAGACAAAAACCTAATGCACCGAGTACAATGAATACATCTATTCATTGCAGTTTCAATCAGTGGCCCAAAATATTTTTTTTGTACGGCCCTTTTATATTCATCAAATCTACTTATTCCTTTTCCATAAACCATTGTTATATCTTGTAGGTCACATTCACCACCTTGATCACAAATTGGACAGTCAAGTGGATGGTTAATAAGCAAAAACTCAAGCACACCTTCACGTGCTTTTTTAACTTTCGGAGTATCAGTGTGGATAACCATACCTTCTACAACTGGTGTTGCGCAAGAAGCTATCGGTTTTGGAGGTCCTCCCTCAACTTCAACCAGACACATTCTACAGTTGCCAGCAATTATTAAACGCTCATGATAACAAAAGCGCGGAATTTCAACACCTACGGTTTCGCAAGCTTGAATTATAGTAAACCCAGGCTCTACTTTACATTCCTTAGAATTAATGGTAATCTTAACCACAAATTTAAACCCACTATATAGCTTCCCATTTTATAGGGCTACCACTTATTTCATCTTCAACCAAATTACCATCGTCATATTGAGCAGACATATAATTTACACGTGAATCACGATCTATATATCTGACTGGTTTTACTGGTTTATCTTTATACATTTTTTGTTCAGCTTTTTTACGCTGAGTAGGATTATTTTTACTAGCTGTTTTTTCTTTTCCGCCTATTACCATATAGACTCCTAAAAATTCTTTATTTTCATTTTAACACTTGAGTATATAACGTCAATATTAAATAACTTTAAAGTTTTAATTAATAAGCAACCACTAGTAACCAAAGAAAAATATCAGCTAGGCTTATAAGCTACGGCTAGCATTTTTATAATTTCACCATAAAAAGTCTGCTTACGCTGATTAAGTTTTATAAATACTATGGTTGAATTAGTACAATTATAAAGGCATCCAGAAACATAGTAAGAATATAGTATAAAACAGAAAATTATAAATAGCCCAAATACCATTTTTTAAAAAGATTTTATTGTTGTTTACATCAGAATGATGTTTATAAGAGTATATCCGCATTTTTTTATATATACCACGCAGTAACTTTCCTGAAGGGCCACTAAGCTTTGCTGCCATTAATATATTAAAATATTACACTAATAGTAGTATCACAAGCATGATCATACAGATAACCAGTTTTAAGTATCATTGTATTATTATATAACGCAGGTGAATAATGTAGAAAAAATAGAAAAAACTTGCACAAATACTATTCTTGCTATAGAACAATACCAATTACAAATACTAAAGATAGTGTCAAAATTCCTGAATAACTCATATTTCAATATCCATAAACTTTATATATCTTACGATGTTTAAACTAGAATAAAGAAAGATATGTTATTAAATAATTGTAAGCACCCTTATCTTTATATAAAGTACTCAGATGACATTCTTGGTGATTAGCAACGTCGACGATCTACTGTATCATATTATCTTTTATTAGATGCATGAGCAAGAAACCTACTACTAAAACAAATGGTATTACAATAAGTAAAATACAATACTGCGTCAACATATAACGTAGAAGAACCTTGCTTGAGTTAACTATAGCTAAAATTTTGCAGAAAACTATATTGCAATTCAATTAATTGACGTATAAGCTTTAAATAAAGCCTATGAAAAAAATGGAAGTTTGTTATTCGTTTGACGATATACTTCTTTTACCAGCTCATTCTAATATATTGCCTTGTGATACGGATACAAAAACTTATTTAACAAACAATATAGAACTCAACATCCCTCTTATATCCTCTGCAATGGATACTGTTACCGAATCAGACTTTGCAATAACTATTGCTCAGCATGGTGGAATAGGCTGCATACATAAAAACCTATCAATAGATGAACAAGTTTCAGAGGTTAGAAGGGTAAAAAAATATGAAAGTTGGATTGTATACAATCCTATTACAATTTCCCCAGATAAAACAGTTGCGGAAGCAATTTTATTAATGAAAGAGTATAACTACTCCGGTATTCCTGTAGTTGACCAACATAGGTTAGTTGGCATCCTCACTAACCGAGATTTAAGGTTTATTGAAGACCGGAACATAAATATAAAAGTCTCTGAAGTAATGACAAAAGATAAGTTAATTACGGTGCGGGAGCAAGAAGTGAACAGTGCTTCAGCAATGAAATTGTTACATGAAAATAGAATAGAGAAACTTTTAGTCATAGATGAGAACTCTTGTTGTATAGGATTAATTACAATTAAGGACATTGAAAAATACAATAAGTACCCCAACTCATGCAAAGACAGCAAAGGACGACTAAGAGTTGCTGCTGCAATTGGCACTGGTAAAAAGGATGGCATTGAAAGGTGTGAAGCTTTAATTGGAAAAGAAATTGACGTAATTATTATAGATACTGCTCATGGTCATTCTGAAAATGTTATTAATACCATTAGGGAAATAAAAGCTATGTACCCAAACACACAGTTAGTAGGTGGAAACATTGCTACAAAAGAGGCTGCTGAAGCGTTAATTGATGTGGGCGTTGATGCAGTAAAGGTTGGCATAGGACCTGGATCAATCTGTACAACTAGAATAGTTACAGGTGTTGGTGTACCACAATTTTCCGCAATTCAAAATGTTGCAGAAGTATGTAAGGCAAGAAAAGTAAGATTAATTGCCGATGGTGGTATAAAGTACTCAGGAGACGTTGCAAAAGCTATTGCAGCTGGCGCTGACTCTGTAATGATTGGTTCACTTTTTGCAGGCACTGACGAAAGTCCAGGTGAAATTATCACATATAAGGGTAGAACATACAAATGCTACCGAGGAATGGGATCTATTAGCGCAATGAAAAGAGGCTCAGCTAGCCGTTATTTTCAAGACAAAGACTCAAAGCTAAAATTAGTCCCACAAGGAGTAGAGGGAAGAGTTCCATCTAAAGGTCCAGCTTCAGGAGTAATTCATCAATTAATTGGTGGACTACAAGCTGCAATGGGATACACTGGTAATAGGAGTATAGAAGAAATGAGAAAAAACTGTAAATTCGTTACTATCACTTCATCAGGATTAAGAGAAAGTCATGCTCATGATATAATCATTACACAAGAGCCTCCAAACTACTCTCACCAAGCATCTAATTTATCAGCCAACTCAGAGTGAAGTTATATAGTTGTGTAGTTAATCATATTAAGCTAATGTCTTTAGCACCAGTGGTAAGTTCGATTTATCCAGTCCACACTAATTATAAATGTTAAGAAATTTACCAAAAAAAAGAGAAAATGTAAAAAACCATAGTGTTGGTTTTAGCTCTCTAATTATAATTAAAGCTAACATTCTTTCTTACACTTAACTTAAGTGAGGTTTGGCTAAATATAGAAAAACTTTTGAAAACATATAGCTACTATAATTTTATGTAACTTGCAAAAAAATACCTTAAGTTTTTTACTGAATTTTATTACTGAATCTGCAGATCAAAAAGAAATTTTAGAATTAGAAACACTCTTAACTCTAAGAAAATAAGGTTGCTAGACTTCGTTAAGTAACTTCCATGGCAGTTAGCTACTTTCCACTAACAATCATTTTGCTAAATATTAGCATCAAGATACTCTCTGATCTTCTTTAAGTCTTCCCAAGCTAAACGTTTTTGCGATGGTTGACGAAGTAGGTAAGCTGGATGAAATATAGCAATTGTAGTAATTGAATGGAATAAATATTGGTTAGTATAAGTATGAAATCTACCACGTAAGGTTGATATAATTTTCGTGTTATCAAGAAGACTATAACACGCGATTCCCCCAACTAAAACCAGAATCTTCGGTGAAATCAGTACAATATGTTTTTCGACAAATGGCCTACATATATCAAGCTCTAAGTTAGTTGGTTTTCTATTACCTGGTGGACGCCAAAATACAACATTGCTTATATATACTTTAGTGCGGTCGAGGTTTATTGCATTTAACATTTTATCAAGCAGCATTCCACTTGCGCCACAAAATGGTATGCCTTGCAGGTCTTCACTTGCACCTGGAGCTTCACCAATAAGCATAATTTTTGCATTTGGATTACCATCGGAAAAAACAGTATTAGTTGCAGTTTTTTTTATCTCACAACCTTCAAACGATGTAACTACACTTCTTAGTTCACTTACACTATTACACTTGCTTGCAAGCTTTCTCGCCTCAATTACCCAATCACTTGGAAACATAAATTGTTGCCCTTTTCTTTGGGTTTCAGCCTGAATGGTAGTGGACTGTATAAACTTACTTTCTTTTTCTTCCTTTACTTCCTTTTCCTCTTCGCTCTCTGTTAACGTACAATCAATACCCTCTTCGTAGTAGAATCTCAATAATTCCAGATCTTCATTACTCATAGCGCCTCTTAACCTTTTGTGCTTTTTTCATAGCTATATCATACTTTAATTTAGATAAATGTCTAATATATAATATACCATTTAAATGATCTATCTCGTGTTGAATACATCTTGCAAGCCAACCACCAGCTTTTAGCATCTGCCCTTCATTATTTAAATCTTTATACTTTACAGTTAAATATTTTGGACGTCTGATTTCATAATTTTGCTCAGGAATTGAAAGACATCCTTCTTTAAGAATTATTTGCTCATCAGATAACTCTATAATTTCAGGATTAATCATACAAAATTCACCGGTTGATTCATGTCCTGCTAACCCACTTTCAACATCTTCTAACTGGACATCCATAACAAAAACCCTCTTCAACACTCCAACTTGCACTGCAGCAAGGCCAAAACCCTCTGCATCATACATAGTTTCAAACATGTCGTTTACTAATTCTCTAATTTCATCGTTTATATCTATTACTTCACTAGCACGTATAGTTAACTTTCCATCGGGGGCAATTATAATTGGCAGTTTAGGCATAAGGCTATAATTTTATATTTTATTTTTTCTCTTGTCCAGTATTTAAGGTATATTAAAATGTTGCTGTACTCCTACAATTACAATAGAAATATAAATTATTAAAGCAAGCTACAATTTAAATGAAATTCTATAATAAGATTAACTAATGTACTCTGCAGTAATAGTAAAACCAAAAAGAAACACTTTTGCTGTTTTAGATATAGGTACAACAAAGATTATTTGCCTAATTGTTGAGATCAGTGGAAACCTTAACTACAAAATAACAGGAACAGGTTATAAGATTGCAGAAGGTATAAATGGTGGATCAGTAACTGATATAAAACATGCAAATTGCTCTATCTCATCAACTATAGCTCTGGCTAAACAAATATCAGAGAAAACCATAGACCAAATATACGTTAATGTTGCTGGATGCGGAATCTCATCTTTCAATACACATAACGAAATTATTACAGCTAATCATGAAATTTCTGACCGAGACATAAAACGTGTAGTCTCTCAAACATTTGAGAAATACATTGAAGAAAACATTATCATTCACAATATACCACTGAAATATCAATTAGACGACATGACTGATATAAAGGAGGTCAGTGGTTTATATGGGAAAAAACTATCTGCTGACATGAATGTTGTTACTGCTTCGCGTCCGGCACTTACCAACATTGAAAATTGTATAATCAATAATGACGGAATAAGTATGGCTGGTTGTGTTGCTTCTGCGTATTCTGCTGGTTTTGCTTGTCTAAGTGAAGATGAAAAAGAGCTCGGAACTGCTATTGTTGATATAGGGGGTGGATATACTGCAGTCGGAATTTTCAAGCGAGGCAAGCCCATATATGCAAGCAGTATTCCAATCGGCGGTGTTCATATCACTCGAGATATAGCTTATGGGCTATGCACAAGTATAGAATATGCAGAACGTATAAAAATATTGTATGGTAACACTATTATAACCTCAATAGATAAAAACGAATATATTACAGTGCAAAATAATGAAAATGATGAACCAATTCAAGTGCCCAAGTACAAACTTGTTGATATCGTAAGACCAAGAGTTGAAGAAATACTCGAACTAGTAAAAGAGCAATTTCAAGAACAGAAAAACCTAATTAATAAAGTAATCATCACAGGAGGAACAAGTCAGCTCACAAGCATGAAAGAGATTGCAAGCTACGTATTCAATAAACAAGTCCGTATTGGGTATCCTGAATCTTGTAATGGTCTCGAAGATGAATACAATAAAAATCCCATATTTTCTGCTGCTATAGGTTCCATAAAACTTATAATTGACACTTTTTACAAAAATAATGCTAGAATGCTCAATCACGATAGTAAAATAGGTAAATTATACCACTGGGTAAAATCAAAGATTACAGCTTAGTGACCTTATCAAGAGAAAGTGAAGAGAAAGATAACTCGCTTCATAGAAAGGCATATACCATTGCTACATGCAATGATATGATATAATAATTAGAACTTTAACCTAAAAGTAGTGACCACAATCAATGCACTAACTTCACCTAGAACGCCAAACGACTCACTTTATTTCTAACTTTTCCTTCAACAAAACTTTTGGCTTTATTAACAATCCTTTCTATACGTAGTGCTTTTTTAATGTTTCATAATGTTGTAAGAAAATTCCATAATTTTTATCATCTATTCAAAGATTAGTATAATCACCTCTCGCTTTCACATAATAAAATTAAGATAAAAAATTATTATTTTAAGGTATTGATATATCAATAAAGTCAATAGTAAACTGAAAAATTCTGATTATAATTTACCTTGAGGCTTTTAAATTTATGCTGAAAATCACTATAGTAGGACTGCCAAACACTGGCAAGTCAACCTTATTTAATAGGCTGGTGGGAAGAAAAGCAGCAGTAGTTAGCAACATTCCAGGAGTAACAAGAGACAGACGTGAAGAAGCTGGAAGAATTAGTGATTTGGAATTTAAAGTTATAGATACAGGAGGATGGAACGACCGAACTAACTTTTCATTACAAGTTATTGAACAAATCGAATTTTCCTTATCTGATTCAGACATAATTTTCTTTCTTGTTGACGCAAAAGTGCAAGATGAGCAAAATAAAAAGTTTGCAAAATGGCTGAAAAGAAAAACAAATAAACCTGTAATACTCATAGCAAATAAATGCGAGAGTCATAAATCTGAAAATGTTGATTATCTGCAATTTTTTGATTTCATAGGTCCAGTATATATTTCAGCCGAACACAATCTTGGCATGGTTGATCTTTATAATACTCTATCTAGTGCTATTAAAAATTTAGATCAAGGCACCAAACTATTGGTTGACAAGTTCAGTAAGTTTAGAATCGCAATAATTGGCCGCTCGAATGTCGGGAAGTCAACCTTTCTAAACAGTTTACTCTCAGAAAACAGACTAATAACAAGTTCAGAACCAAGAACTACACGTGATTCTGTGGATATTATATATAATTATAACGGAAAATTAATCACTCTCATCGATACCGCAGGGATCGACAAAAAAATGAATATTGTAGACAACTTAGAATCAAGATTCATTAAGAAAAGCATAGAATCAATAAAACGTTCTCATGTAGTAATTTTAATGCTAGACTCCATTATGGGTATTGAACAACAGAATTTATCAATTGGTGAGAATGCAATCAAAGAAGGAAAAGGAATTATCATTGTTTTAAATAAATGGGATTTAATAAATAAAGATGATAGGAGTAAATTAATAAAATTTATAGAGCAACAGAAAGTAACAAGGTTATCTTTGGAAGTGTCAGTGATAACGATTTCTGCATTAAAAGGTATGTATTGTAGTAATGTGATAGATAAATGCCTTGAAGTAAACCAATTCTTAAACAAAAAAATTAGCACAGCGAAACTGAATAAGTGGCTAATTAGTGCTTTAGATAATCATCCTCACCCACTTGTAAAAGGTAGAGCAATTAAAATGAAGTATATCGCCCAAACTGGTACTAAACCTCCTGCTTTTTCTTTAATATGTAACATACCTAAAAGTGTTGATGAGAGTTATAAACGCTATTTAACTAACGATCTCAGAAAAAGTTTCTTTACTAAAGGCGTACCAGTCAGGTTACTTTTAAAAAAGAATAAAAATCCTTATGCAAAATAAGGATTTTGCTTTACTCTTTTAGAGCTCTTTATAATAATTCATTTTAAATTATGCATAATAACTCTAGAGTTTCTATAATTTTTTTGTTATCAAGTACTTTTGCTCTAATTTTTGCATATGTGCTAGAGTATTTTTTTAATATGCTGCCATGCAAACTATGTATATATGAGCGGATAGTTTACTATATTACAGGGTTACTCGTAGTGGTGCATATGCTCAAAAAAAACAAAATTCTAATTTATGCAATGTTTTGTAGCTATTTTATAGGCACAGTAATATCTTTTTACCATATAGGTCTTGAATTACATTTATTTTATGACATTTTAGGCTGTACAGAACAAGTAGTAGGTGATAATGTTAGCATAGAAGAGCTTAGAAATAAGCTATTAAATCCTAATTACTCTCCATCTTGTGACAGACCTAGTTATATTCTAGGTGTTTCCGTAGCAACATGGAATCTTATTTATCTTATAGCAGCTCTATTTCTATCAAGGAGAATGTATTATGGAGGAAAAAGAAATCTTAAAGTGCAACAGTAATGAGTTTACAGACTGATCTTACCCAGAAAGAGCAAAGAGAAAGAAGAGTAAAATGTTTTTTATAAAAGAGCATCTATTATAAAGTACATAGGAAGTATGTAGAGTTCTGAAGTAGCTGTGAGTTGCAAGAAGAATAAGCAGTAGTGGATCGATTCACAAGAACAAAAAATAAAATCAGCACTAACAAAAGTCTTATTACCTTTAAAAGTATGTTATTTAATATGGTTTGAATTACCTTAAATAAACTTATGTGGCGCATAACCTTGTTATTTATATTACAGGTAACACTAGTAAGTTGTGGTCTACAAAAACCTTCGCCTGTACTATTTAAAGGCGAAGAATTTTACGGGAAAAGAGACCTAGAATATACAAGAGAGTACCATCTCATCAAGAATGATACTGATTCAACAAGAAAAGAAAATAGAAAGACCACTATAAATAGAATATATAGAGATAAGAATGATGCACAAAACGTGAAAATCAATGAGTCAAACTATAAATTTACAATGCCAGTAAAAGGTACTACTGTCTTTTCTGATAAGACATGCAAAGATGGAGTAAAAATCGTTGCTCAAAGCGGGACAAATGTAGTTGCTTCTGCACCTGGTAAAATAATATATGTAGGCAAAGGACTTAGGTGGTATGGAAACTTAATTATAATGGAACACAAAAATAATTACATAACTGTATATTCCTATTTGAAAAATATACATGTTAAAATTGGTGATAAAGTAAAACAAGGACAAGTTATTGGGTCTGCAGGCAAATCAAGTACACAAGATAAAGATCCACAAATGTGCTTTACAATAAGGCGCAATGGTCAAGCGATTGATCCTTCGTTGCATATGAACTGTGATTAAATTTGGATTTATATGAAATATGATTTTAAAACCGTTGAAAAATTTTATCAAAATAAGTGGAATTTCTCTGTAAGCAAGAATAGCAAACGAGATAAATGTTATGTGTTGGAAATGTTTCCATATCCATCTGGCAAAATTCATATGGGACACTTGCGTAACTATACAATAGGAGATGTAATAGCACGTTATAAGAGAGCGCGTGGATTTGAGGTTTTGCACCCAATTGGCTGGGATGCATTTGGATTACCAGCTGAAAATGCAGCAAGGGAGAACAATATTAACCCCGCAATTTGGACAAAAGAGAATATAGATAATATGCGTATGCAACTGAAATCTATAGGTCTTTCCTATAATTGGGAGCGTGAACTCTCCACGTGTGAGCCTGATTATTGTAAACATGAGCAAAAACTTTTTTTAGATCTTTTAAGGCATGGGCTTGCTTACCGAAAAGAGTCATGGGTTAACTGGGATCCAGTAGACCAAACAGTACTTGCGAATGAACAGGTAATCGATGGAAAAGGCTGGCGTTCAGGTGCAATTGTTGAAAAACGTAAGTTAACCCAGTGGTTTTTAAAGATTACTGATTTTGCTGAAGATTTGCTCAAGTGCTTGCAAAATTTAAAGAATTGGCCAGAAAAAGTAAAAACAATGCAAGAAAGTTGGATAGGAAAATCTAAAGGCATCACTATAGAATTTGAAATAATCGGTTTAAACAAAAAATTGAAAATCTTTACAATTCACCCTCACACTTTATTTGGAGCTTCCTTTTGTGCAGTGGCAGCAGAGCACCCTATTATAAAGAATTTCAAAAACAAAAAAATACAAGATTTTGTCGATAATCTGAAAATAAAGGGGAAAAATGACGAAAAAATTGGAATTTACACTGGATTAAATGTCAAACATCCATTTCTTGATAGGGAGTTGCCACTCTATGTAGCGAATTTTATATTGACAGAATATGGAGAAGGTGCAATTTTTGGGTGTCCTGCACATGATCAGCGTGATCTTGAATTTGCACAAAAATATGATTTACCAATCATTCCTGTAATTTGTGAAGAAGGAACACAAAATATAGATTCTTTAAAAAAAACATGTATCAATGATGGAGTGATGTTTAATTCTGAATTTTTAAATGGATTGACGGCTAGTAAAGCAAAAGAAGTAGTCATCAAAAAGCTTGAAGAAAAAGGAATAGGTAAAAAAACTGTAAACTATCGCTTACATGACTGGGGAATCTCAAGGCAACGTTATTGGGGATGCCCTATACCTATTATATATTGTAAAGATTGTGGTACTATTCCAGTACCAGAAAAAGACCTTCCTGTAACTTTACCACCGGACGTAGAATTTACAAGCGGTGGCAATCCACTTGATAAACACCCAACATGGAAATTTGTTGACTGCCCAAAATGTGGAAAACAAGTGGAGCGTGAAACTGATACATTTGACACTTTTTTTGAATCTTCTTGGTATTTTGCTGCATTTTGTAGTGAAGATAAGTTTATCAATAAGGATGCTTGCAACCGTTTTATGCCTGTCGATTATTATATAGGTGGAATAGAACATGCAATCTTGCACCTGCTTTACTCACGATTTTTCTGCCGCGCTTTAACTAGATGTGGTTATTTTGACATTAAGGAACCTTTCTCTACCTTAATCACTCAAGGAATGGTTTGTCATACAACTTATAAAGATGAAAATGGTAAATGGCTATTTCCTGAAGAAGCAAAAGAATTAGTAGCACTAGGTTTAAAAATCCAAGTTGGTAAGGTCGAGAAGATGAGCAAATCGAAAAGGAATACAGTTGATCCAAATTTTATCATAAGAAAATACGGTGCAGATACTGCCCGTTTGTTTGTATTGTCTGACACTCCTCCAGAAAAAGACATAGAATGGTCAGACAACGGTATAGAAGGCTGCTTCCGCTATATAAATAAATTATGGCGTATGGTAATGCAATTCAAACCTATTGTTATCCAAAATCAATCCCCTACCATCCAAGTAGCCGACACCGAGATCAAAAAAGGAAATATGTTATCACATACTGAAATAACACCAGATAAAAATGTTACAAATAAACTTTTAGAGTATAGAAAGAAAATGCACAAACTCTTACACGGGCTTACAGATGACTTAGAAACCTGCAAATTAAATTGTGCAGTGGCAAAATTCCGTGAGATGACGAACTTAATAGCCGAAATAGATATAAAGAACGGAAAATCACTCATTGATGAAAGTATATGCACCCTAATCAGAGTAATCGAACCGTTTATACCACACTTAGCCGAAAGCCTATGGCAAGAAATAGGGGGTGAAGGCATGCTATATCTACAGCCTTGGCCAGAAGTTGCTAAGTCACTACTGATTGATAACGTAGTAACTGTAGCAGTGCAAATCAACGGGAAATTGAGTACAATAATTGAGGTAGCAATTAATCTGCCTAAAGAAGAATTGAAGAAAATAGCAATGAGTTCTGTATCCAATAAGATAGATCAAAACAAAGTTCGAACTATATATACTGTACCAAACAAAATAGTAAACATAGTTGTGTAAAAATCTGAGTAGTGCATCTTTAATTCTATAATTATATTTCTTAATATAAGAAAATATGTACTTGTGCATTGTATACATTTTCCCCCGTATAAGAACATATATGAAAATGAAGAGATTACGCACTTTAGCTATGTTGCTCACCTTATCTTTAGCAAATAGCTAACAACGTAGTAATTGATTTAGAAGGTCAATACCCTCTATACAGGTTTAAACTTTAGTGCTAAATAGAGTAATAATCTTATTACGAAATCCAACGTTATTTTTGGTCAGATTATAACAAAAATCCCAGCTCGAACTTAAAGTTCTTAGTAAGGTTTAATCACTAAAGAATATATGGGCTAGATTATTAGCAAACTATCCTTACTATTTTAACCCAATACTAACCCGAGATTTCATGTTGGTACAGGTTCAATAAGTAAATCTCCAAATAAATATCCTTTTTTTAGTATCACTGAAGATATACCAGAGCCACAAAAAATGAGAAGCACTCTTAGTGACATGCTTGATCTTGTTAAAGACCTAATTACAGACTAAAAAAAAAGAAAAGAATATAAAAAGTCACCAATAAAAAAAGAACTGAAACCTATACGGCGAAAGGTAAAACAAAAAATCATCAGTAAAAGAAAAGTAAAACCACTAGCGGGAGAAAAAACAAAGCCTACAATAACGAAAAAATAACAAGCGTAACAATAGATGAGAAAGAAATGCTACCCTCTGGTGGACAAAATACTGAATTCTATTCTTAGAAACTGAAAGTTAATGTTGATTTTACAAAATTACTCAGCAGGTAGTTACACAATTGGTATTACTGCAAATAAGTGATTTAAAAGCGAAACATATACTATGGGTAACAATGCAACTTTTTGGATAATTAAAATATTTATTCAATATTTATGTGCAATCTAAAAAATGTTTGACTATGGACAAAGTTATGCACGAATTAAAATAATCTTACCAAAAAAAATAAAGGAAAAATTTAGAATAGTTTCTTATAAAAAGAATGACCAATCAAAATATTCAGAAATATATTAGCTAATAGTGGAATATCCATGCTTAATTTAGCAATAAAGGTTTCTATATATTTAAAATAACAGTTCCAATACTCTTTTTAGAGTATTTAGAACTAAACCATCGGGTTTTGAAAACAAAAGAGCAAGAATACTAACGGCCTATAATTTCAACATCCACAATAGAAAAACTAATGTTTACTGAATTTAAGCAAATAGCCTATCTGAAAATCTAATCCAGATTTACGTTATGAAAACATATAATAACGGCACATTTTGCTTATCAAAAACACTACTATTTAGCAAACTAGCGGCAGCAACTGCGCTTTACTAAGTAAAACCTTATAAATACAACTTAAGAATAAGTACCAATAAGATCCTGCTAGTAGATTATAGCTATATACCTTGAGAGCCTGAATAACTTTAATGCTCAACATCAACTTTAATCATAAGCTTTTCCTTGTTCTTTTGCTCCTTCTACAACTACATGTTGTTCCCTATGAAGATTATCCCGTTTTGAACTACTTTTATTTTCAGTACCTTAAGTTTCTTTTTAAAAATATCAAGGTTACTCCTGAGCTACAAAATTTTACTCTACTTAAGAAACTTTCCCTTTTTTAGCCTATTCACAGCTTCTTCCTACCTATAATGCAGAATGAGAAGAAATTTAGCAGCTTCTGCTTTTTTTATATTTTTAGGAACTTATTTGTTAATGGGTTCCTTCTTACTTATTTCATGTACCATATATTCTTATCCAGCACACATGCCGGCTGTCGGACTTGAACTGACAACCTACTGATTACAAGTCAGTTGCTCTACCTAATTGAGCTAAGCCGGCTTCAAGTATATATACAATTATCAACGAATTTTCGTCAACTAATTTTTAAAATTATCAAAATACTACATAATAAAATAATATGAGAAAACTTCCATTGAAACCAAAAAAGACTTTAGGATAAAATTTTATTTTTATTAAGCGAAACAACAAAAAATAGTCCTTTTTAGCTGGTAGTCCGGAAGATTTTAATATTATCAAAATTAGTTCTAAATATAATATCTTAACAAGAAAGATGCTAGCACATAAATCAAGAGTTCCTGATTGCTGTAGAAAGAAAGCTAATATAATACCTGATCAAAATTATTGCAACCTACCTTATAATTTTTCGGTAGCATTGTTTTAAAAGTGGTTAAATAATATAAAGTTCCCTACAAGTTTGACATTAATGTTTCAGAAGAAGGCGGTAAGTTACATTATAACAAAACCCAATTCTAAAAATTATGGCTTTTTTCTATTGATACCAAACCAAGTAGCAACAAACATTTGAAAAACTTAACTATAGAAAAATTTTGTTTACTAGCAAATGATACACAAAAAGAACTATTTAATAGTCAGATGGCATATCAAATTGAGATATTACAAATTAAATATAATTAATAAATTCTAAAACATAATTATTAATAATAGTTGACAACTTCAATAAACACTTCATTAATGAATCAACACTACAACAACGGAAAATGCCCTGTATCTTTGCCGAATTATAGTCGCTCTCACAAACTAAGTAGTATAGCTTAAGCTTACCATATTCTAGCTATGTTAAAATGACTCCCAAAAAGATTTATCTATCAATAAAATTGAATTTGATTGTGAAAGTGATAACCCTACTATAAATGTAACTTTAGATCCAGAATACAGAAAATATTCAAGTTATCAAAAAAAGTGAGTAAAAAAGACTGTACTACAGAGTATATATCAATCTTAA
Organism: Wolbachia endosymbiont of Onchocerca ochengi; assembly: GCF_000306885.1. GTDB lineage: Bacteria > Pseudomonadota > Alphaproteobacteria > Rickettsiales > Anaplasmataceae > Wolbachia. The sequence continues at coordinate 39,443 of NC_018267.1, forward strand.
ACCTTGACTTTACTTTATAGAATTCATACTTTACTTACTGATGTATTTTAAGTTTTTTTAATAAAAATGGCATTAAATCCGCTAGAACAATTTAAAATATATACAATAATAGAGTTACCTAGATTATTCGGGTACGACATAAGTTTTACCAACTCATCTCTTTTTATGATGATTTCAATAATATCAGTTGCACTTTTCTTGCTCTTAGGAGTAAAGCAGAAGTCAGTAATACCAGGATATTTACAAGCTGCAGTTGAGTGTGTATATGATTTTGTCATTTCAATAATAGAAAATAACACTGGAAGCAAAGGATTGAAGCATATTCCGTTGATATTCACAGCATTTATTTTCACTTTATCGTGTAATTTAGTTGGTATCCTTCCCTACAGTTTTACAGTTACAAGCCATGTGATAGTTACTTTTGCCTTATCGACAATAGTTTTTATTTATACAACTGTTGTTGGATTCAAAGAAAGAGGAATAAAATTTCTACGTATTTTATTACCAGAAGGTACTCCATCATGGCTTGCTCTAATGATGGTTTTTATCAAGCTATTTGCTTACCTCTCAAGACCTATAAGTTTATCAATTAGGCTTGCTGCAAATATGATTGCAGGTCATACAATTATTAAGGTAATAGCAGGGTTTATTGTGAATATGCATTTAGCTCTAACTCCTATACCGTTTTTGTTTATAATTGCCCTAATAGGGTTTGAAGTGTTTGTTGCAATTTTACAAGCCTATATATTCACCTCTTTAACATGTGTATACTTGTCAGATACAGTAAAGTAATTGACTTTATCTTTAGAGCATTTTACAATTAATCCTACAAGGAAATGGTTGAAGGTAATATATGGATTTAGTAGCTTTAAAGTTTATAGCAATCGGGTTAAGTGTACTTGGCATGCTTGGAGCTGGTACTGGTGTAGCAAATATATTTTCTACCATGCTAAATGGACTCGCGAGAAACCCTGAATCAGAAGATAAGATGAAAAAATACGTCTATACAGGAGCAGCTTTAGTTGAAGCAATGGGGTTATTTGCATTTCTACTTGCATTGCTATTAATATTCGTTGTCTAATATGCCGCAACTCGACGCTTCAACTTTCTTTTCTCAAGTTTTTTGGTTTTTAATTTTTTTCTCTTCGCTTTTTTTTATAGTATGTCACTTATTTTTACCAAAGTTAGATGAAATAATAAACATCAGAAACAAGAAAGTATTGGATTCTTTTAATAGTTCTATTCGTCTTCTAGAACTTACAGAAAACCAGGTTACTAGGTACAACTTGGCTTTAAACAAAGCTAGAACACAGGCAAAAAAGGTTGTGAGCAATGCACTTGTTCAAGTAGAAGAAATGAGAGCAAGCGTAAAAAATATAATAGAAGAGGAAGATAAAAAAATAAATAAGCTTGTTGAAGAAAAAGTAGCAAAATTTAAATCTGAATATATCGATGAATTAAAGCAAACAGCTATCGGTATCGCTTTAATTTACTACAATAAGTTAACTAATTCTGAAATTGAAGAGGAATTTGTTGCTAACTTGATATTCAAAGAATTTTAGAGGTTTTTATGTCTACATCAATGATCATTGGCCTTGCTTTCTCAGTAGGTTTTATCTTTTCATATAGATTATTAAAGAAATTAATAAAAAATATCCTTAATAGAGAACGTGACAAGAGCAAGTTTACAAACGAAGAGGTTGAAAAATTCAAAAGAGATATGTTAGAATACTATAAAAAGTCTTCTGAAAAATACAAAAAATTAGATGCAGAGGTTAATAAAACAATAAATGAAGCACTCGATAAGGCTAACAGAATCATTAAGTATAATAGACAACAACTAGACCAGACGTTGAATGAGAACGCTCGCTTCCACTTGAAGAAAGTCACTGACCAAGTTGAAAAAGCTATTGGAGATTTACAAGCTAGTACAGCAAATATAGCAGCTGATGCCGTAAAAAAAATAATACAAGTACATCAGGATAACAAGCGCAGTAGTGAAATCATATCTTCACTTTCACGTGATCTAAACAAAAAATTACATTAGGTTCAGTCAGCAATTTTCTGCCAGTGATATAGAAAAATTTAAGCTCGATTTCAGTTTACATTAAAGAGCAAGAAAAGATTTTTTATTATAAAATAATACCTTTCCTTGGTAAGGATTAAATAATACTACTTTTTTCTATGATTAAAAATACAAATTAAGGTAATAACTATTGGATCAAAGGTTACTATGATGATAACTGCGTATTGATAAAGGTAGGTGTAAACAGGTTTTAGATTCTCTTAACCAAAACCTTTAATATTTCAGAATTTGCGAGTAACTATTTATAGTATAAGAACCCCTAATTTCTCATCCAAGAGCATCAAACTAAGTACGATATTTCTCGCTTTTTTTTATGACTTCAACTTTAATTCCAACAGCAAATTATATATACTTTGCTTTGATGCTTTCATTTGGATTAGGATGTTCTAACTATTTATTTTAATTTATAACTATATTTTTTAACCTATAGTGACTCTTAACCAAAAAATAAATTGTAATGAGTTAAATGAAGAAGGTTTTCCCATATGTATATATTATTTTGTTACCTATTTTCAAAGAATAGTACAGTGTAGAACAATTCATTGAAAGTATTAAAAGTTTAAATTATTCAGAATCAAAATTAGATGTGAAGCTTTTTATAGAAAAGTACAATCAGGAAACACTTACAACTATAGCAAAAATATACTTTATCGCAATACTTTAAAGTAATAAAAGTGTTTCATTCTTTTCCTAAAACAAAAGCTAAGTCATACAATCATGACATGAACTTTGCTAAGAAAAAAGTGCGCGGCAATATATGATTCAAGTAACAAGATAGATCCGCTGCAGTTGAAAAACACTAATTGAACTTAATAAATGCGACAACAAGTCAGCCTGCGTGTAGGTGAGTTTAAACAACTACAATTATAGTTACAGTTTTCTTATAAAATCTTTTTCTCTAGAATATATGAACTAATTTCAATATTTATTGCCTAGATTTGAAAAAATGAACATATCACCACCTCTAGGTAGTAGCAGTAACCATTCCTTGTAGAATTTTGAGAAAAGCCCTTTTCTGCAATATTTATAATCTCACTAAAGATGCTGACTTAACAAATTCGGAGATATTGAAAAAATTACTAACTATTATACTTGTTTGGATTAAGAAAAGAACATGCTGGATCAAATATTATGTGCAAACTTACATTATCTATTAAAAAAACATAAAACCATTGAATAAATGCGCTGAATTTAAAGTAATTTTGCTATTGAACCCCTTCATTGGTTCTGCAACTTTATACTTCTCACTACTCCATCTTTATTACTTTCATTAATGTTAACTCGTATTTTAAATGAATTATTTTTGTATTATTCTATAATAGAGTACATGACTAATTTGACTCTTTTGATAAGAACTATCAATCAGCAAAATATGTCTTTATATTTTTATATAATATCAATATTTTTTCCTACCTACAGTCAGATACATAATAGTATTACATCCTTTCTCGCTTTGTGGGAACCAATTATTCATCCTCGGCAATGGAACAAAAGCAATCAAAATCTGTAGTCATCTGGCTCTTCCTCTGCTCTATCATGGTGATCATCATGGTGGGGATTGGAGGGTTTACAAGACTTTCAAAAGCAGGATTATCAATCACAGAGTGGAAACCATTTTCTGGAACATTACCACCATTGAGTGAACAAGATTGGCTGCAAGAAAAATCAAAGTACGAGGCTACACCTGAATATAAAATATTTAACTACGGTATCAGTATGAAGGAGTTTCGTACTTTATATCTAATAGAATATATACATAGATTGGTTGCAAGGCTAACAGGTTTAGCTTTTATTCTGCCATTTATATATTTTCTGCTGAAAAAGAGAATATCTAAAAAGGCAGCAATAAGGCTATCTACAGCACTATTGTTTGGAATATCACAAGCTCTTGCTGGTTGGTACATGGTCAAAAGTGGGCTAGTATCTGAACCTCATGTCAGTCATTACAGGCTTGCACTTCACTTATTGTTAGCATTAATTATTTTTGCATTACTATCATATCAATTTTTTGATTACCAAATACGGATCCCAATGTTACGTACACAACAACTATACAAACATTACAATGTAAGAGTAATTTTCACCAAAAAAGGCATCATCCCAGTGCCCAAACACTGGGATCCAGAAGACTTAACCTTAAACAAACATGTCAAGCGACCATATAGTAAAAGCTGGACTCCAATGCCGAGTACTGGAATAACACCATTTACTGTGCAATTTACTTTTAAAAGCAAGTACTTGTACAGTTATATGTTATTACATACTAGGATAATAGAATCCCAGTTTACTAGTCATAGTACATATCACACAATACTTATTCTGACTCTAGTTACTATACAAATAATCTTTGGTGTTTTTGTTGCAGGATTAAATGCTGGTTTAATTTACAATACTTTTCCATTAATGGATGGACAAATCGTTCCAGAAGATTTACTTTCCTTGCAGCCTATATGGCTCAATATCTTTGAAAATAGAGCGACAGTGCAATTTATACACCGAGCATTAGCATTGCTAATATTAGTTCTGACAATAATACTTACAATAAAAAATACCAGTGTAAAATCGGTATATGTTATGCTATTCTCCGTTATTATTCAGATGATTTTAGGGATAGTTACTTTGTTGTTTCACATACCAATAGCCGTTGCTGTAACCCATCAAATATTTTCGTTTATCTTGTTTGGATCAGGTTTATATTTTTTCTGCTATTTAAGAAAGCAGACCACATCACCAACTTGTACATTTTTTCCTTCTTGAACGGGAATATTTTTTATCACCATTTCTGATTCAGCACATATAATATTTTCCATCTTCATTGCTTCCACAACAAATAAAGGTTGTCCTACTCCTACCTGATCTCCAACATTTACGTGTAATTTAACTAATAAACCAGATATTGGAGATTTTACAGCATTTACTGCAACTCTTTCTGTTTCGTTATTTAGCATGAACTTACTTAATCTAGCTATATGAGGTTTAAACACACAACATTCAGCTTGCATCCCAGCATGTCTTATAAAATATCTACTACCTTGTTTCTCTACCTTTAGTATTATATTGGTATCATCATTAATTGTGATAGATAGTAACCTATAACTTAACTTCCACTTACCTATTATAGAGTATGTATTGTGATTATATACTGTTGTTAACACACTATTTTGATACTTTGCATTTATGGAGTACTCGTTGTTATTTATTCTCACTATGAATAAATCTCTTGCACGACTGCCTGTAGTTCCATCATTATTAGATATTCCCCCAATATTATTAAGTGTCATTCTAACACCGCAAGGTGTCATCTGAGCAAATGACACTGGAACTAATTCTTCTCCTTTTCTAGATTCTAGTATCACACGCTGGAATGACATTAAAGACGTTTCATTTACTGCTTTATAATAGCACTTTTCCTCATTTTCCAAATGAACATACAGTACAGCAAAAATAAACACCTTAACATATTCTTCTGTAACAAAATCACCGTGAAAACCATTTGGATAATGGTCTGAGATAAACCTCGTATGGAGTTTCGCTGCAACAAAATTTGGATGATGAAAGATGGATTCCAGAAATTCTATATTATTTGTTACTCCTTCTATATAACACTCAGACAACGCTTTTTGCATTCTGCCGATTGCCTCTATTCTATCTTTTCCGTACGTTATCACCTTCATGATCATTGAATCATAGAACATGCTAATTTCTGAACCTGCAGCAACTCCATCATCTATCCTTACACAGTTGTTAGATTCCTTACACAGCAATTGCTTTGATGAAAGGTTAACAACACTACCCAGTGTCACTCCAGCGCATGATACCGAAACCCAATCGTTTTTTTCCTTGATAGCAGTGTTTGATACTGGAATAATAGGGAGTTGTGTAGAAAAATTTTCATCCGGTTTATTGTAATACCTTATCCTTCCACTAGAAGGAAAAAATTTTTTTGACGGGTCTTCGGCACAAATTCTGCTCTCTATTGCAGATCCAGTAAGTTTAATATCATCTTGACTAAACCTTAATTTTTCTCCACAAGAGGTTCTAATCATTTCTTCCACTATATCTATTCCTGTAACAAACTCTGTTACTGGGTGCTCGACTTGTAACCTAGTATTTACCTCAAGAAAATAGAAATTTTGATTCTTATCTACAACAAACTCAACAGTACCTGCTGAAAAATAACCAACTTCCTTTGCTAAAGAAACACATTGGATATACATTCCTTGTCTTACCCTCTCACTGATGAACGGGCTTGGAGTTTCCTCTATTATTTTCTGATTATTTCTTTGTACTGAGCACTCCCTTTCTCCAAGACACACCACATTTCCATATTTATCTGCTATAATCTGTATTTCAATGTGCCGCGATAACTCTATATACTTCTCTATAAAGATACTCCTATCTTTAAAACTTTTTTCTGCTTCGTTTGTTGCTGATATAAATGCTAATTCAATTTCCTTTTTGGAGCTTACAACTCGCATGCCTTTACCGCCACCACCTAAAGCAGCTTTCAGTATAACGGGAAATCCAATCTCCTCAGCAACGCTAGCTGCATGGGCAGCATCATTGATCTTACCTATATATCCCGGTACCGCATTGACCCCAGCCCTCTTTGCTGCCTCCTTTGCTGTTATTTTATTAGCTATCACTTCTATTGTTTCTGCACTTGGACCAATAAAATCTATACTGTATCTTTGCAAAGCACGTGGAAAATCTGGGTTTTCTGCCAAAAAGCCATAACCGGGATGAACTGCCTGCACACCTGTTTCAACTGCTGCTTCACATATCTTTTCAATGTTTAAATAACTTAGATAAGAAGGCGAAGGACCAATGTACCTCGACTCATCTGCTTGTCTTACATGCACAGAATTTACATCTGCATCTGAATACACGCACACACAAGATATACCTACTCTATGGGCAGTTCTGATGATCCTACAAGCAATCTCTCCCCTGTTTGCTATTAAAATTTTACAGTACTTTCTTTCCATCACTGCATAAGTCTACTTTCTTAAATTGAGAAAGCAAATTTCTATGTCGCTGCTACAAATAAACTCTAACCTCATATCATAGACATACAGATCATTCAGAAGCTATTGTAGCTACTTAAGCTAGTACAAAATATTGAGAACCAAAAAATAAAAAGTATAAGAACAAATACAAGGCAGTAATGCATGCTATAACTCCTACTATATAAATATAAACATAGAAGCCACTCTTTATGCTTGTAGCCTACTTAATTTCCCTCCATTTTATAATACCTGAGAAATAAATAGTGCTACACCACTCTCCAATTATTCCTTAACATAACCTTTATTTCTTTGTATATATTCTCAATATACTCCATCTTTAATTTTTTCCACTTCCTCTTAATTTTTAGCTTCCTCTGCCTTTTAAACCTTACTCTTAGGCACCTTCTTCTAAGTCTTTCATAACCTCTTTGAGTAGGTGTAGGATTCTGTCATTTATTCACTATATTTAAAAATGGATTACTATTTTCATCAAGCCTACTTAGCTACATAAACAACATTCTCTTTATAAATTCTGACAAATTTACCTTTATCTCCTTTTCTTATAGCATTAAGTCAATAAGCCATTAGATTGAACCATAACATGCCCTTCTATATTTAATTAATATTAAGTTATATACTATAATTCATAAAAAATATGACTTTATCTTTTGAAATAAATAAATTATAAATTGTTATAAGCATAAATTTCAGCCATAATTATTTATATTACCGTAACAGCAAATATGCTAAGCATAATCACTAGATTTGCTCCATCTCCAACAGGTTTTTTGCACATTGGTGGAGCTCGCACTGCTTTATTCAATTGGCTCTACGCAAAGCATCATGGTGGTAAGTTTTTACTAAGGATTGAGGACACTGACAAGAAACGATCAACACAAAAGGCAATTAATGCAATAATAGACGGCCTGAAATGGCTTGATGTGAATTATGATGAAGAAATAATATACCAATCAAAAAGAACAGAGAGGTATGTTGAAGTTGCAAACCTTTTAGTCAAAAGAGGTAAGGCGTATTACTGCTATTGCCCTGAAAATAAAGTTGCAGAAAAGAAAGCAAAAGCAAGAGAAGAAGGAAAGATATACAAGCATAAATGCTTCAATGTAACACCAAATGTAAAGCCTGTTGTTCGATTTAAAGTCCCAGATTCACAAGATATCGTTGTTAACGATAAAATATACGGTCAAATTAAAGTAAATAGCAAACAAATTGATGACATAGTAATTTTACGTTCTGACAACACTCCAACATATATTTTTGCCGTGGTGATTGATGATCATGATACTAGAATAACTGATATAATACGTGGTTCTGACCATCTTACTAATACTTTTAAACAATTACTGATATATCAAGCCCTTGATTTTGATATCCCACGCTTTGCACATGTACCGCTGATTCACCAGGAGAATGGAAATAAGCTATCTAAAAGACATGGTGCAACAAGCATTTGCGATTATAAAAAAATGGGAATATTACCAGAGGCAATGCGCAACTACTTACTAAGACTTGGCTGGAGTCATGGAAACGATGAGATTATCAGTAGTGAGCAGGCAGTAGAGTGGTTCAATTTAGAAAACATTGGTCGTTCACCTGCACGCCTAGATTTTAAAAAGCTGAAATACTTAAATAATCACTATATTAATAACATGAGCAATAAAGACATTCTGACTCTAATACTTAGAGAAAATACTCTAAACGATAAAAAAAAGAACTATTTACTACACGGGCTAACGGAACTAAAAAAAAGAGCAAGCTACCTGAACGAATTATTGGATTTAGCACAGTTTTATATTCAAGATCCACCACTTGATTTAAACAAAGAAGCCGAGCAAATTGTCAAATCTAACCTCGATACAATCAAATTACTTGCGTCATTTCTCTTGAGAATTAGTCATGAAAACTGGAACAAGAACTCTCTACCTTCTCAAGTCAAGGAGTTTTCAAAGTTACATAATGTTAAAATAAGTGATGTGTACCACTCATTACGCGCCCCTATAACCGGAACAATGGATGCACCTGGGATCATCAATATAATGGTAACTCTTGGTAGAGACGAGTGTATAAGAAGACTACGGAACTATAGCTGAAGTTTGCCTTTTAAACGTATAGAATGTTAACTAACTACCGATTAACATTGCCTTAAAAAGAGTACCCATATTTTCAGTTAACCTTAAAAACTCACTAAAAATTCTATTCTTATGTTCATCATTTGCATTTTTGATTAAAGTTTGTACCCTTTCCTTTATACCAAAAAGATATAAAAATTCTCTTTGAGTTAAAATTTCACACTCTATGTGTTTTAATGCGTCCTTCAATGCTTGAAAATTCACAAGCGCAGTAATATCATTATCACCAACATCTTCAAGAAAATTGGCATACCTGTGTTGTCTGATAGACTGTAAAGTGCTTTTATATGTAGGATATACATAGCCATAATCTATAACTATAGCAGCCCCTCTGTTACTAACTATTTTTTCTTCAAGTTTTTTGAATATCTCAATTCCAGCTGAACATATTTCCACCACTGCACCATTAAAAAGCTCTTCATTCGGCATTTGAGTAGTTAATAGTGAAACATAGGATTTTTCCTTTCTGGATTCTAGTATTAGGCACTGAAACAATACCCCATCATCCCGCCTTGTTATCCTATTTTCATACCACTCACCATTATGATACACAAATTGATCTATAGGAAGAGCATCAAAGAATTCATTTGCTAAGAAAATAGTTGGCTGCTCCGGCAAATCATTAATATCTACGTGCCAATTAATATTTGATTCTTTTAATTTCCCCTTCTGTATCTTCTGTAAAGTAGGGCTGATCTCAATTAGGTGAATAGCCATTGATCTAAAAAAATTACTGTGTTTTTTAGTGACTCTTATTATATCGTGAATAAGTGTTCCTTCGCCTGGCCCAAGTTCAACTAGAGAAAATTTTAGCGGCTTTCCTAATTTTTCCCACATATACATTACCCAAACTGCAATTATTTCACCAAATAATTGACTGATTTCAGGAGCTGTGATAAAATCATTATTTTTACCAAGTGGTGACCTATTCATATAATAGCCATGTTTTTTATGGTATAGAACAGCATTCATAAAGTCACTGATAGGTATTGACCCTTGGTTTTGATCAATTAATTTATATATATAAGAGAGCATATATTAATAAATGTTTAATCATCGCGTGTCACAATACAAATTAGTAGAGTATTTATATCTATAGTATAAACTTTAAGAGCTTATTAACAATAGTGCTTCGATTATGAGCGATCAGGATATTAACAATTATACTATTTTTATAAACCCAGATGATAGTATTGAATGTAAACTTGATGAAACTGTCAATTTTATAGAAAATAAGGTTATAAGCACTGATGGGTTAACTCTAATAGAAGTATTTCAAGCACTAGTTCAAATGCTAAACGGCGATTCAGAAGTAGTAAAAAAAGTACTAGCATATGCCAATATTATGGCAAAACATGGAACAAAAATAGCGAAAGAATCACAACCAAGTAGAGCTGAAGTTCTTCGATTTCTTAGAGGTAAAGAAAATGTTGCCAGCAGACAAGAACCTGTAAAGAAGCCATCCCCTACACCTGCTGTAAAATCAATCAAAAAGAAAATTAGAGGTTTTTAGATGGCTAATTCTATAAAAAAATTTACTGTGCAATGTGACTTCAAAGGACAAACTTCACCTTTTACGATATACATAGGAAACCCAAAAAGTGACACTCATCCGATTCACCATCAAGATTCCTGGCTCGTAAGAGAACGTGGAGGTAATATTCCTAGTAAAGTAAAAGAAAGCCTGCAAAAATTGCACAAATTATCTAAAGAAAATGGAATCTCTTTTTCAGAGTTATGTGCATATGCCATAACAGTGATTAACAATAGTGGTAAAACAAGCAATAGCAAAAAATAGCATATTATATTCCTAGTATCTATTTTTTGTTATCTAAATCTTACACCAAGATTCATACAAATCTCCAATTTATAAAACGTTACATTACTTGTATTTTATCAGCATAGCATAAAAGCAATTTAATACAGATATAATTAAATGCTGATGAAATTTATACTAAACTATTCAGTTGCCCTTAAAATTGTTATCTCCCTCATAGAGATAAAAATAAGATCAAAGGCATTGTATAGTTTTAACTCAAGTTGAACAATGAACAGTAAAGAAAGTATCTCTTGCTAAGAAAAGGCCATTCAAAAACTTCATACCCTGATAAGGCAAGTAGAAAATCTAAAGCAAAGCCAACATCATATTATGTGAACGAAATGTTATTCATGACATTTGTACACGAACAATTATTCATATTTCGTGGAAGCAGAGAATGTACCAATGCCAAGGCTTATGAGTGTTAGGTATGGTAATTAGATTCATGACAGCAAACAAGTGCCATGTTCAATCATCATAGATACCAAGCATTATTAATTTATAATAATTTATCCCCCTACCCAAAGGTGACAACTATTATACTATAAGACTGCTAATTATGTTAATTCTACATCTTAGCAAATACAACCAAGGAACTTTTACTTATTGGAAGAACATTACGCTAAAATCTAGCAGCTTATTATAAAGCGATGATTAATAGGGATGCCCATCATACAATACTCTATACAAGACAAACTGAAGCATGTTCTTAGTGGATTGATTATTTTATAAGGAAGGGTGTGTGTGATATCAATTGTATTTAAGACTGTTTCACAGTATATAAACAGGGAAAAATACCAGTTTGATTAGACTGTAACCTTATACGTAAATCAGATCATAAGCAACATAAAGCCACAGAGCTTATTCTGTAAAAATAGATAAAAATAGGATTTATAGAAATTACAGGTTTTTCTAATAGAGAAAGAAAATATAAACCTAGTAAGTAATATAAAAACTTGATCCTTAAACTATAAAAGACAAGATTCAATCTAATAAATTGAAATTAACTAACAGAGAATTATTACAGCTAATTGCTTACAGTTGTATGATACCATTTACTATATAATGTAGCATCTATTATAAAGATATAACCTAACCCCTCAATATGTCATTTACAGAAGTTTTCGACCTTGTCTTTGCATCCACTTTTTTTACTATAACTGCACAATATGTTGAAATGTTATTTTTAGATGAAATAGATCCTGGTACTACTACAGAGTAAGGAGGTACTTCACCGTAAAATACTTTACCGGTTTCTCTATCAATAATTTTTGTTGATGCTCCAATAAAAACTCCCATACCTAAAACTGATCCTTCTCTTATTATAACACTTTCAGCCACCTCGCTACGCGCTCCTATAAAACAATTATCCTCTATAATAACTGGAAAAGCTTGAATAGGTTCTAAAACTCCACCAATTCCCACCCCTCCAGAAATATGACAATCCTTTCCTATTTGCGCACAGCTACCAACTGTTGACCAAGTATCTATCATTGTACCCGAACCGATATAAGCACCAACGTTAATAAAGCTTGGCATAAGAACAACATTTGTATCTATATAAGCAGACTGACGAACAAAACATCCAGGAACTACTCTAATTTTTGATTGGCGAAATTTTTCCTCATTCCATCCATTAAACTTATTGTTAGTCTTGTCAAACCACCAATTGTTATTGCCTACTACTTTACTTTCCTCAGTAAGAAAGTATAATAATATTGCCTGCTTTACCCACATATGTACCACCCACTTTCCGTTTGATAGCTTCTCTGCTACTCTAATTTTACCACAATCAAGAAGATTAACTATCTCTTCAACTAGAGCTCTTGCTGTTATTTTTACATTACAGTCAATAAGTTCATTTCTATTTCTCCAAATATTTTCTACATCATTCTGCATTTTATCTAGTTGCAAGTTTTCCATTTATTATATATTGATAATAAGTTTATAGCTTCACATAATATAGGTTTGTTACCACTTTACACTAAGTGATGTAAAGTTACAATGTAATAACTGCACTAAAACTTACTTACTACCTCCGGACAAACAAGTAAATTCAGAAGGAAGAAAATAAAGCATACAAACTGCAACCACGCATGGTGTGAATCTTTATAAGAGCCAGGTAAGGTGCATGCTACCATTTATTACACAAGAAAAAAAGTTAACAAAGGAATTTTCTAGTGTTTAGTTTACCACTTTAGAGCTTTTGTTGTAGTAATAAGGGTATATATTGCAGCAGCTAACCTCTCCTAAGGAAGTAAACAAAAAATATAAAAACAAATCAGTTCATATAAGGATTCAATAAGTCCTAAATTAGGATATAAAAAAAGCAAACTGACAGTTCGAGCATAAAAAGGCTTACACTACAAAAAAGTTTTATCAAAATTACCTTTTTTACCTCTAAGATCTAGTTAAGCTGAACTTAATCTTTCAATTTCATCAATTAAAAAACCAGTAGACTCAAGCGTTATGCACTAGAATAACATTTTTTTGAATTTTTAAATTGTTTTAATTATAAATATTTAAGAAATTTACCTGATAAAAAAGACAAAAGAAACCTCAATCAGTATCTATTTTCAATTTAGCGTTTTTAAAAGTCTTAAACACTGCAATTTAAAGACTCTTAAACTTGCAATAGACTTTTTAGCTTAAATGCCAAGAAACTTACTAAGCAGAAAAAGGGAAAAGAACTGATAGGTAGAGCTTTTCACTCTCTCTAACCTTGCAAATCGATATTTTATGCTACATTAAACAACTTATAAGGGTATTTCAGCTTGAAAAGTTAAAAGTTCAGATAAAATAATAAAGACACAAGGTATACATAGTGTAAAAAATCAAATATAAGATATCAATTACGTAATAATCCTGTCACTCAACCTACACAAGTTAAAGATAACTGAATACCTTTGCGCATTACGGTAACGGAGTTAGCAAAGTTTGTCCGATAATTTTTCGTTTCTAACTTGTTATATATGCCTAGGAGCGTTGCCAAAAATTATACAAAAGCCTATACCAGTGAAGAATAATTAAAGGTTAGCTATAAATGACCCATAAAACAAGAATATATATCATCATATCTTAGACTCTACGAGCCCTCCTACTAATAAAATCGAGAGCTTAGCCTTAAATCTTCTTCAGAAGTTATACAATTGAGTAGCAATCCTATACATATCAAGCTTGAAGCAGTTATGCTTCCTCCATAGGATAAAAATGGTAATGGATCTCCTATTATAGGTAAAAGACCTATTGTCATTCCAATATTTATGAAGAAATGAACACCAAAAAAAGCAAAAATTCCGATAGATAATAACTTAGAAAAGTAAACTTTTGATCTGTAGGCAACAGAGAATATTATAGCAAGTAACGTAGTATAAAGGAGAATCAAAACTATGCTACCTAAAAACCCCCACTCTTCGCTAAGTACTGCAAAAGCAAAATCTGTACGCCTTTCCGGTAAAAATCCAAGCTGAGTTTGACTTCCATTAGCAAAGCCCTTACCAAGCAAACCTCCTGAACCAATAGCTATTTGAGACTGCTGTGCATTATAACCTATTCCAAGCGGATCCGTTGATGAATCCAAAAACGATAGTATCCTTTGTTTGTGATAAGGGCGTAAAAAAAAACAAATGACTGGCATCACAAAAATACTAAATATTCCAAAAATTATTAAATGTGACCCTTTTATTATTGATGTAAATATAATTGATGTCCCTATAAATAACATTATTACAGCTGTGCCTAAATTTGGTTGTTTTAATACCAAGAACACAGGCAAAAAAATAATTATAAGCGCCTTAAATAGTTTTTGAAATTCCATCATTTTATATACACTTTGCTTACTAAAATAGCGAGCAAGTGCAAGCACTAATCCCACTTTCGCAAATTCTGATGGCTGTAAACTAACTGACCCAATTCTTATCCACCTTGCTGAACCCATTATAAACGAACCAGAAAAATTAACTACTAATAATGCAATCACTGCTGCTATATAAAAAAAATAAGCATGCTTTAAATAAAAATTCAGCTCTATGAACGACATAGCTATAGCCAGTAAAAAAAAAGAAGAGAATACAACTAATTGATGAATTGCGAATGGCATCCACTTTCTTCCAGCAGAAGAATATTGAACAATAATGCCAATACAAAATAGAGCTATTACGTTAATGACCAGCAACCAATGAACCTTCTTCAACCTATCCATAGCAAAAGCTCCAGTACCTTATAGTATAGTAAAATATAAAGTAAAGGTAAAAATCAAAAAACCAATTTTTCAACTACTAAACCTACTAAACGAATTGGATTACTATATATCCCAATTACTATTGTTAAAATAGCCATGAAAAACAGGCAAAAAAGCATAGGTAATGGCACCTCATTAGCCTTACCAGGCATCATTCTAACGCGTGATGTGGCATCATTTCCAAAATACATTTTCTCTACCATCTGCCATACATATATTAGTGCAAGAAAAGAACTTACAGTAAAAACTATAAGAGAAACCCATGCATGAGACTCAATAATTGCTTTCATCATATACCACTTACTTATAAAGCCACTTGTTAAAGGCACACCAATTAACGCTAACCCAAGCAGAGTAGACGCAAACGTCATATAGGGCATTGATTTTTCAAGTCCTGACAAATTTTCTACTTTTGTTGAGTCAAATTTATAAGAAATACATCCAGCTGTCATGAATAAAGACGTCTTTATTATACTGTGATTTATTGTATGGAGAATTGCTGCAAACAAACCTGCTTTCGAGTTTAAACTCAGCATTAAAATTATATAGCCAATCTGGCTAATACTGGAATTAGCAAGCAACCTTTTCATGTCTTTCGCAGTTATTGCAAATATCGAACCAAATACAATAGCACAAAGCGCAAGTGTAACTATTACGTTGTCTAATGGCGGTTTAAATAAAAAAAAATTTTGATGAAAAACAGTATAAAAGATCCTGATAAAAACATATATCATAACTTTGGTTACTGTGCCTGAAAAAAATATACTAATGAAACTTGGCGCCTCACTGTATGAATTAACTAGCCACTTACCCAATGGAAATAGTGCCATCTTGATTGAAAGAGCAACAAAAACAAATAATGTGCCAAGCTTTACGATGTTATTATCATATAGCGGTACTATTCTCTCAGCCATGTCAGACATATTGAGCGTACCTGTCATAGAATATAAAAGCCCAATACCAAACAAATAAAACGTTGCACCTATCGTTCCACTAATCAGATATTCTAACGCTGCAACTAGAGCTTTCTTATCTCTTCCCATTGAAACTAGCACGTAAGAAGAAAGAGACGAAATTTCTAAAAAAACATAGAGATTGAATATGTCGTTTGTTACCAAAATCCCAAGCAATCCACTTAAGCATAACAGAAACAAAGAGTAGAAATCAGTTATCTTATTTTTGCTAATCTCTTTTTTGTTAACACAAAAACTATAAAGAACACTTATCAGAGCTACAAAATTTACTAAAGTTAAAACTAAGGAATTCAACATATCAATCCTTAATTCTATTCCGTAGGTAGGAGCCCAATCTCCAAGGTAATAAATTACAACTTCACCATTATAAGCTTTCATAAGTAGTATTAATGAAATAAAAAAAGTAGCTACTGTTGTAGTAAAAGAGATAAACCAGGATAACTTATGTTCTCTTGCTAGAGAACAAAACATCGATGCAATTATTGGTATAATAACTTGTAAGATTGGTAATTGCATTAAATTTTTGTTAAAGTATTAGTATATATAATACTCTTTATTTTAATAGCTTTATGTTATCTAAAATTTTTAATGCAATAAAATGTTTACTACAAAGAAAAGGTAAATTTGTAGGAAGAGATAAGAGTGAAAACTTTTACTATGAATCGGATACAGGAAAAAGGTGGGTTATATATAGTAGTGTTCCCGAACCTACAATAATACCTCAAGAGTGGCACACATGGATTCATTATACTGATAATGTAGTACCAGTTAATGACAAAAAAATAAAGGTGAAACATACATCTAATTTGACGAGCACAAAAGATGTACATCATTCTAACCAAAAAGCAAAAAATTATTACAAAAGCTGGAATCCTAATAATAACTAAAGACGCGAAGATCAAGTATACTTGAAATACCTGTCAGGTTGTTTGTACTAATTCTTACTATTTTTTTGATTTGCCTTGCTGTTGATAAACTATCTGATATAAAAAACTATAAGGATTACTATAGAATATATAGATTTTTTACTGATACTAATGGGTATAGGAGTGAACAGTAATATCAAGGTTTGTAGAGTAAATATTAAAAACATAACTAGCATATTTACTTGATAAAAGTACCTATGTAACATGGATTAATATGTGTGCATAAGTAAGACATAAAATTGTCAGTTTGATGGCTCAGAACCCTAACAACCAGCAGTAGAGTTGTGGTTAACAGCAAATTTGTCAACATATTACTTAGATTAGGTGCTAAATCAATTTTAAAAAGTGGTAAAACAGAGTATACTTCAATCTGAAGTGAACATGAGTGAAATAATAGATAAAATTCCTGATATATTTTCAAAACAGTTTGACTTGTAATAATAAAAACTACTTGACAAACTTTGCTAACCTTCTTGCTATGGCAGTGAAGCTACTTATTGATCTTAGCAAAATCTCTGTAGTGAACTAATGACAAAAAACTAATGTATTTGATGCATGTTATATTTAATTTTCTGTACTATGTGCACTATATGTCTTTCACATTACGACCTAACATCTACTAGCTATAAGCGCTATAAAATAGTACCTATTTAAGTGCTTAAAAGCTCTTAAAATACCAACATATAAGTGAGATAGATAGTGGTAATTAGCCAATTATAAATGGACATTTGCTTTTACAAAAAATAGCGTAATTCCAGAATGTAATGCTAGAATCTATTTTCTTGGATCTCAGCTCTGCCACTTGGATAATACCACTTATACTGCACCTATAAGTTGCAATCTTTATATAGCCATAGGTTTGACTATAATTTTCTCCAAAAACGTAAAATAGTATAATAAATCAATAGAGTACTATGGTGGGACTAGTGCGATTCGAACGCACGACCTTTGGATTAGGAATCCAATGCTCTATCCTACTGAGCTATAGTCCCATTCCCTATCACTTACAAATGGTCATAGTAAAAAACTCCTTATTTTCTAAATCCTTCTTACATAACTAATTTACAACAATAAAAACGCTCCTATACATTTCTTGAGTATAATGTTATCATATTTAATAATATAGTTTCAGTTGATGCTAATTAATAACATTAGTTACTCTTATGGTAATCAGGGTGATTTTGCTTTAAGCAATATAAATATTGAAGTAAAACGAGGAAATGTTGCATGTTTATTGGGACATTCAGGCTGTGGTAAGTCAACGATTTTAAAATTAATCGCAGGGATAGAAAATCCAAAATCTGGTACCATTTTTATAAATAACAGATTAGTAGCAAGTAATAATACATCAATTGCAATAGAACATAGGAATGTAGGATTGATTTTCCAACATTCCGCATTATTTCCTCACAAAACAGTGATAGAGAATATAACTTTTGCTATTCGTAGTGCTTCTAAAAAGGAAAAGTATCTTACTGCATTGGAAATTTTGAAGCTATTAGACATAGCAAAATATGAAAACATGTACTCTAATGCTCTATCAGGAGGACAGCAACAATTAGTTGCGATAGCAAGAGTAATGGCACAAAATCCTGATGTTGTATTGCTTGATGAACCGTTTTCTAATTTAGATATACTGCTTAAGTGCCAAACAAGACACCATGTATTATCTCTTTTTAGAAGTAAAAATATTCCTGTGCTAATGGTAACTCATGACTTACAAGAAGCATTAAAAGTTGCAGATTCTATCTATGTAATGAAAAACGGCAAAATTATTCAATCAGGAGTTTCCAGCGATATATATCAAGGACTTGAGGATAGCACATTGCAACATATTTGTTACTACTTAGAAAAAACCTAATCTAAAATTATTATAAAATAGATCGAAAAATTTTGATCTATAGTTAAATAAAGGTGGTATAATCCATATGTCACTTGACTTTAGTCAAGTTTTTATACTTAATATTTAATATTTTAAATGGAGGTGCAAATGAGTTTAGGACCATGGCAATTGTTTTTAGTTTTAATAATAATCTTAGTTCTGTTTGGTGCAGGTAGGTTACCACAAGTTATGGGTGACTTAGGAAAAGGCATTAAAAACCTTAAACAAGGACTTAAGGAGTCAGAGAAACTGTCATCTAACGAACCAGATCATTAGCGTCCTTACATTTCATGACACGCACTAAAGTGCGTGTCATTCGTTCAAAAACCCAGCTAAGTTAAAAAATATAGATTGAAATACAAGATAGTTACATTAGTTTAAGATTAGTAGTTTTAATCAAAGTTAACTATACAAAGAGCTGAGAAGCTAACTGAAAATAAAAAATTAGCTTCTGATGTTCTAAGAGAAATTATGGTACTGATAATACCAACAGCAATGAAATAATGTTGTTCAGTTTAACATTATAAAGCAGCTTTGCATAAATGTGGCTTAATTGGTCATCTCTCCTTACCACCATCACTACCTACCTATACCTGTTCTATCTTACCTAGTTATACAACTATTTTTTCTATACCTCTAATATTATTTTCACTGCAGTTTTTATTTGGCTTGACTCTTCTTGGAAGCTTTTGTTAGCTGGATATGCAGTAATAATAGCTCTTCCACTGTCTTTCACTCACTTTCTTCCTGCATCGGCACAACTTTTATTTAGCCTGGTATTATAGGTAAAGATAGTCTTTTCTTTATACTAGGAGTTTTTTTAATATCATTGTGCACACTGTTATACTTATCCCTACTATGATAACCAGAGGGATTACAGCTTATAATAGGAATACTTTCTCATAAAAAGCTTTGTACGTGGTTAAGCTTTATAACACACCTTAGCACAAGATGAATCCCCTGATATAAATGAAGAATGAATGTTGAAATATAGCAATAATTATGCTAACTAAAAGGGATAATTTTGTCCAAGGATAAATGTGCAAAAAAATGAGAGACTAATTAAAAATAAAAAATTGGTTTCCGATATTTTAAAAGAGGTTGCAGATATCAACACTAATAACAGTAATAAAGTGACATTGTTTGATATTAAAATAGCTCTACAAGAACGCGGTTTTGGTATTTTAATAATTATTTTCTCTTTACCACTATCGATACCTATACCTGTTCCACCTGGTTATACAACTATACTTTCTATACCTTTAATCTTGTTCTCACTACAGCTTTTGTTCGGGTTTCACTCTCCCTGGATGCCGCATTGGTTAGAAAGAAAATCCTTTCAATCTTCAACACTAGCTTTTGTAGTAGAGAGGACTTCACCTGCATTAAAAAAAATAGAAAAGTTCATGAAACCAAGAATACCTTTCATTTTCTATGGACCTGGTGAGAAAATTCTAGCTTTTATAATGTTGATTTGTGCATTATCGATAGCCATTCCACTGCCCTTAACTAATTTTATTCCTGCAATCGGTACAACTTTCATTTCACTTGGCATTATGAGCAAAGATGGACTTCTCTCCATATTGGGAGTTCTAGTATCTTTGTGCGGTTTATTACTTACCCTTGTTGTAATAGTTGAAGGACCACAGCTCATAATTGGAGCGTTTTCTTTTCTGAAAAGCTTTGTATATGGTTAAGCTTTACAATACTTTAACAAAAAAAAAAGAGCTCTTTACACCGATCGACAAAGGTCATATAAAAATGTACGTTTGCGGACCAACCGTATATGATACAGCACATATAGGTAATGCACGTGCTGCTATTGTCTATGACGTATTATTTCAGTTGCTTAAATCTCATTATGGCAAAGTTACCTATGTACGCAACATAACTGATATTGATGATAAGATAATCAATGCAGCAAGTGAAAAAAATAGCAGTATAGAAAGTATAACTACACATTACACTAAGGCTTTTCGTGAAGACATGAAAAGTCTAAACTGTGTAGAACCAACACATGAGCCGAAAGCAACAGAAAATATAGATTGCATTATCAAATTAATTGAACATTTGCTAATATCTAATCATGCCTATGAATCCGATAAACATGTATATTTTAGTATTGAATCTTACCCTGAGTATGGTGCTTTATCAGGGAAAAAAATTAATGAATTAGATCATGGCAGCAGAGTTAAAGTTGGTAAAAACAAAAAGCATCCAGGAGATTTTGTACTATGGAAACCAGCAAACGACATTGACTACAAGCTTTCAAGTCACTGGAATAGTCCATGGGGAAAAGGAAGACCTGGATGGCATATCGAATGTTCGGCAATGGCATATGCATATCTTGGTAAAGATTTTGACATCCATGGTGGGGGTATAGATTTACAATTTCCTCATCATGAGAACGAAATTGCGCAAAGCAAATCTGCATTTAGTGGGTCAATGTTCGCAAAATATTGGGTACATAATGGTTTCCTGACGGTAAACGAAGAAAAAATGAGCAAGTCCTTATTTAACATAGTTAAAGTAAGAGATTTGCTCGATAGTGGAATAAAGGGAGAAGTAATACGTCATGCATTGTTCAAAACTCATTATAGAAAACCACTCGATTGGACAAGAGATATTATTTGGGAGTCGCAAGAAACTTTAAACAAGTTCTATCGGTTATTACGTAGTGTGGATATAGCAAGCATTGATGAAAGCAATACAGAAGTATATAAAGATTTTATAGAGGCTTTGAAAAATGACCTAAATATCCCTGAAGCTTTAGTTATATTGCATGAAATGGCCACAAAAATCAATAAAACAAACAATGAACATAAAAAACTCAAATTAACTGAAAGTTTTGTTAAGAGTGCACGATTTATTGGTCTTCTTAAATCAAGTTATCAAGAGTGGTTTACCGTAGGCGTAGACCACCGAGAAATAGAAAGATTAGTAAATTTAAGAAAGGCAGCAAAAAAAAATAAAGATTATGATGCTGCCGACAAAATAAGAGATCAGTTAAAAAGGATGAAGGTTACAATTTTTGATAACGAAGATGGTACAACAACCTGGTAAGTTCATATGGAAAACTATCTACTACTATTCATAGATAATCTATTATCTTCATTAATCTTGCCCATATACGAAGGTTTTGTATTTTATACTATGTTGTATTTTAGGTCATATTACAACCCACTACTTATGTTACTTTTTGGAGTATTGGGCTCAAGTATTGGTGGAATAGTCAATTGGCATTTGGGTAAAATAACAATTTTCGCTAGAAAAGCATATCACAAATTAGAAAATGAGTACACAACCCCAAAAATAATAAGAAATTTGCTAATTTGTGCAGTTACATTGCTTTCATGGATGTCAGCACTTGGAAGTGCAATTCAAGTTTTATCAGGTTATTTTAAACTAAACTTCAGTGCCTTTACTTTACTAACTATCGTATCCAATTTCCTTTATTTATTATACCTCACTACCACCGTTCAATAAGCTGAGTTAATTACTATCTTCTCATAACCTTTTCTTTTATCTTTCAAAATACTTCACAATATAGCTTCATACAGAGCATTACAAGATATCTACTTTTTTATAATTAGATATAGATTCTTTCTTATCTTCAAGTATCCTGAAATTTTTGAAGCCATCATTTCTCAAAATTTTAGGCATTAAGTAAAACTTCTGACCTAAACTCATCAATCAGATCCAAAATTTCCATAGTCTTTTCAGGGCTTATAAACTTAAAGATGATATTTCATTCTAAGACGTCTAACTTTGCAAATGTATTAAGCTGAAATAGCATATAAAACAAAAATCGTATATTCCATTGAGATAAAAACCTTAATATAGTTTAGTCTTATATATCAATATAGCACAAACAACTATCAGGGAAAATGCTACTTTCTTATTTTGCAAAAAAAAAACAATAAGTACTTGTAATCTACTCCATCCAAAAATGGTGGTTGCAAACTTAATTTTTTAATCTTATCATTCAAAGATGTGAATCTACCAAAATATAATTATCATACTCGCTTAAAAGTTCAGGTAAAACATATCTCCCCCACTCTAACTTTAAGAAGTCATTCTCCCTTAGTTTCTCTAGTAAATGACACATTAAAAACTGATTGACGAACCTACATAAAATTTTCATCAAATTCACCTGAAAGTAATCAATATCACTATTAGGAATAGGTTATATTACTTCCTTTATCATTCTAAGATGATATTTTATGAAATAAGTTGTTTGATCTTTTTTTTAAAAACTTTAAAATACTTTTGTTTTTATCATCTATCTCATATAAAATACCATTATTTTTTTGTTCTGCGTCTTAAAAATTTATCCCTATCTTCTACATACAGCCTACGGAACCATTAGCAGGTTCATGTATTGCCCATAGCCTTCAATGACCGGTTATCACACTATTTTTCCTACTCTCAGCACGACAAAATACTATATATCTTTTCTAATTTTAAAGCCCTTTATAAAGTATAAAATCGTTCTTTAGCAAAAAAGATTTCCACATCTGCTCTTTTGAAAAGGTTTAATCCTTGTGTTTACAATTTACATGCCGATAGAATAATCATTCAGTTTCTGTAGCTCTTCAACCATATATTTATTGAATTTCCACATAATTTATATCAACATGCCATAATCATTTTTCTAATGTACTCATCAGAACAATGATACCATCTTTATTAACAATAACTTGTACTAATACCCTTATAGTATTAACATAACCTTGTACTTTTCAATGTTGAAATTTCAGCATGGTACATCCCCATCAACACTTTTTTGCCATCTCTATTATCATAATTTGAATTCGGTGCAGAACCTAAAATAATAAATTCCTTAAAGAAAGCAGATTCTTATTTTAAATCCTTAAAGTCATTTTTATAGAAACAAATAAAACTAATAAATATTGCTCACTATACTATAAGTTTAAAGTAGTTCTAACATTCAACAAGTTGCGAAAACTATTTATGTAATATAAATAAATTAATATATATAAAATAATGTTTATTTTAATCTTCTCAAAAACCAATATGCTTATCAAGATTTACTACAGTTATAATCATCACATGATGGTATAAAACTAAAGTAGAATGCAAGTATAACGCCACTTTTTTTTCACAAACACCGATTGATAATCGTCATCCTCTATTTCATATAGGTACATTCAATCTTTTTCCAGTTTCTTTAATACTCTCTAGTTGCAGAAACTAAAATATCACATCAGCATTAAAGTATTTCCTCATCATCACATAAATATTTTATTCCAAATGAATAAACTGGTTGACCAACTCTATCTTATTGCATAGAGACTTATTATTTCAAATCACACCGTCCATT
The DNA here is from genome assembly GCF_000306885.1 of Wolbachia endosymbiont of Onchocerca ochengi. Taxonomy (GTDB): domain Bacteria; phylum Pseudomonadota; class Alphaproteobacteria; order Rickettsiales; family Anaplasmataceae; genus Wolbachia. Next base: position 63,870 of record NC_018267.1, read on the forward strand.
ATCTTCTGAGCTTCAACATACCTATCTACAAAACACATATACCTAATTCATTGTTTAGCTCGCCATAAAAAATATGACAAACCTTATATCTATATAGTCTCTTTTTCAATTCTGCTATTGGCAAAACAAATCTTAGTTTGACTTACCCTTGAATAACTCTAGATCTGCATTCAGTAGTATAATCACTTGATTATTGAGCCTATTATATTGTATATCTTTTCCACTACTTCCCGATGCTCTGCAGACATCAAGCAAAATACTAAAATTTCTTAATTATGGTGTGCTATTCAATCTCCACAAACTCTTAACACGCCTTTATCAAAAGCAGCTAGACCTAGAAGGGAGAAAATGTAGCTTAGCTTGAAGAATTTACTTTGAAGAATGCCTCAAAGCCAACTTATCAATTCATGTCACTGAAATAATGATTTTTAATATAAAAAACAAATCCTATACTATACCGGTACCATTAATTAAAAAACTTTAATCTGACGCTAATCGTAGTGCAGCAACTCCTGGCATTTCATCATCACTTAGCCAGTTTAAAAATGCCCCTCCGCCGGTCGAAACATATGTAAAATCTTTATCGGTAAGACCTGCAGCATTTATTGCGGATATGCTATCCCCTCCCCCTACCACACTGATTAATTTCCCTTTACGGGTCAAACTACTTACCACCTTCATCACCCCCATTGTACCATTTGCAAAAGCCGAATACTCAAAAACACCGATAGGTCCATTCCACAGCAAAGTTTTACTGCTTGCTATTACACTGCTTATTATGCTTAAAGTTTGAGGTCCGATATCTAAAATTACATCATTATCTAAAATAGATTCAGTTTTTCTTAAAATGCCAGTGCTATAATCAGAGTTTATTGCAACTAAGACATCTTTAGGCATAATTATTTTGCAATTGTTTTTATTTGCCGTCTCAACAGCATCACGCAGAAGATCATTAACGTTATTTTGAAAAAAAGATTTGCCAATACTCATTCCATTAAATAATAAAAAATTATTAGTAATTGCACCACCAAGAATTAGATAATTAACCTTTTCTGCTAATTTTATAAGCATTTTTATTTTGGTTGATATTTTAGCTCCTCCAATTATCGCAGTAATGGGTTTAGCATCAAACAATATGACTTTTTCAAGATGCTTTAGCTCATTTTGCAAGCAAAATCCTGCGTAGGAAGGTAAAAACTTTGTAATACATGAAATAGAGGCATGAGCTCTATGAGAACAAGAAAATGCATCATTTACATATATATCCGCTAGAGATGCTAACTGTTTAGAAAAATTCAAGTCATTCTGCTCCTCCCCTTTATAAAATCTTAGATTTTCTAGTAACATTATATCTCCTCTACTCATTGCATTTATTGCTCTTTGTACTCTCTGGCCAATACAAGCATCAACAAATTTTACCTCTTTTTTCAACAACTGTGATAAGGTTTCAACTATGTTTCTTAGCGATAGACTACTATCTTTAGTTTTTGGATGTCCAAGATGTGATATAATAATAACTTTTGCACTTGCATTTATTAAGTGTTGAATAGTCGGCAGCGTTCTCAAAATACGAGTGGCATCATGAACTTTTCCGTTTTTTATAGGAACATTAAAATCAACCCTGAGCAAAACAGTCTTACCCTGAAAATCACAATTTTCTATGCTAGGTATGTTCATACAAAATTCAAGCTACAAAATACTATATAGCAGTTTTACTTAAAGTAAATTACTTGCTCTTTCTTGAATCCTCTTTGAAGTTGAATATTGAAAATTAACTGGAGAATTGTGAATCACTTTGTATATGTCATAACAAGCCATAGCACTCTCAGCAAAACCATTTAATATCAACTTTAGTTTACCCAAATAAGTAGCTATATCTCCGACTGCATATATCCTATCTCTATTAGTTCTAAGTGTAGTCTGGTCAACAACTATGCGACTATGTTGCAACTTTAAACCCCAATTGTTTATTGGACCTAAATTCATCGACAGGCCAAAAAATGGCAGTAAGAAATCAGCGTATATTCCTTTTTTTTCATTAGAAACAATATTCTTTATTATCACTGCATTCAATTGCCCATTATTTCCAACTAATTCGTGTAATTGATATGGCGTTATGAGTTTTATTTTTCCATCACTTTTAAGTAATTCTAATTTATTTTTAGTTTCAGGAGTGCAACGAAATTCTTTTCTTCGATGTATCACATAGATTCTCTTTGCAACTCTAGAGAGTTCTATAGTCCAATCAGCTGCGGAATCTCCTCCTCCCGCAATAACTATAGTTTTATCCTGAAAATCAGAAATTTTATTTACGCTATAAAATACGGACTTATTCTCGTACTCTAATATACCACTAAGAGGTGGGCGGTTAGGTTCAAATATTCCATTACCTGCAGCAATGATAACAGCTTTACACTTCACTTCTGTACCTATACTTGTTACTACAGTAAAACTTTGATTCTCATTACTTGAGATTTTCTCCACCATTTGACTTAAATGGTAAACAGGGCCAAATGGCAAAGCTTGTTCCATTAATTGTTCAATCAATCTTTGCGCAGTAATAACAGGATAGCCAGGTATATCATATATTGATTTTTCTGGATAAAGAGCGGCACACTGTCCTCCTGCTTGATTTAAAATATCCATTATATGACATCTCATATCGAGCATTCCCGCTTGAAAAGCAGTAAATATTCCAACAGGTCCTGCACCTATTACTACTATGTCAGTTTCCATGATTCCTATTTAAGCAATAACTCATTTAGATATTAGTTAGCTTTGTTAATAAAGTCAATTTATGTAATGTAGGAGATGCAATTTGAAAAATGCATAAATCAACTCTTTATAACCTTAGCAAATCTTCCTTTCTCACACTAAAAAAGACAAATTAAAAAATAAATTTCTATGTAATTACAGTAATATATTTACTTAAATAGTAAAAAAAGCACCATGAATATCAAGAATAACCTAATAGTTAAAGCTGTAGTAAATAACAAGACAAAAAGAAGTTATAAAACAATTGCTTACTTTGCTTAAAAACTATCTAATCCATTCGATATAGAACAAATATGTACAAAAAGTCAGTACTTCATTAAATCATGCTGCAAAAAATTTCAATCATGAGCTGGCAAAATTACTCATTAATAAATATAGAATCAATATGAGTTTAAAAAAAAGCAACTAGGTGAATTCTATTAGAATTTACAATCGAAATTTTTTTCAGAGGTTGCAATTAGAGAAATCTACCTATAACTAAATATTTTAATAGAAAAGTTTCTTGTGAAAATGACTTAATGATTATTAATCTCTTGTCAAAATCGAAAGTAAAATTCAATAAGGCAGAGTGCGCTTATCTACTAAGTAGTATAGAAAATCAGAAAAATAAGAATGAATATGCAACTTTAATGAAAAGACAGAGAAGAGACTTTAAGTTTAATTTAACATTTAAAAGTATTTTAAAAAAAAATTGATGAAAATGCGAAGCGAGGAGAAAAATATGTAAAGTACAAAAACCATGATCATAATTAACAATTCAGAAAATACTCACAATATCTCGAAACACAATAACAGTAGCCAATATGATATCTTAGGATATAATATCAGTAATTGCTGCACTTCAAAGCATATTTACAAGAAGCAGACATTATATAATAATAAAGAAGAATAAAATGTAACATTATATAAATCATAGTAATGGTGTATTGATTATTTACAGTAACGAAACTTACCGTTGAAACTTCCAATCGTGGTAATAAAGAAAATAACACTTAACACCTTCAAATTTCCAACCAGCAAATAAAAACTCAAGCTCCTCTTGCAAAAACGATGCGTGAAGATAAAATGGTTAATCTTAGCTTTAATAAAGCATATGGTTCTAATTTTTCTCTAATTAAGAATCAGTAAATAGTATAAAGGAAAAGAAGAGACATTTAAGAACAAAACATTTTCTAACTTTAAGATATGATTCCAACCTCAAAGTCAGATAGTTTAAGTTCTTAAGTGTTTTTAAATTTTATAAAACAGCTCATAATAATTAGAATCTAGCCTTTTTAAAAGGCATAGAAAAGGAGCTCAATAAATCAATAAAAATTGCTTAGCACATTTTTGCAGCTCCATTCTGTTAGCAGAATAGCACTCTAAGATCAAAAAATCTACTTTTGTTTGCAAGTTTTTCCACTAAACAACAAAATTCAGTAAAAAAGTATAGTGTATCTTCTTCAAGATATGCAGGGTATATATATATTTCTGTTGTATGTGTGCTACACTTTTGCTAACTCTCCTATATAAGAAGTTCATCATGTTTATACAACCTTGAATTACATATATCGTTAACTTAGCACGAAAATCAGACAGCACTAAGTTTTTTAACATCAGACCATAAAATAGCTAAGGCTAATATAAGTTTTTCGTCCTTTCTAACAAATTTTTACGATTACTTATTTTTTTGCACTCCAGTCTTTTTCAAATATTGCAAGCCCATAATCAGTAAGTGGATGGCTAAGTAACTGCCTAAGCACTTTTGCTGGCATAGTAATTGAATGAGCACCAAGTTTTGCAGCTTCTACCACGTGCGCTGAGCTTCTTACTGATGCAACAAGAACTTTAGTATCAAAACCGTAATTAGAATATATAGTACATATATCCTTTATTAAAAATAAACCACCATAGTTTATATCATCAAGACGACCAACAAAAGGAGAAACAAAACAAGCACTGGCCTTAGCGGCAAACAGTGCTTGTCCAGGAGAAAAACATAATGTAATGTTAACAGGTATTTTATACTCTGTCCACAACTTTTTACAAGAAATTAATCCTTCATATGTAAGAGGCAACTTTACTACGATATTACTAGCAATTTTCGCTAATTTAAGTCCTTCTTTAATCATTTCTTCATGATTATCTGCAACAACTTCAACACTAACAGGCCCTTTTATAACAGAGCATATTTCACTTATTAAACCTTCATATTCATCTTTACGCCCAGACTTTGCTATCAAAGAAGGATTAGTTGTTATACCATCAATGACCTCTTTTAGCTCTTCAATTTCACTTAAATCAACACTATCAAGAAAAATTTCCATAATATTCCAATATACAATAAAAACTCACTGACTAAAATAATTTAATTGCATGTTCATTCTTTTACTTTTAAACAATTCCTCATTATGAATTATACAATCGAAAACTTGAATTTGATTCGTCATAACGCTACAATTATTATTTATAATCTCCAATACACCATTATCAACCACAACCTTTTCTTCCTTCTGTTTACTTATTTTAACAGTGATTATACCTGGTAATAAATAAATTAAATAAGGAGAGTGGTGAGCTAAAATCATAAGTTTACCCTCAAGCCCATTCATTGAAAGAGAAACTACTTTATTGAATGAGATTTGATTATCAGGAGAAAAAAATTGCACTTTAAAGGTGTTCATGATCTCTAATCTCTAGCTCCAACGTTAACTTAAGTCTTTATTAATTCAGCCTTCTCTATTGCTTCATCTATATTTCCCACCATATAAAAAGCAGCCTCTGGTAAGTGATCATATTTACCCTCAATAATCCCTTTAAAACTGGAAACAGTGTCAGAAAGTGAAACAAATTTACCAGGCATACCAGTAAATATTTCTGCAACGTGAAAAGGTTGAGAGAGAAACTTCTGAATTTTACGAGCCCTATCAACAGTAATTTTATCCTCATCAGACAGCTCATCTATACCAAGTATTGAAATAATATCTCTCAGTGATTTATAAGTTTGCAGTATGCGTTTTATCTCAGAAGCTACTCTATAATGTTCTTCACCAATGATTTCACTAGATAAAGACTGAGAAGTTGAATCAAGTGGATCAACAGCAGGATATATTCCCATTTCAGCTATTTGCCTCGATAGTACTGTAGTTGCGTCAAGATGAGAAAATGTAGTTGCTGGAGCTGGATCGGTTAAATCATCCGCAGGAACATATATCGCCTGCACAGAAGTAATAGAACCGGAAGTAGTTGAGGTTATCCTCTCCTGCATCGCTCCCATATCAGTTGCAAGTGTCGGCTGATACCCAACAGCTGAAGGTATTCTCCCAAGTAAAGCAGAAATTTCAGAACCAGCTTGCGTAAAACGGAAGATATTATCAACAAAAAACAGAACATCCTGATTCTCATGATCACGAAAGTATTCTGCCATAGTTAATGCTGTTAAAGCAACTCTAGCCCTTGCCCCAGGAGGTTCATTCATCTGACCATAAACTAAAACAGCTTGAGACTTTTCATGCTCATTCACATCTATCACATTTGAATTGATCATCTCGTGATAAAGGTCATTACCTTCACGTACTCTTTCCCCAACTCCAGCAAATACAGAAAATCCTTTGTAAGCTTTTGCTATATTATTAATCAATTCCATTATGAGAACTGTTTTACCAACACCGGCTCCACCAAATAAACCAATTTTTCCTCCTTTTAAATAAGGTGCAAGAAGGTCTACAACTTTTATCCCTGTAACTAAAACCTCTTCCTGTATCTTCTGTTCTGTAAAATTTGGAGGCTCCCTGTGTATAGGCTCTAGATCATACTTCCCTTTCAGGAGACCATATTCATCTATAAGCTCTCCAACAACATTAAAAACCCTCCCTAAAGTTGAGCGCCCAACTGGAACTGATATTGGTGCACCTGTATCAACAAACTCATCATTCCTTGATACACCATCTGTACTATCCATAGCAATACAACGGACTATATTATCACCTATATGTTGTGAAACTTCCAAAACTAACTCCTTGCCCTTATACTTTAGTTTACTTTTTAAAGCATTAAATATTTTAGGTAACTCGCCTTCAAATTTTAAATCAACAACTGCTTGAGTTACCTTAACCGTTCTACCTATATTCACCTTTTTATTTTTACCACCCAACACTATTATTTTATAACACTCCCCCAAATCAAGAAAATAAATCTTATGCTATTAATAGAAATTTTGCAACATTAAAGTGTTCGTTAATCGCGTTTTATTATAAACAATGCAAATGCATTTAATAGCCAAGTAATAATAAATAGTACTAAACTAAGCGCATAAGCAGCAAGTGTTTGCACACTACTGAAATCCTGATCTCCAGTAAGTAGCGTAGCTACTTGCACAGTAATAGTAGTAACTGAATTAAGAGGATTGAAAGTTAAGTTTGAGTTGATTCCAACAGCCATTAGCACTATCATTGTTTCACCTATCACTCTCGAAATTGACAACAGAATTGCACTCAAAATCGTAGGCATTGCATAGGGTATTATTATGTGCCATACAGTTTCTGCTGGAGTAGCCCCTAACGCCATAAAGCCATAGCGTAAACTCTTTGGAACAGACCTAATTGCGTCTTCTAACAAAGAAATAATAAAAGGAAGGACCATTATCCCTATTGATAAACCAGCAACCAATGCACTCTCCGAGTGTATACTTAGACCAAAAAAACTTGCTATCTGTTTTGCAGAAGAAGATAAAAATACAACCGAGAAATATCCATATACAACTGTAGGAATAGCAGATAAAACTTGCAGAGTTGTATTAACAATATAACGCACTTTTCCACTCGCATACTCACTAATATATATTGCAGAAAATAAACCAAGAGGAACAGCAACTACCATTGCTACAATAGTTACAACTAATGTGCCAACCAAAAGTGTAGCTATACCGAAGCATCCTATTTTTTCTCCATTAATAGTCACTGCACTATGACTCCACTTTAAGCAAAATAAAAATTCTGAAATAGCTACTTCTCTAAAAAAATTAACAGATTGGGTAAGAATAGATAACATTATAAATAAAGTGATAAAAAACGATATAGCAAGAGCTATGGATAATAAAAGCTTGATTATCTTATTGCATTTAAAGACAAAAGCAAACATAAAAAAAAGTGACGCTATAGCGATAGAAGTTATAAGACAATTACTACAGAATATTAATGACCAGGTTAACAACCATATACAACTAAGATATAAATAAACTTTGACTTTATTTATTTGTTGAAATTTGCTAAAATAAAACAAAAGAACTAGTAGTGTAGGTATGAAAAGGATTGTTGTCACCGAATTCATCTACTCATATTCGAACCTTATTTTACGAAAATACAATTTTTAAGAGTATTTAGTATATACAATGCAAATACCATTTGACAATAAAGTAAAACAAAATTAAAATAATTAAATACTTTTGTAAAAACAATGAAAAGAACTTTTCAACCGAAAAATCTGATAAGAAAACGCAGACATGGTTTCCGCTCACGTATAACAACAAAAGCTGGAAGAAAAATACTCAACAGACGTCGCTCATTAGGATGCAAAAAACTATGTGCATAGTCAAGTTATCAAGTATAAAAAAAAAGACTTCTCATTTGCTTTTAAAAATAAGCTAGTACCTAATAGTTTTTTTTACCATGGACTCTACATGTCACTATATGCGGTAAAAGAAAGAGAACCAGAAAGGTATATTGATACTATTAGAACAGGTTTAGTTATCAGCAAAAAAGTTGGGAAAGCAACAAAAAGAAACAAAATCAAAAGGCGATTACGAATGCTTGCTAAAATTAACATTTTAAATGCAAGTAATACTGGGTATTACTATATAATAGTAACTCACAGAAATATTATACAAGCAAGCTATAAAAACTTACAAAAAGATCTAACTGTTTGCTTAAAAAAAATAAAATAAAAAACCTCAATTGAGGTATTTACAACTATATTATTTACGATAACATGAGTAAAGTTTTTAAAGATAATTAATAGGTGCAATAAATGGTGGAGTACACAAAAGAGGTAAGTAATATAGGCTTTGGTAAGATGTACCAATCTTTATTTCTCCCTAAAGGAACAGGAACAGACTGGAGGTCAGCATTCCGTCAGCAAGAAGAATTATTAAAAAAGAAGGTAGCAGATAATATAACATCACCAGAAATCAGCAATTCTCCTTTAAAAGAAGGTAAATTAGAAGAAGTAGGAACAACACTAAATGATATAAAAAAAGATCAAGGATACATAAAAACAAGAAAGTTAAGATAAAAATACATCTATGCAACTCACAATTAATGAAGAAATTTTCATAAACTTGGCAGCGACTTACTCTCCCTTTTCAAGTACCATCAGCGCTAAAAAGTTTCACTTCCGAGTTCGAAATGAGATCGGGTGTTTCATTTTTGCTATAGCCACCAAGTTAATAAAAATTTCTAACTCAATTTAATATTTAACACTGCATACACGCATATAAAAAGCAAATAAACCAATCAGGCTATTAGTACTAGTTAGCTTCGCATGTTACCATACTTCCACACCTAGCCTATCAACGTGGTAGTCTTCCACGGCCTTAATTGGGAAATCTTTTTGAAGAGGGTTTCTTGCTTATATGCTTTCAGCAATTATCCCAACTATACATAGCTACCCAGCGATGCTATTGGCATAACAGCTGGTACACCAGAGGTATATCCATCTCGGTCCTCTCGTACTAGAGTTAGATCTTCTCAAATTTCCTTCACCCACGGCAGATAGAAACCGAACTGTCTCACGACGTTCTAAACCCAACTCACGTATCACTTTAATCGGCGAACAGCCGAACCCTTGGGACCTTCTTCAGCCCCAGGATGTGATGAGTCGACATCGAGGTGCCAAACGGTGTCGTCGATATGAACTCTTGAACACCATCAGCCTGTTATCCCCGGCGTACCTTTTATCCGTTGAGCGATGACCCTTCCATACAGAATCACCGGATCACTATGACCGACTTTCGTCTCTGCTTGGCTTGTCAGCCTCGCAGTCAGGCAAGCTTGTGCCATTATACTATTAAGCTGATTTCCGACCAGCTCTAGCTTACCTTCGCACGCCTCCGTTACCTTTTAGGAGGCGACCGCCCCAGTCAAACTACCCACCATACAATGTCCTAGTTCCAGATAATGAAACATAGTTAGATATCAAAAGTGTAAAGGGTGGTATCTCAAGGTCGACTCCATTACAGCTAGCGCCATAACTTCAAAGCCTCCCACCTATCCTGCACATTACATTTTTAATAGCAATATAAAGCTATAGTAAAGGTGCACGGGGTCTCTTCGTCTAACCGCGGGTACCCCGCATCTGCACGGGGAATTCAATTTCGCTGAATTGATGTTGGAGACAGTGGAGAAATCGTTACGCCATTCGTGCGGGTCGGAACTTACCCGACAAGGAATTTCGCTACCTTAGGACCGTCAGTGTTACGGCCGCCGTTTACTGGGGCTTCAATTCAGAGCTTGCACCCCTCTTATTAACCTTCCAGCACCGGGCAGGCGTCAGACCCTATACTTCCACTTACGTGTTTGCAGAGTCCTGTGTTTTTAATAAACAGTCGCTACTCCCTATTTTGTGCCACCTACTAATAGTTACCTAAAAGCAGGTTACCCTTCTTCCGAAGTTACAGGTATAATTTGCCGAGTTCCTTCAACATCATTCTTTCAACACCTTAGTATACTCTACTCACCTACCAGTGTCGGTTTACGGTACGGCCTCATGAATATAAGCGTTATTTCCTGGAGCTCCTTTTAAGCATAAGACAATCCAATAAGCCCTATACAAATACAAAACTCGTCACACTTAAGAGGTTCAGGAATATTAACCTGATTGCCATCGACTACTCCTATACGGACTTGCCTTAGGAACCGACTAACCCTACGCAGATTAACTTAACGTAGGAACCCTTAGGTTTTTGGTGAGAGTGTTTTTCACACTCTTTTACGCTACTTATGTCAGCATTCTCACTTCTGATATCTCCAGCAGTTCTTACAAACCACCTTCACAGACTTACAGAACGCTCCGCTACCGCACCTATTAACTAAAATCAATAAGTACTCACATCTTCGGTATACAGCTTTAGCCCCGGTACATTTTCAGCGCAGAAAAACTTATTTAGACAAGTGAGCTGTTACGCTTTCTTTAAAGGATGGCTGCTTCCAAGCCAACCTCCTAGCTGTAATGGTTTTTCTACTTCCTTCCCCACTTAGCTGTAATTTTGGGACCTTAGATGGTGATCTGGGTTGTTTCCCTTTTCACTATGGATTTAGCACCCACAGTGTGTCTGCTATACAATTAATTATTGGTATTCGGAGTTTAGTTAGATTTGGTAAGACAGTGAACCCCCCTAGTCTATCCAGTGCTCTACCCCCAATAACATACATACAACGCTCTACCTAAATAGATTTCGCAGAGAACCAGCTATTTCCAAGTTTGATTGGCCTTTCACCCCTAATCACAACTCATCCAATAATGTTGCAACATTAACTAGTTCGATCCTCCAGTGTGTTTTACTACACCTTCAATCTGGTCATGACTAGATCACCTGGTTTCGGGTCTAATCCATAAAACTAAAACGCCCTATTTAGACTCGCTTTCGCTACGCCTACACCTAACGGCTTAAGCTTGCTTCATAGATTAACTCGCTGACCCATTATGCAAAAGGTACGCTGTCACCCTAATGCAAATCACTATAAGATCACTCTCATAGGAAAAACATAGAGCTCCAACTGTTTGTAAGCACCTGATTTCAGGTTCTATTTCACTCCCCTCCCGGGGTTCTTTTCACCTTTCCCTCACGGTACTTGTCCACTATCGGTCGTCAAGGAGTATTTAGGCTTGGAGGATGGTCCCCCCACGTTCAAACAGGATTCCACGTGTCCCGTTCTACTCAAGGATTTAAAAACTTTCTACTTATACAGGACTATCACCTTCTATGGTTACTACTTCCAGAGTATTCTAATTCTTATTCTTAAATCTCTAGCCTCTTCTGCTTTCGCTCGTCACTACTAACAGAATCTCTGTTGATTTCTTTTCCTTTGGTTACTTAGATATTTCAGTTCACCAAGTTCGCTTTACATATTATGTAATAACTAGCTTAGCTAGTTGGGTTTTCCCATTCGGAAATCTGCGGATCAAAACTTGCTGACAATTCCCCACAGCTTATCGCAGCCTACCACGTCCTTCATCGCCTCTTGACGCCAAGGCATCCATCAAGTGCTCTTAATAACTTACTTACTCGACTACATGCAGAATATGCAGAGTTAAATATTATTGAAATTAAACTGAGATTAAATTAATCCCTACCATAAAACTTGTCAAACATCTAAAAGCTAAATTAACTTTCTATATACTAGAAACTAACAAATAATATGTCAACGTTTTTTTACACAAAATATTTACTTATATTGGCAACAATATATACTTGTAATTCTAAGTAAGCAAAATTTATTATCTAAATAAGCGTTTAAGTAGGGTTATTATAATAAAAGTCAATGAAAAAAATATTTTGCAGTATAAAATACTTTAAAAATCAAGGTTGTTTAAAAGCGATAGTAAACATACAAGGTGTTTAAAGCATGAAAGGTAACCTATCCTTTATAAATGTTATTTCAAGTTTTATATGCAAGTTAATCAGTATGCTTAATATTAAGAAAGCTAAACAATTAGCTATAAATAAGTATAATACTTTTCATAAAGAAACAGCTGCACTCCTTAAAAAATCAAAAAATCTATTAAACACTAACATTGAAATTGGTTTACATCACTTCTATAATGGTAACATATCAGATGCAAAGCTGAGGTTTTGGCTAATCAGCGTATTTTGTTCTAATTTACCTGTAGTTTGGTATAACATTGGAAGATGTCATTTTGCAATGGGAAACACCAACAAGGCTTACACTTATTTAACAAAGACATTAAAACTAGATAATAACTACGAAGAAGCGTCCTACTACATAAAAAAAATGACAAATTTAGCACCTATTACAAAACTGCCTAAAAGGCTCATAAAACAATATTTTGATTACACTGGTAAGTACTTTGTTGAACATTGGTTGATTGCTAAACAATACAGAGGCCATGAGCTTATACACATGGTAATTGTAAAAACCTTTAACGATTTAACTTCCACACTTACCATACTTGATCTTGGTTGTGGAACTGGAATATGTGGTCATTTCTTTAAAATACACAATATTGGAAATTACATAATAGGAGTTGACATTTCAAACAGAATGCTAAATATTGCTAGAGGGTGCTTTATAAAGGGTAAACCTGTTTATAATGAGTTAATACACATGGAAATGACAGATTTCCTTAAACAAGAAAGGAATTGCTTGTATGATATCATCATCTTTGCCGAAGTATTACACTATCTACACGACTTTCAAGTAGAGCTGGAACTAGCAAAGAAATCTACGAGTAAAAAAGGAGTGATTATATGCTTAGTAAGAAGAAAGGAAGGTGAAGGTATTGACTTTGTAAATAAAGGAGATTACTTTCGCCACTCAGAAAGTTATATACAAAGTGTTGCAAAAGAAATAAATATGCAAATAAGCTATATGAGTTACTGTAAAATATATGGAAGTCAGGTTGATGGTATCTTATTTGCGCTACAGCATCTACAAAAAAAACCGGAAACCATAACTTAAAAATTACTATTGCTCAAAGCAGTTTCTATGTACAATAAAACAAAAGAGGAATCCATGAGTAATATTACTATTAATCACGAAAAAAATGTTAAACTGACCAGCTTTGGAAAAGCAGTTCTATTGGATAGGTATCTAATAGAAAATGAAAGTTACCAAGATCTCTTTATACGTATTGCTAGCTACTACTCAGATAATAAGGAGCATGCGCAACGTCTTTATGATTACATAAGCAATTTGTGGTTTATGCCTTCAACACCAATACTTAGTAATGGCGGCACTAACAGAGGATTACCTATCTCTTGTTTTCTTAATGAAACCGAAGACAGCCTACAGGGAATAGTTGATTTATGGAATGAAAATGTTTGGCTAGCTGCACGTGGAGGAGGGATAGGTAGTTATTGGGGAAATCTACGTTCAATTGGCGAAAGTGTAAAGGGCAGTGGTAAAACATCTGGGATTGTACCATTTATTGTAGTACAGAACGCTCTAACACTTGCAATCAGTCAAGGATCATTAAGAAGAGGAAGCTCAGCAGTTTACCTTCCTGTATCCCATCCAGAAATAGAAGAGTTTCTTGATATACGCAAGCCAACAGGAGGTGATCCAAATCGCAAAGCATTAAATATACATCACGCTGTAATAGTAAACGACGAATTCATGCAAGCTGTTGAAAGAGATTTAGAATGGGATTTAATTAGCCCTCACAGTAACAAAGTCATTTCAACTGTTAAAGCACGTGATATATGGGTTAAAATATTAATAGCAAGAGTCGAAACTGGAGAACCTTATATTATTTTTCTCGACGCAATAAATAACAATAAGCCAGAATCTTACAAAAAACTCAATTTAGACATTAAGATGTCAAATCTATGCAGTGAAATTACTTTAACCACAGGTTATGACCATCTAAACAAACCACGCACTGCTGTATGCTGCCTATCATCAGTAAATCTTGAATACTATGAAGAATGGAAAGACAGTGAATTCTTCATAGAGGACATAATGCGCTTCCTTGATAATGTATTTGAGGATTTCATAAATAAGGCACCAAACGAAATACAGCGAGCAAAATATTCCGCAATGAGAGAGCGTAGTATTGGTCTTGGTGTGATGGGCTTTCATTCATTTTTACAGAGCAAAATGGTTCCTTTTGAGTCAGTAACAGCACAACAGTGGAACAAAAGGATATTTAAGCACTTGCGTGAGCAAGCAGACATAGTTTCTAAAAAATTAGCAGAAGAAAAGGGAGCATGCCTTGATGCTAAAGAAATCAATCTAATGGAAAGGTTTACACACAAGCTCGCTATCGCTCCAACTGCTTCGATTTCCATTATCGCAGGTAACACCTCCCCTGGGATAGAGCCATATGCAGCAAATGTATTCACACAAAAAACACTCACAGGTTCATTTGTAGTGCGAAACAAATTCTTACAAAAATTATTAGCAAAAAAAAATCAAGATAATGACAAAGTATGGTCCTCAATTTCAACAAACGAAGGTTCCGTACAGCATCTAGACTTTCTCAACGAGCACGAAAAATTAACATTTAAAACAGCATACGAACTTGATCAAAGATGGATTATAGAACATGCAAGCGATAGAACTCCATATATTTGTCAGTCTCAATCAGTAAATTTGTTTCTACCTCCTAATATACATAAACGCTATTTACACAAAATACACATGCTTGCTTGGAAAAAAAATCTAAAAAGTTTATATTACTGTAGATCACTGTCAATACAAAGAGCCGACAAGGTTTCACATGATATATCCGAAAAAAACGAAATATTACACCAAAAAACAGATATTGATTATGATGAGTGCTTATCATGTCAATAAATGCTGCATAAAAATCCCGCTGAATTTTTAAAATCCATTCCAAAAGACAAGCGCGTAATGTGCCTCGATATGGGGAAAAAACAAATAGGAATAGCATTTAGTGACAAAACGCAACTCATAGCTACTGCTCATAGCATATATAATAGAAAAAATATAAGCAAAGATTTAGGCTACCTAAATAGAGTATTCAAAGAAAATGAAGCTGGTTCAGTAGTAATAGGGCTACCACTAGAAACAAATAGAAAAAGAAGTGAATGGTATGAAACCATCATCCAGTTTGCAACCAAAATGATAAAAAAATATAAAGTAAATATATATTTGCAAGATGAAAGCTTATCAACATTTATTGCAATTCATACACTAAAGACTGCCGGAGTATCAATCACAAAATCAAAAAAAATAGACGATAAAATCTCCGCATGTATTATTTTACAACGAACGCTAGATAAGATAAATGCAATTAAATAGTTTTTCTATAGCTAAAAAATTCCTATATGTTATACTGTAATAGTATCTTAACTGTAACACGTAGTAATGGAACTCATCACTTCAAACCATTCCTTAGGTTATCACTCAAGCAGCATCAGTTAGTTTTATATACACAAGCGCTCATCACCTTTACTAGCATTCATAGTGTTCAAAGTTAACTTCCGTTAACACCTTGCTAATTCTAGCTACATCTTAAATTTCAGCTAGAGAAGCTTTGCTTATATTTTCTAAAAAAACAAAATAAGAACATAATGCTTTTTCTTTTTTCGTTACCAACGCTAAATACTTTCTCTTAATTATGAACTTATAAACTGTTTATCGCGTTTTTTTCTATGTGAAGCTATTGCAAAACGATGAGCTTCATTACGAAGCAATTGTAAGTAAAGCATGACCTTGCTATCATTCTCCAGAGTAAACTCTTCCTTACCTAACATATAAAATCTCTCGTTTCCCGCATTGCGATAAGTACCCTTTGCCATACAAACAAAAGGAACATCTATTTTCAATATTTGCAACACATTCTGCACTGTGGAAACATGCCCAGGCCCGCCATCAATTAAGAGAAAATCAGGGATTATGTCCTTTATCTTACCGGAAAAACGCTTGGTTAACACTTCCCTCATCATTTTATAGTCATCACCTGAAATTTCCCCTTTTATAGTAAATTTTCTGTATTCACTTTTTAAAAAACCTTCCTGTCCTGCAACAACCATTACACCAATTTGGTGACTTCCAGATATATGGCTATTATCATAAACCTCTATACGTTTTGGAACATTTGGTAACGAAAAAACTTTACTCAGCTTTTCGAGTTTCTCTAGACTATCTCTACAATCAGTAAGCTCTCGCTCTAAGCTATATTGAGAATTATTAAAAACAAACTCTAATAAATCACGTTCTTTATTACTCTTTGTGTACAAAACCTTTATTGATTTGTGAGTAATTTTACATAGTGCTTGCTCTATAATTTTCCTATTTGTAATAAAATCTGGAATATAAATTTGTACCGGAGGCACATTAACTGAGTTATAGAAATTGATCAAAAAAGTAGACAAAATTTCATCATCTGGATGATCATTACAATTTTCAGCAAAGTAAGAAGTACTTCCGTAGTTTTCTTTATTTCTGAACGATAACAAATTAATACACGCTGAATCTTCTTTACGTGCAATGCTGAAAAAGTCTGCATCTTTTTCAAAAGAAAAATCCATTGGCTGCATTTGAACTTGCTTAAGCAGCTTTATCCGATCTCTATATACAGCAGCAAGCTCGTAGTTCTGCTCATTGCTATACTTTTTCATTATAGAAAGTAACTGCTCTTCCACTTTATTGTTTCTCCCAAGTAATGTATCCCGTGCTTGTTTTGCTGATTGGCAGTAATCATCTTTTGCAATTTTACCCACACATGGTGCTGAGCAGCGCCTAATATGATACTCAAAACATGGCCTTTTTGTTGAGGAGAACTTTTTATCTGAACATCCTCTCAAGAGAAAAGCTTTTTGCAATGACAATATAGTTTGCTTAACAGCAGTAGCAGATGTAAAGGGACCATAATAATGAAATTCACCCTTTTTAAGTTTGCCTCTATGTTGTGCTATACTAGGATAATCATGTTTGGAAATTGTTATATAAGGGTAAGATTTTCCATCTTTAAGCTTAATATTATAAGTAGGTTTTAGTGACTTTATTAACCGCGACTCAAGAAGCAATGCCTCGATTTCATTCTTAGTTAGAAAAGTCTCAATCTTAACAATCTGTGAAAGCATAACCTTAACTCGTTCAGAAAGGTTTCCAAATCGAAGGTAGTTAGATAATCTTAATTTTAAGTTTTTTGCTTTTCCAACATATAAAACCTTACCCTTCTCTCCAGTCATTTTATATACACCGCAAGACTGCGCAGATAAATCAATTTGCTTTTTTATTACCTGAACATTTACGATATAATTCATTGCTTAACTTGTATAAGTTTAAAACATGCCACTGAATGAAAAATGGAAATAACACTCGCAAGCAAAGAGAATCTATTTTCTCTTAGCTTATCATAAGCACAGTTAATCTTTACATTGTCCATAAACTGATTGATAAGTGGAAGAAATCGATTAAGCTCATCAAGTGCTGCACTGAAGTGATCATTTTTTATTGCTTGTTTAATTCTTTCATAAACAGCTACAGCACAATTTGATAGTGCTATCTCCTTATTGTCAATCAAAAACTCTTGATTATAAGACGCGATATAAGTAGTATTGTCATTTTATTTTGCTTTGCTAACTATATTACTCACCCTTCTATAAGTATTCAGAATCTGCTCACCTTTAGGAGTACTGAGATAACAATCTAATATAATAGTTTGCTTTTCTGCTGTCAGTAGATCATCAATATCAGTTTTATATAATATTGAATCTATAACATCTTGCCTTACACCTTTATTTTTTAAAATAACCCTAAATCTCTTTAAACAAAATTTAAGCACAAGTTCTAGAATCTGCTCCCTATTTAGCTTATTAGGTTGACCAACTGATGCTGCATCCCCAGCAAATACAAATTCTAAATATAAAGATACCGACTTATCTATCAATAGTCTGATTGGAATATGCAAATTATTCTCAAGTATCGTTCTAATTATGCCAATTGCCATTCTTCGTAAACCAAATTGATCATATGAACCTGAGATCTTTTCACCTGCTGCAATCAAACCAACTAAACTATCTACTTTATCAGCAATAGCCACAACAATCGCAGTAGGGGATCTAGGACATTCTTGCTCTGGTCTAACTGGTTTATAATGTTCAGTTATAGCTTCCACTATTTCTTTATCTTCTTGAAAATAAGAGGCATAATATCCACCCATTATTCCTTGTAATTCTGGAAATTCTCTTACCATTGATGTTGCGAGATCTGCCTTTGCCAAATATGCAGCATGCTCAACCTTAGTTAACGAAGCATGCGGAACATACATGGCTATATACTTTGATAAAACCATAATACGCCTTACTTTTTCTCCAACATTACCTAGATAAGCATGAGATAATATCGAGTCTAACTTTCTTACATAATAATCAAGATTTTCCTTTCTATCTTGAGACATCAAAAATTGCGCATCAGCAAGACGTGCTTCTAATATCCTTTCATGCCCTTTGATAACTTCATCACTGCTGACATTGACAACAGTAGCAAAGTGCGAAATTCTCTTTCCATTACTCAAAGCAAGACATTTTTGTTGTGTATTAATTATACTAAGAATTGCCTCTTTTGGCAATCCAAATGACTTTTCATGATTTACTTTACCAAACAGTACAACTGGCCACTCTATAAGCCCCGTTAATTCATCCAATAAATAATTATTTTCTTCAAGTTGTAAATTCTGCTCTTTTATGAATTTATTAATCTGATCCAGTATGAATTGCTTTCTTTTATCTTGCTGGAGAATGACATTATTTTTTTTTAGTAACCCAAAGTAGTCTTTAGGTACTTTAACAGTAAGCATCGCGCCACCTGAGAGAAATCTATGACCATAAGTTGTGTTACATGCCGTAATCCCTGCAAAAAATACAGGGATTATCTCGTCATTTAAAATGCATAAAATGTTTTTAATTGGTCTAACCCATCTTTCTTTTCCTTTGCTCCACCTCATGCTTTTCGGCCAAGAAAAGTCTTTTAGCATTTTTTCCAGTTGATTTTTAAGAAATTCTTTGATGTTAAATGAGCTGCTTTCTCTCTTAATGAAGTAAAACTCTCCATCATTTACTTTTCGAATAAGTAAATCTTTTCTATCTTTTTGATATTTTTTTAAAAAACCTTCGATGGCACTTTCCGGTGCACTGACATTTGGTCCACTAATTTTGTTATTAGAACCTTTCAGCTCTGAAATATTTATATCACTAACAAAAAGAGCAATGCGACGTGCTGTCACAAAAACCTCTATAGAGGCAAATTTCACATTATTTTTATTGAAAGCATTAGTAATATAACTCTTAACTTGAGCTACAGCTAAACTTTGCATTCTTGATGGTATCTCTTCTGAAAGGCATTCAAATAATAGTTGCGATAACATATGCTATTTACTTATGTATAACTCACAACATTTTTTTGTTAGCTCCCTTACTCTGCTAATATATACTGTACGCTCA
Source organism: Wolbachia endosymbiont of Onchocerca ochengi (assembly GCF_000306885.1). Taxonomy (GTDB): domain Bacteria; phylum Pseudomonadota; class Alphaproteobacteria; order Rickettsiales; family Anaplasmataceae; genus Wolbachia. Next base: position 83,773 of record NC_018267.1, read on the forward strand.
TTCACATCAAGCACACCTCTTGCATCAAGCAGATTAAGTAAATGACTAGTTTTAACACATTGGTCATAAGCTGCTACCGGCAATTTTTTTTCAATAAGGAATTGACACAACTTTTCCGCATCTTCAAATTGCTGCTGTGCTACTTCAGTAGTATAATAGTTTAATGACAGGCAAGAAAATTCATACTCTCTTTGCTTAAAAATATCTCCATAAGTTACACCATTGTCGTTCCAAGTTATATCAAAAACATTATCTATACCTTGTATACACATTGCTAAACGTTCCAGCCCATACGCTACTTCACCAGGAATTATTTTACAATCAATGCCTCCTACTTGCTGTATATAAGTAAGTTGTGTCACCTCCATTCCATTGCATATAACTTCCCACCCAAGTCCTGATGCACCAACACTTGGATTTTCCCAATCATCTTCAACAAATTGAATATCATATTTCCTTGTAGATATACTAAGAGCCTTTAGGCTACTCAAGTAGATATCCTGCAAGTTATTTCCAGAAGGCTTTATCACTACCTGGTACTGATGATGTTGATATAGGCGATTAGGGTTGTCACCATAGCGCCCATCTGCCGGTCTAACCACTGGTTGTAAATATGCAACCTTCATTGGTTTTGCATCAACCGCTGCCATAGCTGTTGCAGGATGCAATGTTCCAGCTCCAATTTCAGACGTATATGGATAAAGTATAGTACATCCTTCACTAGCCCAAAAATCTTGCAATTCTTTTATTATACTTTGTAGATCCACATAAACTGCACACTTTTTACACTAAATATATAAGCAAATATGTATACTATACAATATTTATTTTTCTGTAGTGTCACACAAATAGTAACCTAAAACTGCTGAGCTTTCTTTCGCATACTGAATTATGCTTTTATTTAGAACAATTGCATCATGCATAGTTAAATCACAGAATATAAATGCAGTCAAATACAGCAAAATTACTGCATAAAACGTATGAAAAATCCCCTCAAACGTGATTGATATTGCATTGTTATAATTAAGTTGTATCGAACTTATTGGCCAAGGTTTTATCACTTCCACAACATTAAAAAATGCATAAGGTATCATAAAGAAAAAGAACAAGTGCACAAAATTATTAAACCAAGACGAACATTGAAATATTTCTTTACATATACTTCCATACAATCTACTTACAGCATAATAAATTGACATTATTGCTGGCATCGAAAACGCAATAGTCAGTACCTGCCCTGACGCTATTTGTATCACTATATTCTCGCTACTATTTGCCGAAGGGTTTTGAATATGGAAAATAGATATCCCAACTAATTGTAGTACCGATATGCATATCGCTAACTTCGCAAAAATAGCAGCTATAATTATACCTGAATATGGCATCTTATATAGTATGAAATTGATTCCGTATACGAGAACTAATATAATATCGGTAATAAGTAATATTAAAAAAGAAGACCAATAGTTCTGCCAATTCGGTAAATACCCTACCCCTAAAAAAGAGCTTATTACTTTAGCAGGAAAAACTATACCCAATACCTTTTTTAAGACTGCCCAAAAAACTTCCATATCTTAAATGATACTTAGCTAATGGGTTATACTTTATTGCAACATACTTATCAATAGATCAAAACCATATTAGAAGAACTTAAATAGGTATACTATGATAGAAAAACTTACATTAGAAACTTAACAATAGCATAATCAATAAACTTCTCAGGCCTTTAGCTCCTTAAATACTGCACTTGCTCTGTCCAGCACAGAATCAGGAAAACCAGCAAGTCTTGCTACATATATTCCATATGACTCATCTGCAATACCCTCAACTACTTCATGTAAAAAGACGACTTTTCCGTTCCATTCTTTTACTTTTACACAGAAACATTTTATATTTTTTAAATATTTACCTACTTTAGTTAGTTCATGATAATGAGTTGCAAAAATAGCGCGGCACTTATTTACATCATGAATATGTTCAATCACCGCCTGAGCGATAGATAATCCATCATATACTCCTGTACCTCTGCCAATTTCATCAAGTATCACTAAGGAACGTTCTGTTGCCTGATTGACTATAGTTGCTGTTTCAAGCATCTCTACCATAAAGGTGGAATAGCCAGCCGTTACATTATCTGTCGCACCAACTCTGCTGAATATCTTGTCAACTACTCCAATGTGCGCACTATCTGCTGGTACAAATGAACCCATATGAGCTAGAATTGCAATGAGAGCATTTTGCCTCAAGAAAGTACTTTTCCCAGCCATATTGGGACCAGTGATTAGATGCATACCAACTAAATTAATACTATTTGCAATAAATTTACCATCAATTTCAACTACTGGATGTCTTCCATTATAGATGTTGAATTCTTTACTATCGTCAATAATGGGTTTTACGTAATTATTTTGTACTGCGATCTCTGCAAATGAAGTCCTAACATCCAGTTTAGCTAAAGCATTTGCGGCAAGAGCAATCTTCTCAGATTCTTTAGCGATTTTACTGCATAGTTCACCAAAAATTTTTATTTCCAAGTTAATTATAGCGTCACGCGCTGCAAAAATTTTATTTTCCAATTCCTTCAATTCACTAGTAGTATAGCGTATGCTATTCGCTAAACTCTGCCTATGAATAAATATATTCGAAGTTAACTTATGACTCGTTGACACTTCGACATAATAACCAAGTATATTATTGTGCACTATTTTTAGTGAGGCAATACCAGTCAGATCGCAATAAGATTTACGAAGCTTAGTTATCAGTTTATTAACATTATTGAGCACATAGGATAACTCTGATAATTCTCGATTATACTGTGGATTAATAAACCCACCTTCTTTTATCGAATTTAAGTCATTATCAAGCACAGCATCGTTTAGAAGCTCAAATAATTCTTTATGATTGCCAAGGCTTTTATGTATTGCACTCAGTTCATCTTCACCTGGTTTTACTGTCATTCTAGAGTTTGATGCTGAAATCTGTGTCTTAATCTCAGCGTTTGACACTGGGATAATATATCGTCGCAAGAGAAATTCATTCTTGCCGGATTCAATTTTACATAAGAACTCAGACAACTCTAACGTTTTTCCAAGACCCACTTTCAATAAATTAATATCTTTTGGTGAACCACGCCCTATCACCAAACGCGACAACGACCTCTCAATATCTGGAATACTAGAAAGTATTTCTCGCACCTTTTTACGCAACTCGTGGTGATTTACAAAAAACTCAACAGTGCTAAGCCTTAAATTAACCGCTTTAGAGCAAGCAAGTGGTGATGCGAGCATTTGTTTAAGCAAACGTCCACCAGAAGCTGTAACTGTGTGATCAATAACTGAAATTAGTGAACCTTTTCTTTCACCAAACTGAGTTGAAAATAATTCAAGATTTCTCCTTGCTGAAGCATCGATGAGCATAAAACTTTGTTGCTTGTATGGTTTTGGCAGTTCAAGCCTTGGAATACAACCTTTTTGAGTTACTCTCACATATTCAAGCAGCACACCGCAGGCTATAACCTCCACTTTGCTAAAATTTCCTATGACCCCAAGTTCTCTAATCTTATAAAATTCGCACAACGTTCTATAGGATTTGTTATACTCAAAAAAACTCTGAGCATGTTGTGTAATTGATATTTTATAGCTTTTTAAAATTGACCTGATTTTCTTATCTTCAATGAGCTTTTCAGAAATTAATAATTCCTTTGGTGATACACGTAGCAAGTCATTATCTAAAGCTTTCAAATTCGTTATAGTGTAAAAAAACTTTCCTGTTGATAATTCAAGCCAACCAATAGCATACTCTTCATTTTCTTCAACTATAGACGCAAGGTAACTATTGCTTTTATCTTCCAATAATGAATCTTCGATAATTGTACCTGGAGTGACAATTCTGACTACGTCACGTTTTACTATAGATTTATGGCCCCTTCTTTTTGCTTCATTAGCAGTCTCTAACTGATCACAGATTGCTACTTTAAACCCTAAATCTATTAGTTTATGCAGGTAAGATTCACTATTATGTGCCGGGACTCCACACATTGGTATATTCTGTCCACACAAATTACCTCTTTTAGTAAGTACTATATTTAGTAGCTTTGCAGCTTTGATAGCATCATCAAAAAACAATTCATAAAAATCTCCTAGCCTATAAAACAACAAATGATCTCTATATCGAGCCTTCAAGTTCAAATATTGTTCCATCACAGGAGTGTTTTTTTCTTTTATGAAACTCATAGTATTTTTTAATACGCTATATTAGCAATAACTTCAGATTTATCGTTATATATAAATAACATAGAACTTAGATAGAAACCTTTACACATACAAAAATAAGCTTTTTAGAAATATATAACGGATTTCTTGTACCCTCCTTTTTTACAAACTACACTAAAATTATATGAAATTTAAACTCTTTGAAAAGCCTAAATTGCCATTTATTACTACATTAGGTTATGTTAACAACTAGGAAAAAATAGAAAGGCCTCTCTTATTATTATTTTTAACTTTTTTGAAAAATAATGTACGCTATGAAAGTAATACGCTAAGTTGAATAAGTTGATATTAAAGGATCACTTCCAGGAATAGTTGTTAGAGCATTCGATGATCATCAAATATTCATACACAATTCCTTGTTACCAAAATTAAAATGGGGCAACAATTTAATTAATAGTCCTTCCAAAACAGATCACATTTTTGGTATGTTCTTCTCTAAAAAAGAAGTAAATTGTTTTAATCCTCATCCTCTGATGCGGCCTTTTATAGCACGTGAAGAGCTTTTTAAAGCAAAACATCGAAAAACTTAAAGTTCTCTCTCTTAGTAAAATTTTGGCCCAAGGAGGAATGCTTAACATATAATTATATGTGTCAGCATTTAATTACGGCTAAAATATTTATAATCTCTCTCACTATTGTTTTAGTTAATTAAAAAAAATCCACGAGAAAAACTTATGCAGTGTAAGAGACTCTTAAAATAACTCCAGAAAAATTTTGCTGAGTACAAAGTTAGATTAGGAACCTAAGGTTGTACATAATCACAGCACAGTATATGCTACCAACACTAAACAAACTGATGAGTTCCAAAACTCCCTTAAAAAGTTTTTACATAAAAGAATATTACCACACTTATGCACACAGCCTTATGCTATTATTGATTTGAGATAATTTACATCCTCTCGAATGGCAACGACGTACAACGTCTACTTATAATATTACTCCTTATTATAAAGAAAGTTATTATTAACGCCATTATTATACCTAAGCGCATTCTTCTGATATCACAAAAAGCAAATACTATAAGCATCAGAAGTATACGTCATGATTAATTCCCTTATTCCTTAATAATATAAAACCACAATCATCCAATGCATCATCAAAAGTATGATAAATTAATAACTTAATTATAGATTGACAAAGCTCTAAAATTAAAGAAGTTATAAACATCACAACAGGATATCTATCTGTAAATCCTTACTTTATACTATTACTATAAAGAAAATAGTTGAAAACTTAGATATTTACACCAGCCCAAAGAGCAATCACAAACTTGAAGATTTAGATATTGCCTCCCAAACTTACTAGAGAAAGAGAAATCAAGTTCATTATGCAACCGACATTTTAAAATTGCAGGAAAGTTAACTAGAGAATTACAAGTATTTTGATACCTATACCTGATACGTGCTTCAGTGATCATAATATCCAGTTTTTGATCGTGTTTTTCTACTGGCAAACTTTTATAATATTGTTTTTCATAAGCTACACCTATAAATATTTTTCCAAATGGTCGCAATTCTTTTATCACAGCATCATACCAACCACCACCAAAACCCAGCCTATTAAGATACTCATCAAAAGCAATAACAGGAGTAATTATTATGTCAGGAACTATGTTGCTTCTGTCTATTTTATTCCACTCCTTAAATCTTGGTGGCTTATTTCCATCAGGAATTGCTACTTTATAACCTAAATTAAGCAAACTATGCATCAAGGGCACAACATTTATTTCTTGATCAATTGGAATATAAGCCGCAATTGTTCTGCCTTTAACGTAACTTAAGTTTTGATCAAATAGATTAATAAGAAAATTTGCTACATAATTAGAATAACTCTTATCAGTGTTTTTTCTTATAGCCCTATATTGCTTCCTTACCTCCTTTTTCCGCTGTTTAATATCTTTGAGCATAATCTATCCACTTTACAGTGAGCTTTTCTTGCAAACTGTTTTGCTTCAAACGCTCACTTAAAAAATCAAAGTCAACAAAATCCATATTCTGGTCTTGATTAATGCAACTATAAACAAAACTCTCTTCTCCTGTTTCCAGGTTTATATGCCGTTGCACACATTGAGCGCAAATTCCTTTCATCATACACTGCATAGGAGAATTAATTGACGATACTGCCACGTGGTCAGATTTCAGATATGGCTTTAAAACTGTTTTCCTAGCTTCATTTACAGCTTTCATCATTTTATCAGAGCCGATAGTAATAATTTTATCTATAGCACCTAAATCAATCGTAGTATCACCTAATATTCCCTGTTGATAAGAGATTATCGCATTAACTATATTACCATGAAAAGATTTGTCTTGACTTCTGCTTGTTTCTATCCACCCCTCTTCACATGCCCAAACCACCGTATTCGACGCATATTCTATCAGTGCTTGTTTAAATAGATCATTTAATTTTTTATAGCCAGCAAAGTACAGAACCTTATTATTATTTTTAAGGTATGCCTTTCCTATTGGGAATAACACTGCATTTCCGACCCCACCACCGATTAGCATTATGTTTTTCATGTTTTTCCTTCTATTTTCCTACATGTGATACGGAAAAGGGGGGATTCGAACCCCCGGACATATCTTTATATGTGCACGCTTTCCAAGCGTGTGCTTTAAACCACTCAGCCACCTTTCCACATACTATATAATATTAAAAGTAGTACCATTAAGCAAGTTCAGTTATAAAAACTAGGTATATAAGGTTCACAACAAAAATTTACAATATTGTTAAACTTACTTTCACGTATTGAAAACATTTTATCGCAATTTACGAGTATTAAATATTATTCATCTCTGGCAAAATCTGCTATGGATGTACGGTGAATAATGCAATTACTTTATCCTTATACCTTTCCATACAACTTCAAATTCTGTGTGTAGCACTGAATTAAAGAATTTAACCAACTTCAACAATAAGTCCCTCTGTTTAATACTACTTTGCCAGTTCCAAATACAAATTCATCTTTTTCTGGCCAAAATCCCTATTTATAACTTACAAGAAACACCTCAAACTTACAAAAAGTTGCACTTCTCTGATAAAATATCTTCTTCTTTCATATTACCACTATTTAATATTCCCTTAGTTTCTAGGCTATCAGCCTTTAAATCTACATTCAGTATTATGCTACTAGTTATAAATCAACTTAAAGATTTATAAAACATACTATTAATGCTCAAATTCTCATCATAATCAATGAATCTTATTATTTTTCTATTATAAGCATTGATCTTTCAGTAATAGCAATAGTAAACAATTCCCTAGCTAAATGGGTTTTCAATGTAATTTGCATAGGTTCCTTCTATCTAATCATCTAATCGATTAAACTTGAAAAACGGACGGCAAATAAGATATTGCCATAGTAACAAAAAATTATAGAACACTACTTGCAAAAATAGTATATCAAATATTACATAGTTCAATAAGGACAAGATCCACGTGAAAATATACAGTATAACACTGAATAACAATAAAAGTAAAAGAAAGTTAAATATCAATATCATGCACATTAAGTGCATTATTATTGATAAAATCACGGCGTGGTTCAACCATGTCACCCATTAGCACTGAGAATATGTTATCTGCCTCTTCACAATTTTTTATTTCAACTTTTAGTAAAGTCCTAGTTTCCGGATTGAGCGTAGTTTCCCAAAGCTGATCAGCATTCATCTCGCCAAGACCTTTAAATCTCTGCAGAGTTAAACCTTTTTTGCCGTAGTCCATCATCGTTTTTGCAAGTGCACTCGGAGATTTAACCTTTATTTCAGTTTCTTGTGATTTTAAAAATGAATCACCATTAAATAAGTCAATTATATCATCAAGATAACTGAGTATACTAAGTATTTCTTTACTTTCAAGTATGCTAAGTGGAAATACATACTTATCTGCTAATCCTTGAAATAATTTAGAGACATAAACTTCTTCACCTTTTACTTCTACTTCCCAAGTATATTTACTATAGATCAACTTTAAGTATTTTAAAATCTCATTAGTAGATAATAAAGCATTTTTCTTACTTAAAATTAGTAGCGACTCTAACAGATTTTGTGGTATTTCTCTGTCATAATTTTTACTAATATTTGAAATACTAAGGCATTTATTCAAAACAAAGCGTAAATCCCTGTTTATACCATTTAATGTTAATTTTTTAACTGCTGAGTTTACTATATACTCTTCAAAGGTTTTATCATCTTTGATATAAGTATCTTTAGCATTTTTTGTAACTTTATAAAGAGGAGGCTGTGCTATATATAAATATCCTCTTTCAATTATTTCACGCATATATCGAAAGAAAAATGTCAAGAGCAGAGTTCTAATATGTGAACCATCAACATCCGCATCTGTCATAATGATAATTTTATGGTACCTAATCTTCTTAATATCAAAATGCTCATTTCCTATTCCTGCACCAATTGCCGTAACTAAAGAACCAATTTCTGCAGATGAAAAAACACGACCAAGTCCCACACGTTCTACATTTAAAATCTTTCCTTTTAAGGCAAGTACTGCTTGTGTTTTTCGGTTACGACCCTGCTTTGCAGAGCCACCTGCAGAATTACCTTCTACTATAAATAACTCTGATAATTCAGGAACTTTTTCCTGACAATCAGCAAGCTTTCCAGGCAGAGTTACAATATCAATATTGCTTTTATTTTTAACTAACTCTCGTGCTTTTCTTGCAGCTTCTCTTCCTTTGGCCGATCTGATAACTCTTTCTACTATACTTGTTGCTAATTTTGGATCAGTTTCAAGCATTGAACTTAATTTATCAAAAACTATGTTTTCTACAACTGTACGCGCTTCAGAACTAACCAATTTGTCTTTTGTTTGTGAAGAAAATTTAGGTTCAGGCATTTTGAGAGATAAAACACAAGTTAATCCCTCTCTAATATCTTCCCCAGTCAAATTTACTTTCGCTTTTTTTAAAAAACCCTCATTAATTGCATAATTATTAATACACCTAGTTAATGCAGACCTAAACCCTGCCAAATGTGTACCACCACCCCGTTGTTTTATATTGTTTGTAAAGCACAGCATATTCTCGTAGTAGGAGTCATTCCACTCCATCGAAACTTCTATACTGATACCAAGATCTTTTGCATCACCTCTTATACTAACAATCTTAGTAACATGTATCTTATTTTTATCTAAATATCGTATAAAATTTGCTGTGCCAAAATTACCTTCAGATTGCCTACTACCATTAAAGTAAGATTCCATACATGGTCTGCTGCGTAGGTCACGCAAAGTGATGTTGATATTCGAATTTAAAAACGCTAGTTCTCTGATACGACCTTCAAGAGTGAAGTAGCTAAAATTAATGTTACTAAAAATTTCTATTGATGGCATAAATGTTACTTTTGTTCCTCTTTTGTTTATGTTTTCATTCATCACCTTTAAGGGTTCAATGGACTTACCATTTTCAAAACGTATAAAATACTCTTTCTTGTTGCGCCAAATGGTTAATTCTAGCCAGCTTGATAATGCATTTACAACCGAAATCCCAACACCATGTAATCCGCCGGAAACTTTATAACTATTGTTATCAAACTTACCACCTGCATGCAACTGGGTCATTATTACCTCCGCTGCTGACATTCCTTCTTCCTCATGAATACCAGTTGGAATGCCACGACCATTGTCAATCACAGATACTGAACCATCCTCATTTATGCTAATTTCAATTTCATTACAATACCCAGCTAAAGACTCGTCTATCGCATTGTCGACAACTTCATACACCATATGATGCAGACCAGATCCATCATCAGTGTCACCAATGTACATACCTGGACGCTTTCTTACAGCATCAAGACCTCTTAAGACTTTTATTGCATCAGCGTTGTAGTTATTTTCCATGGAATTGCTTTATTTATAAATATTAACTAATATTATATTTGCACGTACTAATTAGCAACATTTTTAAACTGGAAGAAAAACTTTCAGCCGTAATACATAAATAAAGCATACTAAATTACCTGTACAAAGAGATTTACATACCATCTTACAAATCTTTTCTTAATCTTCTTTTAAAAAGTTACCGAGGTTTTTCTTAGCCATTAAAAAAAATCTCGCACACCACTTCTTTACAATTCTACTGGTCTTCCGTTGATCTAACTTAATAATTACTGATGAACATAAGCCAAACAAAGATTAAAACAGTTTATCTGATGCTCTACCTGTATGACATCGACTTTAGTTACCATAAGTTGTGGATATACCTATTATATAAGAACTTTGACAAGCATATCCTCTTCATTTTTTATATTTCCCATTCCTTAAAGGAACTGTTTAGTCTTCCATCCCTGTGCTTTCATTATTGCAAGGTTTCCAACATAAAATGAATGCTTTAGCGTTCTTCAAAATTACTCCCCCTATCCTATTGATAAACCCTCAAACACTTATGTGCTTGAGATTTTTAATCCTTTTTAAATTCATCAAGTGTCAGTCATATTTCTTCCAATTCACCTTACTGCGCATAAAATACCTCTTAACTTAGATGCCCTTTATATTATCTATGGGTTTATCAATACTTTAATTTATACTAAAACTATATTTAGATCGTGAATGGTTTGTACAATAAAAGAAAGAACATCTATTAAAATCTTGAACAGAAAGTGTATTTTTTCAATGAGCATCCAACCTTAGCAAGTTGTAAAAAGAATATAGACAGCGCTAAAAAATATATAAGAAATAATGATAAATAAGGTTAAAATAGCCTTTAATATTACCTTAATGATATTTCAGGCTAGAGGCTAATAATTTTATTTCATTTTTCTCTTGGCTTTTAAAAAAAGCTACTAAACTTTTCTAGGACAATCATCAACAGAAGGAAAAAGTACTGTACTATTACTATTTCTTTTTGTTACACCCGTTTTGAGTTCGTATATTAAATATTTGATAACCCTCTCCCTATTTTACTATCATTTTCTACCTGAGCATACTATCTAACAGACAAAAAATAGAATTTATCCAACATTATCTATACCTTCCAGTATTCTCTCTATTATTAATCAAAGTCCGTATTACACTTTTATTTCTGTACAAAACAGCAAAAAGAAAAGAAGTATATTACTCAATGCTTTTTTCTCTTTACATTAATTTTGTTGCATCACATTTAGCTAGCAATTCTATAAATTCTGGCATATTTTAAAAATTATAAGGTGCACTGGTGTTAAATAATTTTTAACACTTTTTTTAAATTTTTGTATCAATACTTGCTCTGCTTTTTATCAACAACTCCACTATTCCTAATAGTCTACATTCGACAGTAATGCATAGCAGTGTACGAATTATGTTTGTAATCATCATTAACATTCATATCATACTTTGTTAAAGTTTTATAACTTCAACATTATTCTTCTAAATTATCCATAAGAAGAACATATCAACCTTTACTATGTACATTAAGGTTTATTTTTAAAGCAGATAAATTCTTTTGACTAACTCCTCAATTATTATCTTTAACTAACTTTGCTCATTTTTCCTTCTACGATATCAAAAAGCAAATTCAACTATCATAAGGACTCTCAAGTTCCTCTGAACTTGGCTTTATCTCTTGTGCCCTCTACTTTACGAGCAATACCCTTCTTTCCATTTTCTTTACTATACGAGATTGCAAACATATTAATCCCATATATTACCAAAACTTATTATTAAGTTTTCATTAATACTATACTAATAAAATTAAAGCTCTAATTAAATAAACCCGGCAAATATGGACTACCTTAATCAGCTACACAGTAGGCAAAAATTCTTTAATGGTCTGAAATAAAATTTCTAATGAATGATCGTCAGACATATCATGTTTTGCTGATTTCGTCAAATGCACTTCAACATCAAGTGATTTGATTTTTTTAGCTAAATTTAATGAAGTCTGATAAGGAACATCTTTATCATTAATACTATGCAACAAACGCACAGGAGAATTTATGTCTATTCTTTCTTTATTTAAAAGAAGGTTCTTCCTACCATCTTCTATTAAATTCTTAGTTATTTTATATGTACAACTCCCAGAAGTAAAATCTACTACATTTTTAGAATCTAATTCTTCTTTTTGCTTGTCTGATAACTGCTTGAATATTAAATCTTCAGTAAAATCAGGGGCAGATGATATACCAATTAACGCTGCAATCCTTTCTGGAAATTGAAGAACAGTGAGCAACATCATCCACCCTCCCATACTTGAGCCTATAATTATCTGTTTTCCACTGGTTAATTCATTAATAACTCTAGCACAATTTTTTTGCCAATCGCTTATTGTATAATCAATAAAATTTCCACTTGAAGAACCATGACCAAAATAATCAAACAGTACAAGCTCTACATTGTTTTCTTGACAAAATTTATAAATAGCAGTTGCTTTAGTTCCATTCATACTGGATGCAAAACCACTAAAAAAGGCTATAGAAGCTTTTCTCCCTTTCAACTTTCGATATGCTATATACTTACCATCTTCATCAAATAATTTACAGTAACCCATATTATTTTGGTAAATCAATCGGGTTATCACTTAATCCCCGTAAATAGCTGACCAAGTCAGCTATTTCTTGTGGGTTAGAAATACCTGCAAATGCCATGCGCGTACCTTTTATATAGGCTTTCGGATTCTTTAAAAAAACAAACAGCTCCTCATACCCCCACCTTCCACCCTTTTCGAACATTGCTTTTGAGTAATTAAATGAATCACCAAGGTGTGCTTTTTTATTTCCAACTACATTCCACAAGTTTGGCCCTACCTTATTAAGTCCACCTTTTTCAAAACTATGACAAGCTACACACTTCTTTGCAGCTAACTTACCCTTCTCGAAGCTAGCATTCTGCATGAGCGCTTGAATATCAAGCGCTACTTGTTCAATCTTTTGCTGAGATTCACTGTCACCAGCAGCTACTATTGTTTGGTGTTCAATTTTATATTCTTCTGGACTGTAAAGCATATCAACTATATTACTGACTATCATAATCATTAGCCCAGAAAAAAGAATCGATGCTGCAACTTTATTAAGCTCCATAGTTAATTTTCATCAACTGGTATTACTCAAGTAATACAAATTTTTTTACAAAACAGCAAGCAATTAATTTTAAAATAAATTAATTCATCTTCATAGTAGAGCCAAATCAAAAATTCTGGTAAAGTAGTTTTATTTGCAAAAATATGCTATTTGATATCGAAAAGCGCAGCATAACAAACACACTATGGAAGTTGCAAAAAGCAGATCAAAGGGAAGTCTTAACCCTAATTCAGAAGTTTGAATTACCAGAAATATTAGCGAGAACACTTGTTACTCGCGGTGTCAATGTAGAAAACGCAGTCAACTTCTTATACCCACTAATCAGATTGCTACTACCAGATCCATTTCACCTTCTTGATATGGACAAGGCTGTTTACCGTATAATACAGGCAATAAATGATAATGAAAGCGTGGCAATATTCGGTGACTACGATGTCGATGGCGCAACATCATCAGCATTGATTAACAGGTATCTAAGGATGATTGGTATGCACTCTATAACTTACATTCCAGATCGTATTAATGAGGGCTACGGATTAAACTCAGATGCTTTATTACAATTTAAAAAGAAAGGTATTAACTTATGCATTTCCGTTGATTGTGGCACGCTTGGATATCAACCAATAAAAGATGCAAGAAACTTTGGCCTTGATATTATAGTTGTTGACCATCACCTTAGTACAGAAAAATTACCAAGCGCTGTGGCAGTTGTTAATCCAAACCGTCTTGATGAGAGATCTCCTTATAGTAACCTCGCAGCAGTGGGAGTATCATTTCTTCTGATTGTTGCTCTTAACAAGAGCTTACGTGAACAGGGGTTTTTTACTAACAGAAAAGAACCAAATTTATTTGATCTGCTAGATCTGGTTGCCCTTGGTACTGTTTGCGACGCTATGCAAATTACTGGCCTTAATAGAGCATTCGTCTCGCAAGGATTAAAAATTATGTCGACAAGAAAAAACGTTGGCTTACGCGTTTTGTCTGATGCACTAGGAATTCTTGAAAAGCCAAGTGTTTCTCGGCTTAGTTTTAACATTGGGCCATGCATAAATGCTGGAGGAAGAATTGGAGAAGCATCTCTCGGTACAAGGTTGCTCTCTACAGACAATGAAGAAGAAGCACATTCCATTGCATCAAAACTGATAAATTTAAATAACGCGAGAAAGATAATGGAAAATAAGGCTTTTGCGGAAGCTATAACACAAGTGGAAAAATCTATCCATTTAGGTGAAAACTTTATAATAGCAAGTGGTAATTGGCATCAAGGAATAATTGGTATAATTGCATCGAAGCTAAAAGAGCAGTTTCACTTGCCGGCAATAGTGATATCTTTAAACAATGGAATAGGGAAAGCAAGCTGCAGGTCAATTCCTGAAGTCAATATCGGTGCTGCAATCCTTTCCGCAAAGTATATGAATTTAATTATTGAAGGCGGTGGTCACAGTATGGCAGCAGGATTTTTAATTAAAGAAGATAAAATAAATGACTTACATCACTTTTTTACTAAGAAGTTTACAAACTCCACAAATAATAGAGCTTTAAAAGCCGATGGTATAGTGACTGTTAAAGCAATAAACTTATCTCTGTGGAATCAATTACAGCGTTTAGAACCATTTGGTATTGGTAATCCTGAACCAAGATTCATTATTCAAGGAGCAAAGATCAGAAAACCTAAAGTTGTAGGAGTTGACCATATAAAATGTTTCATTGCTGATAATGATGCTATAGTCAGAGCTATCGCGTTTCGTTCTGTAAATACTCATCTTGGTTCTGCCATCACACAGGGCAATATTGAAGCTATTTTAGGTAAAATCTCCGTAAATTACTGGAATGGTAACGAATTTGTACAGTTTTTAATAGAAGATGCATTAACCAGTAACTAAGTAATCCCATAAAACTAAATCCAAGTCTTCTGGCTTTAAGTAATTAAGTAGCTACTTATAATCAATTTTTAGTAACTAGCTAGCTTTTGTAAATAGAATTCCTACAATGCTCAACAGCACATCGTACATGTTATAAACTAAGAAACTACTTAGTAAATTTTGTCAACCCCTTCCCCTAAAACAGATCAATCTGTGCAAATTAAACGACAAGAGTATTACAATATTTAATTTTTGCGTTATGTTGCACTCTATACCTTTACAATATTTTTACAAGGCAGCCCCCCTTTTATCTATATTATTATATAATGTGAAAAACACACTTACAAAGTGTTTAAGGTAACACATAACTTTAATTTAAAGAATTAAAGAATAAAACAAAACTATTTACTATAGTTTTTTTTGCCTTTTTTCTCTATTTAGTAAATCTTCTTAATATTTATGCTAAAGCAATTTAAATGCACGTAATGTACAAAAAAAATGCCATCACTTTTTCTCTGCTTAGTCTATAGGTTAAATTACACAAGACGCTATATTAAGCCTATCACAGACTTATTATAGTCCAAACTCTTCATTAATTTTATCAACTATTTCTTGTGGTGGATCTTCTCCCCATCCTGAATACAAAATCTCTCCATAATCTGCAACATCCATAGAACCAGTTCTGCTTTTTGCAAGAAACATCTCTCTCTTATCTTTACTAACTAATACATAGTGCCACGCTGACCTTCCACGATCTTTACCACGAACTAGATATATAAGATCTGATCTACTTCTTCTTGCCGCATCAACAAAGGATCTCTCATTGAGAATTCTGCTTCTGCTTTTTATGCTGCCACTTTTGGAAAAAGCTTCCTTAGGCTCAGTTTTTTTGCTTGCTAATTCAGAGATTCTCCCTCTTTCTCCTAACGCACGTTCCTTTGTATTCTGAGATGAATACTTGTTAGAAAAACTTCCCCCTGTATAACCATAAATCCTGCTTGAAAAACGCTTAGTAAATGAATTATTATCGTTATCTTCTGTCATAAAAGTCTCCGAACTTTAGATTGTAGAATCCAAATTTTTGCTACACTCTATTATATGTTAATCAAATTAATATAAATGAAAAATAGTATAATAATCATTACAGGAATTACAGCTTCAGGTAAATCAGAATTATGCAATAATCTAATGAAAAAATATTTGAATATTAGCATAATAAACTGTGACTCAAAAAAGATATACAAGGAAATTCCCATAATTACTGCTCAGCCATTGAAGCAAGAAAAACCTTATAAATTGTATGGATATGTTTCGGCAAGAGAAAACTACTCCGTGGGTCTATGGCTAGAAGATTTGAAGAAGGAAATCAATAATGTATTAGAAAACTCACAAGTACCAATCATTACTGGAGGAAGTGGGTTTTATATCAGCAGTTTGATCAAAGGCTTGTCATCAATTCCACAAATAAGTCAGGAAGTAAAAAAAAATGTAAGTGAGTTCAGAAAAAATTTAAGCAAAGAGGAGTTCTATAAATTAGTGTTAAACAAAGACCCAAAAATTCAAGGTAAAATATTCATGAATGACTCACATCGCCTTTCAAGAGCACTTGAAGTTATTACTGAAACTGGCAAGTCAATTTTTATATGGCAAGAAAATAGACAGCCTCCTTTAATCAATAATTTTAAGATATATACAATTTTACCTAAACGCGAGGACGTATATCGAAAAATAAATTCCCGCTTTATTACAATGATTAAAAATGGAGCAATTGATGAAGTAAAAAATCTACTTGGTATGAACTTAGCCTTATATTTGCCAGCCATGAAAGCACATGGAGTTCCAGAAATTATAAAATACTTAAAAGGTAAGATTACCCTAAACGAAGCAATACAAATTGCTCAAACAAATACAAGACATTACGCAAAGCGCCAGTATACTTGGTTTAAAAATCAACTCCCAAACTCTGAAGTAATCAACTGCATAGAAGATTTTCACTCTTCCTTTAATCTAATACAGCCTTTTTTACTACTTATTCTGTATAACAGTCTCGATGTATTGATTGGTAGTTTAACTTGTTTTAAGTACTTTTTACTTTCAATAATCTAGCAAAGCTACCTGTTTCATTGTAACTACACATCTTTCTCCTTTATTATTCTTTTATATAATATAGCCAAAAATGCTCTTAATCAATTCTAAAAACTCTTTAAATGACATCAAAACAAACTTTTACTTTTTGTTGCATTCCATCGACAACTGGCTAATACCCTACCCCTTCAAAAATAGTAAGAGATAACTTACTATCTTTTATATATTACGCATCTTTCCCATCCTAAGATTTAAGTGAACTTCAGTAAGCTACGCAACTACTTATATAATTTTTCATTTTAGCTTTGTAAAAGCGTTAGTAGAAACTAGCTCTTCAACTGTAACTGTGCATAGCCTGAATCACTGTAACCAATATGCATTGTTAATGATTAAACCTGAACAATAACTTGTATCCCATAGGTAAATAAAGAAGATATGTTCCTTTAACATACAAGGCACTTACATACCTTATTTGGTTACAATCAGTAACCTTCCCTCCAAGGGATAATCCCTCTTGGAACTTGAGTTTCAACATATTTAAACATTCTCTTAAAAACTTCTTTTACAAAAAAAAACGGTAGTCTTCATCTTACTCTCTTTGAGAGTAAACTATTATACTCTGTATATAATTTTTCGATCAAATTTCTACTTATATTTTTGTTGTCAATAACAAAATCTATCCTTTGAAAATTTTTACAAACTTGTTCATCAGAGCTTACTGATCTATTATCCTTATCGGCTCTTAACATGCTAAAATTAAACTTTTTTGTTCGAGTTCTCAGCGAATTACTGAACTTTCTTTTTTCTCCTATATAAAATCATTTATTATCAACATCTTAATATAGAATGCAGTAGTACAATACATGAAATATTTAATAAGCCAACAAAAATACTTAACACTGATACAAGCTCTACAACGACAAATAGTAACAGCTTCATCACCAAACTATAGAACCTTTAGAAGACCTCTTATTAAGGATAAAAAGGTTTTACACATACATAAATCCCAGCAAACAACCAAAAGTACTGATTTCTCTAAAATAGCAATTTAGAGAACATATCTAAATTTCATTTCACAATACTGCCTAAACTCTGTGGTGGAAATAAAGTAATGAACCTGCTGTTTTATAGGCCGTCCAGTCATATAGATAGAAAAAAGTCATTACTTGATGCTCAAATTGAAAAATTTCAACTTTCATGGCAAAAGTTTGTGAGCATTACCCGCCTCACTCTTAAAGAGAATCCCATATAAAATAGTCATTGAAAGTAAAAGTCAATACATACTTATAATCTTTTTTAATTATTCAATTAATTATTGATATAAATTATTTCCAAACGGAGCCAATATAATTATTAGTGAAAACTCGAAAAATTTCCCAAACATTGGCAAATCGCTCATCCAGATTATGTATTGCTTAACATTAGCCTATTTTAAAAAATAGCTAGCATAGAATCGGTTTACTAATTGTATCGCAACATCACCGATAGAAGTATCGGAAATATGATAAGCTCTAGTTAAAAAAAAACTGCCCAATTTGCCAGAATGGATAAACGCCATGTTAATTAAAAAACTGCTAAGTTGAAGAGAAAATATTATGAAGTTGCACAAGCCAAGCTCATTAACTGAAGCGGAATTTTCAAGGAAAAGGCTTACTTATAGTAATTTTTACATATCGACTAACACTAAAACTTCAAGAGAAAACTATGTAAAAAAAAAATGAACAGAGAATTTACAATATCCAATAAATATATAAAAAACAAGTCTTGAATAACTATCGTTTTAAATTAAAAAATAATCAAGTTAGTATAATAGGTGAAATTTCAGAAGATAAAAATCTTAAGCACCATATGATAAGTAAGTTTACTTCAAAGTGATATTGGTAGTGGAAAGACCGTGATTGCACTTTTTGCAATGCTTAATCTAGTAGAAAACAATATGCAATCAGCTCTAAGCACCAACTACTATTATCTGCAGAAGCACAATACCATTATTAAATCAAAAAGGCTTTATTCTGTACTGATAATATAAAATTACTCTACTCTCTGGCGAGACTACACGCAAGAAAAATTATCATGAATGAACTTATAAGCGGTATTTTAAACATAGTGTTTAGCACTCACGCACTATCTCAAGCTAACATCACATTTAAAATTTTTGGGCTTGCAATTATAGGTGAACAATAATGATTTGTAGTGATGCAGAAAAATCTGCTTAGCAAAAAAAGGAGAAAATGCCGATATACTTTTTGTTACCGCAACTCCAAGAACTTTACAGCAAGCCATGTATAATAGTATTGAATACTTAGTTTTAAGGAAAAAGAAATCAGAATCCAGATTATCAATAAAAACTGTCACTATAAATATCAAGAAAGTACTAAATTTTACTAAAAGGTTCAAGAATACTATATATATGAGCAAAAAAGCATATTGAATTTATTCATACATAGTAGGAAACGGGGGAGCTCAATATCACTGCAGCAGAGATGCGCTTCCAGGAAGCATAAAAAACACTTTTTAATAAAGTCGAGATAATATACAGGAAATTAACCAAGGAACAGAAAAATCAAGTTATGTTTTCTCTCAAAAAAGATAAATTTTCTCTGCTTGTTACAACCACTGTAATAAAAGTTGGCGTAGACATACTAGATGCAACAACCAATTCTAATTATAGAAAATACAGAGCAACTTGGATTATCGCAATTACACCAGCTAAGAGGCAGCGTAGAACGAGGAAACAAACCATATTATTAATACAATAACTTAAGTCAAAGCTCACCCTCAAAGTTAAAGATAATGCGTAAGTCGCAAGATGAATTTTACATTCTGGAAAGAACATGATATTAAGAGACAGAAGAGATATTTTAGATATAAAATAATCAGGATACGTGAAGTTTAAATTTTGCTAATTTATACAAGAACAGAAAGTTACTTAATCTCACATACAACAACACAAAAAGCACAATAGTCAAGAATAAATCTTTTAAATTACTGCTTGATATATTTGAATACAGAAGTAGGCTTCATTTCTCAAAGTTTCAGTAGATTTATTGCATAGCTCTGTGTGTTATTGGTAACGTGAAAAACCGTACACATTCACCAAAGTTGTGATGATGTGAAAAGAAAATTCCTAGCTATAAGATATAAAACTTAATGAAAGAAGCTACGAATACCAGTAAAAAACATAGCGATTTTACTCTCATTTGCAGCTGCTATCACATCTTGATCTTTTAGCGAACCACCAGGCTGGATTATCGCTGTAATTCCATGTTTTGCACTTTCTATTATACTATCTGGAAATGGGAAAAATGCATCTGAAGCAAGCACAGCACCTTTACATCTTTCACCTGCTCTTTTTATTGCAATGTCCACACTGCCTATTCTACTTGTTTGCCCTGCACCGATGCCAATAGTACATCCACTTTTTGCTATAACTATCGCATTGGATTTCACATGCTTACATATTTTCCAAGCGAAAATCAAATCTTCCTTTTCTTTCTTTGTTACAGAATGCTTCGTCACTTGGCTAATTCTTCCTGCCTCTATCAAGTAGTTATTATTTTCTTGTATTAAAAAACCACTAACAACATTTTTGATCTGATATTTTGTACTTTTCTGAAAGGGTTTATAAATAATCACTCTTAAATTCTTCTTTCTTTGTAAAACTTCTAACGCTTCACTGTTTACTGATGGTATTATCACTACTTCTAAAAATATCTCACTTAATTTCTCTGCTAGCTTTAAATCTAGCTCACGATTTAAGGCTACTACACCACCGAAACTGCTTATTTCATCACACAATAAAGCCTTTTCATATGCTTCCAAAGCGTTATTACCAACAGCAGCACCACATGGGTTATTATGCTTGATTATCACTGCTGTAGGTTCTTTAAATTCAGAAACTATGTTAAGCGCAGACTCTACATCTAGTATATTATTATAACTCAACTCTTTACCATGTATTTTTTCTAGCGGACATTTTGTAAACTGATTGCTATAAAATGCAGCTTTTTGATGAGGATTCTCTCCATATCTTAGTTCTTGTGTTTTATATCCGTATAGAGCAAAAAACTCTGGTAATTCACTATTCTTACTCTGTGATAAAAACCAACTATAAATATTAGAATCATAGTATGCAGTGAGAGCAAACGCTTTAGTTGCTAGATATTTTCTATATTCCAATGTTGTTTTATTGTTGTTTTCAATCATTTGAATTTTTAGTGTTTCATAGTCCTGAATGCTAGAAATAACTGAAGTAAAATAAAAATTTTTTGCTGCAGCTCTAATTAAAGCTACTCCACCAATATCAATTTGCTCTACAATTTGCTCCTCATCTGACCCGCTATTCACTGTCTCCCAGAATGGATATAGATTAATTATAAGAAGATCTATAGGCTCAATTCCCAAACCTTGCATCTCCTCTTTATGCTTTTCCCGATCACAGAGTATCCCTCCATGAATTTTAGGATGCAAAGTTTTCACTCTACCACCTAATACTTCTGGAAAGTGTGTATAATCTGAGACTTCTCGCGTTTTTATTCCAGCATCAGATAGCACTTTACAAGTATTCCCTGTTGAAAGAACTTCCATTTGTTGCTGTATTAAAAATGATGCAAGGTCAATTATATTTGACTTATCATAAACCGATATTAAAGCTCTTTTCACTTCAAATATAGAAAATTTCTTAAGATTATACACAAAAAAAAAGAGTTGTCTATAGCTCTAACCCAAGCTTCTCAGTAGAATTTCTTCTTACTAATTATATCAGTTCAGTATTGTTCGCGCAGCTTCACGAAATACAGCTAGTTCTACACTCTAATAATCCCATTTTAATATTCTACTATGCTGATTAACTTCCTTAAAGACACACTATTTTGGTATTAATCCAATATAAGCATCAACCATTTAAATATTTTTCTATATTTCACCATAAATTGATACATATTACCTATATCATCATATATTATATTAAAGCTTTACGTACAATTATCCTTTTCATTGCTCATATTTTCTGCTTAAACAAGCAAACCTCTTATAAAATCTGTTTTATTTTCTATATACATTTCTCTATCTTAAAAGAAAATCTCACTTAGTTTATCTCTATAATTTAGAATATTTTCTCGCTCTTTTGTGATCTCCTTTCAAGCAGTTACGCAAAGCAAATAATAGCTTTTATGCTTTCTACTATCCTGAATAAAACACAAGCATAGAATAAATTTTGCTATGTGAACTTAGTAACTATACATATCACCTACTAAATATCATTTCTCTGTTCCGTAGATACTCATATTGTAATTTCCCCATAGCTTTGTGATATGATCGTCCACCAATTTCAATGATTTAACGGTTATACACGTATTTATAACTGGCTTTTCAAGATATTTTACTATTAATATATCATCAACATGCTCAAGATCAATTATCCAATTTTTAACTTTAGATAATATTCTATTTCTTTCTTAAATTGAATAGAGCAAAGTTTATCATACTCTCGAATTTGCATCATATTAACATCTAGAAAATATCATCCCTATTACAAACTGGCATTAATTAATCTAATAAACTAGCAAGTAAAATAGAAAATTTAACCGTTTTTTCTCCTCTCGCTATTACAGACTTATACCACAATTAAGCTTAAATATTCAGCATGAAAAAGCTTCTTACAAAATTCCTCCTTTGTTGCCATCTAAATAGCTGACACTGGAATCTGTTTTCTTTCCTTTTTTAGATCTCAGCATCACTCACTAGAGTGACACTAAAAAGTAGACCATCATTTTTCATATAAACAATAGTTTTGCAAGAAAACCCAGATTACTTTCACTTAAACAATAAATATACAAGGATCCTGCTAACTTTATTGTTTGATTCTATCCCATTTTAACACTTCCTATGAGCATTGTGGGTGTAGAAAAAAAACTGCAAATTATGGAAATTACTCTTAAATTAGATCACAACTCCTCAAATAAACTGCATACTATAAAGCAATTACATATACAGTAAGAAACTAAAAATGTTAGCAGGTAAGAGAAAGAAAGGGATAAAGGAAATCACTTTAAGCGTTGATACTAAAACTAGTCGCTTATAGGTTCACCATTTCTTCCGGTTTCACTATTTTTTCAAATTCTTTCTCAGTAAGCAGGCCTAGCTTCATTGTCGCTTCTTTTAGAGTGATATTTTCTTTATAGGCAAGTTTCACTATTTTTGCTGCATTGTCATACCCTATGTAGGTATTTAATATAGTTACTAGCATTAGTGATTGATTCACCAAATCTTTTATTCTTTTTTCATTTGCTTTGATACCAAGCACACATTTTTGTGCAAAATTTAAACTTGCGTCAGCTAAAAGTCTTATAGACTGTAAAACATTGTAAATTATTACTGGCTTAAACACGTTCAATTCAAAATGACCATTT
Organism: Wolbachia endosymbiont of Onchocerca ochengi; assembly: GCF_000306885.1. GTDB lineage: Bacteria > Pseudomonadota > Alphaproteobacteria > Rickettsiales > Anaplasmataceae > Wolbachia. The sequence goes on from NC_018267.1 coordinate 107,412, forward strand.
GAACCACTAATAGTTACAGCAACATGGTTCCCCATAACTTGAGCACATACCATAGTTATTGCTTCACATTGAGTTGGATTTACTTTACCTGGCATAATTGAAGAACCAGGCTCATTTTCTGGTAATGTTATTTCTCCAATCCCACATCTTGGACCAGAACTAAGTAGCCTTATATCATTTGCAATTTTCATTAAACTAACTGCTATCGTGTTGAGTGTTCCACTTAACTCAACTAAAGCATCATTTGCTGCCAATGCTTCAAATTTGTTTTTTGCTGAAGTAAACGGAAGACCGGTGATTTTTGCTATTTCTTTGGCAAAACTCTCGGCAAAGCCTTGATTAACATTCAATCCTGTACCAACTGCAGTACCACCTTGTGCAAGCTCATATACATTGCTCAAAGTTAATTTTATCCTCTCTATTCCCTTTTCAATTTGAGTCATATAGCCAGAAAACTCTTGTCCCAGTGTCAGAGGCGTTGCATCTTGCAAATGAGTACGGCCTATTTTTATTATATTTTTAAATTCCTGAACCTTATTATCTAACGCTTTATAAAGCCATTCAAGATTTGGAATGAGAAAATGATTTATTTGCTTTGCCACTGCTATATGCATTGCTGTTGGAAAGGTGTCATTTGATGACTGACAACGATTCACATGATCATTTGGGTGTACAGGAAATTTACTACCTAAATTACCACCTAAAATCTCTATTGCACGGTTACTGATTACTTCATTCATATTCATGTTGGTCTGAGTCCCAGAACCAGTTTGCCATATAACAAGAGGAAATTCGTCGTTGAATTTACCATCTATTATCTCTTGTGCAGCTGTGCAGATTGTATTACCCACTTTTTCGTCTATAGTACCATACTTCATGTTCACACGTGCTGCTGCAAGTTTTACCACCGCTAACGCTTCAATTAGAGGTTCTGGTATTTTTTCTATGCCGATTTTGAAATTGTCCAAGGAACGTTGTGTTTGTGCTCCCCAGTAATGTTCATTTGGTACTTTTATCTCACCTAAGCTATCTGATTCTAGCCTACTTTTTTTACCCATATTCCCCCCTTTCATATCATACAAACTCGAATACGACTTCACTACATATTTCTCTCATGTGAATATTTCTACATCTTCATCATTAAACCATTACTAATCCACTAGTGTCAAGTACACTGGTATTATAATAGCTCGAAAGTAACTCCCTTTATAAGAAAGTATCAAGAACTAGCATAATATCTCTTTGAACTCTTAAATTATCTTAGCTATTAATAAATTTACTAAATAGAAAAAAGAACAAAGATTATTAAGAGTGCTATTCAAGTAGCCAACACCAAGATCAAAAAATACAGATTCCGATGTTACACCCTGAAATAACATTACTTATTATAAAAATAAATGTTTATTTATGAATTGCTTTAATATTTAAGAAATTTATCAAGTAAAAAAAGCAAAAAACCTAGGATAACTAGTACTCAAATATTGCTTACCAATTTTTGATATCCTCTTTGCTGTCTTAAACATTTTATAAGTGCGCTTCAGCACTTGTATAGGCAAAAAACTATAGAAACTTTATCAAGATAACAACACACATAGTACGAAAAACTAACATGAGATGCCAAATACATTGAGTTTTACCATTAACCTAATACAGAGATTACAAAAGTGAATAAAACATCTTCAGTATCATGATAAGGAAATTGATCAAGGTTGTTGAATAATTTCTGCATTTAATTTTAAACTAAAAAGAGCTCGAAATGCAAAGAGGTCAAACTTTAAAGTGTACGTTTAATAGCAGTATCTATAAGAGAAATTGTATTACCTATCCCATAAAGCTTTATGAAAGATCCCATTCTTGGACCGGTTTTTTGGCCAAGTAACGTTCTATATAGCAACTGAAACCAATCGCGTAAATTACTATAATTATGCTTTTTTCCAATTGAAAAGACATGAGATTGAATTTCTTCAGCAGTAGTTATAATAGGTAGAGAATATAGGGCATTCTTTAAATCTAGTAAAGCTTCTTTCTCTTTTTCATTTGGAACTTTATATGCTTTTGCTGGCTTGATAAAGTCGTGATAATACTTAACCGCAAAGTCTGAAAGCCTGTCGAGCATTTTATCACTTTCTGGTGTAATATTCGATACATAAGCAGATATAAAACCCCAAAGAATCTCTTTATTTTCAGCATTACAAGCTGCTGCCAGGTTTAAAAGTAACGAGAAGTTTATACCTGAAATCCCTATGCTTGGAACATTGCCTTGGTGAATATGCCATACAGGACTATTCATATATTTTTCTTTATCCTCATTATATAACTTAACAAACTCCAGATATTTATCAGTTGACCTTGGTATAACATCGAAATGTAAACGTTTAGCCTTCTTTGGACTCTGAAAGATATACAACGCTAAACTCTCTGTTGGGGCATAAGTGAGCCACTCTTCAATTGAAATACCATTTCCTTTTGATTTTGATATTTTCTTTCCTTCTTTATCAAGAAAAAACTCGTAGGAAAACAGAAGTGGTGGCTTTTCTCGAAGAATTTCACATACTTGACTTGAAAGTACAGCAGATGAAACCAAATCTTTTCCATGAGCTTCATAATTGACTCCAAATGTAGCCCATCTCATTCCCCAATCTGGTTTCCATTGCAATTTACATCTGCCTTTTGTCACTGGAACCTCTATTTTTTCTCCATCTGTATCTTCATATGTGATTGTTCCTTTATTGGCATTCCTTTCAATTATTGGAACTTGTAAAACTCGAGAAGCTTTTGGACATATTGGTAAAAACGGACTATAGGTTTGTTGCCTTTCTTCTCGAAATGATGGAAGCATTACATCCATTACTTTGTCGTAATTCTTCAGCAAAAGTAAAAGTTTTTCATCGTAAACGCCAGATTTATAGCACTCTGTAGCACTTCTAAATTCGTATTCAAAATTAAATAAATCAAGAAATTTACATAACAGTGAATTCATATGGTGGCCATAACTTTCGTGGGTGCCAAATGGGTCAGGTATCATCGTTAATGGCTTATTTAAATGCTCTTTTAGCATCCCTTGATTCGGCACATTATCTGGTATTTTTCGCAAACCATCCATATCATCAGAAACTACAATAATCTTAGTCTTTATATCAGGAGCTATTTTCTTTAGTGCATTCGCAACAACTGTAGTACGAAAAACCTCCCCAAAAGTACCAATATGTGGCAAACCTGAAGGTCCATAGCCAGTTTCAAATATTATCCCCTTTTTATTAGGAAATCTTTGTAATATTTTTTCTGCTTCCTGAAATGGCCAGCTTATCATCATTGAATTCAAATTACTTATCTTACCTAAAGAGGTACTCATTTCAATAGATTTTTAATTAATAATATAGTATTAGTGTTGAAGCTATTAGTCAGAGGGTCAAAAAATGTCTACAGGTAGCATACAAACAAATCAATTGTTTAAAGGTCTTACAAGACCTGCGATGCTTTTCGGTGTGAGTTATATGTTTGCAATATTAAATGTTCTAATTTGCATGTTAATTTTTATTAATATAAATGATCTTAGAACTTTCTTGATGTTATTCGGAATACACGGACTTGGTTATATAGCTTCCGCAAAAGAACCGCTGTTTATTGAATTATTTATGGTAAAATTAGGAAAGTGCTCAAGATGTTTAAACCGTCTTTATCATGGAGCTAATTCTTACGATATTACTTAATGTTATACAATGCTGAGGTTTAGAGCTATTCAATCAAAGAATAAATCTATTCTAAACAGAGAAGTTCATACTGCTGAATTTATACCTTACTCTTACTATTGGAATAGTACAACCTTAGTAACAAAACAGAATTGGTTAGTTAAGTTTATAAAACTAAATGGCTTTGCGTTTGAAACAGCCGATGATGAAGATCTGGTAATACAGAACAATATTAGGAATCAAATGCTGAGAAGCATTTCGTCTCCAGCATTCGGTCTATATTTTCATACTATCAGACGTAAGAAAAATATCTTCTCTGATGAATCTGTAAATCAAAAATTGCCAAATTTTTTTGCTAATTACGTAAATCTAAAATGGAGAGAAAAACACTCAACAAGGCAATCATTTATTAACGATCTATATATTACAGTTATTCGTAGAACGGATACAAAAGGAGTAGAATTTTTATCACACTTACTGAAAAAATTCGGACATGTAACCTCAAAATATGCCTGGAAAAGCGACATGCGTGCTATTTATGAAGACTTAGAAGAAACAACAAATCGTGTAGTAACAAGCCTTAGAAATTACTCGCCTAAGGTTCTTGGAGTAAAAGAAACCCCAAACGGTTTATTTTGTGAAATAATGGAATTTCTATCTAGAATTGTAAATTGTGGCTTCATTACAAATACGCTTTTCCCTTTAAAAACCGAAATATCGAAATACTTACCAGTACATAGATTGTTTTTTGGCCATAAGACCATACAAGTTATAACTCACAACGAGAGCAAATATGCTGGAATAGTGAGTATCAAAGAATATGGTAATAATACCTCTGCAGGAATGCTTGATCACTTTTTACAACTTCCCTACGAGTTTATTATCACACAGTCTTTCCAATTCACAAACAGACAAATAGCAATTGCAAAAATGCAGATACAACAAAATCGGATGATACAATCCGAAGATAAAGCTATTTCTCAAATAGCAGAAATCTCTCATGCACTTGATGATGCAATGAGTGGTAAGATTGCGTTTGGCGAACATCACTTAACTATCTTATGTATAGAAAAAAACCCTAAATCATTAGACAATGCTTTGTCGCTGGTAGAATCAGAGCTTTCTAACTGTGGTGTTTATCCTATCCGTGAAAGAGTTAACCTTGAACCAGCATTTTGGGCACAAATTCCTGGTAATTTCAATTATATAGTTAGAAAAGGTACAATAAGCAGTCTTAACTTAGCTGGCTTTGTATCTCAACATAATTATCCTACTGGTAATAAATTCAATAATCACTGGGGAGATGCTGTTACAGTTTTTGACACAACATCCGGTACACCATTTTTCTTTAATTTTCATATAAGAGATGTTGGGCATACTATGATAATTGGTCCAACTGGCTCTGGTAAAACTGTTTTAATGAATTTCTTATGTGCTCAAGCAATGAAATTTTCTCCAAGAATATTCTTCTTCGATAAAGATCGTGGCGCAGAGATCTTCTTAAGAGCGCTTGGCGGTGTCTATACACTAATAGAACCAAGAACTAAGACAAATTTTAATCCTCTACAACTTGATGATACTACTGACAATAGAACATTTTTAATGGAGTGGATAAAATCTTTAATTTCAGTATACAATGATAAATTTACTTCAGAAGATATTACTCGAATTAATGATGCAATTGAAGGAAATTTTAAGTTGAGGAAAGAAGACAGATTCTTGAGAAATCTCGTACCATTTTTAGGCCTTGCAGGCCCTGGTACCTTAGCTGGGGCAATATCTATGTGGCACGGTAATGGTTCTCACGCTGCAATATTTGATAATAAAGAAGATTTACTAGATTTTTCAAAAGCAAGGGTATTTGGCTTCGAAATGACTAGCTTACTCAAAGATTCTGTTGCTCTTGGACCGGTTTTGATTTATTTGTTTCATAGGATTAGTATATCTCTTGATGGCACTCCATCTATTATTGTTCTTGATGAAGCGTGGGCATTAATAGATAATCCAGTCTTTGCACCTAAGATAAAAGACTGGTTAAAAGTGCTAAGGAAATCAAATGCTTTTGTGATTTTTGCCACTCAAAGTGTTGAAGATGCAAGCAAAAGTACCATTAGTGATACACTTGTACAACAAACAGCAACACAAATTTTTTTACCAAACTTAAAAGCCACTAGTGTCTATCGAGATGTCTTTATGCTAACTGAACGTGAATATATACTAATCAAGCATACAGATCCAAGTACTAGATTCTTTTTGGTGAAACAAGGAGCTAATGCTGTTGTAGCTAGAATAGACTTAAAAGACTTAGATGATATAGTCAATGTGTTATCCGGACGTGCAGAAAGTATTCTATTGTTACATGATATATTAAAAGAAGTCGGGAACGACCCGAAAAGATGGTTACCCATATTCTACCAGAGAGTAAAAAATGTTTAAGACCAAGCTGTCACTGCTACTGATCTTGATATTTTTACTGAATGTAGATTTTTTACTCTCATATCCAGCTTTTGGAGATATAGCAAGTGGCATTGATAGAACAGAATTTGTTAGCAGATTTAATTCTACTGGCAGTTTCAGTCGTGCCTCTAACCCTGATTGTGGAGCGTTTAAAACAGCCCCAGCACTTGCTGGGATAGCAATCGCTGTTGGTGCGATATTTACTGGCGTTGTCTTGACTGTCTCTTCTGCTGGATTATCTACTAGTCTTGTTATTGTTGGAATGATAGCTGCAATCGTTGGAGTTTGGAAAGCAATAGGAGGACTCGTTGTCTGTGAGCATAGTTTTGTTAGACACCCAGTTGCACGTGATCATGATGGAAAGTATAAGGATTTTACATTAAGAGACACAAGTTATAGCACATTCATAAATAAAAATTTTCAAACAGAAGATGAATATCTTTCTGCATTAAAAGGAGAATCTGGAAAAAATGCAAAACAGATAGAAAAAGAAATTTTAGACTTTGCTAACTGGGATATTGTTAATATTGATAGAGAACATTATTACTGGCCAAAAAATGGTGTGCAGTATAGTGAATATATAGAAGTATGTTATCGCAATCCTTTAACATTCGGTAATCTTTTTAAGAAGAATGACTTTGATTTCAGAGAGAAGGCCGGATACATAGATTTTGATGTTAGGGAAAAAGACACTGGATACGTAAATGGGTCGTGGTCACCAAAAGTTGATGGAGGACTAAAATGTAAAGTTCTCAAAGCTGGACAGAGCAAAACCATATATGGATCAACGTTCAAAGCAGTAAGAAAAACAGGTAGGCTATGTGTAGAGTTAGCTGAGGTTAACACACTTGGTATTAGAATAATCCCCTGGCCGCAAGGAGTTGATATAGGGTGCACGGAATTACCACCTGACCTAATTGCTCCTATGTGTGAGAAGTCCAAGATAAAATTTAGTATTGGCAATCCAATCCCTATTGGTTCCGATGAAGATTATAAAACTATTATAAGGAACAACGAAAAAGAGGGAAAAATCTTTATAGGTTACGATAACAAAGGTTGTTTTCAAGACTACGTTTCACAAGCTTGTTACAATCAGACGGGAAGTAAATCATTAGCTCCTATTCCTATAACTTCCATGGTAGTACAATGTATTAAGGAATCGTTAGATAACTTAGTTACAGGTAAAGGTATGCCAAATGGTGAGAACTTTATATCTTTGGCACAAAAAAGGCTAAAAAATACTGTAACTGCTGTTTTAGTTTTAGCTTTAATGCTGTTCTCTATAAAAGCCATATCCGGTGGAGTACGCAGTTCACAAGAAATATACATGTTGATTATTAAATTTGCTTTAGTGATCTACTTTACAACAGGTAGCACTATGTCTCATTATTATAAGGAGTTAACAAGGCTTTCAGATGGTTTGTCTGAGATAGTCTTAAAGGCATCATCTGAAAGTAAAAATATATGTAATTATAAAGCAGAAAAGTATGGAGAAGACATCTATCTTGCGTCCTGGGATAGACTTGATTGTAGAATTTTATTTTACTTAGGAGCACCTTTAGATGGAATTGCTGGGAAAATTGGTACTAGTGGTGCAGGAATATTGGCTATTTTACTTGGTTCTGCTCCTGTTTTATTAGTAGCAGGCTCAATAATCGGCATCATTTTTGCTGGCGGACAGATTTTAACAGCTCTTATCTGTATATTTATGGCCGTTATGATGATGATGGTTATTTTATGGATGTGCTATATATTTATTTTATCCCTTATTGCCTTAAGTGTAATCATCACTTTATCACCCTTGTTCATTCCTATGGTTCTATTCCAACACACTAAAGGATACTTTGATGGTTGGTTAAAGGAATTGATTACCTATAGCTTATACCCAGTTATGCTTTTCGCGTTTTTGTCCTTTATGTTCATAGTATGCGATAAAATCTATTTTAAAAATTTACATTTTGAAAGAGAAGAAATCACAGTGCTAAGCAATAAAAAACAGTGGTTTAAGTTAAAAGATGGAGAATGCAGTAAAAAAAACGAAACCACTCTTGCATGCATGATGCAAAACTACAGCTTTAAGAAGAGTAACATACTTGGTTTATTCGATTTTACATATATGGAGTTTAGCAGTTCTCTAATCGGAGAATTGTTTAAATTAGCTCTAATATTATTCCTATTTTATCACTTTTTAAATATTCTTCCTAATATGGCTGCAGAGCTCGCCGGCAATCCAAGGTCAGCACTTGGCTCTGGTACTACACCTGGAAAAATGATATCAAAAGCCTTCTCTGTAACTAAAGCTATTGTTGGAGCTATTAGCAAAGCTCAATCTGGAGGTACTGCTGAAGCTGCCAAGAAAGCTAAAAAAAGTATGGAGAGTATAAGGTTTTGTTCTGATGAACAAAACAGTAGTAGATCTACTCTCGCAAATACTGGTACTAGTACTACCAAAAATGTTGAAAAAGATATCATTGACACTGTAAAAGATGCCGCTCCTAGCGGCAGTGGTCAAAGTGAGTAATGGATAAACGTTTAAGTGATCAAAGCTTAGGACGGGCTATGCGTAAGTTTTTACTAATAGTAATATTCTTTTTGCTGTCTGGTTGCGAGGATCATTGTATTAAGCCAGAGAATTTATTAAACTTACGCGAAAAATTGGATGTAGTGTCAACACAACAAAAGTGGGTTGACTCTAACGTTCACATTTCAAGTAAGATAAAAATAACAGAAATTAGCATAGTCCCTAATAAAATCAGTTTTTGCCCGCAGTATGAAGATTTTGCAATAAGACCTGGAGTAAAAGAGGTTACGTTATCAAAATTTGCACTTAAAGCCGGAGATTCAATAAACTTTAGTGTTATTGGAAGTAAAGTATGTAAAGACAAGGAAAATAAGACAATTAGATATGTAAGTATTGATAAAAAATGCAGCAACAAAGAAAAGGAGTATTTTGCACGCATTTTAAACCAAGATGAATGTCAAATATGGGAGGATGAAGAAGGTCAGTACACAATATGCCCCAACAAATACATAATAGGCAACAAGATAGAATGGTTAGATGGAAAAGAGTACTGGGATCCAACTTTTTCAAAAGTAGATCAAGATGAGAGGAAAGAAAAAATTAAAAGCATTATTAACTCTATAAAAGGAGAAAATATAAACTGTAGTAGTCTTTCAGATAGACAAATAAGCAAAGTAGATACGCACATTTTAAATTTACTCTGTGGACGCATATGTAAATTTCCTTCTGGCAACAGGAACACAGATTGTGCATATATTGAATTCAATAGTATAGAAGGTGAGATATCTCAGTCTTATATTGAAGTGATTAGTAATTTTCTAAAAGAAAAACAAGTAAAAACTGACATTACACTTCTAAAAGTTCACATGGATGGTGAAAATTTTGAACATATTCCAAGTGGTGGTTTATGTACTAATTGTGATTATAAAATTAATAAGGACCATCAAACACCGAGTTTAACTTTCAGTTTATGTAGTAGAAACAATGAGAGCTGCTACGATAGAAATGACAAAGGTGGTTTTAACATAAGAGTAACAAAAGTTGCTAATCTAAAAAAGAGTTTATATATAAGAGTTTCTGATGAGTTTCCTAATAATAATCCCGGTGAAAATCAGGAAGATATATCTGTAGATATTAGCAAAGTTCATGATACTCAAGAAATGGAAAAATTGAAGAAAAAGTTAAAAGGCAAAAATGGTACCATATACTACGGAATAAAAGATCATGGTTGCAATTACGAGAAAAATGAAGGTCAGCTCAGCATCAAGCTAACAACTAAAGAGCCCCCTACAAGAACTTTTAGTGCAATATATAATTTTTTTGATGAGAAGATAAAAACCGCATTTTTCGGCCCCAGCTACAATGACTCTGATATAATCTACTCTGATACTAGTCCTATAAAGGTTCTTTACGATAGTTTTACAAAATCAAGCAAAACAAATACTATTAGGTCTACAATAATATCAGTGCTAATATTATATATAGTCCTGTATACTCTTTATTACCTTCTTGGCTTAACTCATGTTTCTATATATGAGTTTTTAATTGCATGTGTAAAGATAGGAATTATCACCCAGCTATTGCGAGATAATAGCTGGAATTTTTTCTATAATAACGCGTTCTCTATTTTTATTAACACTCCAAAACAGTTAATAGAAGTAGCAAATTTCAGAGGTACAATATCAAATGTTTTTGAGTTTCTCGATTTATCACTGAATAGATTTCTTTTACCAAATTCCATACTATTAATAGTATCCCTTATATTTTCTGGCCCTTTAGGCATTATAGCTTTTTGCTTGTTGATTTGGGGTTTAATAAAAGTAGCATTGTCTATTTTTAATGCCTTATTTTCTTTTGTTACATCTATGGCAACAGTTGCATTATTACTTTCTTTAGCACCTATCTTTATTATTTGTCTTTTGTTTACGTACACTAGACAGATGTTCCACAATTGGATCAAAAATTTAGCGAGATTTACAATCCACCCAGCAGTACTTTTAATTTTTATATCGTTGATGAGTCAAGCTATGGATCACATCATATATTCAATGTTTGATTTTGAAGCTTGTTCTATATGCATACTCAATATCAATCTAAGAATCTTTAACCCTTGTATTTTCTACGGGTACGTCTCTAAGCATACACCTAATATTGCTGCTATGATAACTTTTGTTATTTTGGGTTATGCAATGGAAGCTTTGATTGAAGCTTCTTCAAAAATATCTGACTCATTGTTTGGTGTTTATATAATGAATGAACCTGGAAAACAATATCAACAAAGCTTAATAGAAATAGTCGGATTAGGTAAAGAAAGTGCTCAAATACGAGCAGGAAGTGCTGCTCAACAGTTAAGTGCACCAATCAAAAGACCTGAAATACCGCAAGGAACTCGAAACTCAATACCTCAGACACCACAGTCTCCAGGGAAACCATCATAATGAGTAAAAGATCACTATTATTGGCAGTTTATTTTGCAATCACTGGCTGTACTATAGATTGCGTTGAGCCTGGATTACAGAGTAGAAATACTAGTGTTAATGTGGACGTTCCAGTTCATAAATCTAACAAAGGAGTTAAGATTCATTGGGTTGATTCTGGTCAAACAATTACTCAAGGCGAAAAAATCAAATTTACTCTTAGCGGATCAGTAAATTTTTGTCCTCTTAAAGAAGGTAAAAACCAAAAAAAAGTACTTGTACCTGCTGCATTTTGTGCTGACGATTCAATACCGAATTATAGTAGTGAATCAATTAATAATTCTGGCCTCGATGAACAAGAAGTATGTAAAAACGTAGGGTTTGGGAATAGTCAATTTTATAGCAAGAGGCGTTACGTTGATACTGGGATTAAAGTAAATCCCGGTGATAAGTTAAGCTTCAGCTTAGTTCCCAAAAAGATAACAATTAATTACATCAACAACCTAGAAGGAAAAGATATCAGTTTTGATGACAATTGCCACAAGACTCGAGAGGGAGATAAAAAAGCTATGATACAAGATCTCCTTAATGGAGGAACGTTCTTTTGTGGAAACGATGACAATAGGACTGAGATAAAATTTCCGCAGCTTAGCAAAGAAAGCTTTAAAAAAAGAACAGTGCTAGTCGGTAACGGTTACACTCCATACGATAACAAAGTACATTTTAATAGAGGCTATATCCAAGATGAAAGCCCATGGATAAATGGTGCATTGTTAGATTTAAGACGTGCTAAAATAGGACTGGACAAATTATGTAACGGGAAAGACTGTAACTTTAACAAAGTGAAAAACTACAGCTTTACTCAAATAGGGTTGAATCAACCGTGCACAGGGGAAAATTGTGATATTAATAAAATAAAAAAATACAACTCTTATAATCTCAACTGTTACTATCAGAATATCTGCTATACTAAAGAAGGCATATTCAATTCTGATTTATACAAAAAAGGACATAAAAACTGTGTTTCCTCTATAAGATATCAAAAATATCACAAAAATAATCAATGTGATATATACTCTCATCTCAAAAGTGTCAAAGATAAGCTTAAGGAGGTTAAAAACAGGGAAAATTCTAAGCAGGTCGACATTATTGATTTTACACTAGATACTAAAGATATTTCCTGGGCTGAAGCTCTTGTTGTGAAAATAAATAACGCAGGTGATGTAAGTGCTCCTGAAAGCAAGCGTGATGATATGAAAGATACTGCTCAAGGTACTCAGTGTCTTCCAGAAAAAAAAGGAGCAAAAGGAGATAACGTATGTTCACAAATTAGTAATAATTTCGAGAATTTTTCTCTGAAATTAAATAATGACTATCTAGTAAATGATAATGTAGAACCTGGTAGTAATGTGATGCTCGCTATTGCAGATTATGGTCATTATTACCTTAATAGAGGAGGGTACCACGTTAAAACAACTAGGTCGTGTGAATATGCTGACGGTAAAAAACTGTATATTTATCTAGGTGATAACTTGCCAGAAAATATACCCACTACAAATAATGATAGCTTTAAGGAGGTGATAGGATTAACTTCAATAGAGGATAATATAAAATATTATGAAATAGATGGAAGTCACTTAAAAAATGACAAACCTAAAAAAATCTATTTTGGCATTGATGTAAGCAATGTAGAGAGAAGTGATATTATAGATAAAAATGGTAAATATTACGAAAATAACAAATACAGCGTGACCTTGTTTATCAAAAGAAAGATTAACGATTTTATTTCATCAAGTGTAAATAAAGTACTTAATTTTATAAAAAGAGAAGTGATTGGGGACAGTATTAAAGATTTATACAAAGGGTATGCAAAAGGTCTTTCTCAAGGAGTAAGAGTCTTACTTATTCTATATGTCATATTTACTGTTGTTGGTTATGTACTTGGAACAACACAGTTAAGTAAATTTGACTTCATTATAAGAATAATGAAGATAGCATTTATATCTTTTGCCTTTAGTGATAAGAGCTGGGAACTTTTTGGCACAACTTTATCCAAGTTTTTTGTGGACGGTAGCACTTATTTAGTTGACAGTTTTTCTGGCCACATAGGGGAAAGTGGTAAAAATTTTGCATTTTTAGATTTGACAACAGGAGTATTATTCACAAGGGAAACTTGGTTGAAGTTTTTATCGCTAATGCTTGCTGGTCCTTTTGGCTTCATTGCTTTTTTGATAATACTCTATGCTAGTTTTGTGTCCTTAAAATGCATTATTAGTACTACATTTAGATATGTAATATCTACTTCTCTAGTAGCGTTTTTGATATCATTAACACCTTTATTTATCGTATTTATTTTATTTCAACAGACTAAATCTCTATTTGAGAACTGGATAAAAACGTTGGCCCATGTTGCAATACAGCCAGTCATTTTATTTTCATTTTTATCTATTCTGAATCAACTCCTATATTCAGTTTTATATAACCTCACAAACTTTTCTGCGTGCTATCAATGTTTAATTAGCATAAATTTCTTGTCATACGATCTTTGCATAATGAAATCGATACTACCTCTTGGATATAGTCCCAGTACTAGCATTGATGTTGCACTTGGTACCGGAGAAAGAATAGGTGGATACTTTGCAGCATTACCTATAGACCTAATCCAAGTGTTTATATATCTTATTATTGCTAGTGCAATGGAAGTTTTTGTCTCTGCATCAGAAACTATAGCACAAGCAATATTTGGTGCTGGTTGGGGAATTATGGGAAGCATTAGCACGGTTACTAGTAGCGCATCACAATCTATACTGTCAATTGTTGGACTTGATGACAAGACTCAGAACATAATACAGGAAATCAAACATAAAGTGGGTAAATATCGACCAGAAATTGAGTTTAAATCCAAGCAGTACGAATTGCAGCCTGCAGGCGAGAATAAACAATCAGATGCAACAAATGAAAAAGGAAAAAATGTACTAAAAAAATGAAGGAAGGTACAGAAAAAGAAGACAGAAACAAAAGAAATGATACTCAATGATCTGACAGTAAAAAAGATTAAGAAGGAGAAGCATGGCTGCTACTATAGAGTAACTAATTGAAAAGATATCTTAAGTAAAGTTTATTTCTATATTCAGAAAAAATTTAGATATGCAGTTACGCTTAAGCAAATTTTGTTTTAGATTACTACTTCTTACAACTTATGCACTAATAACAAGTTGTGACAAGAACGATATGCCCTTTCCAAGGTGCATATCTGCTGACTATTTTGGTCCTGAACCTATTACAGTAAGCGCCCACTTTTTAGATGATCACGATGCTTTCATCCAAGAAAATGAAGAAGTTATTGACTATGATACTGGAGAATTCAATAATGGTCTTCACCCAAATCAAGTAGTAAAATGGAAAGATACAGGACTCGAGACCAACGGAGATGATTTAGTAGTGCGAGTTAATGGTGCATGGATATCTTGGAACAATAACAATAGAAAAGAATCTAAAGATAACTATAGCTTGCAAAAATTAGAGCAGTTGAAATACACAACTAAATTCGAAGGTGAGCAAGGTGATAATAGTTTACCTAGCTTTTATTTAGTTTGTAATGATTATAAATCTAGTATACAGAAATTTTCAAGTAATCATAACACAAATTGCACTGTAAATTGTAAGTGTGTTAATGAGGCTGATAGCAGAAATAAAGCGTTACGTGGTGCTCCATGTTGGTTTACTAACGGTCATGGTGCTTACTTTTTGTTTAGGAGATCTAATACAAATGCTAGTGGCAAGAAAGAATTCATAGATCCAAATCCTAATGATAACCTAGAATTAATGCGCAATCCTCAATCTCCCACTATACATTTAGGTTACGACTCCATAGCAGAAGACGGAAACGGACTTTTTACTTTAAAAAAAGGGGATAGAACTAAATTAAAGGATAGAAACTGTAATATGCTAGAATTAAAAAAGGGATGGAAAATATATGTAAAAATACTAGATAGATATTATTTAAATAATGCAGGTGGCTACTCTTTTGAATTTTTGAGCGGAGTGCAAAAAACAGGTACCGTTGGATTATTTGATTACATTTATAATTATCTAAAATGTGCATTATTGATTAACGAAAATTGTGAAAAGCATTTTAACAGTAACGGTCCCACAGCTGCACAAGCTGTATTTCAGAATATAGCCGAAAAAAGCACTAGCTTTCACAATTTCGTTCTTTCCTTACTTGTGTTATTCATAATAATCTCGTCGCTTCTTTATCTTTTTGGCATGATACAGGAAACTAAGCATGATATTCTCATCAGAATAATGAAAATCACTTTAGTAATAGTGCTTGTATCTCCTGGAAGTTTTAGGTTTTTCTATGATCATTTTTTCGTTTTATTTGTTAAAAGCCTTGAACAGTTGATAAGTATAATCACTAATTTTGCTCCAAACATGAACACCGGAAATGTTACTCAGGAAGATGAAACTCATGTTAAATTGTTTAGTTTCATGGAGGACATGTTCAACAAGTTTTTTGCTTACTCTGTTTGGAAAAAGTTTGCAGCATTTTTCCATTATCAAATGTGGACAAGTATCATTATGATACCAGCCATTTTTATAGGAATCGTTTTATATTTCTTGCTATGTGTATATGCCTATATAATATTCCTTTTTGGTTTTGTAGGCATAGCTTTTTTTATAGCTATAATGCCACTGTTTCTGATTTCTATTTTCTTTTCACCGCTGAAAAGTCTATTTGAAGGTTGGGTAAAATTCTGTATCAGTTTCTGTTTACAATCAATCATGATATTTACCTTATTGTCATTACTAGCTTCAATTATAATGAATACCTTTTATAGACAACTAGGTTTCACTGTATGTTACAACAAGTGGTTCGAAGTAAAACTATGTGCTCCAAGATGGGTGCTCGGCGGTTTTTGTATCGTTGATAAGCAGTACTTTGGTTGGACTCCAGGGCAAATTTTTGTACCTTACTCTCTCGGAGAGACTGCTCCATTGAAAGTAGATAAAGATATAGAGGGCATAGAAAAATTAAGTAGAGCAGCTGGTACAATAAAATTTACTGGCGGTGCTGGGTATATTCTTCTTCCACCAAATTATATCAAAAAAGGTTTCCGTTATATAGATTATCCTTTCTTCAACCCAGTTCCAGGTAATAAAAACAATCTAGCAGACCATTATATTGCAGAAAATGATATAGTGGTTGACAAGAACTGTAGTGCAAAAGATTTAGTACGTTTAACAAACAGTTTATCTCACGCATTAGAAAAGAACGATATCTTATTGTTAATTAAAAATATAGAAAAAAAAATAGGTAATATCGATGATGAAATTACAGAGCGCTACTGTCAATCTCAACAATATAAAGAAAAATGCGAAGACTATAAAAAAATAATAGAAGATTATAGAAAGGGAATTATTAGACCAAATTTTAAAAGCGAAATAAGATCTTTACTACAGAGTGTAGTGGAAAATCGAGGTTGTAGAGTACTGAAATTTCATGAATTATATATGGATCCTAACAGTAAATTCTGTCAGAAATGTAAAGATTGCGAGAATTGCAAAAATTATCGGGTAAATAGTGATTACCAAAGGGTAAAGGACATACAAAAAGGCTATCTAATCGATGTAAAAGAAATCTTTATATTATTCTTGCTTTCATTCTTAATGTTCTCCTTACGCGAGTTTGTACAACAGATGGGCTCAAGTATTGCTGGTGGTGGGTTCAGTGTTTATAATATATCTAGCATATATTCAGCATCACCTTTAGTTGGTGCAATAAATGGATTCAAACAACAGTGGCAAAATTTTGTTGGCGGAAAACTAGAGTCTCTAGGAAGTTGGGCTATTCATCTACCGGACAGATTAGCTGGAGGTACAGCTGATCTACTAGATAGAATACCAAGAGTTGGGAGTGTGCTAAAACATGCTATTGATGTGCCACGTAAACTTACAAGCGCTACTATTGAAGCAACAAAATTTGCAACATCGTCTGAGAATAATATTGATAAGCTCGAAGAAAAAATTTACAAGGCATTTGGAGTTGATAAAGAAGATATTATACACAGAAGAATTGGTAGATATTTAGACTATTACAAAGGATATATGGGGTCACATTTGGGCTATACAATGGAAAGTGCCATGAAATTTAATTGGAAGCATAGTGTTGATTCTATAGGAAAACGTAGCTATAATCATAATCTACTCTATAGAACAAAATCGCACAGGCGAGAGTTCTTAGAAAAACTTCATGATTACACCATAGGACATAAAAGAAAGCCAGAAAAATATAAGGATGAAGGTGATAACAGTCAGTCCAGTATACCAGAAGATGAATCTATATAAAAAAAATGAGAACACCGATGAAAACTAGTAAAAAAAATTTCAAAGGTTTTGGTTATTACAAACTATACCAGGATAAAAATGGTAACATAAAGTTAAATGACTATGATGACATTCTAAATGTCCGTAGAGCAAAAGTAGATTTATTACTAGATAATATCAAACAGGATGATATTAATCTTTCAAAGCTCAATAAAGTTCTTAGTGAGGAACTCGTAGATAATAAAGAATTACTGTCTGAATTTGATAACGAGGATCAAGAAGTTGTACAAGAAGAACTTAAAGTGTTTGATGTTTTAGACAGTCTTGATGATCTTACAAACATTAAAAGCAAAGATTTACTTGAAGTCAGTTTACTACTGTCAGATCTTAGTTTCATAGAAAGAAATATTGTACTAAATCCTAGCCAGGATTCTGATCTAGCAGAACTTAAGAAACTCTTTATTGAAAAAAAAGAATCTGGTAAAGAGTATAGTGATGAAGAATGTAAAAATTTTCTCGATACCACAGATAAAATCAATACTATAATTAAACTAGAGTTAGAAAGTAGAATTGAAGAGCTAGCCCATGATAAAACAAATGACTACAATGGCTTACAGGATGAAATTGGTCATTCAATAGTAGATACAACAAATAAATCAAAAAAGTAATTAAGTCTTGAACTCATGTTTACAATTTTCTTCCTGATCAAATTGTCAAAGCTATATTGACATTAATTACATATCATTAAATAATTAGTTATTTTAGAATTCTTTTAGAATGCTGCGTATTATTGCAGGAAAGTATCGTGGAAGAAAAATAGCCACAGGCAAGCATTTAGCCGTACGGCCAACTATGAGCGTTGTCCGAGAGGCAATATTTAATATACTTTCTTCAAAAAAACCTATTTATAATCTAAATGTGCTTGATTTATTCTGTGGAAGTGGGTCTTTTTCATTTGAAGCACTTTCTCGAGGTGCCAAACATGCATTTATGGTAGACTCAGACTATTATAATTTGCAATTATCTAAAAAAACAGCCAAAGATTTTGGTATTACAGACAATATTACACTCATTTGTTGCAGTGCTAGCCAGTTACCAAAAATCATTTCACAATGCGACATAGTTTTTATAGACCCACCCTACAATAGTAATCTAGCTTACCCAACTTTAGATGGATTAGTTAATTCAGTCTGGTTAAGTGATGATGCATTGATAATTCTCGAAATTAGGAAAAACGAAAATTTTGAATATAATAAAAACTTTAATATAATTTTAGAACGTACTTATGGAATAGCCAAAATAATTTTTCTTTCTTTATCAACTTAAGTTTGTATATATCCCTCTATTAATTAGGTTTCAGTTCTATTTTTATCAAATTTTTAGAGGATTTGCTTATTTTACAAGTATTTTATTTAAGTTTTTATTAAGTTTACGATTTATTAAATATTCATGTGTATCACTAATAAATTTATTTTCTTTTTCTTCGTATTTTTTTCACTCCCACAACAAACTAAATGTTCTTTATGAGCAACATGAATATTATCTTTATCATTACAAGGTATTTTAAACCCATATTTAAGCAACATATTTTCTCTGAATCTTTCTTGAGTAAACTAATCGCTAAGCTTAGCAACAAGTCGCATTTTCCACGAAATCACAGTGTCACCTTCTCTGCCAGTAATTAATACAGGACATTTTGTATTTTCCATAACCTTACGCAGATTAAATCCTAATTCACAATGCATGAACCAAAAATTCAAAAATTTTGTAAGAAGCCACTTTGTGAAAAAAATCTCCTATCCTATTGGGGATAGTTATTAGTTGTATCCTTAAATGAACTATAAGAATTGTTATAAATCAGTGTTAAATAAATTGCCTAATTTTCAAATCTCTTTAAAACTTCTGCTGCAACTTCCTCTTCTAAGAGAGTTAGTATTTAAAATCACATTTTTAAGTATACATCATTTACAAGCAGCACGTTTACCATTGCCATTCTGACCTAAATTAATTTCTTACCATTTATTAAAAATTTATATAGCGCTACAATCTTCTTGCTCTCCAAAAGTAACTCTACAATATCCTCCATATCTTTTTCAACTTTTGGTCTATATACTCGCCTACAAGCTCTTTTCTATAGAGCTTTACCAACTCAGGGTTAACCTCATTTTCCAATAAGCTTTTAATTTTGTATATAATAAACTTGTTCTTAATAAAATTAAAAAATATCCATAAGCAAAGTACAACAAAGCATACTGTAGCTAAAATTAATAGTACCGTCGACGTAAAAGCTTAATCTCATGATCACTTTCTTTGATATACAAAAAACAGTAAAACATTAAAAACTCTGTAGTTTAGCTCAGCGTAGTTTGAAAAATGTATCTAAACAACTAATTCTATTGACTCTCTAATTTTATATCCACTAAATTAAAAAATTCCTCATAGTTCAATTTCCATCAAGCTATTTAAACTCCTTGCTATGCACTTCAAAGTGCTACATTATTCTGTTTCAAAATTTACAAAAGCAACTTAGCTAGATTAAGGTTTGTGCATACTTTTAACAAAGGTTTCATTGACTTACTCCTTCAAATAAAAGGATCTTAACTAACTTTCTACTATTAACTTTATCTTATCTTTTCCTACGTAACATTACACTAAACAGTATATGTAATTATTCCTAAAACTTTTAAACATTCTACAAAATGCTTCACCGCGTTCTTCAAAATTTTTCCACTGGTCAAAAGAAGCACATGCAGGAGAAAATAATACAGTTATTTCTTCTTTGCTGTTTATAGCCTCCTTGAAAGCCAGTTTGAATGCGTTTGCCAGACTGCAACATTTTACAAAATCTATTTTATTTTCCATAGTATTTGCAAAAGCTTCAGTTGACTCGCCAATAAGAAAGGCTTTTTTAATGTTTGCAAAATGCTTTCTTAGTGATTCTATACCACCATCTTTGCTTTTCCCACCAACAATCCAATATATGTTTTTATAAGATAAAATTGCCTTTTCGCTCGATTCAGCATTAGTTGCTTTGCTATCATTCACAAAAAGAACATTTGCTATTTTACCAAGTAACTCATTTCTATGTTTTAATCCTGAAAAGGATTTGATTCCATCGATAATAATATTGCTATCTACTCTAAGCAGCTTACATACAGTACACGCAGCTGCTACGTTTTCTGAGTTGGATATTAAGTTTATCTTTACATCACTTACATGATTCTCTAATTCTAAGTGTATTCCAGTATCTGGATACTGAAACGACATTGAAGCTGAGATGGGAACTTTGTTTCCAGTGAATTTGTTAAATATACCAGCAGTAATTTCACTATCACACCCTATAGCAGCAACCCTACTACCATTTATCAGCTTTGATTTAATCGCTATGTAATTTTCCATACTTCCATGTCTATCTATATGGTCTGGTGTAATGTTGAGCAACACTGCGATATCCAAATTAACTTCATTAATTAGCTCCAACTGAAAAGAGGAGAATTCAATGACACAAATTTCTGTATTCCTGTTCAGATCGAAAACAGGAACACCCAAATTTCCACCAACAGCTACTTTTTTTCCTGCAGATTTTAATATATGCCCTATTAAGGATGTAGTGGTTGATTTGCCATTTGTTCCTGTGACACCTATTACCTTCTGGTTTTTAGCTTTACCTTCAAGAAATAGTTCGATATCTGATTTTATTTTGCAGTCAAAGTTTCTTGCAAGTTTTATTATCCAATGCGGCGTTGGATACGAAATCGTTATTCCAGGACTTAATATTAGCGTTCTTATTTCATGCCAATTATACTCCTTAGGATGAATAAAACTACATTCTTTATATATTGCTTTTGCATTCACTATTTGTTCCTCATTATCATCCCATGCATATGTTCTTGTACCGCAGTTTACTAGAGCATTAATAACAGATAAACCAGTCTTACCAAGACCAAAAACCGCAACACTTTGATTTTTATACTTGCCCAGTTGCATTACTTGTTTTAGTTAAAAAGACATTATATAAGTTGTTAATAAGCTGAACGCAAAGAGTTTGCAAATATTAATTATTACCTGTAGAATACAGAAAAATTAGCAAGGATTTCAATAGGAAAGTAATATGCCATCTGTTACTTTTATTTTACCTGGTGGAAGTGAGAAAAGATATGAGGCTACAGAGGGAGAAACTTTGCTTAATTTAGCTCACAGAAGCGACCCAGATTTGCTTGAAGGCGCGTGTGAAGGCTCTCTCGCTTGCTCTACGTGCCACGTAATTGTTGATCCAAAATTTTATGATGCTGTAGAAACACATAATCCCATATCTGATGAAGAAAATGACATGTTAGACCTAGTTTTCGGCTTAACAGAGACGTCAAGGCTTGGATGCCAAATAAAAATTACAAAAGACATCGACGGTTTGTGTGTAGCCATACCAAGGAATACAAGAAATATATCACTAGACAAATAAACAATTAGCTATGCGTAAGGTCTTTATCTACATTATCATCTCTTTATTCCTGTTTATTCCTACAGCATATAGTAGTTTTTGGTATTTTTCTGCATGTAAAACAAAAAATCTTCTAGCTGGAACAATACTATACATTAATGATGAAAAATTTGATATTTCATATGACTTTAGCGGATTCCCTTCTAGCTTAATTTTCCACATAACAAATCCAAAATTCTCCAACGAACAATTAACCATATCGTCTGATACTTTGTTAATAAAAAACAGACTGTTTGATAAATCAGTATATATTTATATACCAAGCAATGAGGTCAGCATTGCTACTTCTAGTGATAAGAAAGAAAACATAAAATGTCACACAAATAATAACAATCATTTCACTGCCAAGCTAAACGATTTACCATCTTTGTTGCGGTTTAATAGAAGTAGTAATATAATAGACTATATAGATACACTTCGTTATGAAGACTATGGATTAAAATGTGATGTTTTACCTAACTCAAAAAATCAGCAAAGTGTTATAACTGAGGTGAATGGTAAAAGTAATTATATTCAATTTCATCTCGACAAAAAATTGAGTGGAAATAATAAGCTAGAATTTGATTTTTATACTTATCGATATAAGAATACTGCAAATCCTGAAAGGTATCTTAGTATTGATACTAAATTTAATTACGAGTTTATAAACAACATCTCAGCTGCAAGAATTAATTTCAACATAGAAAAATTTTTAATTCAGAGCAATAATTTTGCTATTGCTGCAGATGGTAGAATAAACAATTATGATTTAGTTACATCCTCATTTAAAGACAAAATCAATGTATCCATATCAAACTATAAAGAATTGATTTCGTTTATGACTAACGACTCAAAAATTTTAGATAAGTTTGAAAAATTAATATTTTCTTTATCAGAAAAAACAACTGATGGCAATATTAATTTTTCAATAAAATATGACAATGATGTAGGATTAAGTTTCATTGGAAAATTATCCATCACTGATTTCATGAACCAATTAGATAAAATTACTTAGCTAGCTAAAAATGAGAACGGCAGTTAACTTACTTTTTACATTAACATTTTGCTTGAATATTAATGCTTTTGCTTTGGATGATGAGCTCAGAGACAAAGTCATGGAGAAACGAGCAACTAATTTGTTTAAAATAATAAAGTGTCCAATATGTTCTGGTGAGTCGCTATCTGAATCCGAATCTCAAATTGCATATGATATGCGCAAAGCAATTCGTAGAAAAATCAGCAATGGGTATACTGACAAACAAATAATTTTAGAGCTAAAAAATTCCTATGGAAATTCAATTATAACTATTCCACCTATAAAACCCAGCACCTATATTTTGTGGTTTATTCCACTCACTATTTTACTAATAGGGTGTTTTTTGATACGAAAACACATCCGGTAATAAACCTTAATTCCTATGATTTTATGGAGACATGTTTAATTTTTTGCTTGTTAGAAATTAACTACAAATCAAGTAATATAGGTAGTATATAGCAATAGAACAGTGAGTGAGAAATGAGGAAAAATATCCAATAGATAAATAGATTGAGGTAAAAGGGAATGAGTCAGAATGAAAGAATATTTCAGAGTATTTATACAAAAAATGAAGGAGATCATTAAAACATAGCAAAAGAAGAATATTAAATGCAATTTTGCACACACTACGTACAAAATACCAATGTAGGAGGTACTAATTATGCAATTTTCCATTATGAAAAGCAGTGAATTGACAATTTAGGAAATAGAAGAAGTAGAGAATCCTTAAAAAATTAAATTATGAATTCTCGAATATAGTTAAGAGAAAAATAGAAAGAAATAAATAGCCAAGCCTCTATAAGTGAAAGTAAATCTGTCAAAACAGCAGAAAAAGTAGAGCTAAAGGCTACGATGAGAATAGAAAAATAAAAAGGCAGGAAAAAAGGCATAGTAGACTTTAGATACACACAGAGATATAACCACCTAAAAGGTGCTATTAATAAGAATAATAAAGATTTTAAAATACATCTAAGATGAGGTTGCAGAAAGGTCTTCTACTTAGATCAACAGAAACAAAAGGTTATCAAAGAAATAAAATTTGTTTACAACATCTACTAAAAATTTTATATCTTGCTGTAACTAAGGTCATGGTAAAAAGGAATTTTCTTCAACTTTACCATTTTGTGAACAACTTCTTATATAAGAATGATATGAAATACTAGAAAACTTAGATATTCTATTAGAAAATTTAGCATATATAGCATTAGAAGTCTTAACGATAACAAGATTTGGTTGAGTTTCAGAAAAATTGCTGTTCATGTATACATAAAAAGCAAGCATACTTAAAAACGTTGTTCTCTATATATAGACAGTGATGAGAAGTACTCTTAAGGCGCTTTTATGGTTAATAACTTATATTTCTGACTTGTTTCTTTATCCTGCCAATATTGATTCTAATACCTGCAGCATTTGATCAATGCAAGCAGTTCTTTCACTACAAAATTGCAAAAATAGAGTAACTGATTATAACCCTACAGTAGAGACATTATTTGAGTTCAAACTATGCAAGGAATAACTAGATATATTACAGCATATGTTATTAGCAGTCTTACTATTATATTTTTTTTAGTCTGCTTGATTCTTATAGGAACGATTCCCACATCGTTAAATCTAAATTATTCATTGCACGTGTTTGCTTATTCTTTCTGCTGTTAATAATAGCTGAAGTCTTCACGACAAAAAAACTTAGTGATATTTGAGGGCAATTATTATACAGGATTCACACAAAAGAGATGAGTACACTTGAAAATATTACCCTAACATAAGCAATAGCAAAATTCTCAGCACATTTGCATTAAATTATATACTTATTTTAGAGCTTTTATAATAAGCATATCTTCAAATCTGAAGCTTTGTTAACCTTAACGTTTATGATTATGATACTAATTTTTCTGTCTGCAACATTGAATAAACACAAGCAGTTTTTTATGGTGAGCTTGAAGAAGTAGTAGCAATAAACTACAAACCTCGAGACAATCTTTTTTCTATTTACAAGTTCATATATGCAATTATAATTAATAAAATCCTTCTAAGAGTGCTTATGCCTCTGACTATAGCAATTTTGATTGGTGGGCCTTCTTGCGAGAGAGAAGTATCATTAATGAGTGGAAAAGCAGTGAAAAGAGCGCTTGATAGCCTTTCGTATAAGGCAATAGAAATAAACGTTGACAACAATATTACTGAAAAGCTAAAAAAAATTAACCCGTGCCTTGCTTTTATCGCCCTACATGGACCTTACGGTGAAGACGGCTGCATTCAAGGCCTATTAGAAATCTTAGGTATAAAATACACCCACTCTGGAGTTATGGCTTCGTCTATTGCCATGAATAAAGAAATGTCTAAACACATATTTCACTACCTCGGTATCGATACCCCAAAAGGGTACATAATTAATCGAGAAGATATACAGAAAAACAACATCAGAATTGATTATCCGTATGTCCTAAAACCAATCAACGAAGGCTCAAGCATAGGCGTGCACATAATTTCCTCGCATGAAGATTACCTAAATCTAAAAGATAATAGTTCTACTATCATGGAAAGGATGATCATAGAAGAATATGTTCCAGGTATAGAATTACAAACTGCTGTGTTACTAGATGAAGCAATCGGCACTATGGAAGTACGACCAAAAAATAAATTCTATAATTACGAAGCAAAATATACAAGCGGACTTGCAGAATACATATTTCCTGCTGAAATTCCTGATAATATATATAAAATGACCTTGGAACATGCATTGAAAATCCATCGATTTCTAGAATGCAGAACTATATCTCGTTCGGATTTTCGCTATAATCCTAAAAATGAAGCTTTAAAAATGCTTGAGATTAATACACATCCTGGCCTTACTGAGCTATCATTAGTACCAAAAATTGCAAAATTAACAAAAGGAATTGGTTTTAATGAATTAGTTCAAATTATCGTTGAAACAACACAAAAATATTAAAGGTTAAGTAAATGCTGAACAATATTACCAGAAGCCAAAAGAATTTTTTACGTAAATGTGCTTTATTTATCATAATAATGCTCTTTTTTATATCAGTACTCCATAGAGTACTTAACAAAACCACAAGTCAACTTAATTATTATTTTACTTGGTATAACGATCGCTTATCCAATTTATTGCTAAGTAACGGATTTTCAATTGATGAAGTAGTCATCACTGGTAACAAATTCACAAATGAAAAGGACATTTTAAATTTGATAAATAAAACACAACCAATCATATATGTATCACTTTCAAAGCTTGCTGATAGCATACAGTCCATAAGCAAATGGATAAAATACGTAAGAATTTATAGAATTTTACCCAATACCCTATATATTAATGTAGGCGAACATAAACCCTTTGCCCTATGGAGTAACGATAATAAAACTTCAGTAATTAATTCTGAAGGTAAAGTGATTGCAGATAACTATCCAATAGATAACCTCGTTGTAATCACAGGACAAAATTCGTTATCAAATCTAGAATTCATTAAAAATATACTAGAAAGAAAAACTCAATTGAGCAGCCATATTTCTTCTTGTGTTTATATAGAAAATAAAAGATGGAACGTCATACTTGATAACGTCTCTACAGTAAAACTACCCAAAGATAACCCTTACAGAGCATGGAATTATTTAAACCATTTGCAAAGTACGACTGATTTCACCTTTAGCAACTGGAGCATAATTGATATGCGTATTACAGATAAAATCTTTATGAGTAGGTGATCTGCTGTCATTCAAACATAACACTAGTTTCTTTATGATCATTGTTGCCAAGCGTACAATGCTAAGATTTAGTTTTTTATGCTACTTTATAATGATAACTCCAAATAGTCTTAATGTTGTACCACCAATACCTTCTTTTTTTGTCGTTCTAACATCTCTTCCCTGTTACTTAAGTAGGTGATACTAAGATCCAAAAAAAAAAAGAAACATAGATTCCAACTCTATACGCTGGATAACGCCGTTTTGAAAAACAGATGTTCACTTACAATTAAAAGTAATTATAAATATCTTGTAAAAAAATTACTAAACAAAAAAACAGAAAATCTCCTATAGTAAATAGTTGCTCACCCTCTCTAATCTGTAAAATTATCATCTTATACTACCTTGAACAACTTATAAGCGCATTTCAGCTCTGAAACCTAAGAAAGTTAGGTAAAATTAATAAAGATATAAAGGAAATATAGTTCACAAAACTAAGCACAAGACACCAACTACATAATACTTACGCTGTTCAATCCGCACAGAAGATTAAAGAATAACTGAACACCTTTATTATCGCAATAGGAAGACAAGCTTTACCAAGCAGTTTCCATTTGAATCAAACATACTGCCAAAAATTACGCAAGAGCTCTATTAGAGCAAAAGCATAAGGTCTCTCGACTCTGGAAATCTCATGTTTAGCTGTAAAAACAGATATTTATTAAAAATAATACCCTGTGATTTTTAGCCCTGATTGAAATTCTTGATATATGAGTAACTATCTTATAGATTATTATTATATACTTCATACAATATTTGCGGGAAAAGTAGAGGTTTATCTTCTAGTAAGCTCCTACTTTTTTTTAACACTACCTTAACAGTTTTTTGAGAAATAAACTGTAAGTCTTCCTTAGTACTTGTCACAACGCACTTCGATAGATCTAGCTTAAACCCAAATTATGTATAGCAAAAGCTTCAAATTAAGATAACAACCTTACCAAGGTTTACTGTTGTGCTTGATTACATAATAAAATATCAAAGGTTATCATATAGCATAAAACAAGATTATTTCTCTACTTTTCAACCCATCCTGAAGGATAGTAATAGAATAGAGTGAAGATTCAATTAATCCACATTAAAAAAATTAGGTTTTCAGTAATTTAGTACTCCATTCCGCATGTAATAGATTTAATAGATTACCTGTTTAAAACTTATGATTGCTGTTATGTGTTTTGCCCTGTTTAATTCCCTGCACTCTCCGTGACTTTTTGTAAACAGAGAAAGAATCAAGTCTTTATCACCATACTTTTTAAAAGTAATAATAATACCTCCATCTTTACATCTCATTTTGAACAACTAATCTATTGACCGTATAACATTATACGGTAGTAAAGCTGGTGCAGCAAAAAACTATATTTCCAAGCTCAGGAAAATATTATCAAGAAGTGCTCTTAGATTGTGAAACTAAAAGATTATCATCTTCTTGTGATCCTATCAAGCAAATCCCATTTAGGTTTTAAAAGATTTCACAAAATTTAAGTCTTTTATTGGACAGCAACCGTATAAGTTAAGATAAAATTATTAGAATAATAATGTTTATTTTTATATTGACTATTGGGGTTTATTATTTTATAATTAGAACTTAAATTGTTTTAATGAGCCTAAGTTTTTAATGTATGCCTACGATAAATCAGTTAGTACGCAAAGGTAGATTAAAGTTACTCTGTAAGAAAAAGGTTCCTGCCTTAGGAAGAAATAATCCTCAGAGAAAAGGCGTTTGTACTAAAGTGTATACTACAACTCCTAGAAAACCTAATTCAGCACTACGTAAAGTCGCTAGAGTAAGGATTAGTGGATATGGTGAAGTAACAGCTTATATACCTGGTGAAGGCCATAACTTACAGGAGCACTCAGTCGTTTTGATACGAGGTGGACGAGTTAAAGATCTACCTGGTGTACGCTATCACATAATAAGAGGTACTCTTGATCTGCGTGGTGTACAAAATCGGAAAAAGGCTCGTTCAAAATATGGTGTAAAAAAATCTAGTTAAAATTTATGGCTCGTCGGAATAAAGCAAAAAAGAGAAAAATAAGTCCTGATTCACATTACGGTAGTGTTTTATTAACGCGTTTTATCAATATAATTATGAAATGTGGTAAAAAGTCCATTGCAGAAAAAATTGTCTATGATGCTCTATCTTCAGCTGAAAAAAAAATGAAGGAAAGCGGAATACTAATTTTTGAAACGGCAGTGGAAAATGTTACCCCCTCTATAGAAGTACGTCCTCGTCGTATTGGCGGTGCAACTTATCAAGTACCTGTTGAGGTCAGAAAGGATAGAGCAGTTTCTTTAGCACTAAGGTGGATTGCAGAAGCTGCTTCTGCAGCTCGAAAAAAAAGTAGAAAAAATTCTACTGATTGTCTACAAACTGAAATCATAGATGCTTACAATAAACGCGGTGGTGCATTTAAGATGTATGAAGAAAAATATAAAATGGCCGAGGCTAATAAAGCCTTTTCCCATCTTAGCTTTTAATGTTAATTAATTAATAGTAATATGGAAATTAACATATCTGAATATAGAAATATAGGTATAATGGCTCATATAGATGCTGGCAAGACTACCACAACAGAGCGTATTTTATTTTATACTGGTAAACAAAATAGAATTGGCGAAGTGCATGATGGTGCAGCTTCTATGGATTGGATGGAGCAGGAAAAAGAGCGTGGTATTACAATCACATCCGCTGCTACAACTTGTTTCTGGAATGGTCACAAAATCAATATAATAGATACTCCTGGGCACGTTGACTTTACTGTCGAAGTTGAAAGATCCTTAAGAGTTTTGGATGGTGCAGTTGCCGTATTTGACGGAGTTGCAGGAGTCGAACCTCAATCTGAAACTGTCTGGCGTCAAGCTGATAAGTATAATGTTCCCCGCATCTGTTTTATCAATAAAATGGATAGAATAGGAGCAAATTTTCATCGATGTGTTGATATGGTTAAAAATAAGCTAGGAGCAGTGCCTTTAATCATTCAGCTGCCAATAGGGAATGAAAAGGATTTTAAAGGCGTAATAGATCTTGTCTCTATGAAAGCTATTATATGGGAAAAAGAAGCATTAGGTGCTAAATTTTTCTATGAAGATATTCCTTTTAGTTTGCTTGACAAGGCACAAGAGTACCGAAGTCTTTTATTAGATACTGCAGCTGGAATGGATGATGAAGCAATGAACGTTTACTTTGAATTCAATGATTTACCGGTAGAGTTGTTGAAGAAATGTGTGAGAAGCGGGACTATTAAAGGAACATTTGTTCCGGTGTTATGCGGGTCAGCTTTTAAAAATAAAGGAGTACAGCCACTCTTAAACAGTATAGTTGATTTTCTACCCTCTCCTATTGACGTTAACGAAATTGTTGGGACTGATCCTAAAAACAAAGAGAAAAAAATTGTAATTAAGCCTTCAGAGCAGGAAAAATTTGTTGCTCTTGCATTTAAAGTGATGACAGATAAGTTCGTGGGCAGCTTAACGTTCATTCGTATTTATTCCGGTAAATTAAAATCTAAGTCTACTGTATTGAATGCGGGAAAAAATGAAAATGAATGGATTGGCAGAATGCTGCTCATGCATGCAAACAACAGGGAAGATATAAGTGAAGCTAAGGTCGGAGATATAGTTGCTTTAGTCGGACTGAAAAAAACAATTACTGGTGACACTTTATGTTCACAAAATTTTCCTATATTATTAGAGCGTATGGAATTTCCTGAACCTGTTATTGAAATTGCTATAGAGCCTAAAACCACTTCAGACCAGGAAAAATTAGGTATTGCTTTAAGCAGATTAGTTGCAGAAGATCCTTCATTAAGAATGTCAATAAATACAGAAAGTGGTCAGACTATATTAAAAGGCATGGGCGAGTTGCATCTTGAAATTATTACAGATAGGGTAAAGCGTGAATTTAATATTGATGTTAATATTGGTGCACCTCAAGTTGCATACCGTGAAACTATTACTAAATCTGTTGAGATTGATTACACTCACAAAAAACAATCTGGTGGTGCTGGTCAATTTGCTAGGGTAAAGCTCTTATTTGAACCTCTCCAAGCCGGTTCTGGATTTCAATTTGAAAGCAAAATTGTAGGTGGTGTAATTCCAAAAGAATATATCCCTAGCGTGCAAAATGGTTTAGAATTGATAAAAGAAAGCGGCATAATCTCTGGTTTTCCAGTTATTGATTTTAAGGCTACTCTTATTGATGGTGCTTTTCATGAAGTTGATTCAAGTCCTTTAGCCTTTGAGTTAGCTGCTAAAGGCGCCTTTAAGGAAATGGCAAATAAGGCTAGTCCAAAGATATTAGAGCCTATAATGAAAGTTGAAATTATTACACCTGAAGAGTATATGGGTGATATTATGGGTAACGTAAACAGTAGAAGAGGGCAAGTTTCAAGCATGGAAACACATAATAATAGTGCTATAATCCTTGCTTTAGTACCTCTTGCAAGTATGTTTGGCTATATAAATGTTTTACGTTCTATATCTCAAGGAAGAGCTCAATATAGTATGCATTTTTCTTGTTATGAACAAGTGCCACAATGTGTGGTTGATAAGTTAAAGTACAATTAAGGACAATAATTATGGCACAAATAGTAGAAGCATTTGGTAAGCCACATGTAAATGTGGGAACAATAGGACATGTCGATCATGGGAAAACAACGTTAACAGCTGCGATAACAAAGTATTATGGAAATTTCGTAGCATACGATCAAATAGATAAAGCACCTGAAGAGAGAAAAAGGGGAATAACGATAGCAACAGCACATGTTGAGTATGAAACAGATAAGAAACACTATGCACATGTTGACTGTCCTGGGCATGCTGATTATGTGAAAAATATGATAGTAGGTGCAGCACAGATGGATGCAGCTATATTAGTAGTGTCTGGAGTTGATGGACCAATGCCGCAAACAAGAGAGCACATATTACTTGCAAAACAAGTTGGTGTTAAATATATCGTTGTATATATAAATAAAGCTGATGTAGCTGATCACGATATAATTGGCTTAGTGGAAATGGAAGTCAGAGAATTGTTGAGTAAGTATGAATTTCCTGGTGACGATGTTCCTGTAGTGATTGGGTCTGCATTAAAAGCGCTAGAAAGTGAAGATAGTGAATACGGAAAGAGATCAATAGAAAAATTGATGGAAAAGTTAGATGAATATGTAGCAGTTCCACCAAGACCTGTGGATCTACCATTTTTAATGCCAATTGAGGATGTATTTTCAATACTAGGACGTGGAACAGTAGTAACAGGAAGAATAGAAAGGGGAGAAATAAGAACAGGCGAAGAGATGGAAATAGTAGGTTTAAAAGCGACACGAAAGGCAATATGTACAGGAGTAGAAATGTTTAAGAAGTCTCTAGATAAGGGATGTGCTGGATTAAATGTAGGGGTATTACTAAGAGGAACGAAAAGAGAAGAAGTAGAAAGAGGTCAAGTGTTGGCAAAGCCAAATTCAATAACACCGCATAAAAAGTTTAAGGCAGAAGTATATATATTAAAGCAAGAAGAGGGAGGGAGACATACACCATTTTTTGAAAATTATCAGCCGCAATTTTACATAAGAACTACAGATGTGACAGGAAGTATAAAATTGCTGAAAGGGAAAGAGATGGTAATGCCAGGAGATAATGTGAGCATAGAAGTAGAATTGCAGGTACCGATAGCAATGGATAAGGGATTACGTTTTGCGATAAGAGAAGGTGGTAGAACTGTTGGTTCTGGTGTTGTTTCCGAAATTTTGGAGTAGAAAGTTTTAGCTATAGGAGTGTAGCTTAATTGGTAGAGCGCTGGTCTCCAAAACCAGAGGTTGTAGGTTCAATCCCTACCGCTCCTGCATTATAATGTTGCATTAGAGATGTTAAAGAGTTTAAGTAGTTTTTTTTATGATATAAAACAAGAAATAAGAAAAGTTGCCTGGGCAAAAAAACAAGAGGTACTATCATCTTTATTTGTTGTAGCAGGTGTTATATTATGCTTTTCAGTTTTCTTTTGTTTAGTAGATTTTATATCCCTCTACATAATTAAAGCCTTATTTGGAATTGTTTATGGAATATAAATGGCACATCATTAAAATTAATTATGGGCATGAAAAACATATACGTGAGTTGGTAAGTAATACTCCTTATTTCAAAGAGGTGTTTATTCCTTATCAAACAACGCGCAGTTTAAAATCTGACATACAAGAATTATGTAAAATATATATATATATGCATCTGTGTGATGAGAGTAAGAATATATTAAATCAAACATTAAAATGCTGCAGCAGCATAACTGATAATCTTGAAGCAGTTTCAGACGATGAAGTAAGTCTGAAGCATAGAGAATTCAATAAATACAAATGGTACATCTTAAGGGTTGTTTCTAATTATGAAGAGAAAGTATGCCAACACATATTAGAAAACTCTATGAGATTAGGGGTTAGTAATTATTTTAAGGAAGTTTTTATTCCATATGAAGAACCAAATGAAGCAGAGTTAAGATCTAAAAAAACTGCTACACGAAAGAGGTGTTTTCCTGGTTATGTTTTTTTATATGTAAATTTGTGTGACGAAGTATTAAATTTTATCAATAATATACCAAAATCTCTTAAAGTTTATGGATTCTTAAAAAATGGTAACGTTCCCAAAGTAATTTCTGATGATGAGATTTACTTAATGTGTAATGCACTCTATAACGCTCAAGAGAAGAAAAAATCAAGTCATGGTTATGAAAAAGGAGAAAAGGTAAAGATTAATGATGGCCTTTTTCAAAATTTTATTGGTAAAGTAGATATGATTAACAATGAGAAAAAAATTATCAATGTAGAAGTGTCAATTTTAGGTAAACCAACAATAATAGAGTTGGATTTAGCGCAAGTAGAGAAAGTAGAGAATTAGCTATGAGTATTATAATTGCTAAGATTAACTTATTAATGGAAGCAGGAAAAGCAGTTCCAGGTCCAAGAATTGCTTCAGTACTTGGTCCACGTGGCATACCACTTCCTAAGTTTTGCGAGGCTTTTAATAAAGCCACCAGTACAGCTGGTGCCAATTATAAGGTGGGTGATTTAGTAACAGTGCGAATTTCCGTAAAGGATGATCGCTCCCATGATTTTACCATCAGTGGCCCACCTGTGACTTATCTGCTAAAACAAGAAGCTAAATTAAATAAAGGTTCTCGTCAACCAGGTAAAGAATTGGTGGTCAAGTTGACTATATCTACTATAATCAAAATAGCAAGATATAAAATGGTTGACATGAAAGTGGACAATGAAAACTCAGCAGTGAAAATGGTTATAGGCACTGCTAAATCTATGGGCATAGAAGTTATAGAAGGGTAAAAGTATGGATACGCATTACAATAATCCTAAACAATGCTTAGAAAAGGTTATTGAATCTGCTTCGGCAAAGTTTAATGAATCAATTGATATTACAGTCAATTTAGGTGTAGATTCACACAAATCTGAAGAACAGGTGCGTGGTACAGTAGTTTTGCCTAGAGGTACTGGAAAAAATATTAAAGTAGCTGTTTTTGTTCAAGGTAATCATTTATTAGAAGCTGAAAAAGTCAATGCTGATATTATAGGAGGAGAGGATTTAGTTGAAGAAATAAAAAAGGGTAGAAAGTTGAACGTTGACTGGTGTATTACCACTCCTGATTTTATAGCAAAGATTACTCCTATTGCAAAAATATTAAGTGCTAAAGGACTAATGCCTAATCCTAAATTTGGTACCGTAACTTCTAACATTGCAGAGACTATTAAAACTATTAAGTCTGGTCAAATAAAGTTTAGGACAGATAAAAATGGTATCATTCATGGTAAATTAGGAAACACTAAGTTTAGCGTTGATGATTTACTAGAAAATTTGAAAGCTTTTCTTAAAGCAGTTAAAAATAATAAACCTGTGTCTGCGAAAGGGATATATTTTAAGAACGTCTTTTTAAGTTCGACTATGGGTAAAGCTTATGAAATAAGCAAAGTGGAAGATATAGTTAGGGAGTAATACAGTGAAGCGTGAAAGTAAGGATGAGTTTATACAGAATATAGTAAACGTGTTTACAAACAATAATTTTTTAATACTAGTAAATTTTAAATCTATAAATGCTAACGATTTATTAACTTTGAGAAATAAGCTAAAGTCTATGGCAGGTGGGATGTTAGTAGTTAAAAATACTCTGGCCCGTTTAGCCTTGGAAAGAGCTGGTAAATTTCCTTATCTATCAGATAGGTTTTCTGGCCCAGTTGCTGTTATATATTCTAGTAGTATAGTGGAAGCTGCAAAGCTGATAGTTAATTTCACTGACGCTAATAAAGAGAAGATGTCTGTGATTTGTGCAGCTCACTTAAATCAATTGCTTACAGTAAAGGATATTAGCAACTTGGCTAAGTTGCCTTCTCTAGATGAGTTGCATATTAAAATTATGCGTTTAATATCTTATAATATCCCTACTCGATTAGCGTTATCTATCAACTCGCCTTTCATGAGGCTTGTGAGAGTGTTGGATTATTATAGTTCTAAAAAATAAATTTGTTGATAATTTAGGTAGTAATATGAATAACGTAACAAATAGTTTGGCCGATAAAATATTATCTTTAAATCTCTTAGAGGCCGCTGAACTTGTAAAAGTTTTAGAAGAAAAAATAGGGTTACCTGCTGGTTCTTTTATTGGTGGAGTTGTTAGTGCTAATATACCCACTAGTGACAATACTCCTAATCCTGCAGCTCAAGAAAAAACTGAATGTAAAGTTGTGATTAAAGAAATTGATGCAGGCAAAAAGATGGAAGTCATTAGAACAGTCAGAAAGGTTAATTCTACATTAGGCTTAAAAGAAGCAAAAGAGCTAGTTGAATCTTTACCTCAAGATCTAACTGCTAATATTCCTAGAAACGAAGCAGAAAAAATAAAGCAACAGCTTATCGAAGCAGGAGCAATCAAAGTGGAACTTGAATAAGATGCTTATTTAAACATACTAATTCCATATTGATGCAGCATTTTTAGTTAGTTTGAGGTATTTTAATGGTTGATTCTTCTTGTATGTATATTTCCGGTGCTTTTATCCCTAGAATCTCTTATTCTAGGTCAATTGATTTAAAGGATTCTTTACTAAACCCAGTTAAGGTCCAAAAAGAGTCATACAAATCATTTACTCCTGGAGATCATGGTAATGAAAAACTTGAATCTATCTTTCATTCAGTTTTTCCAGTAGATGATCCTTTGCATAGGGCTACTATTGAGTTTATAAGCTGTAGAATAGATAATCCTAAGTACGATGAATCTGAATGCATAAAGCGCAGCATAACTTTTTCTGCTCGAGTCATTGCTTTTATACGTCTCGTTGTTATACAAGATGGTATTTCCCTCGATGAATATAAGCTAATTAAAAAGAGCGGTGATCATTCTAAACTTACAACCATTATAAAATTTATAGAAGAGCAGGAAGTCCACTTTTGTGAATTACCGATGATGACTGATAAAGGCACTTTTATCATTAATGGTGTGGAAAAAGTCATCGTTTCACAAATGCACAGGTCACCTGGTTTATTTTTTGATAGTGACAAGGGAAAAACTTACAACTCTGGTAAATTAATTTATTCTGCTAGAGTTATTCCCTATAGAGGTTCTTGGCTCGATATTGAGTTTGATGTCAAAGATTTTTTGTATTTTCGCATTGATAGAAAAAGAAAACTACCAATCTCAGTTTTATTAAAGGCATTGGGCTTATCGAACAACAGTATACTCGATAAATTCTATGAAAAGATAAAGTATGTAAAATATAGAAACAGTTGGAAAGTACCCTTTATGCTCGACAGGTTTAAAGGGGTTAGATTACCCTTTGACTTAATAGATATTAAAGGCAATGTGTTGCTTAAGGACAATGTTCGTATTACTTCAAGGCTAGCCAAAAAGCTATATGACGATGGTCTAAAAGAGTATCTAGTGCCTTTTAATTCTGTATGTGGTTTATTTCTTGCAGAAGATTTAATAGATAGTGTTAGCTCTACAAAAATTTTATCTGCTGGTGAGCCTATAAAGACAGAAGACGTAAAAAAGCTTGAGTTATTATCTATAAATGAAATATCAGTATTAAATATCGATAATCTATCCGTTGGACCTTATATATTAAATACTCTTCTTTTAGATGAAAGCATGTCTTATCAAGACGCTCTATATGAAATATATAGAGTCTTACGTCCTGGTGAAGTCCCTGTTTTAGAGATAGTAGAAGAGTTTTTTCATAATCTTTTCTTCAATCCTGAGTATTACGACTTATCTAACATTGGCAGATTGAAACTTAACTCTTGCCTCGGGTTAAATTACGATGAAAATTTAACTGTTTTAACACATGAAGATATCATTGAAATTGTAAAAAAAATAGTACTGTTACGTGACGGCCAAGGATCTGTAGATGACATTGATCACTTAGGAAATAGAAGAGTGAGGTCAGTTGGGGAATTTATAGAAAATCAGTTTAGAGCTGGGTTACTAAAATTGGAACGTGTAATAATTGATTCCATGTCCACTTCTAGTTTAGATAAAGTTTCTCCATCAGATTTTATTAATCCGAAAGTGTTAACCAACTCCTTAAGAGATTTCTTCAATTCTTCTCAACTATCCCAATTCATGGATCAGACTAATCCATTATCTGAAATAACTCATAAAAGAAGGCTATCAGCACTAGGTCCTGGAGGCTTAACAAGAGATCGTGCAGGATTCGAAGTACGTGATGTTCATCCAACTCACTATGGAAGAATTTGTCCAATTGAAACCCCTGAAGGACAAAACATAGGGTTAATCAACAGTTTAGCTATATATGCACGTGTTAATAAATATGGTTTTATCGAAAGCCCTTATAGAAAAGTAATTAATAAGGTCGTTACTGATCAAATTGAGTATCTATCTGCAATAGATGAAGGTTCATATTATATAGCTGATACCAGTGCAAAGCTTGATAAAAATAATTGTTTTATCGACGACATGTTATATTGTAGGTACGCTGGAAATTTTACCATGGTAAGTAGTGATCAAGTAAGTTACATTGATGTATCTCCTAAACAAGTAATATCAGTTGCAGCCTCTTTAATTCCATTTTTAGAAAATGACGATGCTAATAGAGCATTAATGGGTTCAAACATGCAACGCCAAGCTGTACCTTTATTAAAACCTACTGCTCCTTTGGTTGCCACTGGTATGGAGTCTTTTGTAGCTTCTGGTTCTGGTGCCGTAGTTTTAGCAAAACGCGATGGCATAGTCGATAGCTCTGATAGCAATTCTATAGTCATACGTGCTTTTGATGAAAAAAGGGTTAACTACTTGGACGTAGATATTTATCATTTAAAAAAATTTCAACGCTCCAACCACAATACTTGCATTAACCAAAAGCCATTAGTACGTGTAGGTGACTATGTTAAAGAAGGTGATGTAATAGCTGATGGCCCTGCAATTAACAATGGTGAGCTAGCACTTGGTAAAAATTTGCTAGTCGCTTTTATGTCTTGGCAAGGCTATAATTTTGAAGATTCCATTGTTATCTCCAGTGAAGTTGTTAAAAAAGATCTATTTACTTCTATCCATATAGAAGAATTCGAATGTGTTGTGCATGATACTCCTTTAGGGTCAGAGAAAATAACTCGTGCTATACCTGGTGTCAATGAAGAAAATCTATACCACTTAGATGATAGTGGTATAGTAAAAGTTGGTACAAGAGTAGGACCAGGATATATTCTGGTAGGTAAAGTTACACCTAAACCATCTTTTTCACTACCTCCCGAAACAAAATTGTTGATGACAATTTTTGGCGAAAAGTCATTCGATTGCGCAGATTCCTCCTTGTATACACCTCCAGATGTTGAAGGAACAGTTATTAATGTACGAGTCTTTACTCGTAGGGGAGTCGAAGAAAGTGAGAGAGCATTGCTTATTAAGCAAAAAGAAATGGAAGATTTAGAAAAGGAGCGAGATTACATAATCAATGTTATTAGTAAATATTTTTATGACGAGCTAAAAAAACTTCTTGCCAATTCTTGTTCTCAAGATCAGAAAAAACTTAATACTATTGAACGCGAACAATGGTGGAGTATAGGATTAAAAGACCAATCTATCTCTGAGCAAGTTAAGAGCTTAAAAAAAGATTTTGACAAAAAAATATTAAACGCAACAATACAATTTAAACAAAAAATAGAAAAACTAAATGAAGGTTATGACCTACCTCAAGGTGTGTCAATGTCAGTAAAAGTTTTTATTGCTGTGAAGCACAGTCTGCAGCCAGGAGATAAGATGGCTGGTAGACATGGAAACAAAGGGGTAATTTCCCGAGTTGTACCAGTGGAGGATATGCCTTATTTAGAAGATGGTACTCCTATTGATATTATTCTTAATCCTCTTGGTGTTCCATCACGAATGAATGTAGGACAAATACTGGAAGCTCATGTAGGTTGGGCTTGTAAAAAGTTAGGAGAAAAAGTAAGTAGCATTCTTGATGAAATTAATAAAATTAAAAGTATTTTTTGTAAGGAAATTAGATCTCTTAACAGTGATAGCTTTGCAAAATTCACAGCAGTATATCTTGATAATAGAAAAATTGAAGAAATTAGTGATGCTGAAGTAGCAGCTTCTATTTTCAATAGATCTAACAAAAAAGCACTAAATGATGAGCTAAATACATTAGTAGAAAATTATTTAAACTCCTATAAAAGCGCTCATGACAATTTACGTAATTTCCTTATTGAAGTCTATAGCTGTGGTAGCAACGTATCTATTCGCAACAATATTTATGAAATTAGCAATAATAATTTAATTGAGTTTGCATATAAGTTACGTGATGGCGTTCCTGTGGCTGCACCTGTATTTGAAGGTCCAAAAGACGAAAAAATAACAAAATTATTTGAACTTGCCGATTTAGATAACTCTGGGCAAACTATACTGTACGATGGTTGTACCGGTGAAAAATTTGACCGTAAGGTTACAGTTGGTTATATGTACATGCTCAAATTACATCACCTAGTTGACGACAAAATTCACGCACGTTCAGTAGGTCCTTATAGCTTAGTTACTCAGCAGCCTCTTGGAGGAAAATCCCATTTCGGTGGCCAACGTCTCGGTGAAATGGAATGTTGGGCATTGCAAGCTTATGGTGCTGCTTACACTTTACAAGAAATGTTGACTGTAAAATCTGATGACATTAATGGCAGAATTAAAATTTATGAATCGATAATAAAAGGTGATAGCAACTTCGAGTGCGGAACTCCCGAATCTTTCAATGTAATGGTAAAAGAACTACGTTCTCTATGTTTAAATGTAGCTTTGAAACAAAATGATGTGGCTATTGAAGACATATCTTATACTAATATTGCACAATCTTTCGATAAGATTAGCATATCAATCGCCAGCCCTGAAAGTATTAAATCTATGTCTTACGGCGAGATAAAAGATGTTTCAACTGCAAATTATCGAACATTTAAAGTTGAGAAAGGTGGATTATTTTGTCCTAAGGTTTTCGGTCCTGTCAATGACGATGAATGTTTATGTGGAAAATACAAAAAAAGAAGGCATAGAGGTCGCATATGCGAAAAGTGCGGAGTAGAAGTTACATCCTCTAAGGTGAGAAGAGAAAGGATGGGTCATATAGAGCTTGCATCTCCTGTCGCTCATATATGGTTTTTGAAATCACTTCCTTCAAGGATTGGAGCATTATTAGATATGTCTCTAAAAGACATTGAAAACATTTTATATAGCGATAACTATGTTGTAATAGATCCTCTTGTTTCCTCCTTTGAAAAAGGTGAGATTATTAGTGAAAAAGCCTACAACGAAGCTAAAGACAATTATGGAACAGATAGCTTTGTAGTTATGCAGGGTGTTGAAGCTATAAGAGGATTGCTAGCTCGTCTTGATTTACATGAAACTAGAAAAAATCTAAGACAGGAGTTAGAATCTGTTGCTTCTGAAATAAGAAGAAAGAAGATTATAAAAAGGTTACGTATCATTGAAAATTTCATCAAATCAGGAAACAGGCCAGAATGGATGATACTTACAACTATACCTATTCTACCACCTGATTTACGTCCTTTAGTATCTCTTGAAAGTGGCCGTCCTGCAGTTTCTGATCTAAATCACCATTATAGGACTATTATTAATAGAAATAATAGGTTAAAAAAACTATTAAGTTTGAACCCTCCTGAAATCATGATTCGTAATGAAAAAAGGATGCTACAGGAAGCAGTTGACTCTCTTTTTGATAATAGCCGTCGTAACGCTTTAGCAAATAAAGTTGGTACCATTGGATATAAAAAGTCTATCAGCGATATGCTAAAAGGGAAACAAGGTCGTTTCCGTCAGAACCTATTAGGAAAAAGGGTAGATTACTCTGGACGCTCTGTAATAGTTGTTGGTCCAACTTTAAAGTTAAATCAGTGTGGGTTACCAAAAAGGATGGCCCTTGAATTATTCAAGCCTTTTGTTTACTCAAAGCTCAAGATGTATGGTATGGCTCCAACTATTAAATTTGCCAGTAAATTGATAAGAGCAGAAAAACCAGAAGTTTGGGATACATTGGAAGAAGTAATAAAAGAGCATCCTGTTTTGTTAAACAGAGCACCAACTTTACATAGACTCGGTATCCAGGCTTTTGAACCGATCCTTATTGAAGGCAAAGCAATACAACTTCATCCACTTGTCTGTACAGCATTTAATGCTGATTTTGACGGCGATCAAATGGCAGTGCATGTACCAATTTCACTAGAAGCTCAGCTTGAAGCTAAGGTATTGATGATGTCAACCAATAACATCTTAAGTCCTTCCAATGGTAGGCCAATTATAGTTCCTAGTAAAGATATAATTCTTGGTATATATTACTTAACTCTGCAAGAACAACCTAATAAAAAAGATGATTTGCTATTTTTAGGCACCTTTGGTGAAATTGAACACTCTTTGAATAATGGAACTTTGCATATCCATTCTAACATCAAGTATAGGATAGAACATAGCAGTAATGATGAAATTCACTATAAAACTGTTTACACAACTCCTGGCCGTTTAATGCTATGGCAGATCTTTCCAAAACATAAGAATATAAGCTTTGACCTTGTAAACCAGTTATTAACAGTTAAGGAAGTAACTAATATAGTTGACATAGTATATCGTAACTGTGGCCAAAGCGCTACAGTAGAATTTTGTGATAAGTTAATGGTACTTGGCTTTGAATACGCTACACTTTCTGGTACTTCCTTTAGTCGTTGTGACCTGGTTATACCCGAAACTAAAGCCATACACGTTAATCATGCAAGAAGTGAAATTAAGAAGTTCTCTATGCAATATCAAGATGGGTTAATCACTAGAAGCGAGAGGTATAACAAAGTTATAGATGAGTGGTCTAAGTGCACGGATATGATAGCCAATGATATGTTAAAAGCAATATCTATATATAACAAAAATAGCAAATATAACTCAGTGTATATGATGGTTAACTCTGGTGCAAGGGGCTCTACTTCACAGATGAAACAATTAGCTGGAATGAGAGGACTTATGACTAAACCTTCCGGTGAAATTATAGAAACACCTATAGTTTCCAACTTCCGTGAAGGGTTAAATGTGTTTGAGTACTTCAATTCTACTCATGGCGCGCGTAAAGGCCTTGCTGATACTGCCCTCAAAACTGCAAACTCTGGATACTTAACTCGTCGTTTAGTTGACGTATCTCAAAATTGTATAGTCACAAAACATGATTGTGAAACCAAAAATGGTCTTGTTGTGAGAGCTACAGTTGAAGGAGGCACTATAGTTGCGTCTTTAGAGAGTGTAGTGCTGGGCAGAACAGCTGCAAACGATATATATAACCCAGTAACAAAAGAATTATTAGTAAAAGCAGGAGAATTAATTGATGAAATCAAGGTAAAGCAAATTAACATTGCAGGTCTTGATGCTGTAAAGATCAGATCACCATTAACCTGTGAAGTAAGCTCAGGTATATGCACACTATGTTATGGAAGAGATCTTGCAACTGGCAGGGTTGTCTCAATAGGTGAAGCAGTAGGTGTAATAGCTGCTCAATCTGTAGGAGAGCCTGGCACTCAGTTAACAATGCGCACTTTTCATATAGGCGGAGTAATGACTAGGGGCGTTGAATCTTCAAATATTATAGCTTCTATTAATGCCAAAATAAAATTAAACAATAGCAATATAATTATAGATAAAAACGGGGATAAAATCGTAATAAGTCGTTCTTGTGAAGCTATATTGATTGATAGCCTTGGTAGTGAAAAATTAAGGTATAGTGTGCCCTATGGTTCCAAGCTTTATGCAGATGAAGGTCAATTAGTAAAAATTGGCGACAAAGTTGCAGAATGGGATCCTTATACATTGCCTATCATCACAGAGAAAACAGGTACAGTATCCTACCAAGATCTGAAAGATGGAGTATCAATCACCGAGGTTATGGATGAATCTACAGGAATATCAAGCAAAGTAGTAAAAGATTGGAAATTGCACTCTGGTGGAGCTAATTTACGTCCTCGCATAGTGCTGCTTGACGACAATGGTGAAATAATGATACTCGCAAGTGGTGTTGAGGCATGTTACTTCATACCAATAGGGGCAGTACTCAATGTACAAGATGGCCAAAAAGTTCAAGCAGGTGACATCATTACAAGAATGCCAAGGGAATCGGTCAAAACTCGTGATATTACTGGTGGATTACCAAGAGTTATAGAGTTATTTGAAGCACGACGCCCTAGAGAGCATGCTATTGTTAGTGAAGTAGACGGTTATGTGGCATTTTCTGAAAAAGATAGGAGAGGAAAACGTAGCATATTAGTTAAACCTGTTGATGAACAAACCTCTCCAGTTGAATACTTAGTACCGAGAAGCAAGCACGTAATAGTCAATGAGGGTGACTTTGTGCGTAAAGGTGACCTGTTGATGGATGGTGATCCTGATCTCCATGATATTTTACGTGTACTTGGACTAGAGGCCTTAGCACACTATATGATTTCTGAAATACAGCAAGTTTATAGATTACAGGGTGTTCGCATAGACAACAAACACTTAGAAGTGATACTAAAACAAATGTTGCAAAAAGTAGAAATTACTGATCCTGGTGATACTACCTACTTGGTAGGAGAAAGCATTGACAGGTTGGAA
The DNA here is from genome assembly GCF_000306885.1 of Wolbachia endosymbiont of Onchocerca ochengi. GTDB lineage: Bacteria > Pseudomonadota > Alphaproteobacteria > Rickettsiales > Anaplasmataceae > Wolbachia. The sequence continues at coordinate 151,215 of NC_018267.1, forward strand.
GTTGATAGAGAAAATGATGCTATGAATAATTCTGGCAAGCGGCTTGCTAAATACCTTCCTATTCTACAGGGAATCACAAGAGCTAGCCTTGAAACCAATTCATTTATTTCTGCTGCTTCCTTCCAAGAGACAACAAAAGTTCTAACAGAAGCAGCATTCTGCGGGAAGGAAGATTCTTTAAGTGGGTTAAAAGAAAATGTTATAGTAGGGAGATTAATTCCTGCTGGTACAGGCTTAATTATGAGCAAGATCAAGGCACTCTCACTTCGCAATGATATAAATAAATACGAAAAATATTTTGATATCGAAACTTACGATGAAAAATTGTTAAGGAGCAATAATTATTACTTGCATCCTAGTGAAAAAGAAAATGTAGTAGCATCACACTATGACCAATCAAGTTAAATAAACTACCAAGAATAGTGCTCAATTAGTACCTACAATTGTGCAGATGCTACATGTGGCAGTTTTTTTATGTAGTTTCCGTTACCAAGCATTGAAGTGACAAAATTTACAGCTCTTGATTAAGTTTTTAGGTAAATTACTAAAAACCTTAATTTTAATCAAGTCTAATCAAACTTTATAATAATAGTTTATTGCATGCCTCACACGGCTAAATCATTAATACTCTCTCAAACTTTACTGAATTGATAAACACAGTTTTAAAATGCTTACTGCTTAAATTCAAGTATACATCAATTTTTCTATTGTGAATACTAAATTTATAAACCACTGATATTCTTGCTCTTCTTTTTTATCCATAATTTAAAATTATCGTTTTAAGTAGCTGCTTTTAACTTAAAGCATATGACTGTGTAACATACACTACCTTTTAGGTAGAAATGCATCAAAATGCTTAAGGTTTACATCTTAACAAACTCTATAGAACTTACTCTGATAACACAAACTTATAAGTAGAACTGTAAACTTTGCATAAAAGTGTTATGATAGCTAGGATAATACATGGGAAACATGAACATAACTATACATTCGCAAAAAGACTTTGACTTTATGCGTAAAGCTGGTAGATTAGCAGCTGAAACTCTTGATTTTACTGTACCGTATGTAAAGGTAGGAATAACAACTAATGAGTTAAATGACTTATGTCATGACTTTATAACCAAAGCAGGTGCAATTCCAGCTCCACTCAATTACAAAGGATATCCCAAGTCAATCTGTACTTCAAAAAATGCTGTTGTCTGTCATGGTATTCCTGATGATAGACCGCTTAAGAGCGGAGATATTTTAAATATAGATGTTACAGTAATTTTAGATGGCTGGCATGGTGATACAAGTCGCATGTTTTGGGTTGGTAAACCATCAATAAAAGCAAGACGTTTGTGCAATGCTACCTATGGCGCATTGATGGAAGCAATAAAACAAGTCAAACCTGGTAATAAATTGAACAGAATAGGACTTGCTATAGAAAAATATATTGAAGATTTTGGATATTCTATAGTACGTAACTACTGTGGGCATGGTATAGGAAAAGCCTTTCATACTCTGCCAAATGTATTACATTTTTATGATAAAGATGAAAATCTTATCTTAAAGGAGGGTATGTTTTTTACAATAGAACCTATGATCAATGCCGGAGGACATGAAACCTTGCTCAGCAAGTTTGACGGCTGGACAGTAACAACATGCGACCTTTCACTCTCTGCACAATTCGAGCACACGCTTGGAGTAACAAAAGATGGTGTTGAAATATTCACATTATCACCCAAAAACTGGCATTTCCCTCCTTATAACTAAGGCCTTGCAGCTCTATCATTCTGTATCCATACAGGAGATAGCAGTAAAACAACTACTCTTAAAAGCTGGACTGAAATAACTGTTACTATTATAGAAGATTGCACAAAGATGGAAACAAGAGGAAAAGTAGTAAAGAACTTTCATTGCCCATGTTTATTGGAAAGGCAAAAATCACTCTACATTTTGAGAAAGCGTCTAGTATCTTCAGATTAAATATCAGGTTATCTTTAAAAGGTACAAAACAAAGCAAAGAGTCTGTTTAAGTATTACTGGCTTATTCAAAAATAGATGATTTTCTGAGTGTAATGTAGTTCTTCAGTTTACAGATGGATGATTCTTTTAACAAGATTATTGTTAATAAAAGTATATATTTAACAGAAAAAATTAGACTTTATACCAAGAAAGTGCGTAAGTTATTATAACTTGGTGCTGTTCCCCACCTGCAACAAGTCAACTACATCTCCAATATAATGGAGCTTAAGAAGAATGATAAATCTTTTTTTTAATTAGAGAAGACGGGGAGAAAGTAATCAGAGTCAGGAAAGGTAACCGCTTATATCACGTAAATTACTGAAAGCTACGTGCTCAAAGTATGAATTAATCAACAATAGCAATATCAAGAAAATTCATACTTATATTATAATACAGTAAAAAGCACTACTTTGAGCAACATAATAAAACAGGCGACTGAAATGATGATAACTTTTCAATTCATTGTAACAGAATATACATTAATAAAAAATATTAATCTAAGCATAATAAAATTATATAGGCAATCGAAACGGCAGGGCAATGTGATAGAACAAATGTACCAGAAATTTTGCCTCTTATTAATTTTTGTAATTTACTTGACTCTTTAGATAGAAATTTTATTTTACCTGATTAAACAGGTAGTAAAAATCCCCTGATGAAGTTCTAAAAAAAACAAAAAGTTTGCTGCCCTGCTTATTTAAAAGATAGTGCAAGACGCATTATACCACCTTTAAGAGGTTGGTGATGAAACTTAAAGAGAATTATTGCAATAACTATAACTTTCCTATCAATTTTAACTGCTACAATGCTTAAGGAGATTTAGGTAGTTTTTCCTACTTTACGTAACATTATTTTACACTCAAAGTTGTACAGGAGATTCCTCTTAGGCATAAAAATAGTGAAATATTAATAAATATTTTTTTAAAATTTAAAGATTTAGATGTTTGCTATTTAAAATAGTTAAAACTAGATAAATTAATACACCTATTTATTCTTTTTTTACTGTCAGATCAAGTTCTACCGAATACAATAACTTTTTAGACTACTTCTTCTTACTTTTCATACTCAAATTCTAAAGAACAGAGAAGTATATCTTCCGTAGCACTCTGCTCTTTTCTTCAAAAGAATTCATCCTTCTCTTACCGTATCTTTCAATGCATCTGATCTTTTAAAGAACTTCTTATTATTATATTTTTTAAACTGTGCACTATAATCAAAATTTGGTTCTCCTGCTATGCTCGAAAGTACAAGTAGTTTTCTCCTATCTTGAGGTGTGATAAAAGATAACGCATGTCCTTCAGCTCCAGCTCATGCAGTCCTACCTACACGATGGATATAGTCAGCTTGCGATTGTGGTACATCATAATTGATAACATGTTGAACATGTGGAATATCAAGACCACGAGAAGCAACATCTGTTGCAACCATAATTTGATTACGACCATTACGAAAAGAACTAATAACCCTTTCACGTTCGCGCTGCATTAAATTACCATGAATTGCCAAAGCACTATAGTTATCTTTGCGCAATTTATTAGCTAACTGATCTGCTCCTTGTTTCGTTTTAACAAATACAATGATTGATCCTTCACGTTGACATAGTTGCGTAATAAGTTTACCATATTTTTTTAGCTCTGATACATAAATAATCTCTTGCTTAACTTTTGTAGAAATTGTAACTTCATTTTCAATAGAAATATGTTCTGGCTGATCAAGATATTTCACAGCAAGCTTCATTATACTATTAGGAAGAGTTGCAGAAAACATGAGAGTTTGTCGTATTTTTGGGAGATATTTCATAATCTCTTCAATTTGAACTCCAAAGCCCATATCGAACATACGATCCATTTCATCAAGCACAAGAGTATTGACATTATAGGCCATCAAAGCTTCACGTTCAATATGATCTATAATACGACCAGGAGTACCTACCATAATTTGTGGCTCTTTCTGAAGCTGACTTAACTGCTTAAAAATAGACTCACCACCAATTAGCAAGGCAATTTTTAACACGGAATTTTGAGATAAAAGCTTTCTTATTTCATTTGTTATCTGCTGTGCAAGCTCTCTAGTTGGCACAATAACTAAAGCTGAACTAACACTAAAATCATCTAACAACTTAGCAATCAACGGAATAACGAATGCCAAGGTTTTTCCAGTTCCCGTTTGAGCAGAACCGAGAATATCTCTACCTTGTAGAGCTAGAGGAATTGCCTGTGCTTGAATCGGAGTTGGAATGAAAAAATTATGTTTATCTAGAACTTGCTTGAGTGAAACTGGAAGATCCATTTCATGAAAGCTGCCTATAGCTCTATTAAAAACTCTTACCATCGAAATCTAGTTAACTTTCTAACAACTTTAAATTTATTGCAGATTTTTTTCCTTCTCCATTCTTACCGCGCTCTTCTCTGAGCTCATAGCTTACTCTTTCTCCTTTTATTCCCTTTTCCTTATTTTCTCCTTTAAGTGAATCAGGTCTTATCCCTGAACGCTCTAATGTACTAATATGCACAAAAACATCGCTGCCTTTAGCTTCTGGCACAATAAAACCATAACCTTTTTCAGCGCTAAACCACTTTATATTACCAAATTCCATGTAAACACCCCCTTAAAATTATTGACTAATATTGCTAATGTGATGAAAAACTTTGAAATTACAACTGAAAATGCTTGAAGTCTAGTTATTAAAACTAAACCTCTATACTCCATAGTCTACTCTAACATTACATGGTTATAGTACACAATTATTGTATTTAATGCAACTAGAATTTCTAATTACCGAGCGAGCCTGCAATCATCATTTCATTAATTTTAATCGTTGGCGAATTAAACTGCCCACAAAAAGTTAAATCGTTTGCAACAACCAAGTTATTAAACATATTTTCTAAATTGCTAGCAACAGTAATTTCGTGTATTGGATACGTTATTTTTCCATTTTCTATAAAAAACCCTGACGCACCTTGACTGTAATCACCATTAATTAAATTAACACCAAAGCCAAATAAATCAGTTATATATACTCCCTCTTTCACTTCCTCAATCAACTCTTCAAACGATATATTTCCATTTTCAATATAAAAGTTACTAGCTGCAGGAACAATTGCAGCGTTGTTTGCACGTATTGCGTTTCCAGTTGTTTCTAAATTTAGTTTTTTAGCTGAGTACAGATCTAAAATCCAATTTTGCAGCACTCCATTCTTTACAAGTATGTTTTTTTTGCTAATTATCCCCTCTCCATCAAAAGGTCTTGATTCTATACCTTTCGGTAGCAATGGGTTATCAATGATGTTAATTCTATTATTAAAGATCTGAGTATTTAAACTATTTCTCAAGAAAGAGCTGCTACTTACGATGCTACTACCATTTATAGCAGAAGCAAAACTTTTTACCAGTTCTTTTGCTGCTCTTTTTTCAAAAATAACTGGAAGTTTGCCAGTTTTAATTGAACGTGAATTCAATTGGTCAATCGCTCTTTTTGCTGCTTCTTTTCCTATTAACCTTGGCGATTTTAGGTCGTAAAAATTACACGCTACATCGTAACTATAACCAACCTTCATTTTACCTTTTCCTCCAGCAATAACAGAAACTTGATTAGCAAAGATTGATTTACTAAATGAGCCGATAAAACCAGAAACAGTAAACAACACTGTATTTACTAAAGAATATGAAGCAGAGGCTCCTTCAGAATTAACAACTTCTTTACATAAAAAAGCTGAATTTTCTGCAGCTTCAGCAATTTTTTTTAAATTATCAATAGTTACAACACTGTTATCTAAGATACCTAAATCTGTAGAAGAAGTATAATTACCTCCATCTACAGCAAAATTAATATAAGGATCCTTTGGCACATTCTTTGCCATTTCTACTACTTGACTCACCGTATTACTAAGATTGTTTAAATCATTTGTAGAAATATATGCAGCTTTAGTTTTGTCTACTATAGCTCTGATTCCTACAGTGCAATTTTTAGATTGGGATATTTGTTCAACTTTTGATAGGCGTTGAGAAACTGAGATTTTGTTAATTTCATATATTGAAACTTCTGCGCTTTGATTTTGCTTTTTTACTAATTTTATAATATCTGCTGCAATATTTAGTATATCCATTTATTACCTCCTTAGGTTTTCATAAAGATTCTGCACCACCTATCACTTCAATCAAGTCGGTTGTAATCGCTGCTTGACGAGAACGATTGTAAAGTAGAGCTAATTTATTCAGCATTTCTTCGGTATTTCTATTTGCTGATTCCATAGCAACCATTCTAGCGCTATTCTCACTTACTACACTTTCAAGTAAAGCAGAGTAAAGAGCAGCTGTAATATAATCTCGAATTAAAGATTGCAAAATAAATTCAGTATTTTGCGGTTCGTACCCATAGCCATAACCTACCATTGAAGTAGTTAAAAAATTAATAATTAAAGATGAGTCTTTACTCCATGGCTTTATTGTTTCCAATGTCGGTTTTTGTGTGAAGGTATTATAAAATTTGTTATAGAAAACCTTGACTTTATTGTATTTACTGAGATCAATATCATCAATTAAAGATTCTATATGCTTTAACGTAATTCCCTTACTGTTTTCAACCTTCAAGATAACTTCAGAGTCAAACCTATTTTTACCCATGTCAAAAGCTTTTCTACCAAAAAATATAATATTTACTTTTTTACCACTTATAATTAACTTACTAATATATTCTTGACTAAACCTTACAATAGAAGAATTGAAGTTACCACACAAACCACGATCAGATGCAATAATAAATACTAGATAAGTACTGTCATTATCAACATTTAAAATTTTTGCCAAAAATTCTTGATCAACTGATACCAGCAATGAAGAAACAATGTTATGCAGCTTAGATATATACAATCTTGAATTTGATAACTTTTTTTGGCTCTGCAATAACTTTACTGCAGAAACCATTTGCATTATTTTCGTGATTTTCTGTACAGATCTAATATTCTTGATTCTTAAAGATAGTTCCTTTAAGCTCTCCATTTTATATATAACTCTAGCTTATTAAAATATACAATCATTCATTTTAAAAAACAAGTTTTTTTGATATAAAGAAAATATAAGATGATACACGGCACCAGAATTAGCGTTCATAATGTTACCTAAGTAGCTAACACTGGAAATCTAAAAAAAAGAAATATAGACTTCCAGCTTACATGTTGAATGACGCTATCCGTTGTAAGAGCATAACTTCGTTCATAATTATATGGCTAACTATAAATATTTAGAAAATTTACTAAGCAGAAAAGAAAATAAAAGAAACCTTGTAGTAGCTAGTTGTTTAACATTCTACAAACTAGCTATTCTACACTATCTTAAATGACTTATAAATACGTTTTCAGCTTGAAATCTTAGAATCTTTCGAGATAAAAAATTAACAAAAACATGAGAGAAACAGATAGTGCAAAAATTAAATATAAGACACTAACTAAGTATACACTTTCGTCGTTTAATCTGCGCAGCTTAAAGACAACTAAATACTTTCATTACCATAAATGGGAAAATTGGCAAGGTTTGTTAAGCAGTTTTACGTTGGATTTGAATTCTTGAAGTCACACTATTTGTAAAGTGTAAATAACGAGAAAGGGGTGATAAAAAGTTTATATGCTCACGGCACTTCTCATTTCCTCCCAAACAATTTTTCAATATCACTTAGTTTCATTTCTATGTAAGTCGGCCTTCCGTGGTTACATTGCCCGGAATATGGTGTTTCTTCCATCTGCCTAAGCAGCATATTCATTTCTTCTAACCTCATTTTTCTACCTGCCCTAATCGATCCATAGCAAGCAATCGTAGCTAATATTTTGTTTACTTTATCTTCTATTGGTAAAGTGTCTTCTATTTCGGTTAATCTATCAACTATATTCATCAGCATCTCCTTCACATCTATTGTTCCCAAAATTGCAGGAATTTCTCTTGCTATAACTTCATTTTCTGATTTAATTTCAATATCAAAACCTATTTCAAAAAGCTTATTTTTATAAATCTCAACCATCTCCATTCCAGTTTGATTCTTAATTTCAACTACTTCAGGAAAAAAAAGCTTTTGTCTTTTTATGCTTGACTTTTTTTTTAAGCATTCATAAATTAACCTCTCATGAGCTGCATGCTGATCAATTATAATTAATTTGTCTCTAGCTTCAGCAATAATATAAATATTGTAAACCTGGCAACGTGCAAATCCAAGAGGATAGCTTTCTATCAAGTTAATTTGTTCCCTTTCTAAAACCATAGTCTCTGCTTGTAATGGAGATTTTTGTATACCAGTACAATCAAATAACTCTGACCGTTCTGATAAGCTTTTCTCTCCCTTATTTAGCAAATTGAACCCTTTCATTAGCTGATTATCTAAATTGCTTGACTTTTCCTTATAGAATCCTTTACGAGTACTAAATGCACTAGGTAACATGTTTTTAACGAAACCACCCGTTATTGAAGTAATTGAATGCCGGAATTCACTGCAGATTTCAGAATTACATACTGGAATGACATCAGAAATACCTATTCTAGTTGATAATGCTTTTATTATTCCCCTTGTCACTATCTCATATATTACCCTCTTATCCTGAAACCTTACTTCTAACTTGTTCGGATGCACATTCACATCTACTTGGTCATATGGTACGTTTAAATGCAATGCTACAAAAGGATACCTGTCGCTCGGAATAAAATCATGATACGCATATCGAATTGCACCGATAAGTAGATTATCTTTAATCGGTCTTCCATTCACAAATGTATAAATCATAGTTGACTTGCTATAATTAACAGTTGGCTTGCAGATGTGTCCTATAAGTCTAATACCATCTTTTTCTTCATCAATTTCCAAAGCATTGCCATAAAATTCTTCTTCTATTTCACATAGTCTACTAAATAATGAGGTTTGCTTGACATATTTTAAGAGCTTTTTATTGCCTGAACTGAGATTAAATCCGATATTATAGCTGGCCATCGCTAAGTTGTTTACAATATCAACAATATTTTGAGTCTCTGCTCTTTCAGTTCTTAGGAATTTCAGTCTATTCGGAGTAGCAAAAAATAAATCACGAACTTCAACATGTGTACCCTGCGATAAAGAACAAGGCGTAATTTCTACTACTTCTTCTCCACCCTCATAACCTACAGACCACGCTTCATTTGTTCCTCTTGCTCTAGACGATAACTTTACTCTACTTACTGCCGCTATCGATGGTAGCGCTTCCCCTCTAAAACCAAGATGTTTAATTTCTATTAATTCACTATCATTCAATTTTGAAGTAGTGTAGCGCATAAATGCAAGTTTTAAATCACCCTTCTCCATTCCATTTCCATCATCTATAACAGTAATAAGATTACGCCCACCGCTTTCTATTTTAATCTCTATTTTTGAACTTCCAGCATCTATTGCATTTTCTATTAGCTCCTTGACTACACTTGTTGGCCTCTCAATTACTTCTCCTGCTGCTATACGATTTATAGTTTTTGCGTCTAAAAGAACTATTGCCATAAGCCTATTACGGTGCTGGTTTTTCTTTTACTAAATCTGTCTGTTTGCTTCTCCATTTCCTTAATCTACCTGCAATTTCACCGTTAGAAATTGATAACATAGATGCTGCTGCAATAGCAGCATTGCATGCTCCACTTTCTCCTATAGACATAGTTGCAACCGGAACACCCTTTGGCATTTGCATTATCGATAATAGACTATCCAACCCATTTAACTCTTTACTATACACAGGAACACCAATAACAGGTAAACAAGTAAGCGACGCTACCATACCAGGTAAATGAGCTGCTCCCCCTGCACCAGCTATAATAATTTTATAACCTTTTTCTTGTGCAGATTTAGCAAAATTAAAGAGCCTTTCTGGTGTCCTATGCGCAGATATTATAAATACATTATGCGAAATTCCTAATGCTTTTAACATATCAACAGCATAAACCATAGTACTATAATCTGACTGACTTCCCATAATTATAGCAACATCTTTTTCTACTTCTGTCATATTAAACACAATTTAATCTATTAACTAAACAGTGTTCCAGTTAAAAAACAACAAATATTTGAATTACAAGTAATAGTGTATAGCATTCTTATTAAAATAAAAGTTATAAATAAGCATCCACACTTAAGACATAGGAACATAAATCTCTCTTTTTTCATATAAAATAGAAAAATTTATCCTAAATTTTGTAGTTATTACCAGTTCTTGCTATAAACGACCTTTTAAGGCTAAATAATAGTTTAAAATTAACGTAAATCTGATAAAAATATCAACAACAATAAATTCAAAGTCTTGCCGTATTAATATCATATAATTATTTAGCATAAATTATATGATATTAACACTTTGAGATATCAAATTTATGTTGTAATGTTTTACAGAGCTATTGATAGGTAAGTATATATGGAAATAATATCGTTAAACAATAATTCATGCAATGTAGAAGTAAAAAAGAAGTTGCTTAACATAATCAGTAAAGTTATAGAAAGAAACGCTTGGACTCAAGCTCATGCAGCCGAAAAGCTAGGTGTTGACCAACCAAAGATATCACAAATTAAAAATGGCAAAACAGATGGTTTCTCCTTAGAAAGACTATTAAGCTTTCTCAAAAAATTCGAACATGAAATAACAATTACGATAACAGAAAACCAAGCAGTAAGATCTGAACACGAAGCTAGATTTTAAAGAAATACACAGTTGACATTTTGTTTTTTATAGTATAGTATGAAACTTATTCAAGTAGTATTTTATGGCTGAATCTATTATAGAAAAATGTATAAGGCAAGTAAGCAACCGCTTTAAGTTAGCTCTGTTAGCAAGTCAGAGAACACATGATTTAAATACAGGAGCAAGCAGTTCAATTCAAGCAGATGAGTTCAAGGGTCATAAAAATACTATTATTTCTTTATATGAAATAGCAGAAAGACAGGTAAATATTCACGAGCTATTTAATCTCTTGGTAAGTAGATGCAAAGGATATATGAAAGAAAATATAAGTAACATAAGCAAGTTAGAAAAGCTACTGAGTTCTCCTCATAACAAGTTCAACGTAAGTTCTGGTGTAAATCAAGAAAGTACTAATATCCAAGGCAACGAAGTAAAAAGTAAAACAGATGATCAAGATAATGAAAAATAGACGACAAAGAGCAAATCAAGTAGAAGGCTACTAAAGAGTTTGTAATTTATAAATGATTCACGCTGCTGTTTATGTACTATTATTTTGCATTGTTACAATGTTATGCCATACAGTATTCAGTTCGACTATTTATGATAAAGTGCTAGCGTTTAATAATTTTTCAACACAAGTAGTTCTACTTATACCAGCAATATCGATTATTTTAAACAGCGTCTTTTTGCTTGATATAGCGCTATTATATGCTGGCATTAGCTTTATGTCAACCTTAGCATTAATGAAATTAGTGTTGCTTCGATAATTTATGATAGGGTCTACTTTTATATTTTTAGGTATATGTTTAGTAATTATCTCAACTATAGGGATAATTAGATTCCCAAGTTTTTACACTAGATTACATGCAGCAGGCATTACAGATTCTAGTGGCGCAATGTTATTGTTAATTGGTTTTGCTCTGCAAAATAAACTTTCAATTAACACTGTCAAAATCACATTATTGATTCTTATACTATGGGTAGCCAATTCAACTAATAGTTATATTCTAGCGCATACTTACTATAGAAGTAAGGAAAAAACTATTAAAAAAGATTAAAATGTTAGAAATACTAAATATAACATTACTTTTACTGTTACTTATGGTTACAGTTTTTATAGTCCTTTCAAAACACTTAATTATGAGTGGTATTCTAATGTGCGCATTCAGCTCACTTATTGCACTTATGTACCTAATTATGAATGCACCCGATGTTGCAATTACTGAAGCTTCAGTTGGTGCAGGACTTAGTACAGTTTTTACGTTTGCCGCACTTTCTTTAATAAAGAACCATAAAACAAATCTATCTCACAGCCCTATAATGCTTTTTTTTATGTCATTTTTAGCTATATGTTTATCATACTTTATGACTCAACTACCAGATTTCGGCAGCCATGATGCTCCAATCCACCTGCATGTTGCTCCTTATTATATAGAAAATACTGAAAAAATTACTGGTGTTCCTAACATAGTAACGGCCATTTTAGCAAGCCTCCGTGGCTATGATACATTTGGCGAAACTATAGTAGTTTTTACCGCAGCACTCTGTATAATACTGACACTAAAAGAAGAAAAAGAATAAGAATGGTTAAAGATCCTGTGTTAAATACAATATCATTTTTGATGATACCCTTTATTATTCTATTCGCTCTATATATACAATTTCACGGTGACTACACTCCAGGTGGAGGTTTTCAAGCAGGAATAATTATCGCTTCTGGAATAATACTGTATTCAATGATATTTAGTATATCCACAACTTTAAAAGCGATACCCTATTCTGTGATTAAATTTACTAATATATTAGGTATTTTAATTTATGGAGGAACAGGCATTGCAACAGTTTTACTTGGCCAAAGTTTTTTATCTTACGATATACTGTTAGCTAACAATGTTACTGGTCAAAAATTAGGTATTTTCTTGGCGGAACTAGGTATAGCACTTACTGTCTGTTCCTCCATGCTTATTATATACATAAGCTTTACCCGTAAAAAAAAATAATGACTTTATATAACTATACAATTATTATTATATTAATGATGCTGGGTTTATACATTATCATAAATGACAAAAATTTAATCAAGAAAATGATAGGAATAAATGTTTTTCAAGCATCCGTTTTGTTATTTTATATATCTTTAGGATATATAAAAAACTCCTTACCCCCTATACTGGTACCAAGTCTTCATTTATATAGTAATCCTATACCGCAAGTTCTAATGCTTACTGCCATAGTAGTTGGAATTGCAACATTTTCAGTTGGGTTATCTATAGCAGTAAAAATAGAAGAAAAATATGGAAAAATTGACCAAGATAAATATATGTGAATTAATAGTATCTTAAACTATACGAAGTAATAAGTAGCCAGAAGCTAAACCATAGGCTTTCATTCATTGTAGGTCTATTTACTAGCATAGTAAATAAAGTTTAGATTACAAAGGTAATAATGTCAGCTATTAATAACGAAGAAGATAAGAAAAAAATCATCAGAGATCTCGTAACCAAAAGTATAAGAAAGGGTGGTTTTATCACTTTTGATGATATAAATGAAAAATTATCAGACGAAAATTTTTCATCTGATTTTATAGATGATACCGTATCCCTATTGCAAGACTCCGGAATTAACATACTTGAAAGTAGCGAAGATGAAGAGGATGCTCCCTCCAATAATAATGACAGCAAACTAGATGACGACGATACATTATCAAACGCTGCTACAACTTTAATACAAAATGACGATCCAGTAAGAGTTTATCTACAAGATATGAGCTCTGTGAAACTCTTATCAAGAACAGATGAAATCACAATAGCAAAAAAAATTGAATCTGAAAAGCACAATATGCTACGTGCAATAATTGAAACATCAGCAACATTAAAAATGATAAAAGCATGGCGTGATGATTTGAGCAGCGGATCTCTCTCACTGAGAGAAATCATAGACCTAGATGCAATTTATAATTCCGATTTTAATGCAATGCCTAAAGAAGATGTTAAAGAAAATATTGAAGATATTGATGGTTCTGAAGATGCTGAAAATGATAAACACTGCGAAGATTATAAAACGGATAACAAAAAAAACAACGACGAGCAAGAAAGCGGTAACGAAGATATAAGTTCAACAAACTTAAATGTTTCTATCCTCGAAATGGAAAATGATTTATTACCTAAGATAATGGTTGCACTAGATGAGATAATTACTTTAGCAAATAAAGCACTAACATTAAAAAAAAATTCTTCTAGTGAATTAACATATAAAGATTTATATAATCAAATATGGTCCACCGCGCTACAAATTAAATTAAGCGACACCGCTACTGCTAAAATCACACAAAAACTTTATAATATAAATAGATCTATTATGCTTGAAGAAGCCAATCTTATTTCTGAAGCTAAAAAATACGAGATCGATAGAGAAAGTTTCTACAAGGTTTATGACAACGTACTATTAAAGTATGAGTCAAAAAATATAGATCTTTTAAAAATTAATAAAAATCTATCTTTTCTCAAAGATGAAGTAAAAAACAAATTCGCAAAGTTTATAAATGACAATTTTGAATACATAACTAATACTTTAAATAATATAAAGCAGTATGTACAAGAAGATAATGTACAAGAATTTAAGGAATTAATCAAAAAAATACAAAAACATGAACGAGAAATCTCTGAAGCAAAACAGGAGATGATCAAAGCTAATTTAAGGCTAGTAGTTTCTATCGCTAAAAAATATTCAAACAGAGGTCTTGCTTTACTTGATTTAATACAAGAAGGCAATATCGGTCTCATGAAGGCTGTGGATAAATTTGATTACAAACGTGGATACAAATTTTCAACTTATGGAACTTGGTGGGTAAGGCAATCAATCACTAGAGCAATACCAGAACAGTCCAAAGTGGTTAAAATACCGGTTCACATGGTAGAAATTATTAGCAAAATCAATAGAACACTAAGAAAGTTAACTCATGAGATGGAAAGAGAGCCTACATTAGAGGAATTGAGTATAGAACTTGGAATGCCCTTGGAAAGAATACGTAAAGTTATGAAAATAGCAAGAGATCCGGTAAGTCTTGAGGCTCCAACAGGAAAGGATGACAGTAGCACTTTCGGTGATTGTATAGAAGATAAGCGAGTTTCAAAACCAGAAGATGCTGCAATACTTGCTGATTTACGAGGCATTACAACTAATGTTCTTGCAACTTTAACGCCAAAAGAAGAGAGAATTCTAAGAATGCGTTTTGGCCTTGGTAAAGACGGAAAGGAACACACATTAGAGGAAGTAGGAAGAATCTTCAACGTAACACGTGAGAGAATTAGGCAAATAGAAGCAAAAGCTCTGCGCAAATTAAAACATCCAAGTCGCGCTAGAAAACTTAGAGGATTCTTTTAAAGGAATATTTAACTACTATAATTACAATCAAATATAGGATATGCTGCTTCCTTATCAAGCAATAGCAACACTTGACAAATTTAATACTATAAGTACATGTAAGAACTAGTCAATACAAAGAAAGAAAGCAAAAACAAGGTTAGTATTGCTGTCACTTGGAAAAAAAGAAGGTATAATACCGTATATTGGACGCTAATCTTTCTGTAGGTGTATACTATTTAATTCTTTAATAAGATTATTTATATCATCTACTAATTCCTAGAACTTGGTGATAATGTTTATGCTTATTTAAGATGATATGAAGGAAACAAAATTGAAAACCAAATTTTCCACATAAAAAAGAATGCTATCCGTTACCTGTAAGTACGAGCTTAATAAGAGTTAAAAAGTAAACATTTGCCAGATGCTTACAAAATGTCACTAAGGTACAATAAAAAGAAAGGAAAAGAAACTTCCAAATAAAAAATAGGCAAGATAAAGGATTTTTCTAATTCACTAGAGTTTTTTAGGCAACCTTTCACATCTGACTAGAGAAAACATACAAGCATTAAACCGATAATATATACAATTTCACTGCAGTAATATCAACTATGGATTAGATTTTAGATAAGCTATTGAAAATCCTAACTTTCTTGATTAAATCTAATCAAATTTAAAAACAGTAGTTTATTAAATGTTTCATACTACTAAGCTAGTAATACTCTTAAATTTTACTGAATTGACAAATATAGCTTTAAAACACCTACTGCTCAAGTAGACAGTATACTTTTTTTAACTTAAGCTTACTGCTAAAATAGCTTATAAAAAACTTCTTAGTTTACTAGATAAACTCTCTATAAATAAATCAGGTTTAGCACAAATCTACTCCACCGTTTCTTGAAAGACAAAGAGAAATCCACCCAATCTTTATTATATAAGACAGTTTATACAGACTTCTTCGTTAGCATACAGTATAAGCATCATCATATATAAAATAGTGTATAATGAGATACTTAATATAAGACTAAGCAAAATACTGAGAGGTGATAATCATTTTGTATTTTACTGCATTTTTATCTTTTCCTCAGTAATTTCCCCAATTACTTTTAATTGTGCTATGGGGGAATGTAATGCACTCCAGTTTATACGTATAAGATACAATTTAAGGTAATTACTGTTGTATTCAGTACTTTATACCATATTCTACAATACAAAAACAACACCTTAAAAGGTATAAGAAATAGTTCTATTTTATAATATAAAACCAAAAGATAAACTTAATGCTTCTAATTTCTCTTGTGTCTCTTTACATTGAAAAAATTTTCCTCCTGTTTCCTTAATATCAATTCTCACATACTAATTTAATAGTAACTGAATATCAAGGATATTTAATTTTAATGGCTAGCTAAGTCAACTACCTCCTTCACCAATTACAGTATTAAATATTAGATCTTCATCAAAACTCATTTTAGGACGCCAAATAGGACCATCCAAATGCACATCAACATAAATTGGACTACTACGACCTGGTAATATGAAGAAGAACCTCGATAAAGAAATTAAAGCAAAGTTAGGTAAGGTTAAGTTAGAAGAGACAGATCCTGATGCTTGATCAATTTCAAATTGTAGACTAGTTGAACATACACCATTTCTAATGCTTGCTTTTCCGCTAACATTTTTAAAAACCGTACTACCATTATATATACCAACATGAGTAAGTGTGGAAATCCCAGATTTATTTTTACTGCTAAATAAATCAGTGATGAAAGAATTAAAGTCCACATTAGCAAATTCTATTTCCTGTGCTTGCAAATTAACCTCTCCTGACAAAGTATTAGCCCAATTGTGAAAGCTTTTTCCTTGAGCTTTAATCTCACCATCTAAGTTTAGTTTACCACTTAAATTATCAATTCCAATAACCTGAGCAACCCTTTTAATATCTAAACCTACAACAAAAAATTTTATATACATTAAGTTTAATCTTAAATAACCCTGAAAAGACACTTGTCCATATTTCAATGCATAACTTACTTTTTTAACAGTTATAGTATTATTTATCACTACCGCATCCAAATTAAAGTCCTTCAAAACATCCTGTCCAGTATTAAGCTTTGTAACACTAATCTGCACATTTGCATCAAAATCTTCTTTGCCATTTAAGAAATTAAACTGTTTCCTTGACCATTGAACCTGATCTATCTTATTTCTCGAATCTTTTCTCACTTCTATTAAATTCGGTAATTTTAAAATACCAGCATTAAATTTATCGCCAGTTATGCTTACATCTAACAAAGGTTTAATATATTTTTGATCCGCTAATATTTTTATATTACCAGTAACATTGAAATCTTCTCCAGATAACTTTATTTTACCTGTAACAAGCCTGCCCTTTTCTATCTTCAGTAAGAAACCTAAACCTTCAATTTTTGTACCGTTCAACGTGAAACCATTAACATTGATTTTTATATTTGCATCATACTTCAGATCTTTTAACCATTGCACTTTTGATAAACCATCCAGTAATGAATAATTATATTTATCTAAGTTGAGATCGTGTACACTGAATCTACCACTAATTACATTATGCTTTTTTGTGTAGTTTACCTTAACTGACCCTCGCCAAAATTCTTTATCATTCAGCAACTTAATATCTGAAATAGACAATATCCTGGGCGCAAAGTGTAACCTCGAACTCATTGTAAATTGATTTCTCTTGTTTTCTCTAATCTTTATAAAAGGAAAAAAACATGAAATGAACGACTCAAAATCATCTCCTTTTAGCAATAAATCACCATCAAACTCAGACAAGATAAGATTGTTTGAAACTTTCCCTGATAAACGAGCTACATTATTAGCTCCAGGAAGCCGAAGAAGCGTATCAACTTTTATTTTGCCATCAGCAAATTTTAGCATAGTATGAAATTTATCCAATATTCTGTTTTGGTATTGAATACTTGAAGCTTCTACATTGAAATCTAAATTCAAGTTCTTTGGTACAACCTCTCTTAAACATTCTAGAAGACCCTTCATACTTATTACTTTTCGTGAGCTGTTTTGTATAGAGTCTAAATCAACTTTACTAAAAGTAATATCAATATTAGTATAATTATTTTTTTTATCGTTTCGTACTGTACCACTAGCCTGTATGTTTTTAGAATTAATTTTTAAATCATTTAACGTGAACTCACTTTCATTAAGGTTAATATTAGATGACATCTCAACATTTTCACTAGGAACAACATAAGCAAGAAAGCCAAGACCGATAATTTTTGCTAAATCACTCATAAAATTAGAACCATTATCAATTGACAGCATCAATTTGCCTCGGAGGCCTTCTCGGTTTTTATCACCTGCAAACAGCAAATTTATAAAACTTGATTTGATATTAATATGTACATTCTTTTTTGTAATATCAGCCTTCCCCGAAAAATCATAATTATTATCATCTACCTTTGCTTTACCATAGAAATGTCCGTTCTTTTTAATAGCAATCTCTTTTATATTAACAATACTTCTATAATCAGCAAAGTCATTGTTTAAATCTATTTGGCTATCTTTCATTATTACATCAACCTTACCAGGTCTTTTATTTACGATACTAATAAAATCTTCTTTACTACCTTTTACACCAAACAATGTGACCAATTTCGGTTGTAACGAAAATAAAAATAATGATAGAAAAGATGGCCTTATTTCAATCCTATTTATGCTAACCGAATCTGACAATTTTTGTTTTTTATCGTTGTTATACTGCACATACACGTTATAAATAGTGAGCTTCGGAGTAATTAGTGAAACTTCAATTTTTCCTCCAATATGGATTCTAGCATTAAATGTGTCTTCTAATTTTTGTACAATAAGTTCTTCATAGCTATTCCAATCTTTAAAAGATATAGCAACCTTCAGAAGGATCAATATTAAAGAAATTGATAATATTATGTATATAAGAAGTCTTCTCATAATTTCATATGCTTATATATTACCCATGAACATTAGAGTACCAAAATAAATAACAACACCTAAAGGTACTAAAACTGTCAAATGAATAATGCAAGCAAATACTCTATCAAAAGAGATAATCCTGCCAATAAGAAGCTAAGAATGTAAAGAGCTATCGACATAACTAAAGTTGCAACAATAACTCTTACAACATTTAATAATAGTACCTGGTTAATCTTATACATTTTACTTATCGTTAAATAATGAGAATTAATAAAATAGAATTTACCCAAGTGAAAATAAAAGTAACAATAGCAATCCCTCTATTATAGGACATTGCATTTAGTATAAGACTTACAATAATTGTATCAACCCATAGACTTATCTAAATTACACAGTTGTTGATAGTTGCTAGTATTATATGCTTGAAAAACTACTTTACTGCATTACTCAACTTTACACTAAAAAAAGGTAGCCTTTGACTTATATGCGCCAAACACCATTAACAATAGTCACAGAATTCCTCTAATTAAAACAAAACTGCTATAGAAAGATTGTGAACCAATGTTTTTATGTAAGGCACAAATAAACTGATAATTAGGCAATGATTTAAAATCACAGATGCAATAGCTATCGAAGCAAAGTATTGTTTTATTTACAACATTCTCCCAATAAATAACGCAACTAAAATGAAAATTATTAAAGAATCATAATTCTTGACAGAGTCACAGTAAAGGTAAGCTTACTTTAATTAAATTCAGAAAGTAAATATTTGAACCATATAAGAAAGTTTGCATGGTAAGGCAAAAAATTACCAAAATAATAAACGTAAGAGGTATTATACTACTTACAAAATTAAATGCCTTTTTATTATCACATGATTCTGTTGAATATAATGTAGTACAAAAAAGGTAGCAAACGCTCCTTCTGCAAAAAATGCTCGAAATAGATTAGTAAAATGAAACGAAGAAAAAATATATCTGTAAAAGAAGTTGTACTAACAATTTGAGCAACCGATACATTCCTTATTAAAGAGACTCTTGAAATAGCTGTAAAAAACCTAAATGTGAGAATATTTTCAAACATTCCTATTTAGCACTACTTCAGACTGTACTCAATGTCAATATAATTGACTGTAATGTCTATCTTAGTAAGACTAGCGATAATGAATTAAATGAAAAGAATAGTGCAAAAATAATAGCCATGATAAGCATACTTTACACCATCGTTAAAATCTATATCTATTATTAAATGTAAACTTTAAAAGTTCAGTTAGCACAGACCTGATTCTGACTTTTTGATTAGCCTTTAAAACAATCAAACAATGGATAAAGACACAGAGAAGCATAAGAAATGCTTCAATGCTGCCGTCTACCTAACCAGGCTTTAGTAAAAATTCAAGTATGTTAAAAATAAATGATATAATTAAACATGAAAGCGAAATATCAAAACCGAGAAATAAAAATACCAATAAAAATAAGTATCGGTAACTGAGTAAGAGCAAAACCTATAATAAATACCACAAAAGGTGTAACACAGAGAGCTACATAACCAGTATTAGAAGTATTTCACTAAAAAAAATGCCACCTTGGCTTTATGTGAGCAAGAAAACGTGAGAAAATTGCCATACAAGCCACAAAAAAACACAAGCCTACACACTATATAATAGTATATAATAACATTAATACAAAAACAGAAGATTATATTACATACAAAACGCTAATTTACTTTATATTAAGTTAATGTTAACAGCATTAACAATCATTAAGGACACACAAAAGTGTAAGCTATACCATTCGATTTCAGCTTAAATGAGCTACTGGTCCATTAATTATTGGTATTGTCCTTAAAAAAACAAGAAAAATACAAAGCATAAAGTTAAGTACCACATTCATCAATAAACATAAACGCTGAATTTATTAGAAACTCTAGAATTTTATATAATGAAACTACAATACAGCTCAAAATAAAAGAGTCTACTTAAATAGTCAATTGACTTTTTTTTGCTAATATGCTAGAAGCTTTACAATTTTTGCACTTATGTGCTAAAAATTTGGCGGGTGTAGCTCAGTTGGTAGAGTGTCAGTTTGTGGTACTGAATGTCGCCAGTTCGATTCTGGTCACTCGCCCAGTTAAATTTTCTACTTTATAAAAATAAAAGCATTCGATGTACTTTTATATATCTTTAAAGACCATTTGAAAACTTGATCTAATTTACTAGTTAATTTTTAAAGCACATAAAACAACTTTGTAATGCTATTAATTAATTAATCTAATGAAAGCCATGTTATTTCCTCGCAGTACTAAGTGTATGTTTTTCGCTATCTTCTCTACTAAAAAGGTAACTTTATTAAAATTTAGAAATTTAGACAATACATAATCTGTTAGACTCCTTTGGTTATCGGGTCTACCTATTCCAAACCTTAGGCGCCAATAATCATCACTAATAAGATTATCTATAGATTTAAGACCATTATGTCCAGAAGAACTACCACCTTTCTTTATTTTTATTCTTCCAAGTTCTAAGTCGGCATCATCATGTATAACAATGATATTATCTGATGAAAATTTATAAAAATCCTGTACTCTTGCAACAGGAATACCTGAGTTATTCATAAATGAGTAGGGCTTTAGCAACATAACCTTGTTTCCATTAATTATACCAGAGGTTATTAAATAATCATCTTTTTTAGAAAATGGCTGAAGGCTCCAACACTTACAAACTGCATCAACAATGAGAAAACCAACATTGTGATAAGTCAGCTTGTATTGACTACCTGGATTACCGAGTCCAACTATTAAATACACTATTCTCCTGTTTCTGTTTTAGATTCCTCAACATCACTATCAACAGTAGAAATTGTAACAACGGTAAAGTTTTCTTCCTCATGTGCTGCAAGCTTAACACCTTCTGGCAATTTTACATCACTTATATGTATAGACTGACCAATCATTTTATCAGATAAATCAACTTCTATAGCTTGAGGTATTCTATCTAGAGAACTTTTAACAGTGATAGAACGACATAAAATATTAAGTACCCCACCTAACTTGATTCCTGGAGATTTACTTTCATTCACAAACAATAAAGGTATATCTATTTTAACTTCGCCATCTTTATCAACAAATTGAAAATCAACATGCTGTATAGTATCCTTCACCATATGCCATTGAATACTACGAACAAGAGCATATTCTTTTTTACCTGAGATATTTAATTCTATCACATGTGCAGAAAGAGACCCTAATTTGTATTTCTTCGTGAATTCCTTTGTAGACAATGTCAAATTTACATTATCATGCCCTTTACCATATATAACTGCAGGTATGTACCCTTTCTCTCTCAGAGAATACATTGCCTTTGTTTTTGTTACATCACGTAATTCTGCATTAATTGTTACTATTTCCTGTTGTGCCATCAGTTACTCCTACTTAGCCAAAGTCCTTCTAGAATAATTTAATAGTATAACATAAAAATATTTATTTTTAACTCTATTCTCACCTTTACCCACTGAATGTCTAAAATTATTAGAATATTTATAAATATGGGCAAAAAAGCAAAAATCTACCAAGAACAATGCTAATTATTGTAATATATTTCTCAAAAAACACTCAGAAAACGCTGTTCAATAGTAAACTTAACCATATATAAATACATCAATCAACCATAAACTAGCAACTAACAAAAAAAGAGGTATCTTTTTGATCATAACTGGACCTTAATTTAAAATTAGGTCAAACAAAGTAACTTAAGAATAAACTTAAAGGAATAGATGAAATACATGTTATAGACTTAATGCCCTAAATACGATCCTTATTAAAAAGAAGCTGACTAATAATAAGAAAGACAAATAAAAAAGACATAAAATTCAAGATTATTTTCACGACACATACAGCAAAGAATTTAAGGAAAGAACATTCTTCGATCGAGAGGTTGATACCTTTCAGTACTATTGAAGCTTATCGCACATTATGTGAGCAAAAGGAACCTTAAATAGAAGAAGA
The DNA here is from genome assembly GCF_000306885.1 of Wolbachia endosymbiont of Onchocerca ochengi. Classification (GTDB taxonomy): domain Bacteria; phylum Pseudomonadota; class Alphaproteobacteria; order Rickettsiales; family Anaplasmataceae; genus Wolbachia. The sequence continues at coordinate 174,194 of NC_018267.1, forward strand.
AATAATTTACACATAGATTTTAATTCTCTTAAGAAGACCAGCAACAATAAGTATCAAAGAGAGTAGAGGAAAAAACTTTATGCAAGGAATGACGAGCAGAAAGCATAGAAAGAAGCGGTATAAAACTTACATGATAGAATTTTTGGAAAATAAAAATAGGTAAGACATAATTATCGTTATAGATTCACTTTATTGAAAAAATTTGTGATGAGCATAAATAGAGTATATCTTACCTAACCAAGATAAAATAAAAGCAAGATTTGAAGAAAAGCTAGGCAAAGAGAAAATTAAGGCACTAATTCAAGTTAGATTCAATAGAGAAAGCACAATATTATATAGTATTCATACTCTATTATAAGCCTGACAAACCATATCTTTCTGAGCAGAATACACTACCTATTTTACCTTTAATTGTAAATTAAGAGATATGTTTAAATTACATGATATTAACTTTATTAAAAATTAAGATGAAGTACTTCTTGGACCAAAAAATAGATAATTAATAATCGAAGAGTTAGCCATAATGATGTTCTTAATGCAAAAATATTTATATTTCATAGACAGCTAGTTTAATAATAATTAAACCATTGAGAATGTAAAATTCTAATATATTAATATAGCCAAGGGGGTTAAAAATGTCAACAAATTGGCTTCATAATTTGTTATTCGGTTCTAATGAATCGAAAATAGAAGCACTAAAAAAGGCTCAAAAAATTGATGCTAAGCAGTTTGAAGAAATATTCATTACATTAAAAGAAAAGATCGGCACTGAACAGTTTCAACTTATGCAAAATCACTTAAATGAACTACAAGAAAAAGTAGAAACTCTCACAGAAACAGTAGTAAATCAAGAAAAAATAATGCTAACCTGTTGCATCGTAGCCAGCATTATTGCTTTAGCGGCAATTAGTTTTATCTGCTTCTGTATCTATCAAGGAATAAAGAATGAAAAGGGGAAACAAAGAAGCTTATCTCAGAGTGCGCCAACCGAGAAACTGATTAACTTACGTAAACCAAACCCAAACATGAAACTTAATGTAGATATTAGTAGCACTAAAAAACTACTGAAAGGTCGAGAATTAATGGCAATATATAAATAACACTTTTTCCTAAGAAGGTGTTACATACCCTGTAACACCTCGTACTTTAATGGAAAAGTACCCAATAAACTATTTTATTTTTTAATCATTTGTTCTCTTCTTTGTTATCACAAGTCTTTTCTTCAGCACATTTTCAACTACAATACTAACTACCATAATTACAGACTCATCATGAACACTAAGCGATGTAATTAATGAACCATTCGCACTAACAAAACAATTACTTAATATTCGTTTTATGTTTTTTCCTCCCATTACAGTTGCAAAAACATACAACACCTATATCACTTGCTTTTACTTTATGAAATTCCCCACGATTACATTATCACCAATCATTGTACATTCATACTTAGTAAATGAGCCAATTCTAATACCGGACCCTATTTTTACTCAAGAATCAAAAAAACTTATAGATAAATAATCAAAATTTATACTAATTTAAGTCTCAAAAAAACAGTCTCTGGAACAACAAGCATTACTCCTGAACCAATAAAGAATTTTCTTTAACTTTCTTAAAAGTAAAACTCACCTTTTACAAGGTCACTTCTATCACTTATACTAATTGCTTCTTCCTCATCAACAGTAACATAACCGATATTTAAATTACTCTTTATTGTAATGAAAATTGTATCAGTTAAATAATACTCATGAGTCAATTTATTACACTCTATTTTCCATCAAGTTAAGTAAATCTTTCATATGTGCAACCATCATTCCAACACTCACAAAAAATTCTTCACTACTATTTTCGCCATTTTGTGCTTCTACGATTTCTCTCAAGAAATCATTCTCAACAACTAATCTACCATACCTCTTATCGCTAGTTTTAAAACCAAAATAAACCAGAACCTTACCTTCTCTAAGCAACTAACCATTTCAGTTATCGTGCCACTTTTTATAAACGGAGTACCTCCATACTACACAATAACTATACTTGAACCTATAACTCTCTCAGGCCTCTTACCACAGTTCTGACCGCATCCCCTGTATCAACAAAAACATTAGTTCTTGTATAATTAACTGTACATCCTTAAAAAACCACAACCTTTTAATTAAAGATAAATCACCTACAATAGATATATATTCCAAGATTTAACCGTTTCGCATTATAAGTAATATATTTGGCATGGAAAATTACCTATTTTATGTAGGACTTTAGACAAGTTTAAATTCATACACTTGTTCATACCCCGTGAGTATAACAAATGCGTAAGTTTTGTTCTTCACTTATCTTAAAGATGAAAAATGAAAACCATAGTGGTCAAGCCAGCTAATTCTATTACTATAAAAGCTTCTTAGGTCACCAATTTGATATTTTAGCATTGCAAGCCTTTCTATACCCATGCCAAACGCAAAACCACTATATCTACTATAGTCTATTCCAACATTTCGAAAGATGTTTGGATGTACCATACCACATCCAAGTACCTCGATCCACTTACTATCCCTATAACTTATATCCACCTCTGCAGAAGGCTCAGTAAAAGGAAAAAAACTACTACGAAAACGTATCTTTAACCCTGTATCTCCAAAGAACCTATTAAAGAAATAGTGAATAGTAAATTTTAGCTGGCCCATATTAACATTTTCATTTACATATAGTCCCTCTATCTGATGAAACATGGGAGTATGAGTTGCATCAAAATCATTTCTGTATACCCTACCTGCAGCTACTACTTTGATTGGGAAAGTTTTCGCCTTTTGCATAGTTCTAATCTGCACAGACGAGGTATGAGTACGCAGCAACACTCTTCTGTTATCTACTTTATTCTTTAAGTAGAAAGTATCTTGCTCTTCACGTGCAGGATGATAACTTGGAGTATTCAGCGCATCAAATACATAAAACTCATCCTCAATTTCAGGACCGTCTACTGCTCTAAAGCCCATATGTGCAAAAATGAGCTTTACTTCGTTTATAACTTTACTGAGTGGATTAACTTTACCAATTTTCTCTGGCCTAACTGGTAATGTGATATCAACTGCTTCACTTTGCAGTTTTAAATTAATTTCCTCGGCCTTTAATATATTTCCCTTATCTATTATAAGCTGATCTAACTTATTACGTAAGGAATTGACGGTCCTACCTAAATTACGCTTCTTTCCTATGTTTCCTATCTTCTTTAAATTACTAAAATACGCTTTAATTATACCCTTTTTCCCTAAATATAACAGCCTAACTTTTTCTAAATCTTCCAAAGAAGAAGCACTTTCAATTTCGGACACAGCCTTATCTTCAAGCAAATGTACTTCATTCAATAGCTCTTTATTCATTCCGAAAATGCTAGCTTAAACCTTCATTATAGCAAACTTACACAACACCAACAACTCAAAAAATTATCCTCATTTCGATTATTAATCTGCTGATTAATTATACTTTTTTATCTAATTTTATATTGAAAAACATACCGTACTACTATATTTAACAATAATATTAAACTAACGAAGAATACAAAGCAGATGATGATCTAAATTGTTTAAGGAGAAATATATAAAGACATAAGTAAAGCATTCCATGATTAACTAATGGAAACCAGTACTACTTATTCAAGAAGCCTTATAAGCAACACACAGAAGTTTTCCATTTAAGCCAACAATATCGATGACAGCAGATCAAGGCATCCACGATACAATACTATTCAAATAAAACATTTAATCGACTTCTTTAAAATCTGCTTCTTCGAGGAAAAACTTTCATAGCTAACACAAAAGTACCAAAAGAAAGCAGTGAATTATATAACGACCACTATAAAACCGTGTAAGGATTCATTAGTAACGATCTACTCAAAATCCTTCTACGTAAATACTAATTACACTATAAGTAAACACTAAAGACACTAACTTAGTAAGTTGCACCAAATTTAGCTATTCTTAAATTAAGAGCCAGAACATGTAGAAAAAACTGAAAGCAAATAGCAAAGTTAAGTTATAGCACAAGCAGAAAAAACTAAAAACAAAGAAAAACAGGATATAGTTCAAAAAGAAACCACATGAGATAAATAAATTGCATCAATTAAAAATTCTTTTAGCTATAATAAAGCACAAGTTACATATCACCCAGCAATTATTGTAGCAATAATAAAAATGCTTCTTGGATTAGTTTTTTCTTACTCACTAGACTTTCTTAATAAAACGTAGTCCTTCTTTTTACACCTACCGGAACTTTCTACATAAAAAAAGGCTTCGACTCGTCACTTAATATCTCAAAACCAAAAACGTGCAAAGAATAATCAAGTAACCAGATCACACATAGAGTATATTAAGGCCAACAAAAAAAAATCAAGAAAGTAGACAGAAAAAGAAAGATAATCTACTAAAATAAGCTAAAATTAATATCAGGTCAGCTACCGTAAATAATCTAACTGAGCACAAGAAAAAATTTTGATGAGACATTTACTAAAGTAGTCAGCAAATACCTGAAGACCAAGAAACATTTTGCAATACTATCAACTAAGAGTTTAACATTGTTTATTTTCAAAATAAACAATTACATGAAATATTAGAAATACTACAACCAATTAGTAAGTCTTCTACTCCAAAAGAATATTTATAAAAGTAATTACATAGAAAAAAAAAGAGCGATTGCTTAAATTAAGCTCAGATATTCATATACAACAATCTCTTCCACACCTAAAAACATTTTTCATAAAAATGGGAACTATGTACCAAACAAGCTGCAGATCCCTAAGCTGAACAAAGCTCTAGCAGCTAATACTATTTTCAAATCACTGTTTAAACTGTATTTTCCCCAAAAAAAACACTTCGTCTATTCTTGATAGCGTCCTTTATATCAATATTCTGCCTACAGGCATTTGCTACTTGGAAAAGCATCAATCTTTAAAGGATCAGTGCCATCAGAAAAAAGAGAAATATTAGGTTAGCATTGAACATAAAGTTACTAATAACAATCATACTATGTATTTTGATTCGGTTTATTTTATATATTCTAAATATTTGGTAAAATCTACCGAACAAATAAGCCAAAACAAGTTTACTTCATCCACTTAGAAAAATAGAAACAAGTTGTTTTAAAGAACTTCGTGTGATAAATAATTTCGTTTTTGCTATATGTTTAAAGGAATCATTACAGTATTGGAGCTATAATTAATATTACCTTCTACTCCAACTCTGATCAAGTTTTCTACATTAAGGCACAAAACTTACCTTCTATATATAAAGGAGATCCAATAGCCTGTTCCAGTGTATGTTTAACTAATGTTAACAATCAATAATATATTCACAGCTCAAGCATCTCAAGAAACTATGAAAGTTTCTAATCTCAACACGTGAAAAGTAAGAGAAAATAAACCTAAAGCAAGCAACAATAAAATTAAGCGATAGGAGATTGATAACCACTTAGTTCAAGGTTATCTAGATAATAATAGTATAAATTTTAACAATTAGTAAAAATTTAGGTTCCCATGAAATCAAGTTATCATGCCCAGAAGAATTATTAAATTCGTTGCAAAATAGTTTCCCTTACAGTAAACTCAATTATTACCAAGAAATTTACAGTAAACACTATTCTCTATAAATGGGAAAATATAACTTTACAGTATAATAAAGTAAATAATAGCTTAAACTTAGAAGTTAACATGATTACTCAATATTTATATCAGCCGGCTCAGTATAAATACAATTAATTTTACAACCTTAGTATTTACAACTATTATACTTGCGAAGCACAAATATATAGTATGCTTTTTGATTGCTTAATTATCTTCATTATTATTTTATGTATAACAATCTCAATAACTAGGGGCTTTATAAAAGAGTTATGTGCGTTAATATTTTTATCCTCATCAATCTTTTTAACAATTAATCATTATGACTTCTTCACTATAAATTACAGTAAATATTTTGATTCTAAAGCTATACAGAATATACTTTCCATAGTTTCTGTATTTATTATACTTAACTTCATATTTATGGTAATAAACAACTGGCTGATGTACATATTATCACCTATAAGGCTAGGGTTAATCGACAGAGTTACTGGGATCTGTATTGGAACACTTAGAGGAATACTGCTTTCCCACATATTATTCTTCGTTGTACACTTATATTGCTATATAGCATATGACAAAAAAGAGGAAAAATCAAAAATAGAGACAGAAGAAATATTACCCAATTGGATAATAAGATCGCACTCTTATCAAGCTCTATTTGTAACAATAGAAAACATAGTTGATATGTATATACCAGAGTCATTGATACTAAAAATCAAAGAAATTGGAGAAGAAATGACTGATCAAGAAAAGTCTAAAAGTAATAAGAAAGAAAAGTAATAATCATATCTATGAAGCAATAATCGATGCTATTTATTTAGCAGCAATTTTTTTTGATCAACATAATTAGCCTCCAGCTCACTAGCAGTCTTTTCCTATTATGAGTTAAACTAAAAATCTCGTAATATATTAAAGCTCAAAGAAATATCTTTTAATATGGAAGTTATTACAGAAAATAGAAAAGCAAAGTTTGAATATTTTATCTTAGAAGAATTTGAAGCAGGCATGGTTTTGTTAAGTAGTGAAGTTAAATCGCTAAGGGAAAGAAAAGTAAACATTTCTGACGCTTACGTCATTGAAAAAAATGGTGAAATATGGCTACACAACATGCATATTGCAGAATATAAAGACGCAAACCGAAAAAATCATAAGACAAAAAGAGAACGTAAACTGCTTCTGCACAAAAAAGAGATAAATAAATTAATTAGCCAGATTAAGACTGCTGGAATAACTGTTATACCAATTTCAATTTATTTTAATTGTAAAGGATTAGCAAAAACTAAAATTGCTATCGTGAAAGGAAAAAAACTTTACGACAAGAGAGTAACCATAAAACAAAGAGAATGGAATCGTGAAAAAAGCAGATTGTTTAAAAATAACTTGTAGCAAAATATGTCTTTAAACCCAGTAATTTTCAGAATTGGTTCTATCTCTATATATTGGTATTCTCTAGCATATGTTCTTGGTATAGTATTTGCACACTGGTATTTATATAAGCTAGATAACCAAAAGGTATTTACCAAAAACTTTCACAACTCATTATTAACAGCAACTATCATAGGAGTTATCCTTGGAGGAAGGCTTGGTTACATATTGATATATGATTTAAGTTATTATGTAAGCAACCCTATTGAGATATTAAAAACCTGGAAAGGAGGTATGTCGTTCCACGGTGGTGCCATAGGAGTTTTTCTTGCGGTAATAATTTTGTGTAAAAGATATAACATTCCCATATTTTATACATTGGATCTAATTTCCTGCGGAGTCCCTGTAGGTTTATTTTTAGGTCGTATAGGCAATTTTATAAATGGAGAGCTATTTGGCAGAACTACGACTATACCATGGGGTATAATATTTCCAGAAAGCGATAATTTACCGCGTCATCCGAGCCAAATTTATGAGGCATTTTTTGAAGGATTACTGCTTTTCATAGCTATGAATCTACTGTTTTTCTTGACTAGAATAAGACTATATTGTGGTGTGTTAACTAGCATCGCAGCTATGTGGTACGGAATAGCACGTTTTATAGTTGAGTTTTTCCGTGAGCCAGATTATCAAGTCGGCTACTTATGGCTTGGTTTAACCATGGGACAGTTACTTTCAGTACCCATGATTTTGCTGGGAACAATCTTACTTTTGAGTGCGCTAAATTTGAAATTTACGAGCATAGAAAAAAGGTAAACTTGACTAGAAAACATTTTCCCTACGTAAGTTAAAGATTGTAGCCTTACCATTTTAAAAATCTTATAACATAAGAATTTCTAATATATTATCTAGATGAATAAATATGTTTAAAAGCCTTGTTCAGAACATCATGTAGAAAGAAACAAAGAAATATTCTAATGAAAAAGCTAAGCTTCAAGGTTTGATCAGTTAATATTACAACTATATTTACGAAAATAAACTGATTTGTTTTTTTATACACATAATTTAGTAAATAACAAATAGGAAAGCTATCTATTTTAAAAATTATCAATATTAATTTCCTAGAAGCCTGAAAACAGGCTTAAAGAATAATCCACAAATATCTCCTTCAAAGAAGTTATTAAGATTTTATGAAAAAGATAATTACATTATTATTACATCGTGCTATCATCTCTATGAAAGAGATAATTAACATTGATATATTCATAATATTGTTCGATTTAACATTAAGAATAATTAATGCTGACAATATTATTACACATCATTATTAAAACATCATAGTAGTGAGTCTCATCATAGCAAAGTAGTAAATTCTAAAGCATACAGGTCAAACGGAAAAAATAACTATGAGTCTGACAATTACCGTTATTATTTAGATAATGGCAACTCGGACTGTGAAATAAATAATATTATTAAGATAATAGCTTAAAATACTTTAGAAATATTAGATAAAGGACACATGGAATTAGTACATTCAATTCAAGTAAAATTATTCAGTACAGCTAACCCAGTAAAGATTTCTACAAAGTGATGTGGAAGTGTAATCATATCTACTACTAAGCAATAAAAGTTGACTCTGTTTTCAGAGTCTAGGAAAATCCTACTTATCTTAGTTATAGGGAACAGAATTACTGTTTATACACTAGTTACAAAACGTAGATAAGGAGGTTCCAGTAACTTCAGACAATTAATATTAAAGAGCATTTATCATACAGTTCTTCTCGAATATGGCTGATTTTATTGCATAAGAAAAGTATTAATAGAGTAAAAAAGAACCAAAAAAAACGTGAACATACGCTGTAAAATGAATCTTTCAAGGGAGATTATGTTATAAAGATGGTAGCAAGTAATAGCAACAAATTTCATTGCGGTATTTTATCTATTTTAGTTTAAGAAAAAAACAAGTAGGAAATTGTGGAAAGGCCTCTTACATAAAAGATAAGTTTTTGCGATAAATAACAAGATCACTTCTACAATCCAAACACCTTGTTAAGTGGATATAAAAAAGCTTCTATCAGTCCAAAATAAAAATCTTTATAGTTCAAAAATTGTGCAGTGATAGTGAGTTTTTATAAAAGGTATAATCATAAGCAACATTAAATAATTTTTTAATCAAATCTACCAGAAGTAGCAACATAAAAGCTGTAAAATTAACTTTAAATATTAATAAATAATAAATTTTTCAAAAAAAATTCTCCTAAAAATTAATCCTCTTAGAAACATAGAATCATCTAATATAAATAATAACCAAATTTTAAAACTTACTTTAGAACACCCAGCAAACAAATTTTGATTGGTGACGTAAAATAGTATTACTCATTAACGCTGACGCAAACGCTAATGCGATAGGCGGAACAATGATACAATAATAAGTACAATTTATAAACATAAAAGAACATTTGCTTACAAGTAAAGAGTATCGGTGCAAGTTAGAAAGTTTTTCATAGAATATAGAGAAAAATACTACTAGTGCTTAGCGAATTAATAATACGTAGTGTAATATCTAAAAATAACAAAAAAAGAAGAATACATTAAAGATTTACAAAAAAAAGAATGGCTTTGATAAACTTAAAGAAGTAGTAAAATTGAAACTTAAAGTTATTCAGCTAAGTAGCTGTAAGATAGTATCTAAAAAATCTCCTAGAACTTTCGAGTATGAGGAAAGAGAACTAGCTATAATGCTTTGTTTTCGAAAGATTCCATTTACACTGAGATGTACAAATCTAATGGACAGTAACTCATTAAAAGAAAACAATCATTTAAACATATCAAAAAAATTTATTTACGTTGAAGTATATAACTTACATAAAAAACTTATCAAAAATTTGTCTGGAAGACAGTAATTATTTTAATGTACCAAAAAGACATTTATTTAGTATACCGGTAGATGCTCTTCAGAGCAAAAAAGAGTAAATGAAACTAAATGAACAAAACTCTAATAGCCAATAAATTAGCAACAGATTAGTAATCAAAAAGTTGATACCGAAGTTGATCTCAATATAAAAGAAATAAAACAAAAACATGGAAGCAAGAATTCAGGTTACGGTTCTTGTTATGAATTTAGTACAAAAGTTAAACTATTAAGAATAAAACCTAAAACCCCTAAACTCTAAGATAAATTCTGCTAATACTGAGTATGCAATAGAAAAAGGTGTTTATGTCATAAAAACAATTAAAGCGTCCGTTTGGCAGTTTAGCAGAAAAATTTTCAAAATAAGTATAATCGTTAAAATAAAAGACGTAGAAATGTGGTCCTCTTAAAGGTAAAAAATGATTATTAAAATCCATACAACGCTTTTTCTAGCTATGCCATTGAAGACACCTATAAGAAATCTACTAAACGGAGAAAAAAAAGACTAAAGAAACCTCAGAGCTAAACCTATTAAAAAATTTGATATCCACTGTCTTAAATACTTTATAAGCATAATTTCATGCTTATATGAATAAAAATCTAGAAATCTAAATAAAACTTATAAAGATATAAAGTAAGCATAATGTAAAAAATTAAATATTAAGAGACTAGCTACACAATAGCTTCAGCTTTATGGTAAAGAGAACTAGCAAAATTTATTAAGTTATTTTCTCCATTTTGACATGTCTAACGCACTTCTAAAGTGTTATGCAAGAAGGTCTATTGACTTTCAACACACTTTCATCTATATTATTTTAATATCCTAAAACTAAACTACCTCACATGCCCGATTTAAAGACAATGATGCTAAATTTTGGACCTCAACACCCAGCTGCACATGGGGTATTACGCCTTGTTTTAGAGATGGATGGCGAAGTGATTGAAAGAGCCGATCCTCATATCGGTCTTTTACACCGCGGTACTGAAAAATTAATAGAACACAAAACGTATCTTCAAGCTTTGCCTTATTTTGATCGCCTTGATTATGTATCACCAATGTCACAAGAGCATGCATATTCATTGTGTGTAGAAAAATTACTGCAATGTGAAGTTCCAATTAGGGCAAAATATTTGCGTGTTCTGTTTTGTGAATTAACAAGAATACTCAACCACTTACTTAATATTTCCTCACAAGCACTTGACGTTGGAGCAATGACTCCTCTTTTATGGCTCTTTGAAGAGAGGGAAAAAATACTGGAGTTTTACGAGAGAGCTTCAGGAGCAAGGTTTCACGCAGCTTATATCAGACCAGGTGGAATTGCAGCAGATGTTCCAGAAGGTTTAATTGAGGATATTGCAAAGTTTATAGAGCAGTTTCCAAAGTATATAGATGATGTTGATGATCTCTTAACAGAAAATAGAATATGGAAGCAACGCACTGTAGGAATCAGTAAAATGTCAATTAAACAGGTTCTTGACTGGGGCTTCAGCGGCCCAATGTTGCGTGCCGCTGGACTTGCTTGGGATTTACGAAAAAGTCAGCCATATGAAGTATATGATCAACTAGATTTTGATATACCAATCGGTCGAAACGGTGACTGTTATGACCGTTATTTAGTGAGGATGGAAGAAATTAGACAGTCTACTAGCTTAGTAAAACAGTGCATAGAAAAAATGCCTAGAGGGCCAGTAAAAACTGAAGATAGAAAAATCTCTCCACCACCAAGAGCAGAAATGAAAAAATCTATGGAAGCTCTAATTCACCATTTTAAGCTTTACTCAGAAGGGTACCATGTACCAGAAGGTGAGACTTACGCAGCTGTTGAGGCACCAAAAGGTGAGTTCGGAGTGTATATAGTTTCGGATGGAACTAACCAACCATATAGATGCCGAATAAGAGCACCTGGCTTTGCACATCTACAAGCCTTAGATTTCATGGCAAAAGGACACATGCTTTCTGATATTGCGGCAATCATTGGTTCACTTGATATAGTTTTTGGTGAGATTGACAGGTAGGTTTTTAGCTATACTTAGCTATAAGTAAAGTTAATTTTTTTATCGTTTATACGACTTAGGTTATCTTTTACTACTTTGCTGAACAAAAAGAAATTTGTGCCCATTATTTATAGACACTATATTTATACTAACCACTTATCTCCTTATTAAAGACATATCTTCATTAAATAAGCAAACTGTGCTTGACCCCTTTCTTAAGGTAAATACAGAGCCTACTTTCTCAAGTATAAGATAATCATCAACTACACGAAAATTTATTAGAGATTCATACCCTTCAGAATTAACCATAAAGATTGCTGGAAAGTCAGAATTTATCTTATTAAACTGCAGATACGTGAATTTCCCGTCATCAAAGACTTTAGTTGGTACTATCGACTCACTACCCTTAATATGTGAGATAGAATAATTAAAATTTAAGCCTTTTTTTGCAACTTCAATATCATTCATATCAGGAACAGTGGTAGGACTAGCTTGTTCAAGAATATCACCATTATCGGTTGTGTAGATTTCTTCACTATTAAATAGTGGGTAAAGAAACCTCACTTCATATGCTAACCTCGGATCATCTAATCCAGTTGCTTCCTCAGCATGAAATTCAAAGTAATAAACTCTTTTATTAGTAATAATAGTTGCATTAGTATCAGCAATATCATCTATAGGTTTGATAAATAACCTATTACCATGAGAAACAAGCTGCCAACCAGTCGAATCGCCCATTGAAAGGTTCTGTATCACTTCACCTGGTTCAAACAGTATACTCGACTGATAACCGTAAAAACCTGTGTATTTATGTATAGCCTGTGGATTATAATTTATTACCTTTATATGACTGTCTGCAGCTATTGAACGTGGTTCCTGTTTCGCAAATGTATCACCACTACAAAAAAACACCAATACTATAAATAATAAACTAATCATAATATTTAAATTGTATACCAATCATTATTTTATCATTGAAAAGTATTTACTTCAACTGTCAAGGCATTATCTTATACGACATTTGTATAATATCTTAAGCAATTGTACAATTTATTGCTTCTTTAAACTCATCAATCAGAGTTTCTATACTTTTCAGTAAATCAGATTTAAATTCTATATACTCTTTACCTTTTAAATGGTATATAATCTTAAAGTTTATATACATGTAGTACTTGTCTATTAAAGGTGCGAATAAAAAATCAGAATCTTTTTTAGCACATTTTGTGTACTCTTACTATTATTCTCCCTGTAAATTTTGATCACCAAACAATGGAATGTCTTACGTGATTTACATATACTCAAATTTGGTATGTTCTACCTGTTTTCAAAACATATTTTACTAACCCTGCTTGTTCTATAGTTTTCTACACTGAATAACGGGCAATTGCCAATCCCCCTCCCGTCCACTACTGCTACACACATACCATTTCTTTACTATCACGTTTGGAGTGATATTAGTTTTTATGGTTCCTTAGTTAGATGATATCCCAAAACACTGTTAAATATTCCCTCTTTAACTTAACTTAATAATAACTCGGACAAAAAGCTATAAACTTCGTCATCTTTTATAAATTACCATCAGCTCACTAGTATCTTTATCAAGCCTATAAACAATTCCTAATCTTCTATTTCTTACTTATCAATATACTTTATAGCAAAAGAAGTTAATTAAATTGTTCGAAGAAAGAACAACATAAACAAAAACATAAGCTAGCATTAATCATAAACTAAAAATATCTGTAATTTAACTAAAACTGCTATGGTTTATTATTACTGCGATAACATAATAAGCTAAGAAAAATTGAAGCCAAGCACTCATAGCCATGTGAGCAGAGTGTTATTTACTTACAGACTACTTCTTTGTTGCACATTATATCTTAAGAAAATAACCAATAATATCATCTAATTTTTAATTAGAACCTACCTTCAATTTGAAAAGGTATTTTTAAGTACTTAAGCCCATAAATTCCCCGTATCTTCACTACCAATTATACACTAATAATAGCATTAAACTAATCTTTTTTACTTGCGCTAAAACCTACTCGAGCACATTTTATTAATTTCTACACCATAATTTACTAACCAAATTGAATGTGAGCTATGTTTTTAGGTTAGCATATTTAACAATTTTAGTACTATAAACTAAATAATTAAACTTGCTTAATTAAATTATTAAGTCAATTCTATCACAATTTTCTATAATATCTTTTTTCTATGAACCAGCAGCATTAACTTGTCATTCACTTTCGTTATATACACAGCAGTGATCACTACAATTGAGCCCTTTGTTTGAGTTATTATATTTAGCACGATTAAAAATTTGACTCTACCAATTTACTTTACCAATGCTTTGATAGCAAAGCTCCTGCTTTTCCCAGCAAGAGATATTAAATTATCACTCTTTTTAACAGCAATATTCCCAGCACTGACTAAGATATCAGGAGCCCCTATTATATATAGGACCAGAGAAAATACCAAGTACAATAAAAAAAATTCCAAAGAAACTCGAATTTCTTTTCCATAAATATAGCTAAAATAACCTAAATACCTATGATAATAATTAATAACACAGGAAAAACCCCGAATAGGAACAGAACTAAATATTGAAAACTAGCAATTGTATCTATTCTATATATTGAATACTATCAATTAAGCACTCTACAAGCAGAGCCATAATCTACTTAATACATCTAAAGGAATCAACAAATATAAATTACTTCGCTTAAAATAATAAGCAACATAACTATATTAGTACAGTAGCTAAATTTGTGATAATAATATTCGTTGAGAAATAATTAAAATTATCCATTGTATATATAACAGTCGCTAAGCTTGCTATTGCTGAACTAGTGAGATATTTTACATTATTTTCATCATAAATAACCTATTGACATTGATTAAATTTAATAAATAGTATCAATACAGTGAAAATGATATCTAAAAATCAGGTTTTAAAATTGCTTTTGGTTCTCTATTAAGAATCACCGAAGCAGCAAACATAATCACTATTAACCTTTGATATTTCCCTCCTTATTATTGCAACGAGTACCAAAACGACTATAGTTTCTCAATCTATTTTTGTCTTCCTCACCAATCAGTAATGTGGAAATCACGCCTGTATGTGTTTTTTTAACATTGTCCTACAGGCTTTCATAAATGAATTGAAGAAAAAGATTCTATGCTCTAGCATTTTTTTACAGAACTATTTTGCTTATTGCAAAATCTGTAGCACTTATTTTCTGACAACAAGTCATTCTTGCAAAAAAATATGTACATCCCAAAAGGCATAAAACCTTCAAATAGAAAAGTCTCATTGATAATTTTACTTGATTGTCTATTTTAATACCTTCTTTCTACCTCTTAGCTCTAATTGATATTTCTTATGTTGTTTAAAGCAACGTGCAGTCTCATATTCTAGTACATAACACTAAAATCCACAAGTTTTTCTCTAAATCTTAGTACTTATACACTCGAACAACAGAAGAAAGTTTTTTAATAAAGAGCAAAAATTATCTATGTGAAACCTCATTATTAATATACTATAGCAACGACACTTTTCATACAACTTTTCTTACCAAGAATTTAAATATCAACTAAAGCTGTTTTTTTTAGTTTATCCAGCCGTAAAACTCTATGAACGTAATGCCAATCAAAGAGACACACAATACCGTGTACTCTTACAAAAAAGTACAACCAAGATCAACACAAATAAAAGTAGAAGAAAAACAGATACAGTAAAAACATAGCTATGTTTAGAATTCAAAGAGAAATAAACTAAGATCTATACACACTGGCATATATAAGAAAACCTTAGCATCAAATTATGTTCCTCATTGTACATATAGATTGTTAGATATATAACTAATAATTGTATTAAGAAAAGTTAATAAATACATAAAACATATATTATGAGGTAATTTTATTCTTTTATTTTCTATTATTTATATATATAATATCTAAATAGACAACGGCGCGGAGTGGAGCAGTTTGGTAGCTCGTCAGGCTCATAACCTGAAGGTCGTAGGTTCAAATCCTACCTCCGCAACTTTATATCTACATCTAAAAAAATATTTTTTCTTGCTTAATCAAGCCAACCTTAATGATAATAAGGAATTAAAGCTCTGCAGAAAATTATATAAAAGAAACTAAAAGATTTTTAATGCTTCTTGCTACATTATCAAGAGTTGCGATAGAGGCTTGCAAGTTTTGAATTAAGTTTTACAGCTTTATCATCTTTGATCATAAGTGAGTTATTACCACCATTTGCAATATTATTTTATACATATTGTGCATATAACAATATACAAAAAAGGAATATTCTTCACAAAAGACTTTCTATATATACTTGGTTTATACACTGCAGGACCGCAATCTGAGTTGGTCTCTTGCTGCATCTACAGCTGCTATTTCCTATAGCATAATGCTTAAAATGTACCATTAGCTTTATAAAACAGGTATGGTGATAGGAGCTTCACAGTACTAATCGTAGGATCTTTTGTAACAAAATACATCATTGAACCAGTAGCTGAAAAAGTGAACAAGTACATTATATATTACCTACAATTAAACATTTTTCTTCAAAAGAAAAAGGATATAAGATAGTTTAAACTAAGGTGTTTTATATTATTCCAGTGTACTATAGAAGCACAGCATAGCTGGCCACAAATACTTGTTTCAAAGACAGTATATTATAGCTGTCTTTATCTTATTCCCTAGTGAAAATCATTATTAAATCATAGTGTTCATACAGTTGTGTTACATGGTCAAGGGTATAGCTGTTCTATTTTCCAATCGCTTCTCGCAACAAGAGTATATCTAAATCTAATATGCCTCCTGTACTCACCCTCTTGCCAGAATTCAATTACTTTTGGAATTACGTAAAATCCTACCCAAAAACCAGGGCAGGGAACTTGTGCATTATCAAATTCCTTCTCCTTGAGTTCGATAGCTCGCTTGAAATTTTGCCAATCTTCCAGAACGCTCGATTGTTTTGAGCACCATGAACTAATTTGACTATTGCGTGCTCGGGAAGAAAAGTATTTACCAGCTTGCTCGCCATCTAAAAGCTTAACATCTCCTTCGATTCGAACTTGTCTAGAAAACTCTATCCAGTGAAATACTAATGCAGCTTTGGGATTTTCAGTCAATTCTCTTCCTTTTCTACTATTCACGTTAGTGAAGAACGTAAAGCCTTTTTCACCGTATTCCTTGAGTAATACCACTCTTGCAGATGGAATACAGTCTTTGCTGCAAGTCGCCAACGTCATTGCAGTTGGCTCTTTACATAAAGAATCAAGTACTGCTTTATACCACCTTGAAAATAAACTAAGCGGATCTTTTTCAGGTGAGAATGTCATATCTAAAAATAAAACTTAGTTCTGGCATGCATTGCAAAAATAAGTGCTACGGCCATTTTGGCGTATAAGTGTTATAATGTTATTACAAACTTTGCAAGGCTTTTGAACTCTACCATATACATAAAAACCATTTTGGAAACATCCGACAGATCCAGATGGCTGTGCATAATTTCTCAACGTCGAACCGCCTGCAGTAATTGCATCATTTAGAACATTTTTTATTTCAGTAGCGAGTCTTTCGCACTCTTTGTACTTCAAATCCTGTGCCGGCCTGAATGGTGATATGCGGGCTCTAAATAAACTCTCAGAAGCATATATGTTACCCACACCAACTATCAGTCTATTATTCATTAATACTGATTTAACATTTGCTTTTCTGTTTTTCAGCAATCTCTGTAAATAGTCTCCATTGAATTCATCTGTGAGAGGCTCTATTCCAAAATCATTGAAAAAGCTTACTTTTTCCTCTTCTTTCAAAATAATAACTAATCCAAATCTTCTTGGATCATGAAAGATTATTGAAGTATTGTCGGAAAATAAAAATATCACATGATCATGTTTATTCCGTGCTCGATCATCTTCAGCATATATAAGCTTCCCACTCATACCAAGATGCATAACTACAGCTGTATCATTGTCTATACACCAGATTATATACTTACCCCTACGTTCAATATTACTTATGCATCTGTTCTTTAGCACATCATCAATATTTTTTATTACTGGCACACGCATCCTCCAATTATTGACTGTTACATTGCTTATTTGCTTGCTTTTTATCTTATTAAGCAAAAAATTAGAGATCACTTCTACTTCAGGCAGTTCTGGCATAATACCTTCTCAAAACTTAAGTTTTTGGTGGTAATTTTACTGTTAAAGTTTCCTCAAATACGCTTAGGTATTCCACAGAGCTTTTTTCCAAAAACTTCTCATCATAAACAAATTTTGAAAGTAATCTGTTTTGTCTAATTTGCTGCTGTTTTTTTCTTTTTAGAATATTTTGCTTTAAAGCTTTCGCTAATCTTTTTCTCTCTTCTTCTTTCTTCTTATTCTTTTTTATGTTATTCATATACATAAACCCTGCCGTTATAGCTTAGATGGTAGAGCATGTCATTGGTAATGACAAGGTCCCAAGTTCAAGTCTTGGTAACGGCACACTGACTATATCCAAAATAAAAACTTAGAAGAAAATCACAGAGGTAGGTTATCATGCTTTTTCCATATCCCTTCTACTTTTTTGTTTCTGAGTAGCTCTAATGCTTTATGAAGGTGGTACCGTGTTTTACTTGGCACTATTATACTGTCAACATAACCATACAATGCAGCAAAAAACGGACTAGCAAACTTTTCTCTGTATTCCTTAATTAAGGCTTGCTGATCCTTTTCATGTCGAAATATAATTTCAACTGCACTTTCAGGACCCATCACGGCTATTTCAGCAGTCGGCCAAGCGTAATTTATATCACCTCTCAGATGTTTAGAATTCATAACAATGTATGCGCCACCATACGCTTTTCTAGTAATTACGCTAATTTTCGGCACAGTTGCCTCGGCATAAGCGTAAAGTAGTTTTGCCCCGTGTTGTATTATATTATTATATTCCTGATTTGTACCTGGCAAAAACCCTGGAACATCAATGAGTGTGATAATAGGAATATTAAATGCATCACAGAACCTTATAAACCTTGCAGCTTTTCTTGAAGAATCAATATCTAAGCACCCTGCAAGATACATAGGCTGATTTGCAACAATACCAACAGTACTCCCTTTAATCCTACCAAAACCAATTAGAACATTACGAGCAAAATCAGGCTTCAGTTCAAAAAATTTCCTTTCATCACACACTTTCTCAACAAGTTCATACATATCATAAGGAGTATTAGAATTATAAGGAATTAGAGTATTTAAAGACTCATCGATATCATCGACATCATTGCAGGTAGGTATAGGTACAGATTTTAGAGTCTCTTGATTATTTGCTGGTAAAAAGGTAAAAAACTCACGGACCTTCAGTAACATTTCAACATCATTATTAAACGCATAATCTGCTACTCCTGTTTTACTTGTATGGATTTTCGCCCCGCCAAGATCTTCATGACTTACATCTTCATATGTGACTTTTTTTACCACATCTGGTCCAGTTATAAACATGTATGAGCTATTTTTCACCATAAAAGTAAAATCAGTTAATGCTGGAGAATAAACTGCACCACCAGCACACGGCCCCATGATTAGAGAAATTTGTGGTATAACTCCTGATGCATCAACATTTCTTTGAAAAATTTCTCCATAACCAGCAAGGGAATTTACTCCCTCTTGAATCCTAGCTCCCCCGGAGTCATTTAACCCAATAACAGGAACCCTAGCATTAATTGCCATATCCATAATTTTGCATATTTTTTTTGCGTGAGATGCACCAAGCGATCCACCAAAAACAGTGAAGTCCTGGGAGTAAACAAAAGCTTTTCTGCCATAAATAGTACCATGACCAATTATAACACCATCACCTAAAAAATTAGCATTCTGCATGCCAAAATCAGTTGCATGATGTTTGACGAATTTATCATATTCTTCAAACGAATTTTCATCGAGCAGTATACTCAGTCTTTCTCTAGCAGTTAATTTCCCTTTTGCATGTTGTTTATCAACTCTATCAGAACCTCCTCCTCTTTCAGCTTCTAGTGTTCTCGCTTCTAGATTTTTTAATATCTCAAAATTTTGCATATCAAAAAAAGTGAATTTTCATTTAATAAAGTATACATTACTTTTTTGAAGTGCAAAAAATTCTGTTCCTGATATAAATAAGCTTCTTAAGTAAGAAATATAAATGAAGCTATAAATAACAAGTAAAAAGTTCAGGGCAACATTTGTATTGTCTTGTTTGCTTTTTCGGTTAAGTGCTTATCTAACAGCATTTAAACGAATAACTTAGAAAAATTTCTATTTTAGAGCTAACACCTCAAAATATTACCTAATAATATAGAAAGTCTAAGAGGGAAAATGCAGACAATATACAACACAAAAGGAGTTTTTAGCTTCAATAGCAAAGAGAAAATTGAAGCTGGCTATAAATCCTAAGTATATGGTTCCAGGATTTTTGCTGCAGCAATAAAAACAGAGCATTTATTGAGCATATAAGAGTTGAATTTGAAAGCTTATATTCTTCAAACTAAATTATTCAATGGAAACTATGAGAATAAAAGTAACTTAAAGTACGTAAACTTAGCTATGACCAAAAGTACCCTGCTAGAGGAAAATGTGATCCACGCTAGAAGAGTATTAAGTTTCTCGAGAAGCAGAAAAATAATGTTAGGATAGATATTAAAAAGTGTGATAACGCTAATGCAGACTAGACATTAGAGTAGATTTTTAGAGTCGCATTTAAAATGAAAAATGAAGGCTTAAATAATTTAGCTGGGTGACCAATATATATTACAACTTTAATAAAGAAAGAATGTAATTTGCTCCGTACGTTGGTGGAGGATTAACTAAGGTCAAGTTTCATAAGAAAAATAAGATATTCATTTGTTTATCAAGCAAAATTTGGTGTTAATTGATCAATTTACAACATACAACATAAATGAAGATTTACCGTTTCGCACTACTCTTAGTATTCCTAGGAATAAGTTTACAAGATTTTTAGGCTTTGGGTTAGATTATCATTCTTAGTCTAATATTTCAGGTAGCAGTGTAGTGAGACAGAAAGTAGTTAAACAGATTGTTTTGCTGTAGTGACTTTAATCTGAGCTTACTGAGAACTTGTTTACTTGGCAGTAGTTGTTAAAAGATACTGTCACAACAATTCTGTTGTGAAAAGCTTTTTCAGTTTCTTTAAAGAGTTCTGCCAATGAGCACTTCTAAGTGCTCTAAATAATATTCTAAGATTACTAGAATAGAATATACAAAAACCTCATAATAATCTCAGCTATTTAAAGATAAAAAACAAAGGTGTCATTTTGTTTTTTTAGGCTTAAGCCAATAACATGCGTAATCCAAAATTGTAGACATAATAGTCTATCTATAAAAAGAAGGACTTAACAAAATATAGTATATACACAATAGAAATTAAGCATGCATACACACCTACACACCTTGAAGAAGGATACACACACTTTTTACTAAATTTTGCTTTTAGTTGAGAAACCTATAAGTAAATATGATAGACTTTGTACTTTAAAATACCGACGCTATTAGTACGGTAGAGCTATAAAAACACGCTAAGCAATTTTTTCCAATATAACCAACGTAGATATTTCATTATTGCATTTCCAAACATTTCATTCTTTTTATAGAAACATTTTAAGCTTTTTCTCTACTTTTTCTCAGTAAGATCAATCAGCTATAAAATTACATATGTTGATCGCTATAAAATCACATAATTGCTTTGTAGGATTGTGTCCTGTAATAATTACTATACCATTTTGTTCAGAACGTGTTGAGATCAGATTTAGTACCAATTCACACGTTGTGCTATCAAGATTACAAAACGGCTCATCTATCAGCCAAATATTTGCATTAGAAATCAAAAGGCGAGCAAGAGCAACTCTCTTTTTCCATCCTGCAGAAAGTTCACCGTATCTAATATTAAGTACAGGTTGTAACTGTAAACAATAAATAGCCGCCATAGTTAATTCTCTAGTATCCCGTATTCCTGCCCAGAATTCTATGTTTTGAGCAACAGTTAAGCTATTCTTACAGGCGTTTTTATGTCCCACATAGACCATAGAAGATACATAAGGTTGTAGGTCACTATATATATCTTTTCCACAGTATCTTATACTACCTAATACTGGTGGCAAGAGCCCAGACAAGCTTCTAATTAAGCTGGTTTTACCACTACCATTTGGACCAGTAATTAAAATCTTTGATTTCGGCTCAGCTTTGAAACTAAGATTTTTAAATAATATTCTGCTATTGCGAGCGCAGGATAAATCTTCACATTCAAGCATGGATTATCTACCTTTCCCTTTATGCTTCTCACTGGTTGAAGCCTGAGCTTTTATAAACAGTTCCCAAAATCCTTTCTGCCTACCTTCTCTATGCATCAATAGAGCAAAATGCTGCATTAGATTACTACCAATTACAACCATTTTTGTCCATTTACCTACTGGTTTTACTATATCAAGTATCTTTGAATCCTCATTGTAAACCTGTATATCCTTTTGCTTCTTACGTAACATTTCTTGACGTTTCATCAGCTCTTTTCGCTTGTTTTTTTGATATAATTCATTATATTTTCTATTTTCTTCGCATTCTTCTTTAAGAACCTCTTTAGAAAATAGGATTTTCCTAACCCAATCTCTATATTTTTTTCTAAAAAAAAGAAATACTATAGCCATGGCAAGTAATACCACGCTACATACAATGATTTGTCCAAATGACATTTTTGTACTCAGCTTATTTAAAGGGCCATCTGTAATTATACTTTAACTATAGAAATTTCACAATCTTTTGTACAGAAATGTAGTATGAAAGATGATATTAGAAAGCACCATTAAACTTCAGAACTTTCCTTTATTTCAAAAATCATACAAATACCCAAGTAAATGAGCTTGTATGGGACAATATTTATTCTTATACTTCTTTAAAATACCGCTACAACAAATATGAACTGCTATAAAACTCATACCTGCAATGAATTAAGAAAGGATGATGTAGAAAAGGAAGTTACTCTTTCTGGATGGCTATACCACAAACGTAACCATGGTAATCTCATCTTTGTTGACTTAAGAGACTTCTACGGAATTACTCAGCTAGTATTCAACAATGACAAAGACTTTTTCAATGAAATATCAAATTTAAAATCAGAGAGTGTGATTACTGTTACAGGAATAGTCAAAGCTAGAACTGAAGATACAGTAAACAGCTCTATTTCCACAGGAGAAATTGAGGTTATAGTTAGTAAATTGCACATTGAATCGAAAGTTGAGTTTCATTGTGACGAAGAAATAGCAAAAGAGGAAAAAAGCATATTAGCAAGTATCTCTGGCAAACAAGAATACCGAGAAAATATGAGATTTAAATATCGGTTTCTTGACTTAAGGCGGGAAAAAGTTCGCAATAACATCATTTTGCGCTCACAAATCATTGCAGAACTACGTAGACTCATGATAGAACAAGGTTTTTTAGAAATTCAAACTCCAATACTCACTGCTTCATCTCCTGAAGGAGCACGCGATTATTTAGTTCCAAGCAGACTAAATCCTGGTAAATTCTATGCATTACCACAAGCTCCACAAATTTTTAAACAACTGCTCATGGTGTCAGGATTCGATAAATATTTTCAAATTGCACCATGTTTCCGTGATGAAGACACAAGATCTGACCGTTCTGGAGAATTTTATCAGCTAGATCTTGAAATGTCTTTTGTGACTCAAGAAGACATATTTCAAGTCATCGAAACTACTTTATACAAGGTGTTCACTAAATTTTCTTGCAAGTCAGTCGACAAGAACTTTCCACGCATTACATATAAAGAAGCAATGCTCAAATATGGCTCTGACAAACCAGATCTACGTAATCCATTATCAATTAGTGATGTTACAGAAGTTTTCCGTGATTCAAAGTTCAATATCTTCAAAAGCAACATTGAGAAGGGTATGGTAGTTAGAGCCATTCCCGCTCCCAAAACAGCAAAGGAGTCACGGAGCTTTTTTGATAAAAAAATAGAGCATGTGCAAAAAGAATTCGGAGCTAAAGGTCTTGGATATATAACGTTTGATAAAGATGGTACTATAAAAGGACCAATTGCCAAATTCTTTGATAAAAATAAGATAAATCATATAAGAGAAATAACAAATGTAAAGCCTGGAGATAGCATATTTTTTACTTCCGATAAAGAAAATGAAGCAGCAATAATTGCAGGAAAAGTGCGTACCCTTTTAGGATCAGAATTAGGTCTTATAGATAAAAATGTTTTCAAATTCTGTTGGATTATTGACTTTCCATATTTTGTGTATGATTATAAAAATAAAAAAATTAATTTTTTTCATAACCCATTTTCTATGCCACATGGTGGCTTAAAAGATCTGGAGGAAAGAAATCCACTGTACATTCTTGCTTACCAATATGATCTCGTTTGTAATGGAATAGAACTATCAAGCGGAGCAATTCGCAATAACAAACTAGATATTATGTATAAAGCTTTTGCCATTTCAGGCTATAGTAAAGAAGAAGTCGACACAAAATTTAGTGCACTCGTGCGTGCATTCAGATTTGGAGTACCACCTCATGGTGGAATAGCACCGGGAGTTGACAGAATGGTTATGCTGCTCGCTGATGAGCCAAACATTCGTGAAGTGATCTGTTTTCCTATGAACCAACAAGGTGAAGATGTTCTAATGGGCGCTCCTTCTAAGGTAAAAAGTAGACATTTACATGAATTATTCTTGCAGGTTATTGATTAACAGCACCCCAGATTATGTTAAATTGAAAAAGCGTGAATAACATCCAAAAAGCAATACTATCAGGTATAATCTGCAATATAATTGTATGGTATGAATTAACTCTATTTGGAGTCTTGTCATATACAATAAGTGATGTTCTCTTTTCATCAGAAAATGAGCACGTAAAAAAAATCAAATTTCTTAGCAGCTTTGCAATTGGGTTTGGATTTAGGCCGCTTGGCGCATTTATTTTTGGCTACATTGGAGATAAATATGGCAGGAGGAAAGTTTTGCTAGCTTCTGTAATATTAGCTTCAATATCATCCACTGCAATTGCAGTAATACCAAGTGCAAAAAAAATAGGAATATTTTCCCCTATATTACTTCTGGTTTGTAGAATAATACAAGGAATGGCAACAGGCGGAGAAACAAGTATCAATTCAGCTTTTTTAATAGAGCACTCAAGCGATAAAAAAAATCTAGGTTTTTTAGGCAGCATGAAAGCTTTCAGTGGCGCGCTTGGTTCTATTACATGCTTTGTAATGATAGCTGTTTGCAAAAAACTTACAGGTGAAAATTATGAAATTTGGGGTTGGAAGTTACTCTTCTACTTCTGCTCTGTTATGGGCATAATAGGCTTTCTAACAAGATACATAATAGAGGAAAGCTTAGCCTACAAAATACACAGTCGAAATAAAAACTTGTTTCACTCACCATTTCTAGAATTGCTCAAGGAGTATAAAAGAGTATTTGCAATAGCAATTGGAGTTGGCATTGCTCAGAATGCAATCATTTATTCAGTAATCATGTTTTACAATATATCTGTAAAAGAACTTATCCTATCAGGCATCGATATTAAAAATGTAGTAAGGATCA
Organism: Wolbachia endosymbiont of Onchocerca ochengi; assembly: GCF_000306885.1. Taxonomy (GTDB): domain Bacteria; phylum Pseudomonadota; class Alphaproteobacteria; order Rickettsiales; family Anaplasmataceae; genus Wolbachia. The sequence continues at coordinate 199,688 of NC_018267.1, forward strand.
TAGTTGAAATTATATTCGGGTTGTCTGCAGTACTGCTTGCAATATTATCTGACAAAATTGGAAGAAAAAATGTGATGATTCCCACATTAATAATTTTAGCTTGTGCCAGTTTACCAGTCCTTCAGCTATTATCATACGATAACCATTGCATTATAATGCTTACTTTTCTATTAATAAGCATACCGGTAGGTGCATCCTTTGGAATATGCAATTCTCTCGTTTGTGAATTATTCCCAACAAAGATTAGATGTACTGGCTTTAGTTTAGCTCACAACATATCTGCAGGGGTTTTCGGTGGTATTTCTCCATCTGTATGCATATGGCTTATAGAAAAAGCTAAAACAAAATTTGCCGCAGGTATTTATCTTACTGCCTGTGCATTAATTAGTCTGATATCTGTACTTCAAATCAAAGATAAAGACAAAAAAATTGATTGGTGAAATTTTTCCTTCTAATAATGTTTTCCATATCTTAACCCACACTCCAACCTCCATATACACCTAGTTACAGTGCTGTGCTAATTTCTATGGTTCCATTAGAAAATGAAAATGTTTTGCTAATTAAGCAAGAACTAGCAAACGATTTTCTAATAGACAAGTTTTGCTATTTGGCAATCAGAGCTAAAAAATATTGATTACCTTCCTGTTTAGGAGCTAATTCTACCTTTGCAATATCTTCGGTGTCTTTAATCAACCGTTCTAATTTCTCCAACCCAATTTCAGTGTTTATGAGCTCTCTACCTCTAAACTTCATTGTAATTTTAATCCTGTGTCCATGTCTAAGGAAGTCTCTTGCTTGACGTAATTTTGTTTCATAGTCGTGATCACCAATATTAGGCCCTAGCTTAATCTCTTTTATAGTTAATATTTTTTGTTTCTTTTTTGCTTCACTTGCTTTCTTTTTTGCATCATATTTTTGTTTACTGTAGTCCAAAATTTTACATACTGGAGGAGTCAAATCAGGCACAATTTCCACTAGATCTAAATCGACATTCTGCGCAGACTCTAAAGCCTGCTCTATTGCCACAACTCCAACCATATTACCATTTTGATCAACTAGACGTACCTCCTTAGCTGTAATAGATTTATTAATTCTGTTTTTTTTGATTTGCAAACTTTAACCCTTAACTCAAATTAATATCTTTTAATAAAAGTTCAGCAGCTTTCTCATAAGAAAAAGATTCCTGTCTTTCTGATCCTAACTTCCTCACTGACACAGTTTTACTTGCAACTTCATTTTTACCAACTATCCATAATATAGGAACCTTGTTTAAACTATGCAAGCGTATTTTATGACTAATTTTTTCACTAGTTAAATTGACTTTAACCCTAACACCTTGCTTTTTTAAAACATCGCTAATTTCTATAGCATAGCTGTCAACTTCATTTGTAACAGTTAGAATAGCAAGTTGTGTTGGGGCAAGCCACAATGGAAATTGTCCTGCATAATGTTCTATTAGAACTCCAATAAAACGTTCAAAAGTTCCAAAAATTGCTCTGTGTAGTATAATAGGATGATGTTTTTGCCCATCTGCTCCTATATAAAAAGCTCCAAGACGTTCTGGCAAAATGAAATCAATTTGTAGCGTTCCACACTGCCAGTTCCTACCTATTGCATCTTTTAGAATAAACTCTAACTTTGGTCCATAAAATGCACCTTCACCTGAGTTAAGTTCATAACTTAAACCTGTTTTTTCGACAGCATCAAACAGCGCTCTTTCAGCTCTATTCCATACTTCATCACTTCCTGCTCTAATGTCTGGACGGTCTGAGAATTTTACAGAAATTTCATTGAATCCAAGCTCTGAGTATACTTCTTTCAAAAGACCACAAAATTTCATAGTTTCAGAATTGACTTGCTCTTCCATACAAAAAATGTGCGCATCATCTTGTGTAAAGCCACGTACTCGCATCAGCCCATGCAATGAACCTGAGCTTTCATTCCTATGACACGTACCAAATTCTGCCATACGTATTGGTAAATCACGATAGCTTCTAGTATGAGAGTTGAAAATCTGCACGTGACAAGGACAATTCATTGGTTTTATTGCTAGCTTTTCATTCTCAAGTTCACTAACAATAAACATATTTTCACGAAACTTACTCCAATGCCCAGACTTCTCCCACAGCTCCTTGTTTACTAAAATAGGAGTTTTTACTTCAAAATAACCATTATCTATTAATTTTTTTCTCATATAAGATTCAAGAATGCTATACAAGATATAGCCCTGCTCATGCCAAAAAATTTGTCCTACAGCTTCCTCTTGAATGTGAAACAAGTCCATATCCTTAGCAATTTTGCGATGGTCACGTTTTTCTGCTTCTTCTAGACGTCCAAGATAAGCATTCAATTCATCCTTATTTCTCCACGCAGTGCCATATATTCGTTGCAATATTGGACTATTAGAATCACCACGCCAGTATGCTCCTGCAACTTTCATAAGTTTGAACGCTTTAACCATGCCAGTTGAAGGAGAGTGTGGACCACGACATAAGTCAACAAAATCGCCTTGTCTATAGACAGTTAGATCCTCACTTTCTGGTATGCAAGAAATAATATCAACCTTATATTTTTCGCCTATATTACTGAAAAAATCAATTGCTTGCTTACGAGTCCAAACTTCTCTGACAAATCTGTAGTTACTTTTTATAATTCCTTCCATTTTTTTTTCTATTGTGGCAAGATCACCAGTAGTAAAGGTACGACCTATAGCAAAATCATAGTAGAAACCATCCTTAATTGTTGGACCAATAGCAACTTGAGTATTAGGAAAGAGCTCTTTCACCGCTTGAGCCATTATGTGAGCGGCATCATGTCTTATTATATCTAAAGCCACTTCATCACTAAATTGTATTATCTCTATTTCCACGTCAGGTTCAATTGCATGTGATAAATCATATAACTCACCATTTATCCTTAAGGCAATAGCTTCTCCTAAAAGACCTAGTTGTAATATATCAAAAATAGTAATTTTACTACTATATTTTTCTATTTTTTGTCCAGCTGAAAAGGTAACTTTTATCATCAGTTTTAGCAATAGGGTCTATTCTTTTTTAACCTAAGTTCAATTGCCTTTTCCCAAGTTTCACCATTACATAATAATTTCTCTTTATTATATATTAGCTCCTTTTTTGTTTCTGTTGCGAATTCAAAATTAGGACCCTCAACAATTGCATCAACTGGACATGCCTCTTGACAAAGCCCACAATATATACATTTTGTCATATCAATATCATAACGCGTAGTGCAACGACTGCCATCTTCCTTTTCCTCAGCTTCAATAACTATTGCTTGAGCAGGACAGATGACTTCACACAACTTGCAAGCTATGCATCTTTCTTTACCATTTGGATACCTACGCAACGCGTGTTCGCCGCGAAACCTTGGGCTTAGATGGCCCTTCTCCATAGGATACTTTAGCGTAACCTTTGGTTTGAACATGTATTTCAATGTAACAATAAATCCTTTAATCAATTCTATAAAGAACCAATACCGAATTAATTTCTTGAGCATAAAAGCATTTAAGACTTATACAAGTGATTATAGATGATATTATCAATTTTCAAAAAGCTTTTTTCCTATCTTAACTTTGAATTATATTCGAATCAATTACCTTCATTCCTACTACATTATATCCTGAGTCAACGTGCAGAATTTCTCCAGTGGTGCCACTACTTAAGTCACTTAGCAAGTACAATGCTGCTTTTCCAATATCCTCTATTGTGGTATTACGTCTCAGTGGAGAATTGTTTCTATTCCATTTTGATATGAAACAGAAATCACTTATTCCAGAAGATGCTAAAGTTCTGATTGGACCAGCAGAAATAGCGTTTACCCTAATATTTTGTGGTCCTAAGTCACATGCTAGATACTTTACACTTGCTTCAAGTGCTGCTTTACATAAACCCATAACATTGTAATTCGGTATAACCTTTTCAGCACCATAGTAAGACAAAGTAAGTAGACTACCAACATTTGGCATCATTTTTTCAGCCCTTTGTGCTAAAGCAGTAAAAGAATAGCACGATATATGCATTGCATTAAGAAAGTTGCTTAGTGAGGTATTAACATACCTATTACTCAATTCACTTTTATCAGAAAATGCAATCGCATGTACCAAAAAATCAAGAGTACTCCATTTTTTTTCTATTACTCCGAAAACATCATCTATAGTTCCTTCATTTGCAACATCACAACTCAGTACTAACTCCACATTTAGCTCAGTTGCTATCGGTAATAGTCTCTCTTTTACAGTTTCATTTTGATATGTGATTGCAAGTTCTGCTCCATGCTCTAAGAGAGTTTTTGCTATGCCATAAGCTATTGATCTCTTGTTTGTTATTCCAGTTATTAACCCCTTTTTATTTTTTAATAAAGTCGTTGTCATAGAACCATTTATTTTTTACAATTTGAAATACTAACTAAGCAAAGTCAAGGTGTTAACTATGTCTAAAAATAATTTTTTAAAGTTAAAGTAAATATACCATTAATCTTACAGATGAGCATGAGTTTTCAGTAAAAATAAAAGGGCAAAAAACTTTCAAATTTTCTCCTAGTTATGTAAAAATAACAAACTCCTTTATTTAGAACTGAAGTTTTGGTATCTTCACATTTTAACAATTCAAAATTAATGAATATAAATAAAAATGAATTTCTATTTCTTTCACTTGGAGGAGTAGGCAGGATTGGAATGAACGTTAGCCTATATCATTGCCAAGGTAAGTGGATTATGATTGATCTTGGTATTGGTTTTGCTGACGAAACCATGCCAGGCATCGAGCTACTCATTGCTGACGTAAGCTTTATTTCCCAAAGAAAAAAGGATTTACTCGGAATAATAATTACACATGCACATGAAGATCACTGCGGAGCAGTGCCTTATTTATGGAAAGAACTACAATGTCCTATATATGCAACAAATTTTACAGTTAACTTCCTCAAAGAGAAACTAAAGGAGTTTCAATTAAAAAGTATTGTACCTGTGAAAGAAGTAAATATAAATGGTAGCATAAATTTAGGTCCTTTCACCGTTGAGTTTATAAATATAACTCATTCAATTCCTGAAGCACACTCAATACTAATTAGCACTAATGTGGGCAGTGCATTCCATACTAGCGATTGGAAATTTGATCCAAAACCTGTTGTTGGGCTAACCTCTAACATAGTTCGTTTAAAAGAGATTGGCGATAAAGGTAACCTACTTGCAGCAATTTGTGATTCAACAAACATATTGAGTAGACATGATCCTAAGTCAGAAGGTGAAATTTACAATAATATCTATAACATAATAAGACGATCTAAAAGGTTAGTGGTCGTGTCACTCTTCGCTTCAAATGTGGCGCGAATCGAAACAATAAGCCAGGCTGCAAAGGTACTGAATAGAAAAGTGGTTTTGCTTGGTAGATCTTTATGGAGAATAGTAAAAGTTGCACAAAACAGTGGTCATTTAATCGATTCTGTTCAGTTCTTCGAAGCAAAAGATGTGGTAGATTCGCCAAGGGAAAAGTTACTATTAATTTGTACCGGCTGCCAAGGTGAGCCAATGTCAGCAACTTCAAAACTTGCCTACAATAAGCATCATTCATTTAAAATGCAACGAGGTGACACAATGATCCTTTCATCAAAAATTATCCCTGGAAATGAAACTCGTACACATAATATGCTCAATGCTTTTATTGAGATGGGAGTGGAAGTTGTCACCGAAAAAACAGAGAATATTCATGCTTCTGGGCATCCAATGAAAGCAGAACTAAAGGAGATGTATTCTTTGATAAAGCCTAAAATATCTATTCCAGTTCATGGTGAGTATATTCACACTCATGCACATGTAAAATTTGCAAAAGAGTGTGGTGTGGAAAAAGCAATAATGATTGCACCAGGCGATATTATTAACTTAGAGAACGGGGAAAAAGTTGATTCAATTGATGTTGATTATTTCGGTATTGATGGCATATTACTACGTTATCCAGAGAGTAATGTCATAAAAATGCGTAAGAGGATGAGGGATGCAGGAGCCATTGTAGTAACAGCAGTTGTTAACAAAAAAAATAAATTACTTGCTAAGCCAAAAGTGTTTACACCTGGCATTTTTGAAGCAACAGAAGATGCAGCTATCATACAGAGAATCATAAAAGCGGTTGAATCAGCGTTTAGTTTACAGTCGACAAAAAAAATAAGAAGTAAGATTGAGAGCTCAATATTTAGCATCCTAAAGGAATATTTACTAAAAAGACCTATAATTAAAGTCCAAATAGAACAGATATAAAACAAATGAAGCAACTAGTTAAAACCAATATCACTTCTTTAGTTGTTTTTGCCTTATTTTGCTAAAGCTGCTTTACACGGGCATAAAAAACAATGCTAGTAAGCACCGGCCTATTGTATCCAAGTGTACATGCAAACAAGGTCTAGAAAGCAAGTTAAAAGAAAATATTACAAAAGAGAATGATACATTAGTTACAATCAATTTAAGCAATGTATCAGACCATCATTTCATTTGTTTGATACATTATAAAAAGGAAGTCGTTAACTCATTCGACCATTTTTCTAGCAAAAGACTGGAGAAAAAATTAATTATCTTATTCCAGACATAATATATAATAAATTAATTAGCAAGAACATTTAAATATAAAGATAACATACATATTACTGAAGAAAAAGACAGTGACTATAGGTCTATATATAAAATAATTATTACAAATCAAGAATGAGAGTGATGTAAAAATACTTAACAAACAGCGATAAATCTGTGCCTACACCTGGGTTTCCACTAAATGGAAAGGATATCGTTTACATCTCATACCTGATAGTAGAGGGTATATAACGTTGAAGAATCTGAAAGATGATACTGAGCTAATAGTTAGTATGTTCGAGGTAGTTATCTTTGCTCTAAAATTTTCTCCTAACTAAATCTAGTTTAATCTCTCCTTTATCCAATGGTAAAACCAATATAACATATTATCTTTAGGTTTAAACAGTAAGTGTACAAAAAAACTACTAGAAGTTCAGAACTATAAACACTTCTTTTTTTTTATTCAGATCAGAAATATATGGTCTTTAGTTTTTATGTAAGTGAAAGTCAGCAATTATATACCATTTATTTTGCTAAAAAAGTAAAAAACCGAGGAGAATTAGTTTTGGAAACAAGAAATATACCACTATACCTACTTAGTCTCAAAAAGGAAATTCTATAAAGCCTTTATGAAAATTCAATCAAGAAAATTTTATATAGAGCTTATAAAGCTAGATGGCAAAAAAATATTTCCCTGAGAGAAGCATAAAATTGAATATCCAGATAGCTACCAAATAGCAGGAGAATTCTCTTCATAAAAACAGAATTACTTAAGCGAGTCTAAGACATATTTAGTGAATTTAGCAAAGAAAAATTACAAAATAATCTCTACCCACAAATGCCTATCTATATTAGACTAGCCTTATTTTGAACTATTAGTTGCTGGTTCAACTTCCTTGGAAAAAGTGGAAGATTTCAATAGTAATGAAGAATGGTGTGATAATATTAGCCATTTACCTTTTTGTCTCACCTGCAAATTAATATGTAACAAGCACATAACTCTTTTTTACCTTTCAACTTAAAAGTATATAAACATGTATTAACAGTCTTATTACATCCCAATGCTTATAATGTATGATTCAACTTCCACAGTTGGACGTCCAGCTAAGAAACTTTTAAAGTAGTCAACACGCTAAGCATTGGTTGTTCTAAGGTTAAAGAATAGAGTAGACAGCAGTATTATATCATCAGTATAATTAACATTAACCTTATAAGTACTCTAATTCTTAGTGAATCACTACAACGATTAAACAGCACCTTTATATCTTAATCATTAGCTCTAACACAATTTCCACTCTTATTAAAAATTTGAATTATATTCGCTAAGAACATAACACTTAGTAACAAATTCGATACTAAAATAACTACTTTCCTAGATATTCCATTCTCTACATATCACTCTATATACATAAATTAAAAGTATTAACCTATAGCGCAAAAGTTAAAACAACTACAAAAGCAAAAAGATTATTGAAAGCCCCTGTTTACCTTTGAGCAACATTATCGAACAGACACACATTCTCTCACTGTGTTAGGTTTCGATATTGATATCAGTGTCTATTGCAATAGAGGAGAATTGCCATTTTATAGCTGTTTCTATGTTAAAAATATTTTCTGAAGGTCCTTTTTTTGTTCTCTTCTAAAATCCTTACTGTAGTAGGTACTTGGTACTTGTATAGCAGTCTCTTTTGAAACAGTAGTACCCTTTCACTTTTTAAGTTTTTTTACAATAGCTTTTCCTATTTTCTTGGATGCTTTCATGACATCTTCTTCTTTCTATCAAAACTTATCAAGCGAGTTGTGTAGTAGCTGAAACAAGAAATCGTAGAGTTAGAAAATTTAGTTGAAACAAGCGACAACAAAAAATCTTCTACTAACTCAATTAAATCTCATTTAACATACTTACTTCAATTTTTATTGTAAATTTTAACATGGTGTGTATCCTCAAATAAATTAGTAATAACAAAATGCATTCTATACGGTTAGTTTTATCAAATTAACAAGCAAATACGAGTGGTTTCGTTTTTAGCATTATTCTCCACTTGGAGTCTTAAATAGTCATGTTGAAGGAACAAGATAAAATATTTACGAACTTAAATGGTAAAGAAACCCCACTGCTCAAAGACGCAAAAAAACGTGGTAGTTGGCAAAAAACAAAAGAAATATTAGATTTAGGATCTGAAAAGATTATTGATGAGGTAAAAAAATCTGGCTTAAGAGGGCGAGGAGGTGCAGGATTCTTTACTGGCCTTAAGTGGAGTTTTATGCCAAAAAATCCTTCAAAAGAACAACCGGTATATCTAGTAGTCAATGCAGATGAATCAGAACCTGGTACATGTAAAGACAGAGGTATATTAAGGTATGAGCCACACAAATTACTTGAAGGAATTCTCTTTGCTGGCAAAGCGATCAACGCATCAGCTGCATATATTTATATCAGAGGTGAATTTTACAACGAGTATTTAGTTTTAAAAAAAGCACTTGAGGAAGCCTACAAAGAAGGTCTGATTGGGGAAAATGCCTGCAAATCAGGTTATGATCTTGATATATTTATCCATAGGGGTGCAGGAGCTTACATATGCGGAGAAGAAACAGCTCAACTTGAATCAATCGAAGGGAAAAAAGGCTTCCCTCGTATAAAGCCTCCATTTCCTGCAGATATTGGACTTTTTGGTTGCCCAACTACAATAAACAACGTTGAAACTATAGCTATGGTTCCAGATATTTTGCGTCGCGGAGGAGGATGGTTTATGTCCCTTGGCAAACCCAATAATACTGGCACTAAGATCTTTAGTATTTCAGGACATGTAAATAACCCGTGCAATGTTGAAGAAGAGCTTGGAATCCCACTACGTGAATTAATTGAAAGATATGCAGGTGGAGTGCAAGGAGGCTGGAATAATTTACTTGCCGTGATACCTGGTGGATCTTCAATGCCGTTAATTCCAAAGTCTATATGCGACACTATTGAAATGGATTTCGATTCACTAAGAGCCGTACAATCAGGACTTGGTACTGCCGCTGTAATAGTGATGGATAAATCGACTGACGTAATAGCTGCAATAGAAAGGTTATCACACTTCTATATGCACGAATCGTGTGGGCAATGTACACCATGTCGCGAAGGCACTGGATGGATATGGAGAATCATGAAAAGGATGGTAACAGGAGAAATTAAGCCCGGTGAAATAGATAAGTTACTCGATCTTACAACTCAAATAGAAGGGCATACAATTTGCGCATTTGGTGATGCTGCAGCTTGGCCAGTTCAAGGATTAATAAGACATTTTCGTCATTTAATTGAAAAGAGAGCACAATTTAGTAGAAGTTGTATAGGAATATGTAGTTACGAAATAAATTAGATACAAAAACTACTTAATAAATTTTATCATTTCCCTTGTCAAGGTAGTAAAAATATTAAGTTATCTTCAATCTGTACATGTCAAATGATAAAAGTATCAAGTAGCTAGCGTTTCATGCATAATTTTTTATGCTACATGTAGCTTGTATCTTTATTAACTTTGCTCCTAGGTTTTCAGGTTAAAGCGCACTTATAAGTCGTTTAAAACAATATAAAATACCAATTTACAGAATTAGAGAGCTGGGGCAATTATCTACACAATTTCTTTAATTTTTCTTACTTAGCAAATTTTCTAAATATAAAGCAATCCATGTATAAAACATTTATTTTTGTAATAAGCAGTGTTATTCCAGTACGTGATCTAGAACCTAGTCTTTATTATGTAGCTACTTGGTTAAAATCAAGTTCTCTGGATATTAGTGTCTGACTGCTTGAGATGATACTTTTCGAACATGATTTAAATTATAATATTTCTAAGGTTATACTAAAATGACAAAAGAAAAGATACTAGACCTTCTTACACCTTTTGCCATCAAATTCGCACAAATCATGAATTATGCACGCATCACACAATGGTTTTTGTGCTTTGCAAGTATATCTACCATGCAAAACTAGCCAATGATGAGCATAGAACAGACATTTCTTTGGAACTATATTTAAAAGAGACTGCTCTGTTTTAAACACATCTTTTTCTTTCACAAGCCCAATTCTATTACTTACTCTAAAAACGTGAGTGTCAACTGCTAATGTCGGAATGCCAAGCCCCGAATTTAAGAACACATTAGCGCTCTTTCTTCCTACTCCTGGTAAAGATAGCAAATCATTAAAATTTACAGGAACTTTACTATTGTACCGCTCAATCAATATTTTGCTGAGCTTAATTATGTTTTTTGCTTTAGAATTATATAAACCGATGCTACTTATGTGTTTCTTTAGTTCACTCTGCCCAAGATTTAGTATTTTCTCTGGCGAATCAGCAATACTAAACAGTTCTTCTGTAACTTTGTTAACACTCCTATCAGCTGTCCGTGCTGATAAAATTATCGCAGTCAGCAACGTAAAGTGATTAGTATAATTTAGCTCTACTTTCGGTGTAGGGTTTGATTGGCTAAATCTTTCAAATACCAATCTTACTTTTTTCGGATCCATTCATAGAGCTAAAAGCTTATGCTACATTGTTTACCATATAAATTCAATTACCTAAAATCTAAACTGCTGTTTAGTGTTAACACTAGATAGGAACAATGTTTACTTCATCGAAACCTTTCAGCTAACTTACTAGTCACCTCCACAAAAAAACTTTTTAACAATAAATATAATCGATATTAATATCGATGTGAATCGCATACTATTTCAATAGATCAGTTTCTTTTAAACTCTATCTTTTCGAGAAAACAAGAAACCAGAATTTCAATTATTACTGCCAATACAAACAAAGAAATAAGTATACTTATATCTACAGTTAATCTACTAGTAATAAAGTTCGCTGCCTAGCTAATAGCTCATTTTATTCTTGAATGCATTGTAGAAACTACACAATTCTTACACTTTTTCATAAACAAATCAGAAGCTTAATTAATAAATGATATTAAACGCTACCATCTACCATAAAAATAGTAATACTTGTAATAGTTAATAGAGCTAAAGGTAAAACACTAAAGTCTGAATAAATAGCAAAGATTCTGTTTTACGAATTTTAATACCTAATACTTTTCTACCTTAATTACACTCTTACCTTTTTCTAAGAGAATTAATATGTTAAATAATTGCATGCCTAGCTTCTTTGCTTGGTACTGATTTAGTTTTTATACTAACCTTTTAACCTTTATTACTTCCTCGAAATAACGCAATCCTAGATCTTGCGAAACTTTCTCCATTCTAACGATAAGTCAACTACATTTCTCAAGTCCTTCCTAAATCAGAGGTCTTTACTTTTCAACATAGACATTAATTCTGTGTGATTTCTTGCAACTACCTCTTCCAGTAATACTTAATTTCTTAAATATCTCTTTCCTATAATGAAACTGACACGTTGCTAAATGTCCTTCACTTTCAGCATTAACACTAACTTTAACGCAAGGACTTTACGAAACTCTACAAAAGGCTAATACATTTTTCCAATTCTCAATAAGATTTATAAATTTAACCAAATCTACCCTTCCCCTACTTTATCAGGATAATTTATAACACCAGTATTTTATATTACCCCTAGAAACTAACAAAAACTTGATAGCCTTCACCTACAACTTACCGAGCTTTTATTCCTAATACATTAAAACAAAAAACCACACCATCAACCTCTGGCTAATTTAACTTAAAAATATCAACTTACTACTATATCTATCCTATACAAACACTAGGGTACTTAAGTGTAGTACACTTAAACAGTATACGCAAGTGGTTAATAATAACTAAACAAAAAAACCTTCTTTCCTATCATATAAATACAACTTATCCATTCTTACCACGTCAAAACTGTTTTCTTCGAGTTTGATTAGTAAGTCATTTACATCGTTGTTTGTAACAGTTTTCTTCTCATTATTTACAATAAACCTACAGGTTACTTGATCGCTTGAAGACTTTGAACTTCCTGGCCAAATTGCAAGCCCTTTTGAATATATTGTGATAACCTTTAGATTGCTTAACTCAAATAACTTAACTAGTTGATCAAAATCTGCTGATTTATTCCAGGCAAGCGTTACATCGCTACCAACTAATTTTCTCACTTTGTAGTTCTGCTCATAGTCATATCGTATACTCACTTTGCTATCACCTAAATTACTACTGATTATAAATTCAGGCAATATCTTAGGCTTTTTCCCCAAATTATTTACAACAGCCTCTGCAAATTCTTTTGTACCAACTTTCCGTTTGCTCTTCTCCTTATACAAATCAGCAGTATGTATTCCATCTTCCAAAGTCTTTAACCATGCATTATAAATTAGTTTTGCAGCATCTACTTGATTTACGTAAATTAGCATATATACCGCAGCATTTAAAAGCCCAGAAGGATTAGCTAAGTTCTTTCCTGCAATATCAGGAGCAGAGCCGTGAACCGCTTCAAACATTGCGTATTCACTACCTATATTACTACCACCAACTAACCCAATAGAACCTAAAATTTGGGCCATTATATCTGATAATATATCTCCATACAAGTTCCCAGTTACTATAACATCAAAATTCCCAGGTTCAGTGGCAACACGCGCCATTCCAATATCAACTACATAATGTTCTGCCTTTATATCTTGGTACTTCTCTGCAATGCGATTAAATGCTGCGCGGAAAGTGCCATCAGTCATTTTCATTATGTTATCTTTAGTTAAGCAAGTCACTTTCTTTCTATTATGCTTTTTTGCATATTCAAAAGCATATCTGCATATCCTCTCTGAACCGGATCTAGTAATAATTTTAGTGCATTGGAAAGAATTACCAGTAAGTCTATGCTCTATCCCCGTATAAACGTCTTCCTCATTTTCGCGTATTATAACGGTGTCAAACTTACCAAATTTATTTTCTATAATAGGATGATACGAAATGCACGGTCTAATGTTCGCGTATAGTCCAAGATTTTTTCTAAGTGCAACATTCAAACTTCTGTGTCCCTTACCTTGAGGAGTTGTTATCGGAGACTTAAGTAACACCTTTGTCCTTTCAATAGATTTCCAGCCACTTGGAGAAATTCCGTTAGACCATTTCTTATCATAAACAAGTTTTCCTATTTCAATAACATCCACTGAGATCTTTGCTCCTGCTTCACACAATATCAACAGCACCGCTTCCATAATTTCTGGCCCGATACCGTCGCCATATGCAACTGTAATTGGTGTTGACATAACTTCCCTGATATTAAAATGATTTAATGTTAATCTAAATAATAGAGCAGCACAAGTGATCGATACTACCGAAATTAGCATATTCATAGTTATTCAATAACATGTTTTTATAAGTATACAGTTATATTACAAAAGTAGGATTATGGATACTGAAGTAAATGTTAAAGTAAATCATATAGGTTTCATAAGGAATACTATAGCAGAAATACTCAACTTTTTGATATCCTTCCCTGACTTTATCTACGCATATTCATCTATACATTATTAGATGATTTGGATTACTTTCATTTTCTGCTTCATCTACACTACCATAACACAATCTTCTACATCTTTATAATTGAGCTAATTTCATTTTAGTTTATGCTACTTAATTAATGTAAATAAACATTCTATGATAAATTTACAAACACGGTAGTGATAGATTACAAGCCTAATTAATACTTTACGTGCTATAAAAGTGTAAACCTTAATAATATCTTTATCATCATATAAGATAGCTAAATTAACATTTACAAACTTACGATATGGTACACATAGTTTAGAAAAGTAAAGCTCACTAGTTTACGTACGTACAAAATTGGAGTCCAACACTACAAAGCTATATTTATCTATATATTAGCCTGTTCAATGATCTTATTGAGTTTTTCTATTACCTATACTGAAAAAGAAACCTGTAAAGATATAAGAAGCCTTTAATAACATTGCTAAGTATATAAAAGCAAAAACATAAAGATTTTGAAATTATTGAAAGAAAAATGATAAACTTAATATCAAAATTACACAAAATTCTAGTAATAATTTCAGCACATATTCTACCTTATAAAGAGCAAAAAGCTCCTTTAAGTCCGGAGATGACGAAGCATCTATTCCTTTTTCTTACCAGGCCACTACAAAATTTCTTTATCATAAAATGCTTTAATCGGACTAGAAAACATTTATTACTCTAATAAAGAATTTTTGATAACAGTCTCAATATAACAACGATCTAGCGTTAAGTGAAAAAATGCTGAAATTGTATGATATACACAAAAACTGTACTCTCCTATTAGAAAATCTAGATCTGATCTATATAAAGAAGGAGAATCATACACACATCAAGAAATATATGATAGCTATAATTTCTCTTAACCGAGATAATATTTTTTATGTCTATAATTTAGCTATTACTCTAGACAAGCTTTCAGATTTCAAAATGCTACAACATTCTATTTAAAGATATTAAATATGACAACAAATTCAAAAGATATAAATGAAAAAACACCCATACCTAATGTAGAGGCAAGAGCAAAATTGATAAAACTTTATAAAGATACTTAACAACTCCGTAATTTTAATATTATCTCAACTATTCTAGACAAAATATCATAAAATTTAAGAAAAAGTTAATCATTATAAGGTAGCTTCTTTCTAAGAAGACAATACAGTAAGGTATAAATGATAGTACCAAAGATAACTTACCAACCCGAGCCACCAAATAGAACAACAAAAGAATTATTAAAATTTATTCTAAATCTCTTTAATGCATTAGACAAACTATTTTCATCTGTTAAAAAGAAAGGAATACCTGCCAAAAATACTGAGATCCAATTTGCAGACGATAAACATATTCATGCTAAAACAAGATGGTTTTGAAAATGATAATCAACTAAGCAGCTGCTATACTCTAGTAGCCAAAGAGCTTAGAGAAAAATCAATCGACTCACCACTTATATATGCTATTCAAGTAAACCCTGCTACAAAACAAGAGATCAAAAATAAAATGACAAATATATTTATGAAGGAATAAATTTCTCAAAGAAGAATAAGCACATCCACAAAGAAATAGATCCTTCTAAAAGAAATAACAATTTGTTTAAGTAGAGATTATCCCAATTAGAAAATATGCAATACAACAAGAGCCTATATATGCTAAAATCTCTGTGATAAAGGACGTAAGCTAGCTATATATTAGCACAAGAAAGATCAATTATTCAACCAAAGTAAATTCCACTGTAAAAAGATTGGAAAAGAAAGTAAAATCTATAAAAGCTAATTTTAACATTTACCATGGATAAGTAAAAGGCAGAAAAAACAACGGAAAGAAAAAAATAAACAAATAAATATAAATCAGAAACTAATACAATAACAGGTTAACAAAGAGGAGTTGTAGACTACACCACTAGAAAAACTGTTGGCACTAATGTAAAAAAGGTAAAAAATATGAATAAGGTTATGATTTTAACACAAAAATAGAACAATTAAGAGTAGAGCTTAGAATTCTCAACTCTAAAAAGAGAATTCAATTTATGTTAAATAAAGAATAATAGGAAATTATCGATATAAAATCATCGATACACCACTTTAATTGGGTAGTTCACGAGAGTATTAAAAATAAGAGTAGTTATTTTCTTATTAAGAAGAGTCAAAAGATGCAAACTATTATAATGAAGTATATTTTTACAAAGCAAATGCTTTTTGGTAAGTAAATCGACCTTGCATTTTATCTAGTTATTGATATTCTGAATAAAGAAATCGGGGCATGGCGCAGTCTGGTAGCGCATTTGGTTTGGGACCAAAGGGTCGGGAGTTCAAATCTCTCTGCCCCGATCCTCTATGTTGGTTTTGATACGTTTCAAAAACTCTGTCAATAGACTAAATTAATTAGTACATGCATTACCTTTTTTATATATCAACGTTTAACTTTATGCTACCAACTACTAATGCATATCTTACAGTATACATTTCTAAATAATTTTAGAAAATATTGGTTATTAGATAACATAATCAAAAATTTTTTCTTGATGTTCACTATGGTTAAAGCTGTACAAATTAAAAGAACTAGAGAAATAAAAGTATTAGAATTTGTTAATAGTAGGTATAAGTGAGCCAAAGGATGAAGAAGCTTAGTACGTCCGTTAGCGCTTGGAGTGGAAGCAGTGGAAGTTGTCGAAAAGCTTGGTAAGAAAATAAGCAATGACTTACAGATTGGAGATAGGGTTGGGTACTGCACAGCTCCAACAGGGCCATATTGTGAGAAACGTGTTATACACCAGAAATATTTGATAAAGATTCCAGATGAAATACCGGATGAAATTGTACCCATAGTATTACTCAAAGGCATGATAGCTCACCATTTAATTAACCAATCCTATAAAATAAAACCTGGCACCGCTGTGCTTGTACGTGGAGTTAATGGTGGATTAGGGCAGATAATATGTCAATGAGCAAATGATAAAAAATGAGTAGTAATAGGTTCTATAAGCTCTGACGAAAAAATAAAGATAGCTTTACAAAATGGCTGCATATATGCAATAAATTATCATGATAAAGACTTTGTTTCTAAGATTATGGAGATTACGCAAAACAAAGGAGTATGTGCAGTGCATGATCCTATAGGCTATGCTACACAGCAAACTTTTTTTCGAGTCTTTAGGAAAGTTTGGCATATATGTTTCTATGGACAAATATCAGGCAATGTTTCGATTAGCTCTCCCTTTACTTAGTTCACGTTCATTATATCATCATAAGCACAACAGACTCACCCTAGTGCTCACTTGCAGCGGAAATCTTTGAGATGATAAGGAAGAAACTTTTGACTGTATAAAGATTAACAAAAAGTACAAATTCGATGAAATAATAGAAGCTTATTTTGATATGGAGAACAGAAAAGCAAGTGGATTAAATATTATAAAAATCTCTTAAGCAAATTTTGCCTACTTTAGCAGTAAGCAATGTTACTCTTAATTATCTCAATATTCTCCCTTGGTAGTTCCTTGATAAATCGCGAAGTATACATTGATTGCCACTGGTTATTCATTTCCCTTCTACCTGCACATGAAATAATTAACCTTTCTTTTGCTCTAGTTATTCCGACATATGCAAGTCTTCTTTCTTCCTCTAAAGCTCTACCACTTTTATCTTCAAAGGATCTTTGATGCGGAAATAATCCTTCTTCCCAGCCAGGTAAAAACACGCATGGAAACTCAAGTCCTTTAGCTGCATGAAGAGTCATAACATATACAGTGTCATCACCACTCATATTATCGACTTCCGTCACCAAACTTACATGCTCCAAGAAAGTTGTGATATTATCAAAGTTTTTTAAAGATGAAATAAGTTCTTTAACGTTTTCTATCCGAGTTAAACCTATCACTTCCTCATTTTCAAGCATTTCCATATACCCTGATTGATCTGCTACGATTTTAACAAATTTATGCAATGGCTTTACGCTTACTATCTTTTTCCAAGCTTCAATTTTACTTAAAAAATCATTGAGTGAGAGCTTAATCCTTCCAATTACTTGATTGCTATCGACTAGTACTCTTGCTGCCCCAAAAAAAGAAGTCTTGTTATCTTGAGCAATTGTATATATCTTTTTTAGAGTTGTAGTTCCTATACTCCGCTTTGGCCGATTTACAATCCTTTCAAAAGCCAAGTCATCATTGATGTTCACAACGAGTCTTAAATATGCAATTATATCTCTGATTTCGTGACGTTCATAGAATTTTACACCGCTTATAATCTTATAGGGAATTGAATACTTTATAAAATATTCTTCCAGGATTCTAGTTTGAAAAATAGCTCTTACCAGGACCGCAATGTCACTAAATCTATATTTGTTGAGTTTTAATATCTGTTCACTTATGAACCTTGCTTCAGCCTTGCCATCCCATAATTTTATTAGATTTACCTTTTCCCCTTCAGTATTTGTTGTCCATAATTTTTTTTCTAAGCGGGTTTTGTTATGATTAATAATATATGACGCAGTCGCAAGTATGTGGGATGTCGATCTGTAGTTACACTCCAATTTAACGGTTTTTGCATTTTTAAAATCGTTAGAAAATTTCAAAATATTTTCAACTTCTGCACCACGCCAACTGTATATTGACTGATCGTCATCTCCTACACAACAAATATTCGAATGTCCTTTTGCTAAATATTTCAGCCAAAGATATTGTATTACATTTGTATCTTGATACTCATCTACCACAATATATTTGAACTTGTTTTGGTAGTAGGATAGAGTTTCAGCCTCTTGATCAAAAAGTTGTATGTTGTACAATAATAGATCACCAAAATCAACAGAGTTAAGGAACTTCAACCTTTCTTGATATTGGTTATAAACTTTAAGTGCAGTTACATATAAAGGTCTAAGTGATTGAATGCTCCCCACTTCAGACGGCAACAAGCACTTTTCTTTCCATTGCTGAATAACACTCATGACGGTCTTACATTTCTCTAAGAAGTAGTCGGGGTTTATTTCATTAATAATATTTTTTATTACCTGTAATTGATCATCCATACCAATAATTGTGAAATTAGAGTTTAAACCCACAATTTCAGCATGACGGCGCAAAATTTTTGCTGCAATAGCATGAAAGGTACCAAGCCATGGTATATTTACACCTGTAAGCTCAAGCACTCTCGATACCATTTCATTTGCAGCTTTGTTAGTAAATGTAACCGCTAATATCCCATTAGAACTAGCGTAACCATTTCTAATTATATGTGCTATTCTTGAAGTAATGGTTCTCGTTTTTCCTGTCCCAGCTCCCGCCAATATCAAAATTGGCCCATCTACATTAGTTACAGCTAATCGTTGTTCTGGATTCAGCAGTGAGAGATAATCGCCCATTTGCAGTTCTATAGATTACAACCTCTTAAAATTAAACCCATGATCCAAATATTGTAAAGGCTTTATTGGATATAACAGTAAGAAATATACTATTCAACAAATAATATATAATGAAAACGCTTGAATTTAGCTATTTTTGTTCTAGTGGTATCAGGTGTACATCGAGCTAAGGTAACTTAATCTAAACTAAAACTTCTATTTGTCAGTTAGGCAGGTAGAACTTTGAATGGCTTAAATGTAAAGTTCAATTCCCGCATTTCTATTTTTTCAACTTTAATAAGAAGCTCAAAAGTATAGTAGTTATACGCTGCAGGTTATTTGATAAGATTCTTATATGTTTTTAACTAAGTTTCAATATTATACTATAAAATAATAAGCTTTTTCTCAAAACTCTTTCCATGATTTACTTAAACTAGTTGATGTGTTACTAAAGTAAATTACCATATAAATTCTCATGGAGTATTAATAACTTTCTTAACCTAGACTATCTTATATATTATAGTCTAAAAAAACAAATATATAACTATACTTTAAGCTACATTAACTAACAATACATTATACATAGGTAACAATCTATAAAACTATCATGATAAGTCAACCTCACTATTTGTATTATATAAAGTTTTTGCTTTAAACTTACTTTAGCAGCAAAAACTATTAAAGAACATCAATAAAGGTGTTGTTGCGTATATGCTACGGTGGGATTGGTAGGACTCGAACCTACGACCAATTCGTTATGAGCGAACTGCTCTAACCAACTGAGCTACAATCCCATTCATTAGGATTTATAATACACACAAAAATAAACTTATCATCACCTTATCTCACTATCAATCCAACTTGATAAATCATTTATTGTACCAGTTTTACGTGCAATTTCTTTACCATCTTGAAATATGATTAATGTAGGTATAGATTGAATTCCCCATTTACTTGGAACCTCAGTTCCTTCACCTACATTAAACTTGCAGACCTTGATTTTGCCTGTTCTATCTCGGGCTAATTGTTCAATACGTGGCATTAAACTTTTACATGGTCTACACCACTCAGCCCAAAAATCTACTAATACAAACCCTTTATAGTCAGTGACCTCAAACTTAAAACTTTGATCATCTACTGATGTAACATTACCATTCATAAAATACTCAACTTAATTCATACAATATAACGCACTTGCCAGTAACTAATCAATTAAATTATTACTAAATAGCCTAAAAAATTGTCATAAAGCCTACACATAAGCAAAAACTTCTGTTACATCTGATGATCAAAAATATCCATATTTCCCCATCCCATCAGATCTAATCTAACACGAGTAGGAAGAAATTCAAAGCATTTTTGTGCCAATTCTTTTCTGTTTTCACGCTCCAGCATTGAATCTAGCTTTTCCTTTATTTTATGGAGATATAAAATATCAGACGCAGCATAATTTTTCTGCTTATCCGTTAAACTCTCACTTCCCCAATCAGAGGATTGTTGCTGTTTATTTAATTTGATATCAAGTAGCTCCAAGCATAACTCCTTTAAACTATGATTATCTGTATAGGTGCGAACCAAACGTGAAGCTATTTTTGTGCAATAGCACGGCACTGCCCAAATTCCTAAATAGTAGCGTATTATGCTAACATCAAACCGTGCAAAGTGAAATATTTTAGTTATATTTTCATCACCTAATATTTTTCTTAAATTTGGAGCTGTATAATTGTTCCTGAATTGAATTAAGTGAGCACTTCCATCATTAAAAGAGAGTTGCACAAGACATAATCTATCTCTGCCATGAAGCAGACCCATCGCCTCTGTATCAACGGCTATAGAACTTATGTTATCTGGCATTAAGCTAGCCGGTAAGTCATCTTCATATACAAATATCCTCATAAGGCTTTGTGGAATATTGAAAGACTAATAATAATTAAAAGTAAGTTTTAGTACACAAATATATAATAATATAGTCCTTTAAATTTCAAGCATATATTGGGATTTACAAATTGTTGTATATACCTATAATTTAAGAATTAGGTTAACTGCGGAAGTAGTTCAGTTGGTAGAACGCAACCTTGCCAAGGTTGAGGTCGAGGGTTCGAACCCCTTCTCCCGCTCTTCACTTCCAAAGTCACCCAATCAAAAATTCTTCCGTTTCCCTTACTATAACACTAAAGTTATTTATTTATTCTTGTAATTTGCATAAACTAATAACAAAAAAACTTAAAGTATTTAATACCTCACACTCAAATTTTGCACTATGTGCAACTTCACATCTTTATAAAATTTCTAAGTTTTGCTTGCAAAAGTTGAAACACACCTATAAGATACTTTATAATAGTAAATTTTTAAATATTTATAGCTAAAATAACTTAAGTTATCAACAACCATCATTCCACTATATGTTAATCTTTAAAAAACACCACTAATAGACTACAGTATAGACTTTCAGTTAATAACAGCCAAGGTTCTTTCTGAAATGTCAATCTCTTTCATATCTAAAACTTTATCATCTTGGTCGAATGAAATCTGCAGGGATTTACTGCTATACTTTCTTTTTCCTAAGAAATTAGATTGTTTTATTTTATATGAAATGTAATACCAAATATTTTCATCAAATTGAGATATTAATGTTGGTGATCCCAAAGTGTGAACCACTTTTTCTTTGTCATCACCTATTTTTATCTTGTTCCACAACTCAACACTAATATCTGAAGTTCCGTGATTGTAAATAGTGTTCGTACAGTTTACTAAAAATAATAGAACCAAGTATATCAATACTCGCATTTCTCTGAGATAAATCACTGTGAAATTACAATACACTAACAAATTACCTATAGTCAAATTTTATAAAAGTTAAATTGACTGATTTTTGGTATCGCTTAATATAATATTAACTTTAGAAAATAATTAGGGTACTCTATGTCATTGTTAGAATCAGATCCAATATATAAACCTTTTAATTACCCTTGGGCATATGATGCGTGGCTACAGCAACAAAGGATACATTGGATACCTGAAGAAGTTTCACTCGCTGACGATGTGAATGATTGGAAAACTAAACTTTCGGGTACGGAAAAAAACCTCCTAACTCAGATTTTTAGGTTCTTCACCCAAGCAGATATTGAGGTGAACAATTGTTACATGAGACATTACACAAATATATTTAAACCAACAGAAATATGCATGATGCTTGCAAGCTTCTCCAATATGGAGACCATACACATTGCAGCCTATTCATACCTTTTAGATACAATTGGTATGCCAGAAAGTGAATATCAAGCATTTTTAAAATATGATGCTACGAGAAAGAAGTATGAGTACATGCTAGAGTTTGAGGAGAGTAAAAAACACGATAAGAAACATGTAGCTAAAACTCTAGCAGTGTTTGGTGCGTTTACTGAAGGATTGCAGTTATTTGCATCATTTGCAATTTTACTTAATTTTCAACGCTTTGGAAAAATGAAAGGCATGGGACAAATAATTGCCTGGTCAGCACGTGATGAAACTTTACACACTAATTCAATTATTAATTTATTCAACACTTTTATTAAAGAAAATAATGAAATTTGGAATGAGGAGTTCAAAGAGGAACTGTATTCTGCATGTCGCACTATTGTTAGACTTGAAGATGAATTTATAAAACTCGCTTTTGATTTAGGAGACGTTGAAGGATTATCTGCAGAGGAAGTACGCAGTTATATACGCTACATAGCAAACAGACGGTTAATACAATTAGATTTGAAACCCATGTATAATATTAATAATAATCCTCTTCCATGGCTTGATGAAATACTAAATGGTGTAGAACATACAAACTTCTTTGAAAATAGAGTAACAGAATATAGCCGTGCAGCAACTCAAGGTACATGGGAAGAGGCTTTTAGCTAAAAGCGATACTAACAATAAAAAACTAATTAGCCTCTTTGCATTTTATTTGCTGTTATTTAAGTAACCTTAAACTTGTATTTAAGATCGATGAAGTATCACCACTAAAAAAATAACTAGTCTCATAGAATAAAGTGATTTATATGCTGTTCATAACATATAAATCACTTACATAAACTTTAGAATACAAGATAAATCTTTAAAAAACCGTAACCATAAAAAGAAGAGAGTATTTGCTTAAATTATTCAACAATAGTAAAAATATTAGCAATAATTAGAAGTCACACTAAGCATTTCAATAGGTCTTATACCAAGTACTTTAACTAGACCTCCACCCCTGATAACAAGCATAATTGTCAGCTACATTTCTGTAGTACCATTAACTGCAGTTCTCATCACAACTTCCTTCCTGCAGATTCACATTAATCATAATATAAGCGACCGTTAAAAGTAATTGCAAATTATATACTTAAGTTGATTATTTATTGTAAGCATCGCAACTGGGCCGTCCTTGTTGCATATGTTGTTATTCCAATAACTAAATTATTAGATTCTCTACCGCATCTGTATACCACAGCATATTATTTCCAATTGTAGCTACAACTGTAGCAGGTATTACAATTAAGACCATTAAAAGAAATGAAAAAAATATATCTAATAAAACGATAAAACCACTAAAAGAAGAGAATTCAAGCCTTCTTTACAAGTAAAATCAGAGCGCTTACTAGATACGGCAAGTTAAATAAAGTTAGCTAATATAAAAGGCAAGCAGATCATAGCTGCTAATTTATCAAAGTAATCGCGCCATGGCAGTGCTTATATTTTTTGCCCGAGTTACAAGGACATTTATCGTTTCTTGAGACTTTTGGCAAATTGCTTCTTTTAATAAAATGTAACCTCTTACTCACTTCTTGGTTATCTGCTAACTTGAAGTAAGCTAGACGATGAACAGTGATCTCCTTCCATTTTTCAAGCATCGACTCAAACATCAAAAAAGCTTCACGTTTAAATTCATTCAGTGGATCTTTCTGCCCCATGGCACGTAAATTTATGCTTTGTCTTAACCTCTCTAAAATTGAAAGGTGTTCCCTCCATAAATGATCAAGTGTCATGACCATCACTTGCTTCACTACCTTGTTCCATAAATCTGTAGCGTGTTGACTATTGAAATACTCTTCTTTCTCAGCAAAAAACTTCTGTATCTCATCATTTACATAATCCAATGCTTCTTGTTTATTCAAAAATTCTGCTAATACTTCTTTATTAAGTGTTATTCCATACCTTGTATAGAACTCTTTAACAAGATCTTCAACATAATCCTCATAATAACCACTTTGCACCACACCTTCTATTATCGCCTTATTTACTTCACTATATACTTCAAATAAACCATTGATTTCATTCCCTAAGATGTGATTTCTCTGCTCAAAAATAACTTTACGTTGATTATTAATCACGTCATCAAATTTAAGCAGAGATTTTCGCACATCATAGTTTCGAGCTTCAACTTTTTTCTGTGCCTTCTCAAGCGCCTTATTAAGCCATGGATGATGAATAGCTTCATTATCCTTTAGCCCTACCCTTTGTAAAAAGTTTCTCATTCTATCAGAGCCAAATATTCTCATTAAATCATCTTCAAGTGATAAAAAGAACTTAGAAAGTCCAGGATCACCTTGACGACCAGAACGACCACGTAATTGATCATCTATTCTCCTACTTTCATGTCTCTCAGTTCCAATAACACATAAACCACCAGCTTTTATAGCAATTTCCCTATCTCTTTTTACTCTTTCAACTATTTCTTGATATTTTTTTTCTCTTTCATCAGTATTTTTTATCTTCTTCAGCTCCACTTTTGCTATCATTTCAGCATTTCTGCCAAGCTGAATATCAGTTCCACGTCCTGCCATATTAGTTGCTATAGTAATACTACCTGGTGCTCCAGCTTGTGCTATTATGTACGCCTCTTGTTCATGATAACGAGCGTTCAGCACTGAATGCTTAAGAGAGTGGCTTCGCAAAAGCGCAGAAAGCTTCTCAGAATTCTCAATACTCACTGTGCCAACAAGGATTGGTTGAAGACGTTTGTGGCATTCTTCTACAAATTTTAATACAGCATTAAACTTTTCTTTTTCTGTACCATAAATTTCATCATCAATATCTATTCTCTTTACAGGCACATTAGTTGGAATTTTCACTACATTTAGCTTATATATATCACGGAACTCTTCTGCTTCTGTTGCTGCTGTTCCAGTCATACCAGAGAGCTTATTATACATACGAAAATAATTCTGAAATGTGACTGATGCTAAAGTTTGGTTCTCATGTTGAATCTCAAGATTCTCCTTCGCTTCAAGTGCCTGGTGAAGACCATCAGAATATCTTCTACTTTCTATGATGCGTCCAGTAAACTCATCGACAATTACTACCTTGCCGTCCTTTATTATATAATCTTTATCAACAGTAAACAGCTTATGCGCACGTAATGCTTGATCTACATAATGAGTCATTACCATATTGTTGGTATCATACAACGAAGAATCCTCAGAAATGAGATTATATGACCTAAGTAGCTCTTCCACACGTGAAATACCATCTTCAGTAAGGAACACCGCCCTACCCTTCTTATCTACCTCATAATCAGAATCAATTAATTTAATAACTATTTTATTTATGAGTTTATATATCTGATTATTTTCCTCAATTGGACCAGAAATAATAAGCGGAGTCCGCGCTTCATCAATCAATATGGAATCTACTTCATCTACTATCGCATAATTGAAACCTCTCTGAACCATATCTTCTTGAGAAAATTTCATATTATCTCGAAGGTAATCAAAAGCAAGTTCATTGTTTGTTGAATATACAATATCTGCACTATAAGCTTCTTTCCTCTCTGCATCTGTCAAATCATTTGTAATAAACGCAACAGAAACCCCAAGAGAATTATATAATTTTCTCATCCATTCTGCATCACGTTTTGCAAGGTAGTCGTTAACAGTTACAACATGTACACCTTTTCCCTCTAAAGAATTAAGGTATGCAGCTAAAGTTGCAACAAGCGTCTTTCCCTCTCCTGTTTTCATTTCTGATATCATGCCATTATGAAGGACCATTCCACCAATTAGCTGAACATCAAAGTGTCTCATGTTAAGAAACCTACGAGAGGCTTCACGTACAACTGCAAAAGCAGGTATGAGAAGGCTATTTAATGTTTTCCCATTCTTTAATTCCTGTTTAAACTCCTCAGTTTTACTAGCAAGCTCCTCATCAGATAGGCTCTGCATTTTCGGCTCTAATGCATTTATTTGTTGAACAATTTTTCCAAAAGACTTTATTATCCTCCTATTTGTCATTCCCTTTACAAAAAGGAGCAACAATATAAAAGTGAAAAACATAAGAATAGCTGTTAAAATTACAGCAAAATCTGACATAAACTTAATTAACGCCCATTAAATATGAGATTATATTACCAAACACAACCTACAGCAATGACATATTCGATTTAGAGAATCTTTACTTACATATTAAGGCAGTGAATAAAATAACTTACTGATCCTTTGCTTGGAAAGCTTTTCATCAATATATAAAGAATATGTTACATTATTTTAGATATTTAATAATCTTTAATTTTTATATAAAATGAAGTTTTTAGTAGAATGTAAATAGAAAATGAACAGTTTTAAAAAACTTAACAATTCTATATTTAAAGAAGAGAATCAGCTGACCAACAGATAATTAAGGTCATAAACTTTAAGTAAAATTATTAATACTATATCTACCCCTCATAAACTAAGCAGTAAAATTGATTTTTGGTTAGCATTAACCATGAAAGGCTTTGAAGTTTTTGATGATTATTTCTTTTGAAGATAAAAAGACAAGAAAACAAATCAAAAACTATCTCAGTTTAAGCTAAGTACTACAATACACGTTGTGCCTCAAAAATACTATACTTTTAAAGATTTGTTTATTAATGGAAATAATAGAAAGCTACAAAAAAAGAAGATTTTAGGTTACACAAATACTTTTTGGATCCTACCTTTAAAATCAAGCAAAACCTAAATGCAAGAACAGGGGTACTATACTCGTCATTTATACTAATGTCAATGTGAATTTTTAAAAAGGCACAGAAAAGCAAAGTAGTATAGTGATACTATAGAAGCATCCTGGAAGAGTTAAAGTTAATAAATGAACATTTAAAATATTTATGAAGATCAAAAAGAAACATGCTATAAGATAAAAAATCATACTGAGCTAAAAATACTTCAGTTGTAGTAGTGATGGTGAAATAGAAAATTCTCTTACTTAGATTAAGGTTTGTAGTTAATCAACCTAATCACTCAAAATTAGATATTATTATTCAAGAAGAAGCATGAAACACAGACAAAATATCAAATAAAACAAGACATTGACACAGTTTTTGATTTTGCGCGCGAGAAAGTAGAGAGTAATGGGAAGAATGTAAGAGGCAAAGTTTTCTTACTTA
The DNA here is from genome assembly GCF_000306885.1 of Wolbachia endosymbiont of Onchocerca ochengi. Taxonomy (GTDB): domain Bacteria; phylum Pseudomonadota; class Alphaproteobacteria; order Rickettsiales; family Anaplasmataceae; genus Wolbachia. The sequence goes on from NC_018267.1 coordinate 227,423, forward strand.
ACGAGAAAAGATGATTATTTTAAGAAAATTATAAACTATTTTCATAGTCTCAAATCTAAAGAAAATCTAGATGAATTTTAGCAAACCTTTATCTGAAACTAGAATTTTATTGATAGAAAAATACTACTAGATAAAATAGAAAAATACCTGGATGCTGCTGATACAGCAACATTAGTTATTCTCACAGATTAAGCAGAAACCGGATAAAACACAATTAGCATTAGAATCTTGTTTAGAGTAAATTCTAAGAATATAAAGGAATAATTTGACTTGATACAAAAGATAGAAATAAATGCATTATTCAATGAGTACATCAAATTAGGGTGTAAACCAAGCATTATTTATGGTTATGAAGAAAACGTCTTTGAAGAAGATCATGTTAAGTGTGTTAAAAGTTAGCTAGAATAGCCTCAATGTACCAGTGGTTACTGACATGCTATAATTTTCCCCTAATTACAAAAATACAGTAGGCTTACTTCCTACAAAAAAGACATTATTAACTTCCCGTTATAAATTTAGCTGGACAAACCCATAGAACACTAATTCTAGTGATGCTTTTAAACCTTAAGAGTCAAGTAGCCATATTCTTTAAATACTAGAAATAAAAGGAGAAAGACTAGACACAATTCAAGTAGATGCATTAGCAAAGATATTAAGTTATTACCTTTAACTTTAGCCTAAGCAAATGCCCACAAAGAAAACGCATATAAATATTTCAGACTATTTGAAAATTATAATGATAGAAAACAAACTTTATCGTCTGATAAAACATCGTTTAAAACATTCCATTCAGGTCTAATAGAGAGAATGCGGTAATAGTGTATAAAAAGCATACAGTAGAAAACAACAAAAAAAGATCCTTATATTTACTGATAGTCAACTGATTTACTGCTCGTACTTATTTAAGTAACAACTCTATCTCTCAGGTTTGACTAAAAATCTCCACTGATAATCAAAAAAATAACTCTTCTTCAGAAACTTTCTATAAAGAATAAGGAATACTAATAAGCTATTCTATATTAACTATCAAAAAAGATTATAGCATGTTTAGTACGCATACTTAGTTCAGAAGATAACAAGACTAAAGTCAGAGAAGCGGAAAAACAAAAAAGAAACAAAAACTGTCTTTCAAAAAAAAGTTTCCCTTATATCCCTTATAATAGGGATAAATTGAAGATTGTGCTAAGAAATAACAACTATTATCATCATGTTTAGATGTATTCCTATTTAAATATAGATAATTAACCAAAAGACAATTTTCTAGAAAAGAAAAAAGAGAGAAGAATTATCTTAAAAATTTACTAACATGAATTGATGATAGATACTCTGATTTAAGCAATCCTAAAAAGCAAAAGGAGTTGCTTGAATTAGCTCCTTAGTAGATGATGAGAAACATTACGATCTTGATCATTTCTAAATTGCTATTACACTGAAAAGCCTTGATATATATATATATATATATATTAATTAGGGTTTTTAAGTAACCATCAGAAAGCAAAAACGTCATTTAAACAGGCCTTGACAATTAAAGAAAAACACTATGAACCTCAATCATTTTGAAGTTGCTAAGTTACTCGCAAATTTCAGTACCGTTTACGGTGCTCTGGATAATTTTCAAAAACCAAAAGAATTGTTCAAACAGTCCTTACCTATTCTTAAAAAGATCATATACCTGATAGCCCAAAAGTTGTTAAATTATTGGTGAACTAGACGATATTTAGGTTTTTAGCAACATTGAATCAATAATAACTTACTTGAATCACACTCCCAAAATTAATCTGTTTGGATCTTCTATATAATTTTTTATTTTAACAAGGAAAGTTACTGCTCCTTTGCCATCAACTATTTTGTGATCGTAAGAAAGGGCAATGTACATTATAGGCCTAATTTCAATTGAGTTACCCACAACAACTGGCCTGTTTTGTATTGAATGCATCCCAAGTATACCAGACTGTGGAGGATTTATTATCGGAGTAGAAAAAAGTGAACCATATATCCCACCGTTTGAAATGGTAAATGTTGCACCTTCCATTTCTGACACCTGTAACTTACCTTCGCGGGCTCTTTTACCAAGGGCAGCTAAAGTTAACTCAATTTCCGCAAATGATATCTGATCAGCACTCCGAATAACTGGCACAACAAGACCCTTATCAGTGCCAACAGCAACACCTATGTCATAATAATGTTTATATATAATTTCATCGCCTAAAATTTCAGCGTTAATTTCAGGAATTTCTTTCAGAGCTTGCACCGCAGCCTTTATAAAAAAGGACATGAAACCAAGCTTTATTCCATATTTCTTTTCGAAAATTTCTTTATATTTTGCTCTTAGATTCATTACGCTTTGCATGTCAATCTCATTAAATGTAGTCAGTGTTGCAGCAGTGTTTTGTGAAGCCTTCAAACGAGCAGCAATTACTTGCCTTATCTTACTCATTTTTATTCGCTTTTCTCTTCTCTCTCCACTCATTACACTTTCTGGCAGTTTATATATTGCAGGCTGTTCAGTTTTGCTTATATGGGCTACATCTGCTTTCGTTATTCTGCCTCCCATCCCAGTTCCTTTGACACTTTTTGCACTGATTGCATTCTCTTCCATAATTTTACGAGCTGATGGAGCGTCTCTTATAACAGGGATTTCACTTTTATCTTCTTGCACCTCCCTTATAGAAAGCCTTGCTAATAATTGACCTGGACTTATTATATCATTTTCTTTTACAAGAAATTCAGTTATTTCCCCTGAAGCTTCTGCAGTTAATTCAAGTGCTGCTTTGTCAGTTTCAACTTCAAAGATTAAGTCATCTACTTTTACTGCTTCACCAATATTTCTTTTTATTTTGACTATACCTTCCGTAACTGATTCACCACCAAGAATCTCTGGCGCCCTGATTTCTATAATTTTACCCATAAAACAACCTTCCATAACAACTTGCTATAACTTTATACATGAAAAGAAACGTATAATAAACTAACAAATTTATTTAGGATTAAAAAGAAGCCTATTACAACTTGCTTTTTACTAGTCTAATTTACGCATACTAATCTCCTATCAAGATTACTTTCAAAAGACAAAAGATTACTTACAGCTTTTAAACGAATTCCTTCACTTGAAATTAATAATTCCATACTCTTCGCTAACATTAAACATTGTATTTTATACGCTTTCCTAAGTAATAGTGTAAAACATCACTTCTTGTATAGCCCAGCTACACGTTACAGATCCATGATCATACACTAAAACACCACAAAATTTTCTTTCAAATCAACTATTAATCTTCTCTCTTTCACATTATCAAACACTGAAAAACTATTATCATGATAAGATGTTTAATCATATAAAATCCAGTGTCCACATACCTATGGAAGCAATTTATCCATCTTTAAGGAAAAAACTACCACAATAGAAGGCTCATACAGGTGAAAAATTACTCTGAATATCCCCTCTTGCTTGATAAATAAAATCGTGGATTATATAACTAGCTTTTTACCTACCAATATTCTTTATCTTCAACCACACTCCCATCAAATAACATTTAACATCAATAAATTTTCATTCACCTCACTAAAACATATACCAAATGGATAAATGTAGAATGACCCTTGATCTTCAGAACACACTAACAGATGAGTGTATGTACAATCACCCATTTTAAGGTAAAACAGAAAATCTTAATAAGTATAAACTACTTCCCTTTTTACCTTGCTCTTTGCTAATAACATAACTCCTAGTTAAATCTCCTGAAAGCTTATATCAAGAAAAGAAGCTCATAGTAAACTAACCTCCAGTTTAAAGTCAAGAGTAAATCAGGGAAAGAAGAGTTGTCAATTCTTAGTAAAAAAGTAGCTGTTATATAGTAGCCTACAAAGATCACGCAAATTTATATTTTCAAATTACATAATATCATCGCAAAAATAACCTTACTATATAATATTTTAAACGTTTTAAAGCTTAAGCTTGATGTTATTATGAATATAAATTTTAAAATTATAAAATATAATAAACATTAACACAAAGAAACAAACAACAGAAATTTTCATACAGAATCAGGTAGAATTACAAAATCCGCTTCTATATTATTGCCTTTTTAGAAAGTAGGTAAGCTTTCTACAGCAATAAAATTATCTAATATAATAGATGCACTGATTATAAACATCAACTTCTCGAATAACACTCAAGTTCATTCTATATATGATAATATCTTCGAACACAACCAAATCCATGAAGAAGCACAAGACAGAATATATAATATTGGACAAATTATGCTTCAGACAATAGAAGCTTATCCAATTCATCAAAAAATTATATATTTATTGACAAATTGATGGAAGATAGTAAATACAACACAAAAATACATAACTCAGTAATAGAACTTAACAAAAGAATGAATACAAGAATTCTTCCTATAGTGCTCAAATGTGAGCTATATATATACTACAAAAGGGCATTAAATTAAAAAGACAGAGGAAAAATAGGAAAGCAACCAATATAAGTAGCGTTATAAAAAAATTTAGAACTCATAATTTATTTATACCATCACCTAATGTCATAGAGATAGAGAATTCAAACATGAGTATAAGGGAAGTAGTTGAGAAAATAACATATCAGGTGCACAGACTTAGCCAAATTGATAGAGTTTACATAAAAGGTTAACTTACAATAGGCTCATATATCTAGGCTCATTTTAATAGAGAGCTTTAACTTCACCTAGCTTCTGTTTATTTTCCAGCCTATAATGGGCTAATAGTCCTGCATGGCTAGCATTTAATACAGGTAAACTACAATCCATATATGTAGTGCAGTTATTGTTTATCATCCCAGTATCTAGACACTGGGATTTAGCAATGTTACGTACTACAGTTGGGTATGATAATGGTAATAAATTGAAACTAAATAATTGTGTATAAAATCCTTGAGCATTTTTAATTATAGCCCTAATATTTTTTTTACTATTTGTACGAAGCAATGATATTGCGTATGCCTGAACTTCTAGTGTACTAACTCCATACAATGGCTTATCTGTAACAAGATTTATGCCTTTTGCAGCTGATATACCAACTCTAATTCCAGTAAAACTCCCAGGTCCAACTACTACCACTAAATGGTCTATTTCATTATAAGTATAGTTATGCCTACTGAACAGAGCATCTAAAACTTGAAAAAACGACTCTACGTGATTATTGCTGGTGGAATTGTGTTCTACTAAACACTTACCACCATGATCGATTATCGCTATTGAGCTACTAGAACCTACAGTATCAATTGCTAAAATGGACATTATTTAAGTTTACTATAGAGCTTTACAAATATTACAGTAAAGGCACCATTCATCTATAACTATAACATTCACTAAAATTATTATCAAATCAAACGCTACATATAATGCAGTAATTAACAAGAGCATTTCCTGAGAAAACTTAGGATTCTCCTCAAGAAATAGATAACATTACTATAATTCCTCCTGCTGAACCGCAACGATAGCAAACTTAAATAAAAATAGAAAAGGAAAGTCACATAGTCTATTATATAACGCACAACCAGAAGTAATTATAATCAATTATATTATAATAAAAGAAAGCAACCCACCCACAGGTAAAAGCTAGTAGTTATCGACACAATAAATAATACTATATCAAATTGCTTCACGTTTTTTACTCTCTGGCAAGAGCAAGCGGCAAGATTGTATTACCAAACAGTACTCATTGCAGTAATAAATGCTCTAAGCATCATATTGCCTATACTAGTTACTTAACTTGGGATTTTGAATGAAGTTGCCGCTCCACACAAGAGAAAAATATAGAAGTAAACAAATGTTATATATAATAACAAAAATTACTGAGTAATCTTTTGAAGATTACAAGATAAAACCTGGTCATGCTGCCTTTTAAAGTAAGACCGAGTATAAATACCTGAATAACTGAAGTCAAAAACACTTTCAAATAAACTAAATCAAATCTGATATTTCGTATGAAAGTTTTTCACTTATCCTCAATAGAAATACAAATATCACTATGCTGTATATAAATCCATAAACAAGAACATAAAAGTTAGAAAGCAGTACGGGTAGCTTAAACGACCATGAAGAGTAATTGTTTTTATATATTATATTTTATATAAAATAAGTGTTTTGTAGATAAAACGCCTAATCAAGTAGGCGATTAAACTTGAAGCTAGATTCAACATGAAAATCGTTATAATAAGCAACAATATAAATCTTATAGCTTATTACTAAGATTGTTAGCACTGCTAATATTAACGTAAAGACAATAAAAGGCATCATAAACAGCAAAATTCCTTTGATGCTTAAATTTAACAAGCACAAAAGGGTTTTCACTTCTACTAGAACTAAATAACCAAAAAACATAACTAAAATAATATCAGCAAGTAATGTTAACAATTACAACATTTCTTAATATAGCAATATTATTAAGGAGATAATGGGTAAACCAGCCATTAAGTAAAACAAAACTACCTGAACCACTATATATACTTATTAAAAACTTAACTTTAATCAATCAAAACCATGTAATCAGAGTTAGTTTTGAACTTTTTAATGGTTCCTTCAGAATTAAATTTTACTATATCGAATAGCATGAAGTGCTTATAAAAAGAGAGTTTTCAAGGCTTAGAGTATATAATGTTAGTTTGTTCGTACAACACCTTAACCACTATTAAAACATGTCAAGCTTAACCTGTGAGAACCAGAGCAGTAAGTAATACCTGCATTTGTGTAATGTGTGTTGTTTACTTCATGATCATACTTTTCCCCAAATTTACTACCACTACCATATAAAAAAAATGCAATCAAGATCAAACAACTCTAATTTCAAGCTAAAATTTCAGTGTAGTAGTTGATTACAGCATTTACACCCTTTAGGAGTTTCACTTGCACAATCAGTTAGATTTTTCCTCATAAATTTACTAGTTAAGCAGCAGTAAAATTTATATCATCTGATAGACTATTTTTACAGGAAAGATTAGCAGCAACTAGATCGCTATGTTGTAAGTCATTTTCTCTTGTACATAATTAAGTCTCAGTTGAAAAGCTATTAAATCACAGGAGATATATAGCTTATTATCTGTTGCTTTAACTTTAATTTAAGTCTATTATAACCATAATAAATATTGGGTTTAATCTAAAAGATCATGTTTTTATCATACCTAACACTATTATTCTTCTTTTCATCATCACGTAAATTTGCATAGTTTATCCGGCAACCACTTACTCTACAAGCAGCTGTATAATTTTTTGAAGTATTGGTTAGTATACTCTAGCTAATTAAGCTTTCTTACCATATTCAATCAACCCAAGTTCCAGACTTTTAATGATAAATACTATTCTTCATGTCTAATTTTCCTATGTCTAACATTTTTAGGTTTACAACATTAAAACCCATTTGAGTATTTGAATAAACTTGCTGTAAATAAAGAAAGAGAAGTACAAATAACTCGAAATCTTATCTTTAGGCTGAATATTAAAAGAATCCTTGTTAAAAGGATCACTAAATCTCAAATCTATTTTTTTATCTAGTCCACATAAAATATTCCCTTGTCCAGAATTACTCTAGCATTAATACCATTTTGTGAAAACAATACCAAAAGCAGTACAGCTAAGCAATAACTCAACTTTACAGATAAACTTAAGTCTTTATATAAAAACATAAGTTTAAGCTCAACATAGATAAAAAACAACTTCCAGAAGGCTACTTTGGCTAAATGTTAAGCTTTACTGCCAGTTTCTAAGCCATATTTTCCTAAACAACTCCTTACATCATCAGCTACTTTTGCACTTAAAACACTGATTAATGTCTTATCAAGTAGACTCTCGTTTTTATGTTTCGGTAAATCTCTTGCACCTTAATTGAATCCTAAAATTGATAAAGTTTTTTTTCTTTATCTTGACGAATAGATATCATTAAATCATCTTTCTTTTTTACAGTTATAAAATCTTCCACACTTTATACTCTATACAGCAAATTTATAAGCATAATGGAATTATAGCTAAATGTTAAACCACGGCACTTATTATGTGAGAAACATAAACTACAAACCTGCTACTATCTTTTGATAGAAATAGAGCCTTTCAAGCTTTTCCATTTACTCAATTTACCTGACATTTTATCAACAGCCAAAGTAACTGATGTGCTAATTAATGTAGCAACCCAAATAAAAGCAGTATAAATATAATTAAAAATTATATTAACAAATTTAGCTATTCTTGCAACTATGATCTTCTGCTTTGCCTGGTACACTTCCCAAGTAGCGTATCAACAAGCTCGAATAACCCAAGTAATAGTTGTTTGTTATCAACTAATCTCTTTACTATTAAATATAACAAATATACAAATATTGAAATATAAAGATTGTAGAACTATAAAAGTGGTGCACTATAATCAATTCTACTATAAGATACATAATAGGCATACTTTTCATCACTTTTAAAACTGTGCAAACACTAAAAGCAAATTTCACTTTAGACCACGACACTATCAATACAGTGGATAAATTTATAGGAATAGTTTTATATAATCTTGCTATTATTTTTTCTACAGAGAAATATTTCTATATTTAGCATTTTTCTAAAATTCTTATAAATCTCTGACATTTTCATTTTCAATGAATATACAATTATTGTTGCATCATTTAAAATGTATTAATTACATGTTGTACAAAAGCATATATTACGATACTATCGTAGGAGGTTAAGAATAAAGAGGTTAGTATGAGTTTTACTTTACCTGAGTTACCATATGATAAAACAGCTTTAGAGCCCTACATATCTGCAAAGACCTTGAATTTTCACTACGATAAGCACCATAGAGGATATTTAAATAAGCTCAATGAGCTAGTTGAAAATACGGACATGAAAATTGAAGAATTAATAACGAAAGTCCATGGCAATAGTAACAAAATTTCTATATTTAACAATGCAGCACAAGTTTGGAACCACACTTTCTATTGGAACTCAATGAAAAAAAATGGCGGCAGCAAGCCTAAAGATGACAGTCTTCTCGCAAAAAAAATTCAAGATGATATTGGTGGCTTTGATAGATTTTATGAAGAATTTTTAAGTTATGGAGTAAGCCAGTTTGGTAGTGGGTGGGTGTGGCTAGTGCTTGAAAAAGGAAAACTCAAAATCACCAAAACTCCAAATTCTGACCTGCCATTAATCTATAATCAAGTGCCACTGCTTACTATGGATGTCTGGGAACATGCATACTACTTAGATTGCCAAAACCGCAAAATTGACTATATAAAAGCTTTTCTTAATCATTTGATTAACTGGGACTTTGCAGAAGAAAACTTGAAAAAGAACATATAAAATGAATGCACCACAGGTAACAAGATTAGATAATGGTTTGCGCATAATAACTGAGCAAGTATATAATGTTGATCCCATAGCTTTTAATATACGAGTTGACGTTGGGAGTAGAGCTGAAAGCGCAAATCAAAATGGCATATCCCACTTTCTAGAACACATGGCTTTCAAAGGAACAAAGACCAGAACTGCATTTGAAATTGCAAAAGCTTTTGACGACATAGGCGGAGTTTTCAATGCTAGTACTGGTAGAGAAAGCACTAATTACTATGCAAAGATTCTTAAAAAAGATATAAAAACTGGCATTAATATATTAATAGATATATTAATGAATTCCACGTTTCCAGAAGACGAATTGAAACGTGAAAAGAGTGTTGTAATACAAGAGATTTTTCAGACTAACGATTCACCAAGTGATATTATTTTTGACAGATATTTTGAGGTAGCTTATAAAAATCAACCATTTGGTAGACCAATCTTAGGTACACAAGATACTGTAAAGTCTTTTAGTCGAGAAGATCTAAATAACTATATAAATGAGCATTACTTTAACAGAAATATACTATTTGCTGCTGCAGGAAATATTGAACATGAGGAAGTTGCTCAGTCAATTAAAGATTTTCTCTCAAAAACTCACCTAAAAGACCTGAAGAAAAGACAAAATGCAAGCTACACTGGTGGTGAATATTTAGAGTATCGTAAATTAGATCAGGTATACTTGATAATAGGTTTCCCCAGCGTTTCCTATCATGATGATAGGTATCACACATTTCAAATACTTGATTCCATACTAGGAAGCGGGATGTCATCACGCTTATTCCAGGAAGTAAGAGAAAAACAGGGATTAGCTTACTCAGTTTATTCTTTTAATTCTAGCTATACTGACACAGGAATGCTTTCCATTTTTGCTGGTACAGACAGCAGCAATTTAAGCAAATTTTTAAAATCTATAACGATGGAGTTGAAAAAATTGTCTACAAGTGATCTAAAGGAAGAAGAAGTAAACAGAGCAAAAGAGCGAGTAAAATCACAAATTTTGATGTCACGTGAGAGCGTTAGCTCTCGTGTTGAAGCGTTGGGCCACTACTATAGCACCTTTAATAAGTATATCAGTAAAAATGAACTAATAGAAAAAATTAGCGTAGTTACCACTACTGATGTAAAAGAAGCAGCAAAGGAGTTATTATCTCAACATGAGAAAACCACTTTAGCCGCAATTGGAGAAATTAAGTCATTGCCAAGCTATGATAAAGTAGTCTCTATGCTTAGAACTTAGACATCAAAATATAGATACAGATGCTGCCTCCTTCCTGTTATGGTTACTTTTAAAACACAATACTCATATAATTTCATGTCATACTACAATAATTGTACAAGTATTGATCAAAGCAGTAAGCAAATAATTTTAATTGAAAAATAGTTTTTTTACTATATAAATGCTAATTTAAGGCAATCAAGTTAAGTAGTCAAAGTGGAAAATAATAAATATAGCTTAAGTTTAAGGATTATCCATTGGTTAATGGCTGCTTTCATTATCAGCATGCTTTGCCCTATGTTCTATATAAAAAGCTTACCAGTTAACAATAAAATTAAATCCAGTATATATACTATTCATAAAGCTTGCGGAATTACTGTCCTTAAATTGGTTGTAATACGAGCGTTTTTTCGCGCCTTTAGTTATGTTCCACCACTTTCAGCAAATCTTTCTCGATTTGAAGCCAATGTAAGCAAAGTGGTACATTTTGTTTTATATTTTCTAATGGTACTGATGCCATTATCTGGTTATGTTATGTCCTCTGCTTCTGGCATAGAGATCAAATACTTTTTCCATATCCCTTTATTAATTAGTAAAAATAAAGAGCTAACTAATGTAGCAAACAAGCTACATTCAATATTTGCATACCTTATGTTATTTTTTATAACATTACATATAATTGGTGCTTTAAAGCACACATTCGTAGATAAACAAAATATTTTTAAACGCATTATATAGCTTATTATGTTAAGCAGCCTCTGGAAAAAAGGAGCGAATTTCCTTGGTAGTGATTTTGCAATAATGGGTGGTGCCATGAGCTGGGTTTCAGAAAGAAGCCTGGTTTCAGCAATCTCAAATGCCGGTGGTTTTGGTGTAATTGCATGCGGTGCGATGTCTCCTGATTTACTGAAAAAAGAAATCATGGAGACACAAAAACTAACTAACAAGCCATTTGGTGTAAATCTAATTACTATGCACCCAAATTTGAATAAGTTGATAGATATATGCATTGAAACAAAAGTAAGTCACATAGTTCTTGCCGGTGGATTGCCAATGAAGGCTAGTATAGAAAAAATCAAGAATATGGGCATAAAGGTAATATGCTTTGCGTCATCATTAAACCTTGCAAAGAGGTTAGTAAAAATGGGAGTAGATGCGTTAATAATAGAAGGAATGGAAGCAGGTGGGCATATAGGCCCTGTTAGTACTTCCGTTCTCGTACAAGAAATATTGCCTCATTTTAAAAATAAGCAAACACCAGTATTTGTTGCAGGTGGGATAGGGAGAGGAGAAATGATAGTTAATTATCTAGAAATAGGAGCAAGTGGTTGCCAAATAGGTACATTGTTTGTCTGCACGAATGAATCAATTGCTCATAAAAATTTTAAGGAAGTGTTTATAAAATCAGCTGCACGTAATGCAGTATCTTCTGTACAGATAAGTGCCGATTTTCCTGTAATTCCAGTAAGAGCTATAGCCAACAAAGCAAGTGACGATTTTATGAAACATCAAAAAGAAATTATCGATAAATATCAAAAGGGACAGATTTCAAAAGAGGATGGGCAACTTGAGATAGAAAAATTCTGGTCTGGAGCTCTAAGAAGAGCAGTGATTGAAGGAGATGTTGAAACGGGATCTTTAATGGCCGGTCAAAGTGTTGGCATGGTTGATAGAGAAAAGCCTGTAAAAGAAGTAGTGAATATGTTAATTCAACAAGCAGATAGTTATATTGAAAGCAAATCTGCGGAAGCAGAAAACCCAGCAATTAGGAAAGCAAATAGTTAACCAATAGATTCAGATTTTTTCTAGCTATAAAAATAGAACTAAAAATTACCTGACAAATTCTACCAGCTTTCTCATCACAAGAATGAAGGTATTTAGTTATCTTTAATTTGTGCGGATCAAAATAACAAAAATATTACGTAGTTTGGTATTTTATACTTAATGCTTAATTTTTTACATTATATATACCTTATGTCTCTACAAAAATTTCTAGTTTTTACCTATATAAGCCAAAATGTGTTCATATAGCCTTTAAGACATCATAGAATCCAATCTGCAAGATTAGAGGATACTATCTATCACAAAGTTACTTTTACCTTTTTTATTTGGTAAATTTCTTGCATATTAAAGCAATTTATGCATAAACACTTATTTTTACAATCAATGGTGTTATTCCAATGTGTGATACCTGAACCTATATTTTTCTCCTTTTAAATCCCAGTGCTTGACACTGGGATTACAGATGATCATAGTAATCCATTACAATCTAAAGAAAAAAAGAATAAAAAAGTATAGCTCTTTCATTGAGTAAAACCTCATACAAACAAAAACAATAGTAAAAGTACATTACCTGAAAAATAACTGAATAATAAAAATCTTTACATTATTCTTGCAGAAGTCGTATTCTTTCAGTAAGAATAGCACATTGTTACAAGAGAAATAACATTGGGGTTGATAAAAGCAGGGTTATTTGTTTTATGACTGCAGTGTTTGCTATAACAGCATCCGGATTGCATTTAAGCTTTCTATCAAACAAGTTAATATCTATTAATGTGAATCATCATGTTAATATCAACACATCAATAAATAATGATAAAAACCAAATATATATTACACTTGCAGTAAACAAGTAAATACAGTTCTTGCTCGTTGATGTGGAAGTTGCTATAATTAAAAGATATTTAAGAAATATTTAGCTGATGCATATTCAATTGAACAGAGTTTTAGTTTTCATAGCCTTGCTGAGCTTCAGTTTCGCATCATACTCTAGCAAAGCAAGTTTAGCAAGTACTGAATTAAAGGATATACAAGAAATAATAAAAAACTTTATTTTTTCATTCTCAGTTAAAGATATTATAGAGAATATGAGTCCTTCAACAATTATAGGGTTATGTATAATTGCAGTGATATTTGCAATAGTGTTCAGGGGCTTAATCTTTTTCATAATAATGTTTGTTGGCATGTTGGTTATGATGCTTGGTAGCATAGAAAAAGCAACGGATTACCTGAAAGAGAAATTTAACTTCTCAAAAAGTACAAGCTTACAATCCGATAGCAAAAAAGACAAAGATTATTAAGTATCACTTGCAGCATTTTAGTTACCTTTTATTTATTAAATGTACACGATGTTATATGCAACCAAAAATACTAACAATTAATCCTAAGCTTGGTGGAAAAAATAAATTAAATTTAGCATTATTAAAAAGTATTGATTTAGATTTTATCCCCTACTCCTGCCATTATAATGAAGAAACCATATTAACAAAACAGGGAGAATTATTAAAAATAATCAAGTTAGAAGACTATTTCTCTGCTGAGAACTATAGTGACCTTAGAACTGAAATTAGAAAAAGTATATCAAAAAATATCAATAGCCTATATTTTACCGTTTGGGTTCATACTGTTAGAAAGCGTAACAAATTCCGCTTAAAATGGAATAAAACTGGAGACTTTTCTGATAAATTACATTCAACTTGGTTTAATAAACTCACTGACAGCAAATTACATTATATAAATGAGCTATATATTGTACTAGTGTTTAGCAATTTCGGTAAGTATATTAATAGTTCGTTTTTTCTCAGTAGAATAAAGAATGAGCATAAGCTGTCATTAAGAGAAAATCATCACGAATTAAGGAAGGTAACTGATTTAATTCAAAGTGATTTAAAACCTTTCGGGGCCAAGAAGCTTGGTCTTAGGTTTAGTGAGGGTAGAGTATATTCTGAAATGACAGAATTTCTCCATTACATCGTTACGTTAACACACAAAGATTATCCAATACGTGAAATAGATCTGTCGCAACACATTAAAGATTTAAAGGTAGCTTTTGGCTTTAATACATTTCAAACAACATTTGAAAATCAACAAAAGTTTGGCTCTATCTTTTGCATAAAAGAATATCGGGAAATTCCATTAGAGAATATAGACAGGTGTTTACAGCTTGACTCTGAGTTTATTATTACAGAAATAATAATATTTACTAGTAACAATAAAGCAGTTAAAGAATTTAAAAATCAAATTGATATGCTGCAAATCAGTGAGGACAATACTCTACTTCAAAATTCAGGAATAAAGGAAATAATAGAACTTGGACAAACTTCTGCTATTAACTTTTGTCAACAAAAAATTATTTTTGCAATCTTTGCAGATAATAGAAATAGATTAATTGAAAATATTAGCAGCCTATCCTCCGTAATGTCGTCAATTGGTTTGATGATGTTTAGAACTGATTTACATATGGAAAATCATTTTTGGGCACAACTTCCGTGCAATTTTACTTTTATTACGCAACCAAAAAGTATACTAGCAAAATACGCTTGCAGCTTTGCTATGCTACATGACTTTACATCAGGTACATTAAAAGGAGGAAGATGGAAAGAAGCAGTGACGATCTTTTTTTCAAAAAAAGGAAGCCCTTATTTTTTTAATTTTCATGGGAAGAAAAACAATGGTCACACTACAATACTTGGAGCTCCAAATTCTGGCAGAACTTCATTAATTAATTTCTTACTATCTGAGTCAAGAAAATTTAATCCTAAAATTATTATACTGGATAACACTGGAAAATCAATAATCTTTACTAAAGCAGTGAGTGGTAAATATTACATAATTGACCCAAAATATAAAGATAAAAGCCTAAAATTTAACCCATTAAATATTGAAAATAGCGCTTCCAATCGCAATATGCTGATTAAGTTAATCAAAAAGATGATAGATGATACAAGCTTAGTAAACATAGAAGAAAAGATAAAAAAAATTGTAGATTCTATATTTACTGTACCAAGAGAATTGCGTTCTATTTCTAAAATTTCTGAGATGCTTTTACCCCTCGGGGGTAAAATAAGTAAATGGTGTGGTGATGGTGAGTTTGCTTACTTACTTCAAGGTGGTGAATCCGATATCGATTGGAAAACAAAAACTATATCTCTCAATACTGCAAACCTCACAAAACGAAAGGAATGTATGTCCGTGATACTTTACTATTTTTTATACTCTTTCGAAGCAAAATGTGATGGCTCACCTGTAATACTTGTTTTAGATGAAGCATGGGAAATAAGCAATATTTTTTCCACAGAGAAAGAGTTTGATAACTGGATGCAAAGAATGACAAAATTAAATGTCGTGGTAATTTCAAGTACTGAAAACCTAAATTTAGCATTTACTAGCAAATTTACTCAATACTTAGATAAGCATGTCGATACAAGAATTTTGATGCCAAATATCAATGCAAATAGATTATACATGAAAGCATTTTCTTTATCGAAAGAGGAACTGAATACAATTTTGCAAACTCCAACACAGGAAGGTTTATTCTTAATAAAGCAACATAAAGGGTTAATAACTTTAAATTTAAACTTGAAGAATATACAAGAAATGTACGTCCTCTCAGCTAATAAAAAGACTATAAAGTATATGTATGAAGCGATAAAGGAAAAAGGCGACAAAGTTAATAAATGGTTACCGGTGTTTTATGAAAAGTGTAAGATTTAATTTTTCATTCATGCTTCTCTGATATTTAGTCTTTCGTATCAAGGGTATGCTGATTGTCCACCTTTTGTAAAGAGCAATACTTGGTTTGAAGGAATGCTTGCTAGTAATTAGGTAAAAGAAATTAAGATAATAGCAATAAAAGATCAAGGAGTAAATGGCTACTTTAATCCTAAAATTAGAGTATGTGCTTATAACGGAAAAAGTTACTGTTATGACTTACAAAGCGGAGAATCCTACTGCAAATATATGGAACACAAAGTATAGGAGCCAGAGTGTCAGCAGCAGCTTTTATCGATTGGGAAGGAGATAAGACATCCGTTAGAACAAAAATTGGGAAAGGCCTTGAATGGGAATGGCAGATGGTGTGATTGACAGTAACATATCTGATGAAGAAAAAGAGAGACTTGCCAAACTTCCCAAATATGTGCTTGTAGTCAAAAAGGTGCTCGTAAATCTGGATTTACGAAATTTTGGGATTTTAGCATTATAGATTATAGTAACCTTTGTGACACTTGTTATCAAACAAAAGTGAGATGTACTCCCGTGCCACTTGCTCCTAGTCCGCCTCTATTTTGCAAACAACTTACGATCCCACCTCCTAAGGTGAAAATTGTTCCTATAACGAATGAAAATAATGATTACTTTGAACCTAAGGTTAAGGTAATAGTCAGTGATCTAACAATAGAAGATGGAAAAATTGAAAAAGAGTTAGATTTTTCTAGAAAGTACAAAAAAGATAATAATGATAAGCTTCCTACTACAGATGAAATTAAGAAACATTTTATTTTAAATAAAGATTAAAGATAGCACTACATACTACTTTATAACATATAGAAAAAAGGTAAGCTCTGCGCTGAATACTATGGAACTCAAGGCATAAATGAAAAAAATCCGCAGTTCGTCCATTGTTTTCCAGCACCACCAGCCCCGGAACCTGAGGTAGTAGAGATAGTACAAAGTAACATGCAAGGAAAACAGAGTAATACGTTAAAGATAAGAATGAAGATGAACAGAAAAAATTGCATAAGTCAAGTAAATAAAAAATATAAAAATGGTTCCTGTACTTTCGATGTTAATACTAATTCTACTACAAACATTAGCCCTCTGTCTTTAACAGTAATAAAGACAGCAATAGTAGCGAAAACAACTAATAATAAAAGTAATGTTGACAATATTATAAAAGGTATATTAGAAAATAATATGCAACAATTTAAAGTTCTGAAAGAATATGGTTATGTTCCTGATACTAAAGAAGAATGTGAAGAGTTTAATACAGAAGGTAAGTGCAAATTAGATAACTTAGGGCATCCAAAAGTAAAAGTAAAGTACAAAAAAATACCAAAAGCAAAATACTCTGTCTTTCTGGCTAGAAGCCAGAACCAGAGGAATATGCACTTCAAAGAGAAAGTGAGATAATACCATTAAAGCTAATGGAGACAAAATATATTAAATACGATGCTGTTTATTCAAAAAAATCAAATCAGTTCTATTATCTTCCAAGCAAAGAAAAAGAAACAGTCAACCTTCTACAAAAACCTCAAGAAGAGTTGGATAGAATATATATTTAACAGGCAAGGGTATATTTTCTTTCTTGATAAAAATAAGCAAAAGAAGGTAGAATGCAGCTACTATATAAATCAAAATAATAAGATAGATGAAGCATTTGCATCTGGTAAAAGGCTGAAAGTAGTATACAAACTAATAGATGGAAAGCATGAAGAAAAAATTGTAACCAGGATAATTATGGCTGCATCTGCGTTAATGGAACATGTACTCGTTCAACACAATACTTGAATAAAAAGGATAATAATCCATTTTACTTGAAGTATGAGGAAGTGGAATGCAAAGACAAGAGCACCAAGAAACATAGAAGTGTATGCAATTAAAAGACCAGCCAATCAAAGCAGACACGACAGAGGTTTTTTATGCTAATAAATTATGTAGGTTTGACTTGGAAGGTTCAAAAAAGAGATTGGAAGAAATAACTAAGAAACAACTGAAGCAAGAACTTGAGAAAAAGAGTGAAAAAATTCTATGATTCGAAAAATAAAGATATTTATACAGATGATTTATCAATAATGTTTGATTCTATTGAAATAGAAGCATGGGGAAAGTGGTGAAGCAGGTCATATAGCAGACACATCTGTTAACTGTAAATCTCATGTATGTTCTACTAAGAGAAGATCAGGAATGCCAGGAGATTATATTAAGACTAAACTAAGAATTGATCCTGATTATCCTCTAATTAAAATTAGAGCTATAGAGGAAAGAAGTAATAACGAAAACCACATTTCAAGTAAAAACGGGAAATCCACTTTTATAAAAATGTGTAGTTTAGATAAGCAAGATCGTGAGAAATCAATCACCGTTGCGGGCGAAAGTAAACATAAAAGATATGTCCTGAAAATACAAGCTACAAAAAAACAGTAATTTATAGAAAAATTTAAGACTAGAAGAAAAGATAACAACAGCAAATACATTGAAATCTATACAAGATAATCAAATTGCATATATAGAAAATGGTGAAATCAAGTATAAAACGGTAAGTTGTACCAGTGATTTTAGAAGCAGTATACCTGGTGTAGGTGGCTGCATTGACAAAAGCAAAGGGGTTTATAGCAAAGGCTCTCCAGAGTATGTGAAGATTAAACCTATTATTGAGAAATTCAACAAAAAAGAAATAAGTGACTTCATTAAAAAAACAATAAAAAATCTCTATAGTCTCGGAACTATAACTAATTCTTCGGTAGGGAGCCTTAATGTAAATATAAGAAAAAAAATCGAAGAAAAAGTCAGAAAAGAACTGCTAGGGTCATAACATAATAAGTCATAAATTTTAACTATCACTTAAAATGGCTAAAATTCAGGCTTTTTTCTCATTTTAGTAACTAATTAAAATAACTACGTATAAATTTACTATTTAAGTTTAACTGCTGTACTTTATAAAAAGGTGTAACTAATGTAAATGAGAAAAGTATTTTATGTCGCTAAAAAACAAAACTTCTGAGTTAATAGAGTTTAATGCTAAATACCATACTAAGTTACTTAGATTAGGTTATACATAAGCGTGCTGCAAGTTAAATATCTGATTTTAATTACCCTTTGCATAACTAACAGTGCAGTTGCAAGATCCAAATATCAGACATTATAAACATATCAACTCAATAAAAGAGAAAGTCGATCAGATTGATATTACAGGCATAGAAAGTAAAACAAAAAGTGAAGTTAAAAAAGAAAATAGCAAAATTTTTAGGTTAATTTTCAAAGCGAACTAATCGCTAAGAGAATGAAGTGATACTATACAAGAATTATAAGCTCATTTACCGAAGAAATGGTGAATAGTTTCTGTGGAAAATACAACAGCACCACGGAGAAAAAAGATTACCCAGAGCATCAAAAAAATTAGTACACTTTTTTTCTACTCTGTTCAAAGAGATAGCTACAGAAAGCTTGAAAACTACTGTTAATTCAAACCTTTTACTAACTGAATCAACTTTCTCACATAATCCTCTCTGTACCCATGCTTTAGCATCACGGGAAAAAAATGGCAACATCACCTTTCACTGCACTTTTTTATTTCTGTTATAACAAACTCATTTATAATAATTCACGATTAGATTGACACAAGATAAAGAGTAAATTAAAAATTGAATAGATCTTTAAATACAAAGTTAATGCCCATAGAAATATTAATGCCTGTTCTCTCACCGACAATGAGTAAAACAGGAGGAAAAATCGTAAAATGGTACAAAAAAGAACAAGACAAAGTAGAAGTAGGTGATATAATTGCTGAAATAGAGACCGACAAAGCTATAATGGAGCTTGAATCTGTAGATAGAGGAGTTTTAGCAAAAATTTTAGTGTCAGAAGGAGTAAGCGGTGTACCTGTGAATCAACCGATAGCTATAATGCTGGAAGAGGAGGAAGATTGGAATGCACTTGATAACTACGTTTCAGCTTCTGTTACTAATATCAAACCTGAAAAGGAAATTGAAACTAATCTTCCAACATCATCCCAGTGCTTAACACTAAGACCTAGAAAAGAAGAAGATACCAACAAGGTAGTAGTAGAAGATAGAATAAAAATAAGCCCATTAGCTAAAAAAATAGCTCAAAGTGAAGGTGTTGACATAACGCACCTAAAAGGTACAGGCCCGCATGGTCGTATCGTTAAAGCTGATGTATTAGAACTTTTAGATGATAGTACACAAATTGAAAGCCGTAAAAAGTTAAGTGAAGACATTATAATCGAAGTAAGTAACATGCGCCGGACGATAGCAGAGCGCTTGGTTGAATCTAAGCAGAATATTCCACATTTTTATTTAACTGTAGACTGCCAGGTTGACAACCTCATATCGCTCAAAAATAAGATCAACTCAGCAAACGAAAACAATAAAGTAACAATTAATGATTTAATTATTAAAGCTGCGGCTTTTAGCATAAAAAAATTTCCTGACATAAATTCCTCGTGGATAGATAACAAGATAGTAAGATATTCAAATATAGATATCTCAGTTGCTGTAGCACTTGAAGATGGCCTAATTACTCCTATAGTGAAAGATGCTGACAAAAAAGGTATTTTATCTATATCAAGAGAAGTGAAAACTTTAGTAAACAGAGCGAAATCCGGAAAATTAAGACCTGAAGAATTTCAAGGAAAAGGGGTCACTATCTCCAACTTAGGGATGTTTGGTATAAAAGCTTTCAGTGCTATTATTAATCCGCCGCAGTCTTGCATTATGGCCGTTGGTGCATCCAAAAAGCAACCGATTATTATAAATGAAAAAGTAGAGATTGCAGAGATAATGATAGTAACACTTTCAGCTGACCATAGAACAGTTGATGGAACAATGGGAGCAAAATTTTTAAATACCTTTAAGCACTATATAGAGAATCCTCTAACAATACTTATTGAAGTTACATAAGTATTTAATTTACTTAACATTATTATTATTGAATTAATGCCCATAAATTTACAATCATATTAGTTAATGGTTTAGAGGTAAAAGTATATTGATACAAAAACGCACTAACATATAATATACCCTTTATTACTACAAGATTAAAATTTAACCTCTTTAATCTTGGATTCTGCAACTCTTTTATGAATAGCACTAAAGCTAAGTCCTTTTAGCACTAAGCCAGTTGTTTATGTTTATTGCAGATAATCTACCAAAACATGGTGTAAGATACTAGATACTAGAATATATGTTTCTCTTTTCAAACGCCTATATATCAACCAATCCTTCTATTACACATATTAATTTATTGTCACGTTTTGAATCGATACAAATAGACAAGGTGACCTTATACTATCTAGATTTTCTGCAGACCTCACACTTTATTATAAGATGCACTAGCATCTTTAATCAAGGGTGCAAGTAGCAGCATAACACCTTTTCTCTGTTCTGAGATATATAACTAACCTGCGTGATAATGATGGCCTCAAACTGGGCAATTCAGAAAAAGCATGAACTAAATTTTTTATATCAATGTTTATTCTACAAATTCAAAATAGACGACAAGATGGTAATATTAAATCCTCGATAAAAAAATAAGTTTTACTTAATTTTGTTTTGGCTAACTACAGGAAAATTACTTCCGCATACTCATACTCTCATTATACTGAGGGCAAAGATATTTAGAGAACTCAAAAAATCCACCTTCATCTGCAGGCTTTTCTATCAAACAACCAAAACTCAGTAAAAAAATATAGCGTACCTTCAATATACACAGATAGATGTACACATATCCTACATTTTTTCTGAATTCTTATTTAGAAGAGAACTACCAAATCTAGCACCTAAAATCAGTTTATAACTCGCTCAAGCTTTTGATAAATTTAAGTGTTAGTAACCACATAAAAAACAGAATACATCTATATTCTTTGTACTTTAAACCTCTAATACTCAACTATTGAACAAGCCCTATAATATCCTTAACTTCTTTTATGCTATGATCTGCAATCTCTGCTGCTTTTTCTGTACCTCTTTTTAAGATTTCATATAAATAAGATTGGTATTTTAAGAGATCATTAATCTTCTCACGTATGGGTGATACGACACTGATGATTAAATCAGCTAACTCTTTCTTAAAGTACTTCATATCATGTTTATTCATTTCTTCACACACTTTACTTACATCAAAACTACCGAGTGCTGAATAAATGTTTAATAAATTACTTACTTCCGGGCGGTATTTTAAAGTAGCAAAATCAAAGCCTAGTATTGAATCTGTTTTTGCCTTTCCTATTTTTTTAATAATTAGATCATCGGTGTCATCAAGGTTAATGCATGAACCTTCTGAAGAATCAGACTTACTCATCTTACTTGCACTACTCCTTAAGCTCATTATCCTCGATGTATAATCTAAAAGTAGGATTTCAGGTATGATAAAATGATCAATTTTATAGTAATTATTGAAAGTTAACGCGATATCACGTGCGAGCTCTAAATGTTGCTTTTGATCATCACCAACAGGAACGTATTTAGCTCGATACAGCAATATATCTGCAGCCATAAGTACCGGGTAACTATATAACCCCAAAGATGCTCTTTGTTTGCCATCACCAGCCTTACCTTTAAATTGAGTCATACGGTTAAGCCAACTAACTGGCGTATAACACCCAAGCAGCCAACCCAGCTTAGTATGGCCGCTAACTGTGGACTGACTAAAAATAATGGACTTTTCTGGATTTATTCCACACGCAATGTAAGCTGCTGCTGTTTTTAAAATATTACCTTTTAATTCGCTTGCAGAAAGCTTATTGGTTGTAATTGCATGTAAATCAACAATACAAAAAAAAGATTTATATTTATTCTGTAAATCTACCCACTGCTTAATTGCACCAAGATAATTGCCTAAGTGTAATATACCACTCGGTTGAACACCTGAAAAAACAATATTACACATTATTTTATTTTACTAATTGTTTTCACAATCAGCAGATCTCTTGGAAATAACAACCATTGCAGGACGAAGTAACCTACTTTTAATAGTATAACCAGTTTGTAAAACCTCCATGATAGTACCAACCTCTTTTTCATTATCTTCTCTCTCTACAATAGCCTGATGCAAATTACTATCAAAGAGTTCCC
Source organism: Wolbachia endosymbiont of Onchocerca ochengi (assembly GCF_000306885.1). Lineage (GTDB taxonomy): Bacteria > Pseudomonadota > Alphaproteobacteria > Rickettsiales > Anaplasmataceae > Wolbachia. The sequence continues at coordinate 250,585 of NC_018267.1, forward strand.
CAATTGGATCCATTTCTTTTATTCCATATTTTTTAAGATCACTCATAATTTTTTGATGAGCTACTTTAATCCCCTCATGAACAGGATCACCATCTTCCAGGTTTTCCATTACTCTTTTCAAATTATCGCAAGAGTCTATTATATCACGTGCAAATTGTGTAACTGCATAATCGCTTGCATCGCTGATTTGCTTTTGCATTATACGTTTGACGTTCTCGTTATCTGCAACAGCACGGCGTAAATGATCTTCAAGCTGAGCTGCGCGCTCTTTTAATATACTGAGATCTTCGTTCAAATCACTAGTTTGGTTGTTGCTATCATTTTGCTGACCTTCACTCTTCTGCTTATTTACCACACCGGTAAACTTCTTCCCCTTTTCTTTACTACCACTTGACATACCATTACCCCTAAGAACCTAATAAATATATAGCAATTAATCTAAAAATATCAAGAACTAGCCAAGTTTGTCTTTCTATACTCGCATTTAAAAAGTTAATCAAAGCAGTTTTATAAGGAGAATCAGAAAAAGTACTAATATTATTTTGTGCTATGCTAATATAATGCCTTGCTTTCTCTATAGAAAGCTCAACAGCATTGTGGTGATTAATATAGTACAATGCTTGATCAAAATCGCGTTCAGTTGAAGAAAAACATTTTTCCCAAAATTTTTGTTCCACCGTACTGCTTTTTTCATACGCTATAATAGCAGGTAAAGTAACTTTACCCTCAAAAAAGTCTTTTCCGACTTGCTTTCCAGAAGCACTTTGACTAGCAGTATAATCGAGCATGTCATCAATTATTTGAAATGCCATGCCAAAGTTAAATCCAAAACTCTTTAATCTCTCTATCTCATCACTTGTAGCACCAGATATTACAGATGCAGCTTCACAACATGCAGAAAATAAAGATGCTGTTTTTTCTCCAATGATATCAAAATAGTTTTCCCTAATAGTGTTAGGATTAAAGCATGTCGTCATCTGCTTTATTTCACCCTTCACAAGTGAACGCGATGCCCTAGATAGGATAGAAATAATGTTTAAATTCTCACACTCTATAAGCCATCTAAATGCCAGAGTCAATAATAAATCACCGACTAAAATGCTTGATTTATTCCCCCAAATTTTATTTGCTGTTTCAACTCCATGACGCACTTCACTTTCATCAAGCACATCATCATGAAGCAAAGTAGCATTGTGTATAAATTCTACCGATGCAGCAACTTTAATTCTATCCTCTCTAGAATAGCCAAGCATTTTACATATAACAAAGACGAGTTTAGGCCTGATTTTTTTTCCACCTGACTTAACAAGGTGAGATATAACATCAGCAGCAAGCTTAATATCTTCATTATCAACACTATTAAAGATAAAATCTTTCATAGCTGACAAATCAGAAGATACAACATTATCTAATATATCATTATTATTTACTGACAGCATTAAAGAGACTTACGCCTCTTGTTCTTTTACTTTTTTCCTTTTTGTTTCCCTTGGTTCCATTTTTCTCTTTTCTGTTTCTAAATCTAAAAGACCTTTTTTGATGAACCATAATACTCTTTCAGTTGCTTGCGCACCTACACTTAGCCAATATTTTAACCTATCAGCTTTTATCACAACACGATTTTTATTGTCTTTCGCTAGCATTGGATCATATTGCCCTATTCTTTCAATAAAACGTCCATCTCTTGGTGCACGCGAATCAGCTACAATTATTCTATAAAAAGGGCGTTTTTTTGCACCAAATCTTGCTAACCTTATTTTAACTGCCATGTTAACCTTTATTCATATGTTACTTATAACTTTATATAATAAGCAGTTCAAGTCAAATAAATTATTATACAACTTTTGCACCTTACAATGCACATATGAAGAGTGTCTGAAGTGCATCATGCTCAATTTATGAAAATTATCTTAATATTACAAGGTTTATTAGGTTTCGCTGTTTAAACTTATTTTACCTATTTAGCTAGTCCCTATTGTAATTATGGAAAGTAACCTGGCTTTTATGAGAGCTGTACACATATGTTAGTTCTGCAGTCAAAGTATACTGTAGGTGGGTAAAAGATTCATCGCATATGACAATTGAACTATAGTTATTAAAGAAATAGTAGTAAAAACAGAAGTAAGCAATACATCCATACCACTTTTAATAAAAGTCGTTACCAGATGCAAAATTATTACCCTCCAAACTTCTTTTAATAAGAATAAAAAAGTCAGATAGAGTTTCTATTGAAGATACTGTTTAAGGTACCAAGCATTTCAACTGTGATGGCGAACCTAAACTTAACTTGGAAAGTCTACCCTTTCGCTTAGAATTACAGCTAATATTGGATAACTTTCTTCTTTCAATAATTTTTATTATTGTGCGAAAAGTCTTTAGAGCAACCTAAGAGCAAAGCTTCCTAAGATAAAGAAACCAAAAAATTAAGCTTTAATCTATAGTATCTTTAGCTGATCTAATAATGACAATAAAAAAATAAAAACACAAAAATTTCTAATTATCAATCCTCACAAACAATGTGTGAAGCTAAATTTACATTAGAACTAAGCATTATAATACAGGTTCGCACCTGAGCTCATAAGTTGATCATTCTTACAAAATAGTATGATATTTTTTTTAATGATTGGCCATATAACCAAGAATAGACAAAACAGCAGGACCTTAAAACTTTAGAACACATAGGGTAAATACGGTATTGTATTTTGAAAGCAGAAATAGCAATCAATACCACGTTTCGTATGTTATTTAAAACAGGTCTGCCCCTAGAAATGAAGTTAGCCATTTTTGAAATATCTGAAGTAGAACTAATACCTCCATTGACATCCATCAGCGTCACTTCTAATAGGCAATACCAATGGCAAAAAAGCTGTCGGCAATGCTATATTTATAAAATTAATGGTTCTAGACTGACTCTACTAGAAGTCCAAGAGTTAGATAACAGGAACAAATACGGAAACCCAAGAAGAGAGCAATTAAATGGGATATTAATATCGATTAGCTATAATCATTACAGTGTTAAATACTTGTTGCAAAATATTTTTGCACAAAAAAGAAGTGTACCTGAGTCTTGTGAAAAACTAAAAACATAGGAATTATCAGCTGATGTTGCTTACCTTTTTTAAAAAGTTAGTTAATTTAGTATTAACAGCTTCTTTAAGAAGCTATGATAAAGTTATACTTTCAAGCAAAATTAATTAAGAATATCCCACATGCTAATCTAAAGGTTAAAAAAGTAAAAAATTATGGATCTTTAAAAACTATACTATACCTAAAACAGCAACTACCTATCTTATAATAACAAAATAATTAAGTTTAAACATATAAAAGAGCTGAGATAAATCTTCAATCACAGTTAAACAACGCCTTAGCAAATTCTTTGCCAGTAAATTCCTTTAGATCTTCTATACTTTCACCAATTCCTATAGCCAGCAACTTCACTTTATAAGTTTCTGCAAGTCCAATAACTACTCCACCCTTAGCAGTGCCATCTAGCTTCGTTATAATTAGCCCAGTCACACTCACCATCTTGCTAAATGCTTCTAATTGGCTATAAGCGTTTTGGCCAGTGGTTGCATCAAGAATTAAAATAACATCATGAGGGGCAGTATCATCTAATTTCTTTACTGTTCTATATATTTTTGATAGCTCTTCCATAAGGTTTACATTATTTTGTAGCCTGCCTGCTGTATCAATCAGAACAACATCAATGTTGTCTTTTATAGCTTGACTTACAGCTCTATATGCTAAACTTGCAGAATCACTGCCGTATTCTCCAATAACGATAGGACAACCAGAACGCTCTGCCCAAATATTTAACTGTTCACTAGCAGCAGCTCTAAATGTATCACATGCAACTAGTACAATAGATTTTCCCATTTTTTTATATTTATACGCGAGTTTGCCTATAGTTGTGGTTTTACCACTACCATTTACCCCACATACCATTATTATATGTGGTTTCTTATTCAAAATAAGCGGTTGCATAACAGGACTCAACATAGCTTCTATTTCATTGATTAATTGGTGCGTGACAACGTTATGCTCAACTTCCTTATCACACTTGATACTCGCAAGCTTATCAATAATTAACTTAGAAGTTTTATGACCAACATCCATACTCACTAAAAGCTCTTCTAGCTCATCCAAAAGGAATTGATCTATTTCTTTTTTTTTGCCAGAAAAAATATTTTTCACCCCGTTGCTAAAGCGAGAAGAAGTTTTTAACAAGCCTTTATAAAAGTTACCAAACAAACTCAAGTAAATACTCCTTTTAAAATTTAAACTTAATGTAAAAAATTACATGTACTACATGTATTTGTAAAGCAAATATACTTGCGTGTGTCATCTTTTGTGAATAAAATATGCTAATCACAAGTGTGTTTTTCTTTAGTCTTTAAACTAAATGTGCTATAATGTAAAATAGTGGTTTATGGGGGTAATTCTATGAGTTATAACAAAAAAATTTTAGATCATTATGAAAATCCAAGGAACGTTGGTTCCTTGGATAAAAATGATCCAAACGTTGGCACTGGTTTAGTGGGCGCGCCGTCATGCGGAGATGTCATGAAGCTACAAATAAAAGTTAATGACAAAGGTGTTATTGAAGATGCAAAATTCAAAACTTTTGGTTGCGGTTCTGCTATTGCTTCAAGCTCTTTACTCACGGAGATGATTAAAGGTAAAGCTATTAAAGATGCAACACAGATAAAGAACACTCAAATAGTGAAAGAATTATCTTTACCTCCAGTAAAGATACACTGTTCAGTACTTGCTGAAGATGCTATAAAAGCTGCTATTCATGATTATCAAAGTAAACAAAGTAAAAGTAATAACTAAAAAAGTTATGGACGAATATCAAGAAGTAAATGCTGTAAAGAAAGATAAAAAACCTATCACCATCACTACAAATGCAGTAGAAAGGATAAGATATTTATTGGATCAAAAACAGCATGATAACTTTAAAAAATCAGAAAAAGCAATAGGAATAAGAGTGCTAATTAAACAAAAAGGGTGTTCCGGTTTAAAATATGACATCGAATATGCATATGATACTCGTCCTTTAGAGTCGGTAATTGAAGAAAGATGCAGTAACGGTCAAAAAGTCAAGGTATTAATCGATCCGAAATCTATCATGTTTATCCTTGGCTCTGAAATAGATTATGTAGAGAAAAAATTCTCATCAGGTTTTATTTTCAAAAATCCTAATGAGAAAGGAAAATGTGGTTGCGGAGAAAGTTTTCATGTTTAGAAACCACTTTTCATTGCTTGAAATTGAGCCAGTTTTCAATATCAACTTTGATGAGCTAGAGAAAAAATATATTGAACTAAGCAAGACTGATATAAATAAAGGAAAGTCCAAAAACATGAAAAGTATAAACAAAGCTTACCAAGTGCTAAAATCTCCACTAAAACGGGCCGAACATTTATTGGATCTTTTTGGCGTGAAAATCCAAGAGAATCATACAAATTCCGAGATACTAAATGAATCAATAGAAATAAGAGAGTACTTGCTAGATTGCGATAACCTGCAATTTGCAAGTAAGATAATTGATGAAAAGATAAAAAATTGCACTAAAAACTTAATTGATGCTTTTGCTGTAAAAAATTTTGATGAAGCTGTAATGCAAGTTTTAAGATTGAAGTATCTATATAAGTCATTTGAAGAGGTAAAGAAAAATGCGTCCAATTCAAGTCTCTGAACCAAATTCAAATGAAATAGTGTTTGGCATAGACCTTGGTACCACCAATTCTTTAATTGCTGCAGTCAATAAAGCTGGTGACGTAGAAATATTTAAAGATGAGCAGGGGAGAGAATTACTGCCTTCTGTTATTTCATATGAAAATAACATATTTAAAATAGGATATGATGCTGGTCCAGGTGCAATATACTCCATAAAACGCTTAATGGGTAAAAATGTCAAAGATTTAAATAAAGAAAGTATCAATTTTGAAATAGATGAGGAAAGTGAAAAAGTTATTAGGATAAAATGTGCAGAAGATAAATATCTTACTCCTGTTGAAATTTCTGCCGAGATATTAAAAGCTTTGTGCGAAAAAGTAAAAAAATCCACAGGGATAAAAGTAAAAAAAGCGGTAATCACTGTGCCAGCTTACTTTGACGATTCAGCACGTAATGCAACCAAATATGCAGCAAAATTAGCTGGTATAGAGGTTCTTCGTTTAATTAATGAGCCAACTGCTGCTGCATTTTCTCATTCGATTAAAAAGAATAATAACAGTGGAATATACGCAGTTTATGACTTAGGTGGCGGAACATTCGATATTTCAATATTGAAGTTACATCAAGGAGTGTTTCAAGTCCTTGCGGTTGGCGGTGATACCGAACTTGGTGGTGATGATTTTGATCGCCTACTAAGTTCAATTGTGCTTTCTAAGTATAGAGAAAAGGAAAGTTTAAGTGAAGAACGTCCCGATGTTACATACCTTAGTAACATTAGAATTCATAACACACGCCTTGTCAAGGAATACCTAAGCGAAAATACATCAGGCATTTTTGGCTTCAATATTAACGGTGAATTATTTAAATGCAAAATTACTAAAGAAGAATTCGAACAGGCAATTACCCCATTGGTTAACAAGACTATCAACATAACCACTCGTACTATATGCGATATAAATCTTAAAATTGATAGCATAAAAGGAGTAATTTTAGTTGGCGGTGGAACTAAAGTACCATTAGTACAAAACTCACTAGTCACACTTTTTGGAAATAAAATATTAAGTGATGTAGACCCAGACAAAGCAGTTGTAATTGGAGCAGCTTTACATGCTCATGTTTTAACTTCGGGCTTAAAAGATAGGAATATTCTCCTCGACGTTTTACCCTTATCACTTGGCATAGAAACCATGGGAGGAATAGTTGAAAAAATTATACCAAGAAATACACCACTACCAGTTTCAGAAACAAAAGAGTTTACGACTTACGCTCACGGGCAAACGGCAATGAAAATTCACGTTTGTCAAGGAGAACGCGAAATGATAGAAGATAACAAGTCTCTAGCGCAGTTTGAACTAAAAGGAATACCGCCATTACCTGCAGGTTCTGCAAAAGTTGAAATAGAATTTACAGTTAATGTTGATGGAATATTGACTGTTACTGCAAGAGAAAAAAGCACTAGCATTGAACAAACGGTTGAAATAAATTCAAGTTTTGGCTTAAGTGAAACCGATATTCAAGACATGGTTAACCAATCAATAAATAACTTTGATAAAGATATGAAAGCTCGTTCTCTTGCAGAAGCCAAAGTTAATGGAAGTAAATTTATACATCTGATTGAAAGCAACAATGGTCTTTCTATTAATCAAAGGTTAAAAAAACTATTGCAAAACGCAAAAAATGCTTTACAGGGAAACGACTTGAACAAAATTAATAACGCTATCACTGAATTGAAAAATTCCTCTTTAAAGTTGTGTAAATTAATAAATAGATAGAGTTTTATACGATACTGTGCAATATCCTATTCAACCGCAGAGCAATAGGTATTCTGAAATTAAATGGCAACCAATTAACCTTTCCCAACTTAAACGATAAACCAACTATGCTTACACGCCCAATTATATTTTCCATTGGTACAAAACTGATTTCAGGAAACCTACTATCAAAAGAATTATTTCTGTTATCCCCTAAAACAAAAAATTGATTGTCAGGCACACAATAAGTCGGGCTATCATATGATAGTTCATTGAAAATATTATCTATTAAAATTTCGTGTTCCCTCTCATGTGAAAGTGTTTCTATGTATCTTGGTATGCTACGATTTGATTCATAATCAAAAAAGTCCTCAATTTGCTTTCGCTTTACTTTTTGATTATTGAGGTATAATTCTCCCTCTATAATTTGCACTTTGTCACCTGGTATCCCTATTACTCGTTTAACGAACCTGATACTGTCGTTTCTTGTTGGTTTAAAAACGATTATATCACCACGCTTTGGAGGAGTATAAAAGATTCTGCCACTAAAGATTCTCGGAGAAAACGGAAAAGAGTACCTACTATAACCATATGAATACTTACTAACGAAAATATAATCTCCTTCAAGTAGAGTGCTTTTCATTGACCCAGAAGGGATATGAAATGGTTCAAATAAAAAACTACGTATTGATAGTGCAATCAACAGCAAAAAAAATAATGAAGATAAAAACCTTCCTGTTCTTGCTACCAAGTTTTTTCTTAATCTCTCTAACTTTTTCAATTTTGTTTTTCCTATAAATTATAGCTTATTATAATACGTAAAAGTAACAACATAAAACTTTACTCGTGGACATTGTTTTTCACTACTAAATCCGAGTTACATAAGTTAGCTTCACCGCTTACTTACACTTCGCGAAGTTTTTGTTATTTGCTCTAGAGAGCAAATATTTGAAGTTTGATAAAAGCTAAAATTTACAAATTACCCTTAATAAGGAAACTTAATAGATTCTTAACCAGTATATTAAAGGCTATGTTTTAGATCGTCAATTACCTGAAGTTGTAGATATCAAGAGAATTAGTAGAAAGTTTCTGTAAAAAAACAGGCATACTATAGAGCTTCTTTTGTAGGTAACAATAAAATTAACTAATGAGTTAGAGTAAACTGTTTATCATAACAGTTTACTCTAACTCATTAGTTAATTTTAGATACAGCGTAATCTTAATAGAAATATTTTTTTACTTCAAACCTCAGCTACCACTACTATTGCAGTATTTATTACAGCCACATAGTTATAGAATTGAAGGTTATAGTCATCAGAAAGTTTCATGAAAAAGTCAGTAAAGAAAAGCAAAAAACCTCATACAGATGAGCATTAGTACTGAAATTAGGAATAGTCTCCACTAAAAGTTTTGAACCCATAGAGAGCTCATTAGTAAACATTTTCATTCATCATTTTCATCAAGCTAAAAGCAGAAACAAGTTTTCAAACAAAGCAAAGCTTCTTGTAGATCACCAAACACTAAAATATTGCCATTTCCTTAAGTAACTTGATTTGTGCTAAGTTCACCACAATTACCCTCCTTTAGGACTAGACCTTTCACGCAAATCAAGAAATCAAAACATATCACACACCATAATTTCAGGTATAATAAAATCAATTTATTTTAAATATTCTGATAAAACTTTACTTATCAACTAATTAAAATTTATTTTACCACCTACACCTTCTAAAATTTCAATTCCTAAACGTTAATGAAGTAAATCTACATTTAAAGTTAGCAGCTGCTACTTTTTAAGTAAAACTGTATTGTTTACTTACAGCAAGCTAAAGTTGGCACACCATAAAAATAAGCTTCATAGAAAGCATCTATAATTTTTAAAAAACTCCTCTGGTTTTCGAGTATCTTATACATACTTACAACAGTACCATCTCGTTTTAACCATGAAAAACTACTCCAAATTATTTACTAAGCTTAGGTACATATAACCAGTACTGATACCTTGCACTAGTGTAGAAATTATATTCTTGTTATTGATGGAATTTAGTAACTTATTGCATAGTATCCTACTCAAAGTCACGTTTTACACATATAAAGGCTGAGCCGAAGAAACATTCCTTGCTGCTGATGACGCAAAATTGTATTCACAATTTTTCCATTCCTCTTTAATTGTTTAAGCAAGACGTTTTCCTACTCTGCTAATTCTCAAATTAGTTTTCATCATTAAAGACAAGTGAAAAACATGTTTACTGTCTTCAGAAACTATACAAAAGTTCCCACACTATTTCACAAATCATTATTTCCATTCTATTAAAAAATAGCACATACTCTCAAAACAATTAGCCATTTTTTTATAATCGTCTTCATAGAAACTTTTCGCAAAGCCTCTAATAAAATATTTTCTACATAACAAACATTTATATTAAGAATCAGTAAGATTAGATGCTCTTTTGTCTATAAGAGATACTGCAACGCTATCTATGCTACTTTACAACCCTTACAACCCACCTTCATATAAACTCTAAAAAAGAAATCAACCCTTTCAAATAGGGCTTTATAAAATTTTAAAGAAGTCACATTTACACTAAAACTTATTTAGCTACAATATTCTTAAATAAAAGCTAAAAAAGGTAAAGATTGTTAAGACTACCATCTAAATAGCTCTAACACTAGTATCTAGAAAAAAGAAACATAAACCCCGCATCACACGTTAAGATTACACCATTTGGTGTAAACTCACCTTTTACTACCCTTATGTTTATCTTTTCATGATACCTCACCTAGCTTATTTTGCGCTTCTTGAACAGATACTTTTTTTTAACTTATCACATTTCTTTATCTACTGATCAAATATACTAGACCATATAAGAAAAGCCATTATTAAAATAACTCTACAGTATAAAGAATCACATTATAGCACCTTTGTGAGAGATAGAATCTGCTGTTTACCTACCTAGTATCAAGTATATTACAAAAAGTTAGCTTATAATTACTACTATCAGATTTAACAACCTTTAGATATTTAGACACCAATCTCTATAAGAGTAACCACCTTTTTTAATATGGTTACATATGACCAATTCCAGCCAAGTATTACATCAATCTATTTTGGCAAAGTAGCTATTAGCAGCACTATTCAAGACAATATTTGCTATCATAGATAGATACTATCCAATAGTTTTTCCCTTTTTTTACAAAGTAAATTCCTTCTTTGCATTATAGCTTTTTTAAAGCTATCCATTATTATTTCGCTCATTGTCAGTACATCAGATATATTTTATGCATACTGATACTAATAGTCATCATATGCTGGAAGAAGAACTTCATTCTTATCCGATATAAATGATCTGTATCACTAACTTCTATTACAGAATAAAGTTACCTTCTTCTCTTATGATCTTCTATAGCACTAGATCATTTTTATCATAAAAATTAATAAATTTCAGCACTTCATATGCTAAATTATATGTAAAAATATATAACTTAATATAAAAATATAGATCATCTATTATATCTTTAAGCAAAGTTTCTATCACTTTATCTGATTCAAGTGTTTCGACAACACTATCCCTGTTTTCACTTTGATAACCTCTTGTTTTATGATAAAGCCTCTTCTAATAAGTTTATTATTTTTATCACATATTTTCACCTTTAGAAGCGAGTTTCCTTTATATAATATAAAATTACTTTGTTATCCCTCTTTTTGTAACCTTAAACCATTAATATTGTTCCCCCACTCAACCATACCAACGTATGAGTTAATAACACATATATTACCATTTTTCTTTAATCTGCAATACATAGTAGAAAGCTTAATCAGCTTCTTATAGAATAGGTTTTTATTATCTATTTTAAATATTATACTACTTCTACTAAAGCCTACTTCAGTAGTTTTGTTACCTTATGCAGCAGATAACTTTCTGATTATAGTTTAAAATCAGTAAAAGAAGTTATATTAGTGATAAAACTTCTTATCACACGTACCATATCCACAGTAACATTTTCCTACTCTAAATTAAAGCATATTTCCATCTTCCCTCATAATCTATACCTTAGATGTAATTAATTTACAAACATTAATTATTTGTTGATAATGACACACAAGTATAGTTACAAAATTGTTGATAATACTGCAACACTTAAAATGAACTATATTATTAATGCACATAATAGGTTTAACATTCCTATAGTCAGAGGAAAAGGAGTATACCTTTTTAATAGAGATGGTAAAAAATATTTAGACTTTCCTGCAGGTATTTCCACAACTTCCTTGGGACAATGCCATCTATATATTATAAATAAGTTGAAGGAACAATTGGATTCATTGTAGCACTGCTCTAATATTTTCATTATCCCTCAACAGGAAAGGCTTGCTGAGCGTTTAACAGTACTTACTTTTACAGATAAAGTTTTTTTTGCTCAAGCGTACTTGAGGTAACAGAGGCTACAATCAAACTTATTCGTCGTTATTTTTATTTAAAAGGTGAGGAAAAGCGTTATCGCATTATTACAATCGAAGGAGGTTTTCATGGACGTAGTATTGCTGCAATTTCTGCTGAGGAAGCAAGAAATTACGCGAAGGCTTCGCTCCGCTCCTTCCTGGTTTCGATAAAGTGCCAAGAAATGACATCAAAGAGCACTAGAGAAAAAGATCAGTAATGAGACAGCTGCTTTGTTTTTAGAACCTATACAAAGCGAGGGGAAAGTGTATATTCTAGATGTAGAGTACCTTCAAAAGGTGAGAGAAATAACAAGAGCTCAAGGAATAATTTTGTGTTTTGATAAAGTGCAATATGGATATGGACGTATCGGTTCTTTATTTTATTATCAGAACATAGAAATTGAGCCTGACATGTTAACTTGTGCGAAAGCTATGGACAATGGATTCCCTATAGCTGCATGTTTAATAAAAAGTTATGTAGCAGAAGCGATTACCCTAGGAACTCATAAGATCAACTTATGGCGGTAATCCTCTTGCTATTACTGTCGGTAACACAGTGCTTGATATAATGCTGAAAGAAAGCTTTTTTAATCATATTAGAAGAGTTAGTAAATATTTAAAAGAGAAATTGCTACTTTAGCTAAAGAATTTCCAAAGATAATCTCAGAAATTCGTGGAGAAGGTTTATTGATAGGAGTAGAGCTCAAAGTACCTTTTGCTGATAAAATTGTTAGCCGATCTCTTGACAAAGGTTTAATAATAACTAGAGTTATTAAATAATAGAGTGATAAGAATAACCCCCTCCACTTATTACTGAGGGTAAACATGTAGATGCAGCATGCGATATACTCCATAGTTTATTTTTTGAGGTTAAAAATATGTAAATGTTTTAGGTATATAAAACCTAGCCATACAGAACTTCAAATTTGCAAATGCTTCTTATAGTAGACAAAATTAACTCTAGTTTTTATCACAGTAATATTACACTTTAATGGGTCAGTTATTGATTTTAGTATTATCAATAATTTTTGTTTTGTTGATTTTATCATTTTTATTTTCAGGAGCAGAAATAGGATTAACCTCTATTAGCCGCTCCCGAGTAAATAAATTAAAGCTAGACGGTAACAAAAAAGCCAAGGTAATCGACCATTTATTAAATAAAAAGGAATTAACAATAGGTACAATATTACTCGGCAACACAATTATTAACATTACCTGTTCCGCTTTACTTACAGCAATAGTCATAAACTTTTTTGGGAACGAAGGCGTCTTTCTATTAACAATTACAATGACATTCTGCATCTTGCTATTCTGTGAGGTATTACCAAAAACTTACGCCATGCAAAACCCTGAGAAGTTTACATCATTTTCTGCTTATTTTGTACTGTTTTTTGTCAAGATCTTTTCTCCATTGACGTCAGGTATTCAGTTTATTGTTAATCTCATTCTAAAATTATGTGGTCCTAACAAAGACAGGGAGGTAATATCTGCAGCAGATGCAATGCGTAATATTATTGTTCTTCATCGCAGTGAAGGAACCATGTTAAAACAGGACTTAGATATGCTAAACAGCATACTTGATTTAGCTGAGACAGAAATATCAGAAATCATGACCCACAGAAGAAACCTATTTTCTCTTGATATAGATCGAAATAAGGAAGAATTAATAAGAGAAATTTTAACCAGCAGTCACAGTAGGGTACCATTATGGCAAAAAGAACCTGATAACATCATCGGAGTAGTTCACGTAAAAAACCTAATAAACGCTTTGCGTGAAAAAGATAATAGAACAGAAGAGGTTAACATTACTCAAGTTATGTCAAAACCTTGGTTTATACCAGAAAGTACGCCGCTTAGCGTGCAACTGCATAATTTCCGTAAAAACAGGAAACACCTTGCGTTTGTTGTTGACGAGTATGGAGCCCTACAAGGAATCGTAACTCTTGAGGATATACTAGAAGAAATAGTTGGAGAAATCTCTGATGAACATGATTTAATCACAGAGAATTTCATAAAGAAAATATCTGATAATATGTATCACATAGAAGGAAAATCTACTATTAGGAACATTAATAGGCAGTTACATTGGAATCTTCCTGATGAAGAGGCTACAACTTTGGCAGGCATGATTGTAAATGAAATAGAGCGTATTCCTGACGAAGGTGAAGAGTTTTCCATGTATGGTTTTTATTTTAAGATTTTAAAAAAAGATAAAAACACTATTACTGCTATTGAAGTACGAGCGAAAATTGATAATACTGTAACAGCAATTAATTAATTTGGTTTTATGAAAAGCACAGTAAAAATAATAGCTGATAAGCTAAAAAGCTACATAAAGAGAATCGAAAAACTTGAACAAGAAAAGAAAGACATATAAAACCACATCTGTGACATGTATGCAAAAGCTACAGATAAAGTTTGGGATACAAAAGTAATGAGACAGATTGTTAGACTAAAAAAATGAATAATGATAATAGAGAAAAATAGGAAATATTGCTTGGTACTTATAAGCGTACATTAGAAATGAGTCACGAAGAAGATTAAATGAATAACAGAATTGTAATTGGAATAAGTGGAGCATCTGGTTCTATTTATGGTGTACGTATTCTAGAGATATTAAAAAAGGTCAGTAAATCTCTTGAACTTGCTACAACATATTCCAGCATCACGTACTCGAATAACACTAAATCAAGTTACGAAACTCATCTAGTAATAAGTAGTGCTGGAAAAATAACCATAAATCATGAAGTTACAGAAAAACTTGAGGATATCATATCACTTGCAGATTTTTACTATTCTGAGGAAAAAATAGGAGAAAAGATAGCAAGTAGCTCATTTAAAACTTTAGGAATGATTATCGCTCCATGTTCTATAAAAACAATGTCTGAAATTGCATCAGGTATTACTTCCAACCTATTAACAAGAGCTGCAGATGTAACATTAAAAGAAAGAAGAAAATTAGTTCTTATGGTGCGAGAATCACCATTGCATCTTGGCCATTTACAAAACATGTTAAAACTAACAGAGATGGGAGCATTAATTGCTCCACCAGTGCCAGCTTTCTATATTAAGCCAAAATCTTTAGAAAATATTATCAATCACTCTATTGGCAAGGTATTAAATTTGTTTGATATTAAATTACCTAACCTCAAAGAATGGCAAGGAGTGTAGCAAATGTCAATTATTATTGACGGTAAAAAAATAGCAAGTAATCTACATAAAAAGCTATCACGAAAAATTAATGTTTTAAAGAGAGAACACAACATTTTTCCTTGCCTTAAAGTAATCCTTGTGGGAAGCAATCCAGCAAGTCAGATCTATGTTCGCAATAAACAAAAAAAAGCAGAATCAATAGGTATAAGTTCTGAAACTATTGTTTTATCTGACAATATTTCAGAAGATAAATTAGTTACAAAGATTAATGAATTAAATACAGATCTATCTGTTCATGGCATTTTAGTACAATTGCCTTTACCAAGTCATATTAATACAAGCAGAGTAATTAACATAATAAATGTCGAAAAAGATGTAGATGGCTTTCATGATGAAAATGTCGGCAGACTAGTTAAAGGTGAAAAAAATTGTCTTATACCTTGTACCCCTAAAGGTTGTTTATATTTGATTAAATCAATTGAAAAAAACCTTTCTAGTAAAAATGCTGTTGTGATTGGGAGATCAAATATTGTGGGTAAGCCAATGTTTCACCTATTGTTACAAGAAGACTGCACTGTTACCATCTTGCACTCACAGAGTAGAAATTTAGCTAAATATTGCTCTAGGGCAGATATAATAGTCGCAGCAGTCGGAAAGCCAAGATTTGTTCAAAAAGACTGGATAAAAAAAAGCGCAATAGTAATTGACGTTGGCATAAATAGTGTAAACACAGAAGGGCAACCAAGCCTCATAGGTGACGTTGACTTTGATGGGATAAAAGAAAAAGCCAAAGCTATTACTCCAGTACCAGGAGGCGTTGGCCCAATGACTATCGCATTTTTGATGGTAAACACTATTATTGCTACTTGTTTGCAGAAGGGAATTGATGCTTCTAGCTTTATATGCCAAGACCTATAGCTGCAGTAATATGATTAGTTAGGATGATAAAATTGAAAATATGGTTAATAACAATCTTTCTTTTACTACATTCAAGTACAAACTTCTATTATGATTATAATTTTCATTTACCGCACCGTGGATCCAACCATAATCTATAATTTTATTATATAAATAATATAAGCAATATAAAAAAATTGCTGAGTAGCAATAACAAATTTGTTGTACTTACATTTGATAATAGACCTCCAACAACAGAATATGTGATACTACCAATGTTCTATCTATGAAGCAAAAGCAACACTTCTTCTTTTATGAACGTATAAATCTGAAATAGTAGAAAAATCCATAAAGCAAGTCATGAGCTGGGCAGCTATTCTTGGTCACATAGAAAATTGATGTTATTCGCAAGTGAGAAATAATTCAAGTGTTTTAAAAGACAAACATGGCAATTAAAAAATATAATAGAGCAGAATAATATAAAATAGTTTTGTCCGCCATATGAATAACATGACAATAATTTAATTAAAAACACCGATTAATTGAGTATGTATTTGATATCATGAATAGTTAATTTCCTGAATTAACAAAAGCAATAAACCAAAGATATTAGCAAAAGAGTTATCAGAATGTACGTAATGGAGCAATGCAATTGCTCCATTATCACAACAATAAATCAAATATAATCAAAGTTCAATCTTATATAGTCAGATATTAACAAGTCTAATTAGAACTTGTCACCTTAAGTAAGCGAGGGAAAAGGGCTTGTAGTGTAGTTAAAACTAAAAGTATATCAAAAGAAATCATAGTTTATGATTCATTAAATTAGATAGTGTACAGATGTTAGAATGTGATATACCTAGATATAATATTACTTCCCCTGCTTATTTTTGATTCTTAAAAAGATATAACCTAGAAAAATGAACTCCATTCATGTACCGGAATAACAACTTTCTACCCAATTCATTAATTATTTTAGTTATAAATGTTAAAAAGATTAACGAATGAAAAAAGTAAAAGAGAATAAGGTTGATACTCGTTTTAAAACGTTAGCATTTTTTTTATGTTTTAAATGTTTAATAACCGCAATTTAGCTGCATTTAAAGATACTTAAGAAATTTACTTTTCAAAAAAAAACAGCAAAAGAAACCCTGTGTAGATAGTTATTCTTTCTCTAAATCTTACAAATCGGCATTGCTGCTTAAACACTTTATAAAACATGTTTTAGCTTATGTAGGTAAAAACCTATGGATCCGTAAAGATATAAGATTCACATAGTTCAAAAATAAAAACATAGAATATTAACTACTTAATATTTTTGTCATTTTACCTCACAGATTGAAGATAACTAAACACCTTCAATTCTTCTTAAGAAGACTGTAAAAACTTGTTAAGTAACTTTTGCATCTCCTATGAGCTACTTAGCTTATAGTTGATGTACGTCAAATGACATCTTCGTACTTCATTGCTATAATATTCAATACACTATCTTTATAAATCATATAGTTATGTATCGAAGTTTTTCGTTCTTTTGTATTCGTACCACAAAGCTATGTTTGAAGAGATTCTATGCAAACAAAAAACAAAGTCTTTAACCGCAGGGCATTTATACTAGGTGGTATCCAACTTACCATTTCTGCGATTTTCAGTTGCAGATTATATAATTTACAAATACAAAACAGAAAAAAATATGAAGCACTATCTAACAATAATAGGATACGAATCGCTACTATTGTACCTATGCGAGGCAGAATTTTAGATAGGAATGGCATTGAGCTTGCAGCAAACAAAATTTCTTATGTTGTTTCATTTAATGGGCAAAAGGCTTCTAACAAAGAAGTCGATTTGCAAACATTATCAGAAATTGAATCTAAGATAGCAAAGTCGTCACAAATAAAAGTAACCGCTTTTTATAAACGTTATTATCCTTTCGGTTCAATATGCTCTCATACACTAGGGTATACAAAAAAACAGCAAGGCACGAGTGAGACAGGAGTAAGTGGTATTGAATATACATACGATAATATATTAAAAGGTGAGCCAGGAAAGTCTGAGCAGGAAGTCAATTCTAAAAACCGTGTCATGAGAGAATTGTTGAATATACCACAGCAGGACGGTCAAGATGTACAGTTGACAATTGACATTGATTTGCAAAAAAAAATTGCAGAAATATTTAAAGATTACAATGGCTCTGTAGTTGTAATCGACGTAAATAATGGAGAAATTTTAGCGTTATATAATTCACCCTCTTATGACAATAATCTCTTTACTAGCAAATTATCGAATGAAACTTTGGAAAGCCTAAATGCTCCTTCATTACCACTTATAAATCGTGCACTATCATACCAAATTCCACCTGGCTCAATATTTAAGATAATAGTTGCACTTGCAGGTTTAAAAGATGGAATAATTATCCCAGAAGAAAAATTTTCATGTAATGGTTATATGAAAATAGGTGAACGGAGATTCCGTTGCTTGCAAAGTAAAATTCATGGATGTGTGTCTTTGAATGAAGCAATGGTTCTCTCATGTAACACTTACTTTTATAATATAGGGAAAAAAATAAGTGTAGACTCTCTAGTAGAAATGGCCAGAAAATTTGGTATTGGTAGTGGTCCACTAATTGAAACATTTAAGGAAGAAGCTCCAGGATTGTTGCCTGATAGAGATTGGCGTTCACGAAAGCTATACTCAGAATGGTATTTAGGCGATACTATAAACTTAGTTATAGGACAAGGATATTTGCTCACAACACCACTGCAGCTTGCAGTCCTTGCAGCAAGAATTGCAACAGGGAAAAAGGTAATTCCCTACATTAAAACAAGTAAAACGATACGAGATTTTCCTAATATTAATATAGATTATGAGCATCTTAGAATAGTTCAAAAAGCTATGTCTGATATGGTGAATTCTAAAATTGGAGTCTATAGAAGAAGGCTTGTACTTACAAGCAATATACAAATAGCCGGTAAAACTGGTACACCAGAAATAAACTCCAAGGGTGAAAGTCACAAACTATTTATCGCTTATGGCCCTTATCATGACCCACGCTACGCAGTCTCTGTATTTACAGAATATGGTAAAGCTCCACGCCAGGATATTACTATAGCTAATGAGATATTACAACACATGTTTAAAAAGTGATTTTTACAAAGATTAACTTATTTAACTTATCTATAAACCATTGACAACTGTTTATAGCTTTGTTATCATTAGCATTGTGTTAATAGTGAGAGAAAATGTATATATCCACTACTACGCTATCAAAAGGTAGTACAAATCACTGGGAACTTATCAAAACTAAGTTAACTGTATTTCAACCTTTAATTACTATTTTAGCATCATCTGCATTAAGTTTTACAGCTGGTCAATATCTTCCTTGCATCACTACAACAATTTCTAATTCTAATGTCAATACAGTAGCTCCTTTAACAATTTTTATTGTTTTTGCAGTTGCTACACTGGTTTTAGTAGCATACCTTATCAAACTCAGTATTTCTAAAGTTAGTAATAAAAAAGAAGTAAGTCTCAGTAGAGGAACCTTCAAAGAGGAACAGCAAACAAAAAAAATGATAAAAAAATCATTGCTTGAAAAGCGATCAATTGAAGAAAGTTTTAATAAAACTATTAAGAGGCAAAGTAGTGAATCACAAATAAAAGTTGATAGTGATATTGATTTGAAGAATAAATCAAGTATATACACTTCTACACAGCTTTCATTAGCTCCTGACACAGCTGTTTCACAAACTGATACTGCAGGATCACCACACAGTGCTGCTACGCAGTTTTCTCTTACTTCAAGCTTAAGTGAAATCCTTTCATCAAAAAAAGTTAATGGCTCTAACATGCCTGAAGCTGGAATTGGTAATGATACCAAACAAGGAAGCAGTAAAGATATTTTACTCGAGCAGATAAAAAAAGGAGTTAAGTTAAGGCACACTAAAAACACAAATGTACAGCAAAAGCAGTCTGGTACTACTGATCAAAATCAAGATATGGTTTTGATTCTTAATATCGCACTTGCACGGAGGAGAATAGCAATCAAATCCTCAGACAGTGAAAGTGAGTGTTCTAGTTTTAACAGTAGTTCAGGTTGGAGTACAGATGAAGAAAGACCGAAAAAAAAGAGGCTAACAAAACACAAGGAAAAGTATACACCTCAAGCTCTCCCATCAGACAATGAAAAAGGAAACATAACTCCCGAAAGTGGTTATAGGTCCGGTGACGACATCAAGCCTGAACTCGCATCATTATTACACTCTACACTAAAAACAGATAAGCCTTCTGTGTCACCAAAGCCAACCAATTTACAAATGAGATCTAAAATTTCTCTTATAAAGGAAAAGAGTAATACAGATCTAGTGAATAGTGAGGTACAAGATCCATCTACTCTTTCTTTCAAAGAACGTATGAGTCGATTCAGAAATTAGAAGAAAAGAAAAAAGATATAACACACTTTCTTATCTTTAAAATAAGTTTACTTACAAATCTGATCGTATTAAGATTATCTAATATAATCAAATCTATTAAGTGCGCTTATCTAAATATTACTTACCAACTTTAAAAGAAACTCCTACTGATACTGAGATTACTTCTCATCAATATTCGATACGCGCAGGTTTAGTAAAGCAAATAGCATCTGGCATTTATTCTTGGTTGCCACTTGGCCTTTTAGTGCTTAAAAATATTGAAGGTATAATCAGAGATGAAATGAATAAGTCTGGCGCCATTGAAGTATTAATGCCTTGTGTACAGCCGGCAAATCTTTGGCAAGAGTCAGAACGTTACAATAATTACGGCAAGGAGATGTTACGTATTAAGGACAGGTATGAGAGCAATATGCTTTTTGGTCCAACTCATGAGGAGGTAGCAACTGATTTGATTAGAGGCATGGTAAAGAGTTACAAAAATTTGCCACTTTGTTTATATCAAATTCAGTGGAAGTTTCGTGACGAAGTAAGACCACGTTATGGTATTATGAGAGGTAGGGAATTTTTGATGAAAGATGCATATAGTTTCGATACAGACTATAAAAATGCACTGAATTCATATAATTCAATGTACAAAACTTATATAAAAATTTTCAAGCGCATGGGATTCACTCCAATTGTAGTTAGGGCAGATACTGGACTAATTGGAGGAAATTTAAGCCACGAGTTTCATATATTGGCAAGCACAGGTGAAAGCACTTTATATTATGACAATAAACTTCCTGAATTACTGAAAAATGAAGATGTTGAAAGTTTAAAGAGCATATACGCAGTTGCAGATAATATACATCATACTAAAACTTGCCCTATACCACAAGAACAGTTAAGCCTTAGCAAAGGTATCGAAATAGGTCATATTTTTTACTTCGGAAATAAATATTCAAAGCCAATGAACGCAAAAGTTACTACACAAAATGGAAAAAATGTTAATATACATATGGGCTCGTACGGCATTGGAGTTTCAAGGCTTGTTGGTGCGATAATAGAAGCTTTCCATGATGATAAAGGAATTATCTGGCCAGAAGCGATAGCTCCCTTCAGAATTGGCTTAATTAACCTACAAATAAAAACTGGTAAATGTGTAGAGATTGCAAACAAAATATACAAAACTTTGAAAAGCGATAAAGTGCTTTACGATGATACAGAAGAAAGCATAGGAGTGAAATTTGCTAGAATGGATCTGATAGGCCTGCCATGGCAGATAATTGTTGGAAAGAAGGCAGTAAGTGAAAATTTAGTTGAAATAAAAAATAGAGTAACTGGAGAAGTGAAAGAAATTCAGATTGAAGAAGCAATAAATCGCTTTACCACAGAATGATACGTGGTATTGGTATTGATATAGTATATATATCAAGAATATTGAAGATACTGCAGAAGTATGAGGGAAAATTCCTCAATAAAATCTACACTAAGCAGGAAATAGAGATAAGCAGAAAGTACAAAAGTCAAAAAATACGTGCAAAATATTTTGCTAAGCGCTTTGCAGCAAAGGAGGCTTTTGTTAAGGCGTTAGGTAGTGGATTCAGCCAGGGCATTACAATGAAAGATATAGAAATATATAGCGATTCAAGAGGGAAGCCATATCTTACCATTAGCAAGGATTTTATTTCCAAAGACTGCATATTGCATCTTTCTCTAAGTGATGATGGAGATTACGCTATTGCGTTTGTTATAATCTGCAATGATAGGTAAAGTTTGCCTTTTACTATCGATTTACTATACTTATTCGGTAAGGTTTATCTTATTTGAATGCATAAAATATTAGTAAAGAGTAATTGTAAGCCCTTGGTTGGAGAAATTAAGATTAACGGTTCAAAGAATGCTATTTTACCGATAATGGCGGCAAGCCTATTAAGCAGTTCTTCAGTAACTTTACATAACGTACCTAATCTAATTGACGTACATCTGATGTCTGAACTGCTCGAAAAGCTTGGAGCGAAGGTAAACTTTATGTACAATAAAGGCTATAAAGCAAACCATATTTTTGAAATTGATTGTAGCAATATCAATAATTACATAGTATCACATGAAACTGCAAGTAAGCTACGAGCATCTTTTCTAATGCTGGGTCCAATTCTCAGTAGATTTGGTAAAATTACAACGGTCTTCCCTGGTGGATGTAATATTGGAAAACGTCCCGTTGATATGCACATCAAAGCATTAGAAGCAATGGGAGCTGAAATTGAAATTGATGGTTGTAATATAATTGTAGCAGTGAAAGGAAAACTAAAAGGGAAAGAGATTACATTCGAGAAGACAAGCGTTGGCGCAACAGAAAATATAATAATGGCGGCAACCCTTGCAGAAGGGGTGACAACAATAAACAATGCTGCAACAGAGCCAGAAATTGTGGATTTAATAGAATTTCTAAAGAAAATGGGAGCTAATATTAAAATCAACAATAAAAAAATTACAATAACAGGAGTTGAGGTATTAAATGGATGTGTCCATAAAATAATATTAGATCGTATAGAAGCTGGTACATATGCACTAGCTGCTATAATAACTGGTGGTGAGTTGACGTTAGAAGGAATAAATCTATCTGATATAAGATGCATTGCAAATGAGTTGGAAACCATAGGAGCTAAGATCGAATTACTTGATCAAGGTATTACTGTTTCTAGAAAAAGCTGTTTTATTAAATCTATCAACGTCGCAACAGATTCGTACCCTAATTTTCCCAGTGACATGCAACCACAACTTATGTCCACAATGTGCATTGCTGATGGAACATCTGTCATTGAAGAAAACATTTTTGAGAACAGGTTCACACATACAAGTGAGTTGAGAAAATTAGGTGCTAACATAAACATAAAGAAAAACAAAGCTACTATAAACGGAATAAAAAGCTTATACGGAGCTAATAATCTATATGCTACTGACCTGAGGTCAACAGCGGCTCTGATACTCGCTTCTTTGGTAGCTAGAGGAGAAACTACGATAAGTAATTCAGATCACTTATGGAGGGGATATGAAGTAATGCATGAAAAACTCAATTCATGCGGAGCTGATATTTCCATTTTATCTTAAAAACATGTTATGAATGAGAAACGTTATTTAACTAAGCGAACTACAGTGAAAGAAATGGACGAAATTCTATACAAAAAATACAAAGTATTAGATCATGGATTTATTCGGGTAATAGATTATATGGGCTCTGATAGTGCTATACTACAAGCTGCTCGTATCTCTTATGGAAAAGGAACAAAACAGATAAATCAAGATGAAGCACTTATAAAATATTTGATGAGACATTACCATACAACTCCATTTGAAATGTGTGAAATTAAGTTTCACGTGAAACTCCCGATTTTTGTTGCAAGACAATGGATAAGACATAGGACTGCAAATGTGAATGAATATTCTGCAAGATACTCAATACTCGATCATGAGTTTTATATACCAAAAGCAGAACAGATCGCAAAACAATCTGATAATAACAAACAAGGCAGAGGCAAAGCTTTTGACTTAAACACTTCAAAAAAAATAATAGATTCTTTAATAAATGACTCTAATCTAGCATATTCTCATTATGAGAAGTTTATTGAACAAGGGCTTGCAAGGGAAATTGCTCGAACTAATTTAACGCTTAATTACTACACACAATTTTATTGGAAAGTAGATCTACATAACCTCTTTCACTTTTTGAAGCTCAGAATTGACAAACATGCTCAATACGAAATCAGGGTCTATGCAGAAATTATGTTAGATATAATAAAGGAGTGGGTACCGATAGCTCACAGTGCTTTCATTGAATATTGCTTAGAGTCAGCTTACATTCCAAGATCTGGCCTAGAAGTAATTCGCAAGCTGATTAAAGGAGAAAATGTTACTAGAGAAGAAAGTGGAATCAGCAAAAGAGAATGGAACGAGCTAATGTCCATGCTTTATAAGCAATCTTGAAGATTATGCATCAGCTTTTTTACCATTAATTCTCGTTTGTTTTTATATTATATTAATCATCGCTTTTATAGAACACCTCATTAAAATTACTTATATTCCCAAATCCTGGCCTTTAATAAACAAATGATTATTTGCAACATAAGCCTCAGAAAGAGTAACCAGCTTTTTATCAAGCTCAGAACCCTGTACATAAACTTTATTATATAGAGCAGTCATTTTATCGCAATCACATTTTTCAGTAATATACTGACTACTTAAGTTTTGATAAAAATTATCCATACCTTGATTTTGAGCTTACAGTATTGCTTGACACTTTCCCATCTCAATAGGACTTCCTACTCCGATTTTTAAATCGTGGGTTAAATTTTTTTCTATATTATCATCTTTCATATCTCTGATAATACTATTATAGCAGCTTCTTTCTGTTCGTTTTTATCTTCTTCAACTTCTCTTTTCTCCCAAGCTTAACTTTGCTTTCTATTGAAACTTCTTCGTTCATAAAACTATCACTAAGTACAACTTCTACATTCACCTGATTGTTACCTTCTTTAAATCCGTCAGATAATCTTTCAGATAATCGATTATCACTAAAAGATGGTCCACCGTTTAAATGCTTAGCATAGTTATCATAATTCAATTCATATATTGAATAAAACCCGCTTTCAAGTTCAGGATAAGAGCTTTTATTGAAAATAAAAAATAAATTTCTGTAGTCAAGCAATATGTCATAACTAGAGCTGATACAATGTAAATATTTGTTATCTTCATACTTCTGTTATATAATACTTACTTGCATCGAGGACTATCTAATACTTCCTTTGTCAAGCTGTAAAACTGCTGTGGAGCAGGCGTTGCTCATATTATGGCCTTTTCTACTTTAAACAAAATAACTTTACCTTTTTTTATAAGCCTTTAACTTCTTACTCTTTCGATCTAACCCTTCTTCTGCTTATCTTTCCTCTCTTACCAATTTTAGTTCTTCTTCAGCAATTTTCTTTTGCATCTGTAAAAATATATCTTGTGTGGTTAATCAACTCTTGTTACCTAGAAAAGTATCTAACACATTCAATGCAATCGGTAACAATTCACTTCCGTCATCAAAACTTCTTTCTTGTACCTTATTATAGAGGTTAGGGTTATAAATTGCATACCATAGGTAAAATCCATAGTCTACTATCTTTCCTTCATCCAATGATATCTCCATTGAGAACTTGTAATAATTGAGTGGAAGATTAAATATTAAATATCTACCATCATCATTGTTAATATACAGTTAACTTCTGCCATTAAATTCACTATATTTATTATAATAGATATAGAATTTTCACGATTAAGATTCAGGCTTATCTAAGCTATCAAATTGAACTATACTGTTAAGTCTCTCACGCAAAAGATTTTTGCTTTCGTTCGCAAGCTTCATACTTCAAAAAGTAATATTATAGGCTTGCCTTTTTTTATCTCAAAGTTCAAAATAATTGTATCTTTAATCATTAGTGTTTTCTATAAATTGAATAAGTCTATTAATTATATAACGTGTACATGAAAAATATGTTAAAGTTAAGTTTCTTTATACCTAAGTATAGGTAATTACAATTTATCATTTCAGCACACACCGTATAATTTCATAAACATTTACTTTTATTAAGATAACTCGCATAAGCAAAAGGTATCATTCAGTGCCTAGGAATTTTTGTACCTTCTAGCTTAAGTAGATACTATAATATATAGTAATAATAAAACTAAGTAAAATGCATTTATACAATATTATAGTTATCCAAAATCAACACTAATGGGCAATGACAGGCTTGAACTGCCGACCTTCTCGGTGTAAACGAGATGCTCTACCGGCTGAGCTAATTGCCCCTTCAATAACATTAAAATACTATTCTATAACTCAATATTATTGTTGTAAACAAAAAGTAGAATCAAACGCAGCCTGGTTCCTAGTTGACCATTTACTTAACTAAATGTTAATATTGAAATTGCTTTGATCAAAAAAATGTAAAAAATGCAAAATAATATAGTACCAGTCTCAATAGTAAAAGAGTTAGAAGATTCTTATCTCTCCTATGCAATGAGCGTAATTATAAGCCGGGCTATACCTGACGTGCGAGATGGGTTTAAACCAGTCCATAGACGCATATTGTATGCGATGTCAAGAGCCGGATATGACGCTGGTAAGCCATATAAAAAGGCCGCTCGTATAGTTGGGGATGTAATGGGAAAATATCACCCACATGGTGATATGGCTATTTATGACTCCTTAGTTAGAATGGCCCAAGATTTCTCTCTACTTTTACCACTTATTGATGGACAAGGTAACTTCGGTTCAATAGATGGAGATCCACCAGCTTCGATGCGATATACAGAAGCAAGGCTTCATAGAATGTCACACTTTCTATTGAATGATATTGATGAAGATACGGTTGACTTTAGGCCAAATTATGATGGAAATGAAACAGAGCCTGTAGTATTACCTGCAGAGTTTCCAAATCTATTAGTAAACGGTGCAAGTGGCGTTGCAGTTGGCATGGCAACTAATATTCCTTCCCATAATCTTGGCGAGATAATCGATGCCTGTATATTATATATAGATAACCCTAAAGTTACTCTAGACGAGCTACTTGAAGTGATACCTGGTCCGGATTTTCCAACTGGAGGAACGATCCTTGGCAAGTCTGGAATAAGGTCAGCGTTTGCCACAGGTCGAGGTTCAATTATCGTACAAGGCAAAACCCATATAGAGGATCTACCACAGGATAAACAAGCAATAGTTATTGATGAAATACCTTATCAAGTAAATAAAGTAAAACTAATTGAGAAAATAGGTGAGCTCGTAAAAGAAAAGAAAATTGATGGTATAACAGGAATTAGAGACGAGTCTGATAAGACTGGCATTAGGGTAGTGATTGATCTTAGAAAAAACACTGCAGCAGACTTCGTACTCAATCAAATGCTGGGACTTACTCCCTTAAGAAGTAGTTTTAGTGTTAACACTTTAGTTCTCAATAATAACAGACCTGCTTTAATGTCATTAAAAGAAATCATAGCAGCTTTTGTTGATTTTAGAAAAGAAGCATTAACAAGAAGAACAGAATTCCGTCTAAGAAAAATTAGAGAAAAAGCTCATATATATATAGGGCTCTACATTGCGGTCTTGAATATAGATGAAGTAATAAAAATTATTCGTGGTGCAAAAGATCCTGAAAAAGCAAGTGAAGAGCTTTTGAATCAAGAATGGAAAACTTCAGCTGAAATAAACACAATTATTGAACTAATTTCAGATAGCATGAGTTTTTTAAAAGATGGAGTGTATTATAGATTAACCGAGCTACAGGTAAAAGCTATTCTTGACATGAAATTGCAGCGTTTAACTGGCCTTGAAAAAAGTAAATTAGAATCTGAGCTAAATTTAACGGTCAACTTGATAAAAGAATATATCGCTTTTCTCGGTTCAGAAAAAAAATTAATGAAAGAAATAAAAAATAATTTACAAGAAATAAAGAACAGATTTGCCGTATCACGAAAAACTACAATAGAAGAATCAGATACAGATATTGAAGCCGAAGATCTCATTCCAAAAGAGGATATGGTAGTAACCGTAACTATGAATGGCTATATTAAGCGCGTGAAACTCTCTCACTACAGAACTCAGCGTCGTGGTGGAAAAGGGAAATTAGGACAAGGATTAAAAGAAGAAGATGTAATCACAAAACTATTTGTTGGAAATACTCACACTAGTCTTCTATTCTTTTCCAACATTGGTCGAGTCTATAGACTAAAAGTTTATAAGTTACCACTCGCAGAACCAACTGCACGTGGAAGAGCGCTTGTTAATATATTTCCTCTTACTGATGGTGAAACAATCACCAATATAATGCCGTTGCCAAGTGAGAGTGACGAAAATCAGAATATAGTCTTTGCTACTGCTCATGGAAACATAAGACGCAACTCTTTAGCGGACTTTGATTATATTCCAAATAATGGGAAAATAGCAATAAAACTCAATGAAGGAGATAAACTAATATCGGTTAAAGTATGTAATGAAATTGATCATGTCTTACTTTCAACAACGCTTGGAAAAGGTATCAGATTTGTCGTAAGCGATGTGCGCCAATTTAAAAGCCGCAATTCAGACGGCGTAAGAGGTATAAAACTTGCAAAACATGACAGCGTGATATCCATGACTATACTAAATGGCATAGGCGTCGCAACAGAAACAAAAGAGCTTTACTTAAAAATCCCACTCGCAAAAAGGCTGGAATCTGCAGTTAGTAACTCTATCAATCCTAAATTAGAAAAGACCTTGAATGATTTAGGAATAGATAATGAATTATTCTTAAAGCTCGCAATTAATGAAGAGTTTATACTAACTATAACTGAAAATGGCTTTGGTAAAAGAACTTCTGCATATGAGTATAGGGTAACCAATAGAGGCGGTGTTGGTATTACCAATATTCTTACTACTAGTAGAAACGGTAATGTTATCGCCAGCTTTCCAGTTGAACATGGTGATAATGTAATGCTCATTACAGACAAAGGAAAGTTAATTCGCATTTTGGTTAATGAAATCAGAATTACAGGACGTAGCACTCAAGGTGTCACTCTATTTAAAACAAAAAGTAAAGAGAAGGTGGTGTCAGCAGCAAAGATTGAAGATCATGGTTCCACTGAAGACAGCATTTCTGAAGTTGAAGGCTCTATTTCTTTTTGATTTTGTAGTAATGCGGCAGGTGTAGCTAAAAGCAAAAAATGCAAGTTTTTGTTGATTAATCTACAGCATTTAGATTAAAATATAGACTATACAGCAAAATAGAGATTAATGAACAAGAAATTAACTAAAAGTAAAAAACCACCGGTAAGCAAGGAAAATAAAAAAATATTTCCTGTTAAAGACTCTACTAAAGATAAAAGTAGAAGAGATTTCATAATATTAACTACATGCGCTATGGCAGGCATAGGAGCTGCAAGTAGTTTTTGGCCATTGATTAAGTCTATGAACCCTTCCTCTGAAGTCTTAGCAATGTCCACAGTTGAGGTTAATTTATCTAATATTCAAGAAGGACAAGAAAAGAAAGTAAAATGGCAAGGTAAACCAGTACTTATTCGCAGACGTACAAAGCAAGAAATTGACGCTGCAAGAGCTGCCAATGTAGAAAGTCTAAGAGACCCTGAGCCAGATGAGCAAAGAGTATACAAGGGAAAAAATGAATGGTTAATTATGATAGGAATATGTACCCATCTTGGATGTGTACCAGTTAATCATGTTACAAAAGATGGTAATGGTTGGTTCTGTCCTTGTCACGGTTCATATTATGATACATCAGGCAGAGTAATTAGAGGCCCTGCACCGAAAAATATGGCTATACCTAATTACTTTTTTCTAAGTGAAAATGTTGTGGTAATTGGCAAAAAAGCTTAATTGATACGTTAATAACCAAACTATACTCTATTTCGAATAATCTCCATACTTTAGCTATATTGATAACTAACAGCTACATTTTTACGCATAACCTCTAGTAACAAATTGCTTTGTGTCATAATCTTTTGTTGATATATCTGCCGTTTAACTGCTTCTATATCTACCGTATTGTTTTTAATGCCACATAACATCATCAACCTTGTGGTGCCATTTTCTCTCAATTCTACTATTTCATCCATACCTATTTTACTAAACAAAGCCTGTAAATGAGGATTTAAGCTCCGTACTTTTATTTTAAATTCCTTTGAATTTGGCAGTTTAAGATTACTTGCCAATTCATCAAAATTTAAACAATTTACCTTTTGCTTCTTGAGATTGTTCAATAAATCTTCTGAGTCTTTAACTATAATCTGTTTCAATTCTAAAGTACTTTCCAACAGCGCATAATCAAGTTGTACTTTATCTATTACTTTTATAATGGAATAGCCTTCGCTGAGATTGACTGGACCTGCTACGTCACCAGTTTCTAATCTTTCCAGAATGCCCTTGAGGTTACCTTTCAGCTGATTTAAATTAACTGTTGTTTTACGCATTTTTATTGTAGATTCTGGAACGAAGTTGTTACTATCATTGCGTAATTTCTTCACTAAATCTTCAGCTGTACTATAAACACTCTCGTCTCTCCGGTTAGGAACTATAAATTCTTGAAGCATAATAAGATAATCCGGCTTTTCTATTTGCTCTCGTGCATCACTTACTTCTTTATCGCCTACATTGATAAATGGTACAATTCTCGTTTCAATGATCTTACCCCACAACAGTTGACCTTCTATCTGCTTTTTCAAAAGATTAAGGTCTATATTATATTTTTTCACATATTGATCGACTTTATCAGTCTTAATCTTAAAGTTTTGAATTAAAAATAGTATGGTAGCATTATTTAACTCTTCACTACTCAATTCTATATTTAACCTTCGCGCTTCATTGATAATGATAATTTCATCTATTAACTGCTTAAGAATTTGAAGCTTCAGTTCCCTTCCATCTTTGGTGCCAAACAATGAACTTATTAAGTTAATGCGTTTCTCAACATCTAAATTTGAAACTGGCTCACCATTTACATCTGCAACAATTTCAATTTCAACTGCAAGCAACTTAATTGGCAAGATCACCAACAACAAAATTAGTGTTTTACACATAAACAAGATTATTTACTAATAACTAATTTTATTATAAGTATAAAATTGATACTAGCTAATAAATAATTTTTAAAAATTCTCTTCATAAACATATTGATAAACATTTCAACTTATTTAACATACCAATATTACATTAGTATAAATTAATAGAGTAAGAAAACTTTCAGTATTCCCAAATTAGGTATTTTGATTTCTTATATGTAACATTGCTAAGAAATAAACTAGTTCATGTATGACAAATAGAGATGAAACTATCTTCGCTTTATCAACTGTATTTGGTAAATCAGGTGTTGCAGTAATTAGAATTTCAGGTAATCATGCGCTTAAAGCTTTAAGTCATTTTCATATTAAGAAAGATATTAAGC
This sequence comes from Wolbachia endosymbiont of Onchocerca ochengi, assembly GCF_000306885.1. GTDB lineage: Bacteria > Pseudomonadota > Alphaproteobacteria > Rickettsiales > Anaplasmataceae > Wolbachia. Next base: position 281,886 of record NC_018267.1, read on the forward strand.
CAAGGTTTGCTACTTTAGTCGATTTATACGACGATTCAGGTCAATTAATTGACAATGGAATAATCATTTATTTTCCTGCTCCAAGCAGCTTTACAGGTGAGGACATTATAGAGCTGCAAGTGCATGGAAGCAAGGCAGTTATAAAAATAATCTTGGAGGAATTATCAAAAATTTTTGTTATGGCCAAACCTGGAGAATTTTCGCTCAGGGCTTTTCTAAATTGCAAACTTGATTTAACGCAAACAGAAGGAATCGCAGACTTGATTAATTCTGAGACAAAAATGCAAGCTAAACAAGCAATTAGGCAGATGTCAGGAGAACTAGAAAAGCTATCCAACAGTTGGAGGAAGAAATTAATAACGATACAATCAAAAATCGAAGTATATATAGACTTTCCAGAAGATGTCACAATAGAAAAAAATGAACTGGAAAAAATTAATAATGAAGTGCAAGCTCTTATGCAGTCAATACAAGATCATTTAAATGATAATAGGCGAGGTGAAAGGTTACGTGAGGGTTTACATATCGTAATAACTGGTAAACCAAACGTTGGCAAATCAGCACTATTTAATTTCCTTGCTAAACGTGATATCGCTATTGTTTCTGAATATGCAGGCACAACAAGAGACGTACTTGAAGCTCATATTGACATTGGTGGATATCCAATTATCCTTTCTGATACTGCTGGAATTCGTGAAAGTTCAGATCCAATAGAATCAGAAGGTATAAGCCGAGCAAGAAAGAAGTCTTGTGAAGCTGATTTAAAAATAGAGCTATTCCCCTATAGTTCTACTGTCATTAAAACTGAAGTCCAGAAATGCATTTCAATATCAACCACTCTTATGAAACCAAGTCAAGGCAATACTATTTACGTGTTGAGCAAAGCTGATGATATCAGCAACGATCATTATATAAAAATTGATGGTATAGATTTCTTACCTATTTCTATTTTAAAAGGAACAGGTACAGAGAGACTAATTTCTGTGATTAAAGAAAAAGTAGAGGAAAAATTTGGTTACGATAAAGATACACCTGTAATTACCCGACAAAGACATAGAAATTGCATGAAGAAAGCTATAGAACATTTACAACGTTTTAGTATAGACAATCCAATTGAGCTAATATCCGAAGATTTAAGGCTTGCTGCTTCTGAACTTGGTATGATAACAGGAATTATCAATGTTGAAGAAATATTGAGTAATATATTTAACAATTTTTGTGTAGGCAAGTGAAATTTTTATAGATTGCTTGAAATCGAATGTTATGGTAAAAAAAAAATGGACGGATGGCCGAGTGGTTTAAGGCATCAGTCTTGAAAACTGACGTACGCGGCAAGCGTACCATGGGTTCGAATCCCATTCCGTCCGTATATTCTTTTAGTTACCCATATAAATCAAGATTCTACTTTAAAAAACTAATCCTTGGAATGATAACCTTATCATAGATTTCACTATATACTTGGCTATTGTCTTTAACTTCAATTTGAGTGACAATATGGCACCTATTGGTCTTCTTCAATGCTATTTCTTGAAATCCTCTTCTAACCTTATCATAAAAACAGATATCCATCTCTTCATATTTATTTTTATAATTTACCCTGTTTAATCCAACTTGAACATCAATATCTAGAATAAACGTGATATCTGGGCATCTAATTCTTAGTAACTCATGGAGATCTTCTATCAGTTTTAAGTCAATACCTAACCCATATCCTTGATAAGCAATCGTTGAATCAATAAACCGATCACAAATTACTATTTTTCCTTCTCCTAGAGCTGGTAGTATTAATTTTTTCATATGCTCATACCTCATTGAAACAAATAGCAGAAGTTCAGAAATAGGATCAATATTGTCCCTCAAAGGTATTCCTCTTACCTTCTCTGCGAAACTACTCCCACCTGGCTCTCTAGTCAATATCACATAATTTTCACCGCAAATTTGTTTAAGACGATTTGCAAGCAACTCAGATTGTGTTGTTTTGCCAGAGCCATCTATTCCTTCAAATGTTATAAACATAAGTTCTACAATTGAAATGCTAAAAAAACATGTAAACAGTATACACAGGAATTATTTGACATTTAAGCAATAAGATCATAAACTACATATAATATATAACTCTCTTTAGGCTATGGTTGCACTGAATACTCCTAAGGTAGATTTAGACTTTACTGCAAAGGATTTTAATCTTTTAGGTGTAGATAACAAATACTATACATTAAACGACTGTCGCGGCAAAAATGGTCTTATTATAATGTTTATATGCAACCACTGTCCTTACGTTCGATCAATCATTAGTGATCTGGTAAGCGATGTTGATTTATTAAAAAAAGTTTATCAGGTTAACACTGTTGCAGTAATGCCAAATGATGTAAATGAATATTCAGAAGACTCCTTTAAAAATATGATTAATTTTGCTAAGAAAAATAAATTTACATTTCCATATCTAATTGATAGTACACAAAAAGTAGCTAAAGAGTATAGCGCTATTTGTACTCCTGACTTTTTTGGCCTTAACGCTAATTTGAAACTTCGTTATCGCGGACGCTTCAATAATGCAAAAAAAGAAAAAGTTCAAAACTACAAAATAGGTAGTAGTGATTTATTTCAAGCTATGAAATTTATCGCAGAAACTGGTAATTCTCCAGTTAACCAAAAGCCAAGTATCGGTTGTTCAATTAAGTGGTCTCGATAGGTTAAACATCTCATGCACGGCAGCTCTCAGTATTTATTTGATATTATAATTTTACTTTCCGCTGCTGTATTTATAGTTATAGCGTTTTGGAAAATGAATATCAGTCCAGTGCTCGGTTATTTTGTTGCAGGTGCATTGATTGGCTCTCATGGACTTAATCTAATACACTCAGCTAAAGCAATGGATAATTTTGCAGAATTTGGTGTAGTTTTTCTATTATTTATCATAGGTCTTGAATTAACATTTGAACGCCTTATCGCCATGCGTATTCATGTATTTGGATTTGGCTCTCTTCAAGTGATAGTTACTATGGTAGCAATATGGTGCATTGCTCTTGCTTTTGGAGTGAATACAAATATGGCAGCAGTTATTGGTGGCGGACTTGCATTGTCCTCAACAGCAATAGTGTTGCAGGTTTTGCAGGAAAAAGGTTCTCAAGCAAGCCAAGTTGGTAGGTTGTCAATAGCAGTACTACTAATGCAAGATTTCGCAGTAGTACCTCTAATAGTATTAGTGCCCTTACTTACCAGTAACTCTGAAAATAGCCTGATAAGCTCACTAGTAGGTTCACTAATACAAGCAACTATTGCACTAGTATTGATATTTATAACTGGTAGGTTGTTGCTTAGGCCCTTATTCTCGGTTATTGCTAAAATGGAAAGCAACGAGGTCTTTATATCAACAACACTCCTAATAATACTAGGAGCAGCATTTATTACTGAGCAATTTCATTTATCAATGGCACTAGGTGCATTTGTTGCTGGATTATTAGTCGCAGAAACAGAGCACAGACATTCAGTAGAACACGCAGTGTTACCATTTAAAGATCTGTTCCTCGGCTTATTTTTCATGACTGTCGGTATGTCTATCGATATTGATCTTTTGCTTAGTAAACTACCGCTAATCACTTTATTGTCAGTCATCCTTATTGTTTTAAAAACATCCATGATATATGTATTATGTAGATTCTTTGGATTTAAAAGTGCACTTGCTATACAAGCTGGGTTGTTGCTTGCCCAAGGAGGTGAATTTGCATTTATTCTATTCCGTCTAGCAGATGAGCTAGATGTACTACCAAGTGAAATCGCTCAGGTACTCATGATGTTAACTACAGTAACTATGGCTTTCACTCCTCTTTTATCAGGACTTGGAGAGTGGATAGCAAATTCATTTAGCACTGAAAAAGTAATATTAGACGACGAAGCTGTCGAAACAGACACACAAGATCTTTACAATCATGTAATAGTTGCTGGATTTGGCAGGGTAGGATATATGGTAACAAAAATGCTTACTGCAGAGCATTTAAGCTACGTTGTTGTAGACATTCAGTCAAAAATAGTCAAAGAAGGAAAAAATGATAGCTTTCCTATATATCTTGGAGACGCTACAAGATATGAAATTTTAAAATCAGTAGGAATAGAAAGAGCCCAGGCTCTTGTGATCTCAATAAAGAACGAAGTGACTATAAAAAAGATAATCTCTCTAGTTGCAGCAAATTTCCCGCATGTAAGTATTATAATACGCCTGCCAGATCTGAGCAATGTAGAGATCTACAGAGATTTAGGAGCTAGTAAAATTATCCCTGAAACATCCGAAATGGGACTACAATTAGGTGGTGCAGCGTTGAGCTTAAGTGGAATTAGTGAAAGTGGAGTTGCATCTTTAAAAAATAGGTTCAGAAAAGGCAATTACAGTATGATAAAGGATATTAGTAGCGATATGGATGAGTGATATTTGTTCAATTCTCCTCTACTGTTCCAGTTTATAGCTAGGTTAATTTCAACACTAGCTGTACACAGACAACTATACAAACACTGCAACATTAAAAATGAGAAACTTACTTGATAAATTTTGCCAACTTTCCTAGCATAATAATTAAAACATTTAGTTGACTTTTTATGCCTTAATAAAATTTTTAAGTTTTGACCTATAAATCTGAAATACGCTTACATAGCATTTAAGACAGCATAGAAGCACTAATACTGAAAATAGATGCTAGTTTATGAGGTTTTATCTTTTTTTTACTTAGTAAATTCCTTAAATATTAAAGCAACTTATGAACTGGTAAAAAGGTATCATTCAAGTAACTCAGAAAGGTATCATAAATATGATTAAACTGACATTCAGAGTTTAATTTATCAGCAAGCACATCAAGATAATGAGCATAAAAAGAGCTGTATTATACTAAAACACCTTTAACAAGTCCATAAAAAGCTATATCGCACAGTATAGCTACTTGATGACAAAAGAAAAAGGATACTAAGATGACAAAGAAGTAATACAGAAAATAACTGTTTTTATGGTACAATAAAGTCCGGTATTCTCTTATAAGTTTTTACACAATTGATATTTTTGAAGTATTAGCTAGTATATTTATACGATATTAGATGATATTAGATAAGTAGAAAGAATCAATTCTAAGGAACATATTGATAGTTATAGACTTTCTATGTTGGCTATGTAGTAATTTAACACAAGCAATCTAGTAAGTTTTTATAAAGTTAAATAGGGCACTACAGAGCTTTCTTTTTAAACATTGTAAATCAATGACGAAGATACAAAAAAGGATTAGTTAAGCTTACCAAACTTGATCTGTGCATGGTAATAATATTAACAATAAATGAACAAATGGTTCTAACAAACCGTAACCTCACAGAAGTTACTTTTCTTAATTTATTAGACAATAATATTAGTAATGAAGATATAAAAATTTTAGCTAATATCTGACTGATAAACTTCGAATAGTTTAACTTACTTAATAATGAAATTGATAAGGAAAGCAAAAAAGCTTTAAGTAAGTTTATATCTTCCGGTGTATCTATAAGTAACCTAGTTACTAAATTTTATTTAGATCTTAATAATAATATTTCTACAAGTACAGATTACACTCATGAAACCTTAGAAAAAAATTATAGAATCCAGTTAGATAATAACAATTTCATGGAATAAGAGAAAGCATCTCTATAAACGGACCAACAACAATGATGCAGTTTTGGAATTATAAGTATGCTATAAAAACAGAACAATTCTATTTAAAGCACTGAATAAATAGAAAAACGATATAAATAAGTGTTAATATTCATTTTTAATAAAAATGATAATTATTAGATGTCGTTAGTTGCATACGAAATTGCATTTTTTTATGAGTTATCTAATTCAGACAAGTAAATGTTACTTAGATAATTACGGATTTCTTCCAGATAAGTAAAGAGGCAATATTGTTCTTAATCAGTATCTAAAAAAGAAGCCGTTAAGTATTGGAATTCACAATTTTATCATACAGGATATAGGTGACAAAAAGACACTCGGAAGTGCTGAATATTTGTTCTAAAAAATGTAAAGATATCAATTAAGTCAAAGTGATTTAAAGAAAAAAGAGAGTAGAATATCCATTAAAGCATTAAAACAGTAATAGCTACAACTGTAAAATTATTGAGCTTACTAACTGAAGTGATAAGGAAGAAAAACGACTTAAGTTCCTCAAGGACGGTGGCTAACAAAGGATCTGTTCACAAAACACAAAAAGTAGCAAATTTTCTATCATAGCTGCTTCTATGTTAACAGTAGTTAGCACTATTTCAGAAAAATAGCCATTCTAGTTTACCTAGAAATATTAGTCTCTGGAACAGCAAGTTGAAATTAGTTATCTGGCTGACGCCGCAAGCAATATTGTTGTAGTAAGACTTCGAAAGTACTTGAAAACAGCAATGTTCAAGATTTTGATAACAGTCAATAATTCATTGTATACAATTCACAATAACAATTAAAATATTTTTTTACTTTTCACCGTATATTCCTCAACATATTATCTTTAAGTACTAATATAATAATATGGCATTATTAATAGTTGAGTCGCCTGCAAAGGCAAAAACGATAGGTAAGTATTTGGGCAAAGAGTTCAAAGTAGCTGCATCTTTTGGACATGTAAGAGACCTTCCAGTGAAGAACGGTTCTGTTGATCCAGATAATGATTTTGCTATAAAGTATGAGATTATCAAAAAAGCAGAAAAGTATGTAAAAGAGTTAGTTAAGGAAGCGAGTAAGACATCGGATATATACCTTGCAACAGATCCAGATAGAGAAGGAGAAGCAATAGCCTGGAATGTAGTAGAAGCATTAAAAGAAAGAAAAGCAATCAATAACAAAAGCAACATTCATAGAGTAGTTCTTAACGAAATAACAAAAATGGCGGTGCAAGAGGCTATCAAGAATCCACGCAAAATAAATATGGACTTAGTGCGTGCACAGCAAGCACGTAGAGCTTTGGATTATCTAGTTGGATTTAGCTTATCACCACTTCTATGGACGAAATTATCGGGAAGCAAATCTGCGGGAAGAGTGCAATCTGTTGCACTTAAGCTTATATGCGAACGAGAAGATGAAATTAACAAATTTATACCACAAGAATACTGGAGCATAAAGGCAGAAATGCAAAATAGCAAAGACAAAACATTTTTTACTATGCTGAGCTACTATGACAATAAAAAGCTAGAAAAATTTGATATTAAGAATCAAGAAGAAGCAAAAAACTTAGTAAGAGATATTGAATCAAAACAATACGCTATAAGAACAGTAGAGCACAAGCAAGTTAAGAGAAGTCCTCTGCCTCCATTTATTACTTCAAGTCTTCAGCAAGATGCAGTAAATAAGCTGCATTTTAATGTGAAAAATGTTATGCGCATAGCACAAAACTTGTACGAAGGTATCGATATTGGCGGTGAGACTATAGGACTGATAACTTATATGCGTACGGATGGATTCTACATTGCGGATGAGGCTATAATCTCAATTAGAGAGTTGATTAAATCATTGTATGGCAACAAATATTTACCAAAGTCTCCCCGCCAATATGTAAAAAAGGTCAAAAACGCTCAGGAAGCACATGAAGCAATTCGCCCAACCGACATAAATAGAACGCCGGATAGCATTAAGAGCTATTTAACACCAGAACAATTTAAATTATATGATTTGATTTGGAAAAGAACCATTATAAGTCAGATGAAATCAGTGATCATCGATCAGGTGGCAGTTGAGATTAGCTCTACTGATAAGAAAATAATTTTACGAGCTAGTGGATCAAACATATTTTTTGATGGTTTCTATAAAGTTTATAATGATAATATAGATATTGAGGATGAAGGCCTTCTAGCTACCATGAAAGAAGGTGAGACATGCAAGTTGATTTCTGTTGACCTAAAACAACATTTTACTCAACCGCCACTACGTTACAGTGAAGCAAGTATCGTAAAAAAAATGGAGGAAATCGGCATAGGACGTCCATCAACTTATGCGATAATTATTTCTGTACTGCAGGACCGTAAGTACGTTGCAATGAATAACAAAAGATTTATTCCAAGCAGCCGCGGTAAAATCGTTACCATATTTTTAGAAACTTTCTTTCAGAATTGCATAGAATATAATTTTACAGCACAAATGGAAGAAAAGCTTGATTTAATCTCGAATGGACGTGCAGATTGGAAAAAAGAACTAAGCTATTTCTGGATACCATTTTTTAACCTTGTAAATTCTGTTAAACAAATGACACATGATGAAATTTTCGATGGCATTCACGACCTGGTAGTTGATTGGTTTTGTTCTGAAGAAGAAAAGGAAGAAATAGATAAAAAATGTTCTAATTGTTCTGATGGCTCATTGAAATTGAAATTTGGAAAAGCTGGAGTGTTTCTTGGATGTTCTAACTACCCTATATGTAATCATACAAAAAAAATTACTGGTAGCAATGACAATTTAGAATACCCAAAAAGTTTAGGTATAGATAATGTGACAGGGCAAGAAGTGGTAATTAAAAAAGGTCCTTTCGGATTTTATTTAGAATTCAATAATGAGTCAGAAAAGAAAAAAACGAGGTCTATACCAAAAGACATAAATATTAATGATATTGATCTAATCACCGCAACACAGTTACTTTCCTTGCCAAAAGTAATTGGAGAACACCCAAACACTGGAAAAGAAGTAAAAATGGGCCTTGGACGATTCGGGTACTATATCTTCCATGATGGTAAATACTTCTCTCTTAAAAAGAACTTAAAAGAAGTATTGGAAACGCAGTTGAATGAAGCTGTACAAATTATAGCAAACAGCCCACAAAAAGAGCTAAAATCTCTCGGGCTTAATGAAAATGGAAAAGAAGTTCTCATTCACAATGGTAGGTACGGATTTTATATAAAGAGTGGTAAAACAAAAGTCGCTTTAGGCAAGAATGCAGATATTGAAGGCATAGACCTGAAGAAGGCCTTAGATTTGATTAAGAATAAAAAGTAAATATTTAAAGAGTATACGTTCACAGTTCTTCATAAAAAGAATTAAAATATCAAATTTTTAATTAAAAATAATTATCAATTATTAATATATATAAAAGTTAAATTACGTTAAATGGTATCAGAAGCTATGACTTATAAAACCTTAAAGGAGTATCCTGATAATAAAAATAGACCAGTAAATTACGAGCATTTAATAGGTTAACATACTGAAAAGGCAATTGAAAGAAACAATAATTACCTTGAGGAAAGAAACATTTTTTCCTCGATAGGGAAAAAATAATAAACTTAATATTAAAACCTACTAAAAATATAATGCATGGCGGTAATTCAACATCAAAGAATATCTATGGATACCATGCAATTTCACAATGGATATAAAAAAAGGAAAACAACGCAATATGTCCATATACTAAAAAATCGATAAAAAAGTTTTATCCGCTTAGAAAAAAGCAAGCCTAAATAATACAACCTAAATTATAGGAGTATCCAATAAAGATTGAGGTAGATTATTAGACAATAATAAAAAAGAATTGATGAAGCAAAAAACTTTCTCAAATCTATTTGAGCAATTGAGAATAATTATTCTAATCATGCCCAATACCTAAAACCTAAATAATAGCGCTAATGTTAATAGCAAACAGAGGGGTCTACACCATTGTAAGATACTACCTTTGGCAGAAATGTACTATCTCTTCACAGAGTATCCATATGAATATTAAATAGGGTGAGAAAAAACTGCGTTGCATTATGCTGCTTTTTCCAATAAGCCTAATATAGTAAAACTTCTTTTCAAAGCAGTAGCTAAATAATATAAAAGATAATAATAGAACAAAAATTGCTTTCTCTGCTAAGAATAAGGAAATAATTAGCGCGGCCTGCCAGCTAGATATACCTTTCTATGTTAGAATCAGCTTTTAGCACTTTTTTCAAGCTCTTTACGTAAAGTGATTTAACGTGCAACTGAGGTTCTGATATACTCCAATAATGTACCAGTAATGGTGTAGATGAAAATTATCCTACCCTTTGAAATACATTTAACCCCAATTTTGGGTTTACCAAAGAAGATACAGAAAACAGAAATACCTCATCACAGAAACTTTCTTCTAATCATGAAGTTCACAATCAGAACAAATCACCTGACCACGTGAGACTGATTTTAGCCCACTCGTTAAAACTCGATTTGAGCAGAACATACATTTTATTTTGTCACTCGGAATAAGTGAGCTATTAACAGCAATTCTATCATCAAAAACAAAACATTCACCTTCCCAATTATCATTCTTATTATGGGTCTTTTCAAGATAAGAAAGAATACCACCCTTAAGATGGTACACATTGTTAAACCCAAGTTCTTTCATATATGCCGTAGATTTTTCACATCTAACTCCACCTGTACAATACATAGCTATTTTCAGATCTTTGTTCTTAAAGAAAGACTTTGCCCACTGAGGAAACTCACGAAAATATTGAGTATCTGGGTCGATTGCATCTTTAAACTTACCTAATTTTACTTCATACTTATTTCGTGTGTCTATCACTAAGACATCAGGTTGAGAGATAAAATCATCCCAATGCTCTGGATCAATATACTTACCTCTAAGAGAAATATCAAGATTACCTATACCGAAGTTTATAATTTCTCTTTTTAACCTTACTTTCATCTTATTAAACGGTTGAAATTCTGCTGTACTTTCTTTCCACATAAGGTTTTTTAACCTGTAATCAGAACGTAGAAAATCAAACATTTTATCAATTGCATTTCTTTCACCAGATATAGTTGCGTTGATACCCTCTTCTGCAAGAAGAATAGTACCCTTTAATTTAAGGTCGCTGCATACAGCTTTTATTGTATCTTTCATGTCATAGTAATTAGAAAGTTCTACAAAGTGATAAAAAGTTGCAACAACAAAACTCATAACTATTAATCCACAAATTTAAAGCATAATATATAAAGTTACAAAAGCATTCAATAGATCTTCTCTGGATATCTTTAGTTTTTGTATATAACATTTTAATATTAAGCGTGAATTGAATTTAATGCCTTTAAGAATATTTAAAAATATATTCTTATTTCTAGTAAGCATACTATTTATTTGTCCTATATTATCATTAATATCAATCCTACTTACAGAATCAGCAAATTCCGTGTGGGTCATCAGTACACTTTTCCCTGAATACATACTAAATACATTAATTTTAATAATAGGAGTTGGAAGTGTATCTTTTATATTTGGAGTAGTGCCGGCCTGGCTAACTACTTTTTTTTCATTTCCCGGAAGTAGACTTTTTGAAGTTGCTTTATTTTTTCCAACATCAATTCCTGGATATATAGTATCGTTTGTTTACGTCAATACGCTGGAGTTTTCAGGTCCAATACAAAGTTTGTTAAGAGAAATTTTTCACTGGAACAAAGGCGATTATTGGTTTCCCGAAATTAAATCTTTAGGTGGTGGGATATTGGTGATGGGATTCAGTTTGTATCCATACGTTTACATACTAGTCCGCTCAAATCTAAAAAATGTTAGCAACTCAGTTACTATTGCATCAACACTTGGAGTTTCCTCATTACAGAGCCTATTTTCCATCATAATACCCTCTATAAGCCCATCAATTATAGGTGGACTATTTTTAGTATTAATGGAAGTGATTACAGACTTTGGTACACCACAGTTTCTTGCAATTGACACTTTCACCACAGGAGTATATCGCACTTGGTTTTTATTACATGATAAATATTCAGCAACTATTTTAGCAATTGCAGAATTGACCTTCATTATAGTACTAACAACTATTAAAAAAATCCTACAAAAAAGGAGAATATCCTATTCTACAATCAATACTAATGCAGACTACCACAATAAGCGAAGTATAAGCGGTACCTTACCATTGATTTTTGCCTACATCATATGTGTACTGCCAATATTAATAGGCTTCATTTTTCCAATTATTCCACTCATATATTGGAGTATAGAAAATGGATTTCTCATATATGAGTCAAAATTCTATAACATAATAGCAAACAGTTTTAGTTTATCATTTATTACTGCACTAATCTCAATTAACATCGCAATAATGATCGGGTATACGGCACGAAAAAATAGGGTAATTAATAGTATCGCACGTCTCATTTCTTTAGGTTATGCAATTCCAAACGCAATTATTGCGATTAGTATAATAATATTTTTAAGCAAAATATCTTCTTTTGCTACTCAATATATTAAGGAAATTAGTTTAGTAGGAACCATTGGCGCTTTAATTTACTCATATTTATTTCGTTTTTTTGCTATATCTTTTAGAGCAATTGAGTCAGGACTCAAAAAAACGCCAAACGAAATTGAGTGGACTGCACACGCTATGGGTCATGGACCTATCTCCACATGTTTAAATATTCATATTCCTCTCATCAAAAAAAGTATAATATCAGGATTTTTACTCGTATTCATGGATACTATTAAAGAACTCACAGCAACACTCATTATAAGACCATTTAACTTTGAGACTATATCAACTAGAATATTTGAGCTTGTAAGCGATGAACGTTACAGAGAAGCTGCCCCATTTTCTTTGATGATAGTTATAATAGGTTTAATCTCTATAATAATTTTGTTTAAGCTTGATGATGAAAACAAAAAATAAAACTTTTTGCAGAAATTAATAGCCACTTAATGTGGTCTAGTATTTATATATGGGCTATCCAAAGAAAAAGGTGGTATAATAACCTCAAAAGTTTTTGTGCTTTCTTCATTTAGAAACTCATACTTACCCTGCATTATTCCAGATGGTGCATTTAGATACGTTCCGCTTGTGTACTTAAATACTTCTCCAGGTTTAATCACAGGCTGCTCTCCAATAACACCAACACCTGCAATTTCATTCACCTTTCCTTTATAATCTATTATTTGCCAATGGCGGCTTAGCAATTGAATAGCTGATGATCCTTTATTTTTTATCTTAACATTATACATCCACACATAGCAGTTTTCATAAGGGATCGATTGTTCCTCAATATAAACTGGTAGAACTGTCACTTCAACAGAATTAGTAGTAAGCGTATATTCTAGAGTCATTATTGCAATAGAGAAAACAATACTTTAGTTGTACACTATTCTCATGGATTCTTCAAGCATATTGTCGTATTCTAATTAGCAGTATAATATGAACAGATGCTTAGCAAAAGGATGATAGGAATAATAGGTAGTGGACAGCTAGGTAAAATGATTGCTATCGCTGCAACAAAGCTTGGACAAAAAATACATATTTTTGCCAATGCTAAGGATGATCCAGCCTGCTTTGTTGCTAATAACTTAACGGTAGCAAGCTTATCCAACAAAAAGGCGCTTGAATCTTTTGCACGTAATGTAGATTTAGTTACTATTGAATCTGAAAATATTCCATGTGATGCAGTTGATATTATATCTCAATATGTAAAGTTTTATCCTAGTAAAAAAGCACTATATATTTCACAAAACAGACTTAGAGAAAAAGACTTTATTAGAGATTTAGGTATAAAAACTGCTGATTATAAAAGCATACAAAATTATGATGAGATGTTAGAAAGCAGAAGCACTTTTGCCTATCCAATAAGGATAAAAACGACAGAAATGGGTTATGACGGAAAAGGACAATTTGTAATCAAAAACGACTCTGAAGTAAAGCAATTTGCTTCTTTTGATTGGAAGAAACAATATATTTTTGAAGCAAGTATTGACTTAATAAAAGAGGTTTCAATAGTCATTGCGAGAGATAGAAAAGGTAAAATGGCTCTTTTCCCTATAGCAGAGAATCATCATGTTAATGGGATACTCGATACTTCAATTGTACCAGCTAAAATAGACAACAAGTTAACTCAAGAGGTACAACAAGTCGCAAGAAAAATAGCACATGCACTTGATATAATAGGAATTCTAGCTATTGAATTTTTCATTACCAAAAATAATGAGCTGCTAGTTAACGAACTTGCTCCAAGGCCTCATAATTCTTGCCACTGGAGCTTAGATGCATGTAACATTAGTCAGTTTGAGCAGCTAGTCAGAGTGATATGCGGATTGCCTATGCAAGAAATAGTATTGCGCTTTCCTTGCATGACAAAAAACATAATAGGTAATAATATATACTATTCTAATAGGTATTTGAGCGATAAAAAAGCTAGTTTAACCATATACGGGAAAAAAGAGGTTAGAGATAAGCGTAAAATGGGACATGTTAATATAGATTTAAGTTATTAATTTATAAGTATTCCTTAGTTAAAATCTCTAGAATCTGCACTATATTTAGTGCTGCACCTTTGCGCAAGTTGTCAGCTACTATCCACATATTTAATCCATGTCTGACAGTGTTGTCTTGCCTAATACGTGATATGTATACTGCATCTTCCTGTACTACATCAATTTGAGTTGTATATTCGCCATCTTCACGCCTATCGTGCACTAAAATTCCATTATTCTCAGCCTTACTGAGTATTTCACGAGCTTGCTCCTCAGTTATGTGTTGATTAAACTCAACATGTGCTGCTATAGCATGACCAATAAAAACAGGCACCCTGACGCAAGTTGCAGTTACTTTTATATCTTCACCTAAAATTTTTTTTGTCTCCTCTTGCATTTTCCATTCCTCTTTTGTAGAACCATTTTTCATAAACTCTCCTATTTGAGGAATGCAATTAAATGCTATCTGCTTAGGAAATATCTCGGGTTTTTTAGTTTCGTTCATGAATATTTTTTTTGTCTGATTATAAAGTTCATCCATTGCTGCCTTACCTGCACCAGAAGTTGATTGATAAGTTGAAGCAACAATCCTTTTTATTTTTGCTTTTTGGTGTAATAGATGTAATACTAACAGCATCTGTATTACAGTACAATTTGGATTAGATATTATGTTGTGATTTTTATATTCTGCGATTTTTTCCTTATTAACCTCCGGAATGATCAGTGGTATGCCTTCCTTCATTCTAAAGTGAGAGCCGTTATCTATTACAATGCACCCTGCCTTTGTTGCAACTGGTACGTACTTTTCAGAAACATAATATCCAGCGCAAAAAATAGCTACATTAACCCCAACAAAGTCATAGCCTTCAAGGCATGAAACAGTCAATTCTTCATCACAAAAACTTACCTTTTTTCCTTCTGATTTTTTAGACGCAAATGCAATAATAAAATCTATTGAAAATTTTTTTTTGTCCTGAAACTCAGCTAGTATACTTAGTACCTCACGTCCTACTCTTCCGGTTGCTCCAACAACAGCAATCTTATGTTTCATACAGATAAACCTCTAACTTTAAATGCATATTACATTCTTACTAATAAAGTTTACAATTATTTTAATATCTTTACCTTGAAACTAACTATAACTTAGTTATTATTACACAATATTAATAATATTACACAATAAAGCGAGAGATGAATAAAGGATATAATGAAACTAAGGTAAAATCTATATCAGCTATACCTCAAAAAACTAAAAAAATTAATGAATCAAGAATCCAAAACGCTCTTTTGCAAAAAAAATATAAGACAAATTTTAACGATAGAAAGTATGCTATAAAAATTATTAAAACACAGCTTGCAAAAATAGAACAACAACCTTCAAAACCAAGAGGCTTCTCAAAATCAATACCAGTAATAAGAAAGTTTTTAGCAAAAATTTCTACACCTAAAAGAAAAATATACAAACTAAGATTACAAACAGATCACTTCAGTAAAGCAAAAAATGAGACTCACATAAATAATAAATACATAGAAGAAGTAGGCAGAGCAAGCTTAAGAAGAGTAATGCCAAACAAGTGAACAAAGAAGAAAAAAACATGAATATCGATCATTTAAAGTTCTAGCTATCAAATTGTACAGAAACTTTACGATACCAAAATAAGTAAAGAGGTATACCACTTACAGTAAATAAGCTTGAGATTAGCAAAGTGTTCACAGGAGTCTCATGTATCACCCAACAACAAAAAGTTGTTGCTACGATGCCGATTAAAAGTTTGTAATAATTTCTTTTCTCTATAATAATCTTTAGAAAAGCAAGGCTGCATGTAAGGTAAACAAGTAAAAACGAAACTACAGAAAAATCAATAATTGATGTAATTTGCTTAGCAAAATCGTTGCTTGAAGTAAGAATTAGCAAAATTGCAGTTCCAACTGAGCTAATTATTACTGCCAAAAAAGGAGAACCATGCTTATTCTTTTTAGCAAAAAATTGTGGCATAAGTTTATCTTCTGCAAGACCAAAAGCAACTTGTCCACTGGATAAAACCCATGCGTTTAAACTACCGACACAGAAAATAAATGCAATTATAGAAATAATCAAATGCCAATTACCAGAAAACATAATTTTTATTGCATCAGCATACGGCGCTTTTGAATTTGCTAAATCATTGCCATTAATTAATCCCATAATTGTAAAACAATTAATAAAATATATAATAGCAACACAGATTGTACCAAGTACTACAGCTTTTGGTATGGTTTTAGCTGGATTATCTACTGATCCTGCAGGTGCTGTTGCCAATTCAACTCCAATAAAACACCATAAAGTCAGAAGTGTAGAACGTGCAAGAATTTGTGATATCGTAAGATTTGAGATTTTTTCACTTATTATAAAGTTGTTTCTATCGAAAAAAAATAACGCTGCCACAGGTATTACAAGCAACACAGAAACTTTTATAACTGTAATCAGAAGCTCAACACATCCAGCAGTAGTTATTTCCCTTAAATTCACTAACGTAATAATTGCGAGCAATAGCAACTCTAAAAGCAAACGTATATTTTGAATATCCTTATAAAAAAGTGGTGTAAGATAACCGACACCTACAATCACTAGAGCTGTTGTACTAACCCAGGAGATTAACCAATAAGTCCAACCAACAAAAAAGGCTACTGTGGGACCAAAAGCATGTTTTACATAAACGTGAGGACCTCCAGTCTCTGGAAACTTTGTACATAGTGTAGCAAATACTAAAGCGAGAGACACAGCACCAGCTCCTGATATTAGCCAACTTATGAGGCTATAAATACCGTATGGTGCAATGCTAATCGGAAGCATAAAAACTCCAGAGCCAATCTGACTACTAATAACTAAAGCAAAAACAGTTAAGAAACCTATTTTATTTGACACAATGCTCCTTGATTCCATTAAAAATGGTCACCTTATAGACTTGCGGTACCAAAATAAATAAATAAGTGTGCCACTTAAGGGGAATAAATTTGACATTAACAATGTACTGATAGGAATTTCATATATTATCCAACAACAAAAAAGTATAGTCACGCTTCCAATCAGTAACTTGTAATATATTTTCTCTTGCATAGCAATCTTAAGAAAGGCAAAACTAGATACCAAGTAGATAAATAAGAACGAAACCATAGAGATATTAATCATTGAAGTTACTTGCTCAGCAAAATTTTTGTTTGATGTTAGAACAAGCAAAACTAGCACTCCTAAAGTACTAAGTATTATTCCATAAAAAGGAGCATTGTACTTATTTCTTTTAGCAAAGAGCTTTGGCATTAACTTATCTTTTGCAAGACCTAAGGTAACTTGTCCATCAGTCAAGAACGAAGTATTTAAGTTACTTACAGAAACAATAAAAGCAACAACAGAAGCTATTACATGCCAATTACCTGGAAACATAATTTTTACTGCATCAACATATGGTGCCCTTGAATCAGCTAGTTCACTACCACTTATTAGTCCCATAATTGCAAAATTATTAATAAAATATATAATAGCAACACAGATTGTACCAAGTACTATGGCTCTTGGTATTGTCTTAGCTGGATTATCAACAGATCCTGCAGATGCTGTTGCTGATTCAAGTCCAATGAAACACCAGAGAGCAAGAAGTGTAGAATGAGCAAGAATCTGCGATGTTGTAAAATTTGATACCTCCTCACTTATTATAAAGTTATTTCTATCAAAAAAAAACAACGCTACCACAGGTATTACAAGCAGCACAACAATTTTAATGACGGTTAATAAAAGTTCAACACGCCCAACAGTATTTACCCCTCTCAAGTTTATTAGCATAATAGCTAAAACTAATGCCATCTCTAAAAGCAAACGTATATTTTGTATATTATCATGAAAAAGAGGAGCTAGATAACCGACACTTGCAATTGTTACAGCTGTTGAACTAATCCATGAGCTTATCCAATACGTCCAACCAACAAAAAAAGCCACTGTAGAACCAAAGGCATGTTTTACATAAACATGAGGACCACCAGTTCTTGGAAATTTTGCACAGAGCAAAGCAAAAACCAAAGCAAGAGATATAGCGCCAAATCCCGATATTATCGAGCTTATAGGACTATACATGCCATATGGAGCTAGGCTAATTGGAAGCATGAAAATTCCCGAGCCAATTTGACTACTGACAACTAAGGCAAAGATAGCCAAAAAACCCATTTTATCTGACACAATGTTTTCTGATTTTAGTAAATAGATTAACAATTTCTGCCGTCCGCGCAAGTCATTCTGTTGCTCAGTAGCTGGTTCATGTTTATGCTTTTCTATTAAATAATCAAACTCAGCAAAAAATTTATTTGCAAGCAGTGTAAAAGTGCACACTTAATTTCATCTTCATGTAGGAAATCTTATTGTTTAGGATTCTAGATACTCAACTTTTGCTCTTCAGCTGAGAACCACCTGACTATCAATAACTTTTACACTTATCACAATAATCAGAGTTTAGTAAGCAAGATGTACTTTACATTAAATCTAATATTTTAAACTAAACACTTTCAGTAATACCACCTGACATAACTGAAACCTTTGTGCCTTTACTTATTCTTAAGTAGTCTATTAGCTCATCAACCAATATATTCGCGGGAGCAGAGAGGATACCCCCCTCTACGGTAATTCCTACCCTCTTTCTATGCCCTGTAACCAATTTTTATTCACATAGCTGTAGTTATCAATCAAACAAGCTCTCCTTCCTCTCGCAGTACACAGATCTAATAAGCGGTTTGTGTGACGTAAGATAAATTATCTAGATCATTAACCTTTAAATCGCGTACATCTTCTATGGTTTACACTAAAGCAATAGGATTTTTACTCTTCCTCTAATTTCCTTAGCCTCTGGGTAAGTTTCATGCCTAATCAGAATTAATTCTTTACATTATCCTCATACCTTTTTACTTCTTTGTGCACTTTATTAACTAGGGGACATGTTGCGCCAATCACTTAAATACCCTTTTTTTTCGCCTCCTCTTCTACATTTTTTGCACTCAGTATGCACTGAAAATCAATATTCTACTATATTTATCAATATCCTCAACACTACTTATAAAAAACTACTCCTTGTCTCTTAAAAAGTTCTTTACTATATATTTGTTGTGAACAATTTAATGTAGAACATAAACTCGGCGCTCGTTTTTATATTTTTTTTAAAAAATAGCCTAATATAGCTACAGCTCTTTTAACTTCTGCACAAAACCCGCGCGGTTCAGATAAAATAATTCTCACTTTTTCCAAATTAGATTGGTATGCAAGCAAACATTGCTTAAAAACAAGCTCCGCTCATCATATCTTATAGCACCATCATTTGTATTTTATATAATAGTCATTTTTCGCATATTTTCTTTGACGTTTAATCAGTTTGATACTACAGAAGATTTAAGAAAGAGCACTCTCCAAAACGAACAGATAGACCAACATTATATATACCAAAGTAGAAGAAAACCAGAGATTATAATAATACAACTGTATTCCATTTTAAATGGCCTTGAATATGAAAGTTTGTACAAAATACTTACTTCGAAAAAAAATTTACCTAGATAAAAAGGTACTCAATCTCAAAGAAGGTATTGATAACAAAAAATACCGATGTGCATAGATGATAAAAACATTGCTAGAGTTAAAGCATATGTAAATAAAACTAAATCGCAGTGCTTACGTACAGTTATAAAATAGCTGTAACTGCCTACGCATATTGTATAAACCGTAGCCACAGTAGAGACAACAATGGGATATTTTACAACGTAATTTTAATATTGAATAAAGGAAAAGTATTAGAGAACAGACTATTACAAGAAGCTACTTCCAGTAGTAAGATAAGAAAATTACTAAGTACAACAGTAACAGATTAGAACAGACAGAAAAGCAAACATAAAAGTATATTTGATAAAAAGTAAGATTGATCAGCAGAAAAACAAAGTAAACATAACAAAGATGCAAATATAGCACCATCTATAAAAGAGTTAACTATGCTTGACTTAAGATACACAGTACTAATTTTCATTAATGAGCTTCATAATATACACACATCGGAGTAATGACCGCTTGCACATATAGCTAAAAATGCTATAAATAAAATAGCACCTATATTTAAATATCACACCTGAGATGTAAACTGTATTTTCTTTATCAAAAAATTCAGTCTATAATCTTGTTTATCCTTATTGATACAAAGAAATCCATCTTCTGTTATTTTGCAGTTTTCAGGAGCAATATCTAAATTGATTTTTTTACCACTTTCGTCCATACTAAAACGAACTCTTGGCTCAGAAAAGTTAATTACGTCAATTCCAACTTTCCTTGTTGCCTTTCCATCTAGAGAAATCAAATCAAACTCCCAAATATTATTCGGATCTATATTTCCCGTATAATAATTACACTTACCGCTCGTACAGTATGAACTTTCAACTACATAACCTTCACTAGGAACATCCACAAGAAAATCCCACAAATCACCTGACATATAGACCACCTTTACACTTACTATTTAAAAAAACTATGTATATTTTTAAGTACATTTAGCTATAATACACCCCAAAACATAAAATTCAACAACTAGTTGTTGCGTAAGAAATCTAAGCAGCTACTTAATTCCTTTTGTTAACTTTTTTACCATACCATCAATCATGTGCTTTATTCCTTGATATACAGAATACGTACCTTCGTCACTACGTATATAAGCAGAGCAGGAAAATACATTATGCTCTTCATCTTCTATTGATAATTCTGTATCACACTTTATATGCTCACCACCTAGCTTTTCTATCAATTTCTCCCTGTCATCTCCTATTGTTACCTTAATTCTATTCTTTTCCTTACCAATCCTACTACTTAAAATAAAAACAATTATTGCTGGAGATATACATATTGCTCCTATTGGTTTTTTTGTAATAAAAAACTCAGAAACTAATCTTTCAAATTCAGGTAGTACTGTTACCGCATCTCTGTTTTCACCCAAATTAGACAAATTCCTCGCAACCCCATATCCACCAGGTACAACTAACATGTCAAAATCTTCAGCTTTTGCTTCTTTTAGGTCATATATTTCACCTCTCGTGATTCTTGCTGCTTCTACAAGTACATTCCTTTTTTCTTTCACTGCTTCTTTTGCTTTATGGTCCATGACCTGTGTAACATCAATATCAGGCGCAAAACATTTAACCTCAACTTCCTGTTGATCAAGAACCAGCAGACTTAAGACACCTTCCCTTATTTCAGTACCGTCAAGGTGACCACACCCTGACAAAACCACAGCAGCTTTTAATTTTTTCTCACTCATAGAATACCTTATCTCCATATAATCTAGGTATTGTAATACAAATTCTATATTTGGAAAGAGGTAATTATTTTATATCAATTCAAATATAATTGATAATTATTATGTATAATTAGTTATATTTATAACTAACAGAAACTAAATATGGTACAAGGTGACATAACAGATACTGGCAACAATGAGTACTTCACCCAAGATTCAATTAAATTAATTTAAAGAAATAACAGTTTAAAAGAAGAAACAAAAAAACTTCTGAATAGAATACAGACCTAAAAGATTTAGCTTTAACTAAAGCGAAAGATATAATTAATTTATTAAGCAATAATAAAAGTGATGGGTTCTTAAAAACTATATTAGAAGAACCATCAGAAAAAGAAAAACTCAAAAAACTAGCTAAATAAGTTGATAAAGATCAGACAATGATTAGAAAAACTCAAAATTTTAAAGTATAACCGATGATTGTTAATTCAAAAAAACTATTGAGAAAGCAACATAAAGCAGCATTTATAACACTGATAAGCACATTAATAGTTTATTTTAGCAATAAGAAAAAAATAACTGATGTTATTACTTAGATAGTGAAGCACACAGTATTTAGCAAGATTGTTTTAACAATAGCACTATAGAACTGTATTAGGTTAGTTACATATAAACATAAAGACGAAATAAAAGAAGAAGCAATTAACAGAGGAAAAAAAACTAAACATTTTATAGAGAAAATATACTTGATAAAATTCCTAAAGCTGAAACTTAAAAAAGAGAGAATTATTTTAATCAATTATATAAAGATGTGTAGTCAGAATGGTAAAAATAATAGACATGTTTCAAATAAAAAGCAACAGTTAATTATAAAATGGGCTAACAAAGGATGAAACTATTCAAAGTTCTTCAGAAAAGGATATGAAAAGGCTAACGAAAAAGTGAAATGAAGTGCATCCAAATTTTCTTAGGTAGGTATCCAAGTTCCGAGGAAGTATAGAGATATAGCGAAAAGCATCAGCCTTAAATAACCTTGTTACGTAAGCTATTAATAATACAATTTTTTTGAAAAAAGTTGCTCTACTTCCTACCTAGCATGTCTATTAAATCAGATTCTTTGAGTTTACTGTAATCAACTTTACCAAATTTATTAACTATTGCGTTTATTTGATCATATTGCTTAATCAAAAGATTGATGTCCATTACATTCGTTCCAGAACCTTTGGCAATTCTAAGTCTTCTCTTACCATTTAAAATATCTGGATCTCGTTTTTCTTTTTTAGTCATCGAATTTATAATAGCTATGTATTTTTTCACTCTGCCATCATCTGGTATTCCACTGCCTAATTTTTTTGTGAACGAGCTTGGGATGAATCTAATTATATTGCTGATACCATCCATTTTTTTTAGGGTTTTTAGCATCCTTATCAAGTCATTTAAGTCAAATCTACCTTTTTTTATTTTCTCTTGCAGTTTATTAATTTCTTCCTGACCAACTATCTCAGCAGCTCTTTCAACCAACGAAACAACGTCACCCATGTCAAGTATTCTTCTTGCTATTCTATCAGGATAAAAGTCGTCAAGGTCGCTTAATTTTTCACCACAAGCAATAAACTTAATTGGGCAATTAGTTATCATTCTCATAGAAAGGGCGGCACCACCACGGGCATCACCGTCAACACGTGTAAGAACAATACCAGTTACACCTATTCTCTCATTGAATGATTTGACAATATTCACTGCATCTTGGCCAATCATTGCATCAGCCACTAAAATAACTTCTGTAGGTGAAGTTATTTCCTTTATAGCTTTCAACTCATTCATCATATTGTTGTCGATATGAAGCCTACCTGCAGTATCTAATATCAACACATCATAATTACCGTTTTTTGCCGCCGCCAGTGCTCTTTTTGTAATTGCAATAGGCCCCTCACCCACTACTGTAGGCAAAGTTTGTACGTCTATTTGTTTTCCAAGCACTTCAAGCTGTTTCTGGGCAGCAGGCCTGTAAACGTCTAAAGAAACAAGCATTATTTTTTTCTTTTGTCTTTTTAGCTTTAAAGCAAGCTTCCCTGAAGTAGTTGTCTTACCTGCACCCTGTAAACCTACTATCATGATTACAGCGGGAGGCTTAACTGCTAGATTTAATTCGCTTTTCTTTGATCCAAGAATTGCAACCAAATTATCTTTCACAATTTTAATTATCATTTGCACTGGAGAAACACTTTTTATAACTTGCTCCCCTACTACTTTATCTTTAATATCACTAATAAATCTTTTAATAACTTCAAGAGAAACATCAGCTTCAATTAGGGCTATGCGTACCTCACGCATAGCAAGATTAAAATCATCCTCAGAAATGATTGATTTCCCTTTAAGCTTATTAAATACAGAATTTAAATTTTCAGTTAATGATTTAAACATAATAGCATTAGTAGAACACTCATTAAAAAAAGAGAAAAAGCAGAAACAAAACTCACTGAGTTACAATTTAGCACTTCTTTGAGTTTAGTAGCACTATTAAAGCATAAACCAATAAGTGAATTAGTCAAGTTTTGCAGCATGCTAGCAGATGTTTTCTTTACCTTAAA
This sequence comes from Wolbachia endosymbiont of Onchocerca ochengi, assembly GCF_000306885.1. Taxonomy (GTDB): domain Bacteria; phylum Pseudomonadota; class Alphaproteobacteria; order Rickettsiales; family Anaplasmataceae; genus Wolbachia. Next base: position 305,934 of record NC_018267.1, read on the forward strand.
AACTAATTTATTAAGCAATAGAACAATATAGGGCATAAGAGCTCTGAAAGTCCAATCGACATCCATTTTAAAATTCATTCTTGGCAAAAAGAACTTATGCAAAGGAATAAACAACAAGGTGGTATATAATAGTAAATTAAATTGCGACCAAATATTCTCTGTGTTATATACAAAGTTAAAGATCAAAGGTTTATTGTAAATAGGCAAGTAAGGATTACCAGTGATCACACACATAAACGCTAAAATAGTCATTGCTATTTTACTATCCCTTTTTCCCGAAAGTTTCAACTTGCTTTTAGCAACAAATGTATAATAGAGAAACTTAAGCCCCACACTTAAATAAAGTGATAAATTCAGAGCTTTGTACAAATTTTTGTACAACTCTAAATTAGTACCATTCATTTCAATTTCAGCTACAATACATGACTTACTAATAAACCCAGCAGTTCCAGGAAATCCAGCCATTGTAAGTACTGCAATTAAAGCACACATACTTTCGGCTGATATAAGTTTGCTCAATCCACTGAAACTAACCATTTTTGTTTGTGAAATAACTGAATTAGCAACTACAAATAGTAATGACTGGTAACCAAGAGAGAAGATTATGTGCAGCGTTAAAATCGGTACTGCTTTTTCCGAAGAGCTAAGCAAGCTTCCTGCAATAATAAGTAAACCCATCTGCCCTATAACACCGTAACATAAAAATCTACGAATATTTTGTTCGAGAGAGGCAAATATAATGCTATAAATTACAGTTATAGAACCCAAAAACGCCAAAGTTTCAGTATGCATGATACAAGCGTGCAAAAGCATAGCTAAAAAAGAAACTTTAGTAGTAAATAAAGAAAGATATGCAGTACCATGTAACGATGTAGCAGGGTATGCATCAACAACCCAAAACGAGAAAGGGAAACAAGCACAATTTATTAGTAAACCTATTATTACTAGATTAGAACTTTGAATTGCCAATCCTGCTGTTAACATAACTCCAGCAAAAAAGTGTATACAAGCATATCTTACCGCAGGCTCATTATCTTTACTACCAGCAATAATAAAAGATCCACTAATGGCCATTAATTCACAAAATATGATAACCAATATTACCTGCTTAGATAATATTACACACAATGAACTAACAGTGTAAGCAAATGAAGATAGCATCTCTGAAAAGCTCAAGTTACTTGCTGGTAGAACAACTAGAAATGCAGTTAACAAAAAAGATATTAATATGACGCGAAAAGATAAATTAAAATTTAGAACTGGATGAGACAAGTTTAATGTTGCACCCAACCTTTCAGGTAGCATTAGTACTATACTTATTAATATAGCTAGAAGAAGTAACAGTGAAAGTTTGTAAAACTGCACGATGATCTAAGCTAACATGGTTTATTATATCTAAATGAATAGACAAAAACCAATCTTTATGCAATCACCTTTTAACTACTAATTAAACTAACTATCATATAATTATATTAGAGTTATAGAAAACCGGTCAGATTAGATCTAATCTAACCGGCAGTTTTAATAGTGAGGTAAGCTTCACTATAACATGTTCACTCTATAGTACTATACTCGTGCGTAATTCATTTTAAATTTATGCACGAGAATTAGTAAATTATTTACTTTCTAAAACAAAGTTTAGTATTGCCCTTTTATCACTAGCGTAAAGTCAACTATTTTCTTAACTTTACGTTATCTATATTAAAATGGTTATTGCAATATAAAGTTACCAATAATACACGTGTGCTAAAATAATAGGTGAAGAAGTACTGAGTAATAGCAAGTCTGATAATTGTGCCATTCCAACTAGCACTAGAATGAAGAAAACTGTACAGCAATGTTGATATTCCTCTATGTCATGTTCTAAGGGACTATACAGAATACTGACGTTTCTTTACATTTCTACCGTCAACCCAGACAGATAACCATATTACACTCATCTAACATACTTAATACCCTACTATGAAAAAATAGCCTTACTATAAGTCTTCCACATAACAACATTTACGCAGTTAACACTTATCAACGCCAGAAAGAAAATTTCCTTTTTTGCACTACTCTCAGCTATAATATCTATTCTATTACCTTCTTTATCTCTTGCTGAAAATGCACTATTACCCTCGCTTAGTAATATTGTTACTTTGGAAAGATAAGTACTAAGTAATATATCATAATATTATCTTAATAAAAAGATTATCATAACATAAATTTATTAATAAATAACACACATCACAGTACAACTAATGTTAGATAGATCTAATAAATTTCAGTAGGACACCCAGTTGGACCCATAAGAACTATTTGTTCACCTTCTTTGAGATATTTACATAAACTAGTGGAACCACCGATTTCATGAACAATCGTAGAAATAATTCCCTTTTTCCTATCTACTTCAGTGCCAGTTACAGCTATGCCTTCCATAGCAAGGTTAGTTTTCCTACTATTCCTACTATTGGTTTCAAAGTTCTGCAGCCTAAAGAACTGTCCAGGTTGAAAATTTTTTGCAGCAAGAGGTGCTTTAATCACTATTTCTAGCACTTTATCAGTTAAATATTGAACTTTCATAACCCTTGCAGTAAATTGCTCTTTGATCTTGTTGAAAAATTCTTCGTGAGACTGGTCTCCAAATTTTTTCCGAATCTTAGTACCTGCCATTTGGATGATACCTTTTTTTGTAAGAGTTACTCTTACATTACAACATTCATACAATCGTGTCCACGAAGCTGAAACCTCAGCTAGAGGAGCATCAACTCCACTCAAAAGCTGAGAAATGATAGGATAGCCGTTCTTAACACTTGCCATAGCTTTCACAACACTACCTCTATACGAAGGGTGAAGATCACCAAAGAAACTAATCGTTTTACCACCTTGATTATATACTAATATTCTATCTTTATCTTGCATCTTAGGAGAAAATATTTGATCTACTTCTTTCCCTGATGAATTTAGATGAGTAAAATATCCATTGCTCAATTTAAAGTTTTTTTTATCTTCTTCTGCAAGAACTATATTTGGTTCAGTACCTGCTGCTATAAAGATAGAGCGCGCTTTTATATGCTTAATTTCTCCAGATTTTATATCTCTCAGTCTTATCGACTCTGCATGATTATATTTATCTGTTACAATTTCAACCGGCTCTAAATTCTCAATAAAGTAAACCCCTTCTAATAATGCATTTTGCACCTCCTTACTATTTAGTCGATAACTTGGCGAATCTTTCAGATGTTTTCTATATATAATTTTTATCCCCCCAAAGTTCTGCATTAACTCCAATATTTTTGTTTCCCTATTTTCTTTTTTTGCTAATTTTTGCTCTTTTCGAATCAATTGTGCATGCGATATAAACTCATCTGCGATTTCATATTCCTCTTCTGTCCAGTCCCTTTCAATGTAGCTTTTTCCGTATCTATCAACCAATGTTTCATAGCGAAGAAGAAACTTTTCTATTTGAACTGGATAATATGATAAAGCTTCAGTGGCAGTATCAATTGCAGTGAGTCCTGCACCTATAACAACTATCGGCATACGAACTTGCAGGTTCGCTATGGAATCAAATTTAAGGGCACCAGTAAGCTGTAATGACATTAGAAAATCTGACGCCATGCGTACTCCACGAGCTAATACATTTTTTACTTTAATCATTCTTGGCTTACCAGAGCCAAGCGCTAGTGCAATGTGATCAAACCCTAAACTGAATGCATCATCAACAGTTACTGTACCACCAAAGCGAATACCTCCATAAATGGCAAAATTCTTATGTCTTTCCAATAATAGTCTGATAACCTTTAAGTAATTCTTATTCCACCGAGAAGTAATACCATATTCTGCTACTCCACCAAACCCACCGGCAGAACGCTTACTTAATTTTTCATGTTTAAAATCTTTAATCAGCTCAAAACTATCCATCAAAGGTTCAATCTTTAATCCATCAATAGCAATAACGTTATGCCCATCATTTAACAAATGATGAGCTAAACTAAATCCTGCAGGACCAAGACCTACAACCAGAATGTTTTTGCTAGTGTTTTCTTTTGGTAGTGGCCGCTGAAAATTTAAAGGATTCCAACGACTAAGCAAAGAATATATTTCAAAACCAAATGTTAAACTAAGCACGTCATCCAAAATTTTCGTCTCGATCACCGGTACATCCACAGGTTCTTGCTTTTCTTGATATATGCATGAATTTGTACAGTCATTGCATATTCTATATCCAGTAGCCGCACATAGTGGATTATCTATCATTACAATTGCAAGGCTGGCTATGCTGTACCCCTTGCTTTTTACCAGATTCATTTCTGATATTTTCTGCTCCAGTGGACAGCCGTGCAGTTCGACTCTAAGTGGAGAAGTTTTGAATGTTTTATCATCATTAATTAACCCCTTAGAGCAGCTATCTTTATTCTGCTTATGACAAAATATGCAATAGTGAGCATTATCTAATCCTTTGCTCAAGTTTACCTTTTCACTTGTTAGGTCAAAACCATATCGTCTTTTTATTTTTTTTGAATACAGAACCTCAACTTCTTCTACTTTTTTTCTAGAAAATGATACAAGATTTTCGTAGTCAGTTTTTCTATGAATACTAAAAAGTATACTCTGTTTATTTTTCACTCTCCACGCTGCATATTGTGCCGCAAGTTCTATTTCTTTTTCATGATTTTCTCTATCTTCTAACCAGAATATCACCTGTTCGGCAAAGCTTTTCTCTGTTATCGGCAAAGTGAAAAAGCGATTTAGTTCACTAGTAACATAATCAATGTCAATACTCGCTATATCAGCATATCTATTCAATGCATAACGCTGAACAAATGATCTTTTGCATTTATATATTACATTAAAGTCATCATGCTTTTTTCTCAGCTCTTCTATTTCTTTCTCGATGTTAAAAAGCTTTGTGATAAATTCATCAAGTAAATACGAAAGGTCTATAATTAGTTGACTATCAGTCATTTGTATAGTTGATACTAGTTGTCTCTTAGTTTCTAGTGTCAAGGAGCACTGGGATGACACTGGAGAGTTAGCTGAAATCAATCTGAGTGACATCAAAGAAGAAGCTATTTTTTTTCTCGCTTCAATCAATGAAAAAAATAAATTTTCATTGCATGATTTGATGTAATCTAAAAATATTTTATCTAATTTTATTAACCCATCGCGGGTATATAAATTTGAAAACGAAATGTTAAAATTTAGCTGCATTGCATATATTATGCAGTGTATACACTGTTTTTTACAGACGAAAACTTTATATACTCTGCAACATAGCTAAAATTATTGCTTCTGCAACCTTTTTTTCACTAACATATGCAACACACTCAAATTTACACGCATTTAAACGTGCATTTTTAATAGTAGCCTGAAGAATCAATACATCTCCTGGAGTAACTGGCTTCCTAAATTTTGCATTTTCAATGGACATAAAGTAAACAACTTTATTTTTCACTGTGCTTTGACTTTCTTTACTCAGAACACATATTGCAGATGCCTGAGCTAGAGATTCAATTATCAAGACTCCTGGCATTATTGGATAACCAGGAAAGTGACCAACAAAAAATGGCTCATTGAAAGTTACATTTTTGATCGCTTTTATACTTTTACCAGGATTACACTCTATCACTCTATCTACTAAGAGAAATGGATAAGAATGTGGCAGTATTTTTATAATATCACTGATATTAAACTGCATGGTACCTGAAAGCAAGCTTAATTAACGCCTTTCAAAGTAAACTCGCGCATTTCCTTGTTTATGTTTTTTAATAATACATCTGATAAATCAACTTTATCCATAGAGTATAAAATTTGGTTTTTCTTTGGGAGAAAGAATACCAAATCTATGCTGTTTTTTTCTGCAGTTTTTCTAGCAACTTCTTTCATCTTATTAAAAATATCCTCCACTGCATCTCTATAGCTCTCTTCTAAATGTGACATTTTTTTAGCGTAATTATCTCTAGCGCTTACAGCATACTTGTTAAATTGATCGGCTTTTTCCTTTCTTGCTTCCTCCGATAAAAGTTCAAATTCTTCTTTTGAGGATTTAAATTTTTCTAGCTCACTCTCAAACTCTTGCTGCAGTTTAGAGCTTTGCTTTTTTATTTGTTGTTGTATATTTTGTAGAGCAAGAGATTCATTGATAACTTTATCACTATCAACAATCACAATTTTTGCATTGAATGCATTCTGAGGTTGCTGTTTTACAGCTTTATAACTTGCAAACAATGAAATAACTAAGGCAATAACTGATATAAGCAATTGTGTGTACTTCATTTAAACTCCCGCTTCAATAGAAAACTTAATATTTGACGATGGTACTATATCATATGGCTCTTTAACTAGAGGGAAACCAAAATCTAATCTAAATCTACCACCAAAAGGAGAAGGCATTGAAAAACCAAAACCAGGTGATATCCTCACAAGCTTACTGTCATAATAGTCCTTCTCATACCCAGATTCCTTACTTTTATCATCTAGGCCAAAAAGCGTTGCGTAGTCAACAAATAATGACCCTTTAATAGCAACATAATCATATAATTTTAGCAGTGGAAAATCCACTTGCTGTGTTAAGTTGAAATAAGTTTTACCTCCTAAGCTTTCATTTTTATCTTTTGTCCTTGGTCCAATACCAGAGAGGTCAAATCCTCTAATTTCATTACCACCTTTAAAAAAGTGCTGGCCAATACTTAGCTTTTTAGAAGCATAAGAAAAAACATGACCTGCAGCTATTTTAAAGCGTAGTATTGTATCATCATCAATATTCCTTAATATAGGATGTATATAAAAAGACAAAAACTCAGATTTGAGGAAATTTACATTCCCTCCTAGCCCTGAAATATCCTGGCTTAAGCTTAATAAATACCCATCTCTTGGAGAGTAGAGGTTATCCAGCTTACTATAAGCTAACGTGTACCCCAGTGATGAAATGTGATGCTCGCCTTCTCGGTCAAGTATTATTTTAGAAATACCGCTATTATCTTTTCCACCCTTATTATCCATCCGTATATGGTTATATTTATAATAATAGCGGAGAAAATTAGTTAAGTTTTCTGTAACTTTATATGATAACTTTGCAAAAAAACCCATATCACAACTATTGAAAGTAGTGTTTGGTTTATCTTGCTTTTCATAAAATATACCTACACCCAGTGATGTATCAGAGTCGTTAAAGTTGCTTTCGATAACTTCTAAATCAGTTGAAAATGAATATTGGCCTTTCTCAAGGGCAAAAGAGAGTTCTTTTCCACCACCAAACAAATTACGGTCTTTAAAATCAGTTTTTAAAAATGCTCCACCAGGGAAAGATATTCCTCCTCCTAAGTATAACAAAGTAGTATTTTTTTCTTTAACATTTAAGTCAAGATTCACCGCATTATCGTTAATCGCATAGCTATCTATTTTTACTGTCTCAAAAAAATCACTACTAACCAGTTTTCTATATGACTTTTGGATCTTAGATGTATTATATGCATCACCTTCCGCTATACTAAGCTTACTTCTGATTACTTTATCTAAAGTGCGGTCATTACCACTAATTATGATTCGATTCACATAAATCTTCTTGCCTGGCAGTACTTTGTAAGTTACATCTATAACATTACCACGCTGTGTATATTCTGGATTAACCTCTGCAAATATGTACCCTCTCTCGCTTAAGTATTTGTTTATCTTCTCTACTACACTATTAACTTTAATCTTATCAAATACTTTATTATCTTCTTTAGTTATCAGCCCTAATAGTTCCTCTTTTATGATCGAGTCTTGGATTCTAGCTTTAATATTAATTTTATTGTTTCCAAACAAGTACTGCTCTCCTTCATCGATTAAAAAAGTTAAAACAACTTGATCATTGTTATCGATCTCAACAATTGGCTGTATGTTATTTTTAATATAACCTTTAGAGGAATAAAAACTATCGAGCAACTCTTCATTGATCAACAAATATTGTGGTGAATAATGATTTTTACCTTTAAAAAAGACCATAAATAACTTACTAAATATATCATCACTTTGCATTTTAACAGCTTGCTTCAACTCATTCTCAGAGAAGTTTTTATTACCTATAAATCTTATATCCCTAATTCTAGATGTTTTACCCTCTTTTATTTTAAAAACTAAATTCACTCTATTACCATCAAGCTTGTTTAGTGCATACTCAATTTTAGCACCAATCTTACCACTATTTCTATAAGTTGTGGCTAAGTTCAATAGATCATTTTGTAACTTTGTTTCAGCAAAAATGGTCAAAGGTTTTGACTGAATTACATTATTTAGCAGTTCTTTGCTTTTAAATAGCTTATTACCTTTTAATGTTATCCTATTGATCAGTGGATTTTCTTGAACTTTTATTACTAAATTTTTTTCATCATCAATGTAAGCGTTAACACCAGCAAACAACTTTGTTTTATATAAATCTTTTATAATCGAGTCTAGGCTATTATCATTTACATAACTACCAGGCTCTAATTTTGTATAAAACCTTATTGTTTGATTACCAACTCGCTTATTACCAATACATTTAATATCATTTATTTTAGTTTTGTTATCGTTTTCTAAAGCAACGAGTAGAACAGGAACAGAAATAAAAATTACTATTAGCATGCAAAACAGCCTTTTCATGTTTATCTTAAAAAAGATGCCTTATATCATTCGATATTGCAATTACCATCAGCAAAAATAATATGGTAGCACCAAAAGTAGCTGCATATTTGTGATACCTCGGACTTAAATCTCTACGTATAATTGCCTCTATAATATAATTAAATAAGTGTCCACCATCTAGTAGTGGAATTGGTAGCAAATTAACTGCAGCTAAAGTAGCTGAAAGGACCGCCATAAAATATAAAACCATAACAAATCCCTTTTTAGTTGATTGTACTGAGTACTTCGCAATTTTTATTGGTCCACCTATTTCATTTATACTTCTCTTACCAATAACAATTTGAAAAAGAGCTTTAATTGTCAAGTACATAACGTGGTAAGTTTCACTTACTGATAGACTCACAGCTCCAAGAAAAGATGACCGTTTTAGCCCCGCTATGTTAACTGAAGTAATTCCTATAGTCTTTCTTTTTATTTCATCACCAAAAATATCTTTATCCTCAGTTATTAATGGAGTTAGGGTAGTTTTATGTCCCTTGTTATTTCGACTATATCTAATTTCCACTTTGGCTTCTGGGCTTAACATCATCACACGTGAAATATCTTCAAAATATTTTATTCCATATTCATTAATCTGTGTAATAATATCACCTGGCAATAAACCAGCCTGATCTGCTACGCTACCCTCGATTACACTCCCAATCACTGGTGGAGTACGATAATAGCCTGTTATACTAAAAAATACCGTAAAAGCTATAACAGCTAGTATCATGTTTGCAAGTGGCCCTGCAAAAACTACTGCTGTTTTCTTATATCGTGGTTTTGTATGAAGCGAATATAACCTTTCTTCCTCAGTTAGCTCTTGTTGACTAACTGGAACGTTTGCTGTATTATTATCTCCTAGCATTTTAACATACCCACCCAGTGGGATGGCACTTAATTTCCATCTAGTTCCAAACTTATCATAAAAACCAAAAATTTCAGGGCCAAAGCCTATGGAAAAAGATTCAACCTTAACTTTACACGCCTTAGCGATAATATAGTGCCCATACTCATGCACAAATATTATAATAGAGATAATTAAGGAAAATGACACAAAATAATATATTCCATCACTAAATTGATGAATAAGATTAGAAACTAACTCCACTTGTATCTCAGATCTTGAACAAAACATTAAGTATATTAAAACGTGCTCGCTTGACAAGCATTTAATTTTACCTTTAAATCAAGGAAAATTTAATACCAATGACGGATATCTCTTTATTAAGAAGAAAATTGATGTATAGAAGCTGGCACAGAGGGTGCAAAGAAACTGATATACTCTTGGGGTATTTTGCACTGAAGCATCTTGATAAATTCTCCCTAAACGAACTCATTGAATATGAGAGGATAGTTGATCTTGATGACTATGAATTATATTATTACATGACTCGTAAAGTAGACTTCCCTTCTAATGTAAGCAGTAAGATAATGAATTTAATTATTTATTTTATTGAAGCTAATCCCCTATGCGTTTAACGATCTTATCTACCCTATTTAGTACTTCAGTATATCCTGTTTTTTTTCATTTTTGTGCTTTTCACGCTATCGATTCTTCTCTTCACTTTCATAAGATATTTTGTGTACTATCCATATAACTACTTCTAATACTTACATATAACATAAAAATCCCTAGCAATAACTTAACCATCATTTTTATTCTATTAACAATATAAATTCTTCTCACTTATCAAGTTAAACAACTTTTTACTGCTAAGAAAATATATTTTGAGATATTGACTTTTTGTAAACTTCTATGCACCAAATGGTTTACCTTTTTTGACTTATAACTCCTAATTAAAAAAACAAATACCATAATTTCAATTCTACTATGGAACTTAAAAGTACCTCAAAAACCTATCAACTGTGTAAGCCTTGATGACTATCTCATCTAGGAAAGAATATATCTTTGCCATCTTTATTATTAGATTAGATTTCGTTACCACTTATACGAAGCTAAAACTCTAATTATTTAGCAGATAGTATTATATTATAGGCTTCAATGCCCAACACTTCCACTTCTATTTCTTCTGACATAGAAAACTTTTTATTTTCTGGTAGATGCTCTTGATCTATTAAGAGAGTCACATCATTCTCAACTTTAACAACTAACCCGCTATCTTCCCTCTTACTCACAATAGCCTGCATTTTGCCACCTACCTTTACTTTTTTTATTAATTCTATAAGAGGATCATGCTCTATTTGCTTTATACCAAGGTAAATTTTTGCTCGATTTACATTAGCCCTTATTACTTTTGCTTCTATTATATCACCAACACTATACTTTTTTATTTGATCTAAACCATTCTTAGACCAACTTATATCCTGTGCATAAATTGTCCCTTCCACATTCTCATCTATTTCATAATCATCAAAGGTAATAGATATATATAATCCAGTATTATTCTTAATCTTACCAGAAACAATAGAGCCAGGAGGGTATTTGTCAATAAATACTTGCCAAGGATTACTTACACACCTCTTAATACTCAAACTCATTCTATTTTTAACAGTGTCAATACTGAGAATCTTAACAAACACTTCCTGTCCTCTGGTTACAAGATTACTAATTGGTAAATTATTCTTAACCCAAGTTATTTCTGACGAGTGTACTAAACCTTCAATTCCAGGTTTAAGTTCAACAAATATTCCATAATCCTCTATACTTGTTATATGACCTTTATACACACTACCAACTGGATATCTTAATTCTATATCATGCCAAGGGTTATCCTCTAATTGCTTTATACCTAGAGAAACTTTCGCATTTTCTTTATCTATTTTTATAACTTTGACTTTTATAGTCTGACCACAGGTAAAAACTGCAGATGGATGGCTCACTCTACTCCAAGAAATATCTGTAATATGTAATAACCCATCCACAACCCCAACTACGTCTGACTCATGAATACCAACAAATACACCGTAATGAGTAATGCTTTTTATTTTTCCCTCTATTATATCACCTTCGTTTAAGGATTCTAAAAATTTAATTTTTTCACCAGCATGCAATTTTTCTAATACCAGCTTTCTTGATACTACAATGTTACCCTGTTTCTTATCCACTTTAAGCACAATAAATTTTTGTTCAGTATCAATAAGATGCTTAGCATCTCTCGCTTGCTTTAAGTCCACATGGCTCATCGGTAAAAAAGCACTTATTCCATCGCCAAGATCAACAATAAAGCCGCATTTAATTGAACGTTTAATAATTCCACTTACCTCAGTTTGTGTAGCTGCATCTTCTTCCAACTTATGCCATTTTTCATCTCTAATTGCTTTCTCACGACTAAGAGCTACGTTACCATAATAATCTTCGATTCTTTCTACATACACCTTAATTTTAGAACCAACACCAACCTCATCTCTACAACCGAGTTCTTTAATTGAAATTCTCCCATCAGACTTTAAGCCAACGTCAACTACAACGTCGTTAGGATTTATTTGTGTAACTACACCTTCTACTACATCTCCTTCTTTAACTTTCTTGACAAAAAAACCTTCAAATAAAATATTACCTTGATCTTCAAACTGACTTTGACACACCTCTTCTACGAACCTGTTTGACGATAATTTTTTAATACTAGTTGATAGATTTACAGCTGGATCATTATTATTCATACCTTTTCATTTAAATTTAATTAGAAATAATATACTATATAATATTAATAATTAGTTACAAGCAGTTTTTTATTAACTCATTAATGTATTGTAAAGGATTACCTGAGCTACACAAGACACAACTAGTCAAATAAGATACTATAGTAGCTTGCAATACACCCAAATAACATTTTGATGTGGAGGCAAGCGGGATTGAACCGCTGACCTTCTGCGTGCAAAACAGATGCTCTACCCAGCTGAGCTATGCCCCCAGTTGTCTATGAGAATAAACTAACCTATACTCTAGAGTACAAGAAGTACTAAGCTATTGTCAAGAAGCTATATTATAGTACATATATTATGTATGAAAATTTTAGTTTGATTAAAATAGACAAAAGATGTATTGACGTTTGGTACAGCTAAAAAATGAAGCGATCCCGTAGCTCAGCCGGTAGAGCAACTGACTTTTAATCAGTAGGTCGCGCGTTCAATCCGCGCCGGGATCATCAGATATATCTTATAGGCTTCCTTCTATGAAAGTTCTAGCATAACAGCATATATAAATTACCTATAATCATTAACTTTGCTTTTAATTATTTATCTTAAAATTCTCACTTTCTTCTTACTTCTTAATAATCTGTTAATTTTGAGTATTTTTCTCAAAAAGGTGAATATTTTTTCATAATTTTAAAAAAGTAAATAAGTTAACAAAATGAATTTTTGTAGCGCCAAAGAGGACCTATTTCCTGCATGATACAATTAACTTAACTAAGTTAGTAACGATATGTTATCTTCTTATGGAACTAATATTTTTATTATAGCATGATAAAAATCATCTAATATAAACAGTTATCAGAAACTTCACATACAACAAGCACTAAAAATTATCTAAACAAAAGCAACATGATTGAAAAATTAGAAGTTAAAAATAGAATGCTAAAACATATATGAGAAATTGGAGGAGAACAAATTTGATAATCAATATATATGGTCTTCCGATATATCTGATTTAACAGATGATCAAAAGGAGTTGAGTAAGAAATTACTAGGAATTTTCAGAAATCCAAAGATCTTGCCTACAGAGATCACGAAGGCCACATTTTAAAAACTGAATAATTCTTTATGTGAGAACAAAAATAATTAAGATCTGTAAAATTCTTAAATTTTAAAGAGAAGAATCTAAGTTAATAATATTATATGTAATACCAGGTATAGATTAGTTTATGAAGTAAGAGAATGTACAAGTTCACCTATAGGAACATGTGCTAATCCTAACATATAGGAAGAGATTGATACAGAAAAACACCTTTGCGTCATGCTGCTCGTTCCGGTTGTGATAATATTATAGATTACTCTTCTAAGTAAAGAATTTTTAATACATCTGACAGAAACAGGAAAATTTACTAGATGTTATAAATTCACCAACCATAACTACTATACGCTGAAGTGCACTTTTCAAGTAAGGAACAAGAGAATTTAATGGAAGAATTATATAATACATTAACAGATTCTAATAAATTGAAAGAGTTGTTGAACAAACATAAGAATAATCAGGATCCTAAAAAAGGGTTTAGCTCTTTAGAGGATAAAGAAAAATCAAAGGTTCATCAACATTCTATAGAAGTTTTGTGCAATAATCGAACCATTTGCAAAAGAACAGAGAGCTTATTATTAGATGTTGGATCAACATAATAAAAAGGATTAGATAAAAGAGATTATTCACTAAATTTGAAGTTCTGTAGACTAATTTAGTACTAAACCAAGAGAAAAGACTGAAGAGAAGTATTTAGGTAAAATGAATAAAGTCAAAATATAAATAAAATTAGAATAGATTATAATCAAAACTATAGAATATAGAACAAGATTTAATTTTTCTAACTTATGACCATTTACATGAAGTAGTATACAAAAGTAGATATAACTTCATGGATTATGTAGTAAAAAACAAAAAAAATTAGCAAATTCAAATCAGAAAAAAATCCTAAAATTATTAATATATAATATATAAATTAGTACTAAGAGGAGTAATCTTTTATGGATTAAATAGTATAAATGTAATCAATGAACTAGAATTAAAGTTCAAGGGCAACAAAGACAATATGAAGAAAGTTCATTCAGAGTATATGAATTACATTAAAGAGTTTGCAAAAGCTATAAAAATGTAGTTACTGCAGGGATAAAAAATGCATAATATGATATTTTACTATCTACTCAGGAATACTCATGAGAGGTAGTACAATACATGTTATAAAGATTATTAATGGAGTAAAAAAGATCAACTCAAGAAGAAACATAACCATAGTAGAAGCATAATAAAGATAGACAAGAGTAAAATAGAAATTACAATAGCAGTGCATAAGCCACTATACTGACCTTATACAAATGGTAATAATATAACATTAACTTCCTCCTCTACCCTAATTTAAGAAATGAAAGACAAAATTATATCCCAGTAGATTAAATAAAGACCAAATAATAGTAGAAGTAAAAAATCAAGAAAAACTAAAAAATTAGAAGATAGGAAAATTACACTAACCTTCTGAAAAAATTATTCTACCTAAACAGGCTTCAAAAAAGTCAAAGCAATAGTGAAAGTTTAAATTTTACTAATAGTGAGCCTTGTGTAAAGCAATACATCCGCTACAGAAAAGGTAAGCCAGTAGTGAGGCTAAAGTACTGTTAAGGTAAATCCAAAGTTACTTAAAGTAAAGCTTTTAGTAAGTCTTTAAAGACAGAACATTATATTCCATTTAAAGCAAAACATACACCTAATGTTCTATCAAGCAGTCTTCTTACTCATTTGAAAACTTTTATTTGTGAGTGTGCTAACATAATTTTTTTGTGCCACAGTAAAAATATTACTTGATTTCAGGTTTTTTAAGGTGTTGTATTAAATAGTAGCGCAACAAAGCCTAATAATATATTAGCTACATCAGTAGGCAAAGTATCAAAACGTTAGAAAATATAAAAGCTATATTATCAACATAGCCAAAACTAGTAAATACAATAATAACATCAAAAAAAGTAAGTAAAAGTAGAATTAACAACGTTACTACCATTCAGAAAAGTGATATGAAAAGCAACAACAAGGTTAAAAGAAAAAAGTAGTAAAATTTATTAATTGAGTAGAAAAGTTGTCACAAGAAAAAGATAAAGAAATTCAATAGTTATATAAGAAAGCAGAACTAAATATCATATACCAGAAAAATTAAAAAATTCTAAAACAAAAAGACAAAATTAATAAGTAAAGTTGCAAGGCAATATTAAACAACCATTAGTAAAGTAATTTAAATCAGATAAATAAGCACACAAAATCGATAAGAAAATAAATCTTATAGATTAATGCGCGAAAATGCTAATCTTACAAAAGTAAAAAAAAACAAAAAATTTACTGAAAAGATGATCTACTAAAAGAACATTAACACTGTACATTGCTATTATTTGTGCTGGTCTTGCTAGCAAGTTGACACAATTAGTACTTTGTGTTCAATTTCACAACTAGGTTAGCTATCTTAGGCAATAATTAGTGTAGCGATAACATCTCTGCATTGACAGTTGTAGTATTATATACTAACATTAAAACTTAGTACTTAATTGAATAAAGCAAAAAAAGGATAAGCACAAACAGAAACTTAGATCAGTTAAAAATAGGAAGAAAAAGGAGTTTTTTCGGATAAAGTCATTTACCTATTTATATTTATCTTTCTTTATCTTCGCGCTTTTTTGTTGCTTTTGTAAACCCACTTACTTCTGTAAATAGGTAAAACTAGAATACTGATTTTCTAAAAGTTGCTCGCTTTCCTCTTTTACTATAACAGAGTCACCCTAAATTTCTAAATAAATCCCTGATTTTGATTTCTATTTCATTTACAACTCCTTTATTCATTTTGAGGTAATTTTTACATTTCCCTTCCTTTGTCCAAGGCACGTATTATTGTATGAATAATAAGTACCAGTTTTTTGAACACACTAAGTTTCACTCCTACATCTAGTATTTCCCTAAGTCTTGATATGCTATCATCATATATTATGTAAAATTTTGCTTCTCTAAATAGAGGAGCAACTTTATCTTTATAATTTTAACTCTCGTTTCCTACTGTAACATTTTCCTTATCCCTTATTACACCAACCTTCCTGATATCAAGCATTACAGAAGATAAAACTTCAATACATTTCCGCCTATGGTAGTTTCATGATTCCCATACACTACTCCTATTTTCATATAAATTTGATTAATAAATATTAATATGCGGTTTACTTTTGAAACTGCAGAGGTAAATTTTTGCAGACCATAACTTTAAAACTCTTGTTTGTAGCCCCATACGTTAATCACCAATATCTCTTTTAATTTCACTTCTTAAAGTAAATGCTGCAACAGAACACACCAAACATTCAACAACATATAGAGCTTGTTCTCCAGTTTTTAGTTATAAAATCACTAAACTACCAGCGTTTATTCCAAGTTTACGAGCATATATGACATTCAAATACATGATCATGATACATGCTTCGCATCAATAAACTTACATAACCCTCCTTTCTTCTTGAATCCAGCAATTACATGCAAAGCAAGAGTGGCCTTACCGGAACTCTTAGAACAAAGTATCTCAATTATACTTCCCTTTAGTAAACCTAATACCAAAGAGCTAAATCAAGTGAAATTGATCCTATATAACACTGATCTATTTCCTCCACAAGGTTTTGCTTCAGTTTCATTATTACACCCCTACTAAATACTTTTTCAATTTGACTTATCGTATTGTCTAATACTCTTCGCTTATCATTATTTCTTTCTCATGAGTCGCTTATCATAGAACATTTATTAATTTATATAATTCCTATACTAATTAAATAGTAATGATCTACCAAGGGTTTTTTAATAACGAAAAAACATTATTATAGAAAAATTAGCTACCTTAAATTATATTAAAATAGAAAATCAGATAGACTTTATAGTGCGATACAAAATAACAACAGAATACAACGGTAGCAGTTTTTCTGGCTGGCAGAAACAACAGCACTCTTCTAACTCAATTCAGGAAACCATAGAAAACGCAATATTTAATTTCAGCGGCGAAAAAATCACCTTACATTGCGGTGGAAGAACTGATGCAGGAGTTCATGCTTTAGAGCAAGTTGCTCATTTTGATATGGAAAGAGAATTCAAGCTCCATAGAATAAGGACTGCAATAAATTATCATCTGAAATCAGTTCCTGTAGTTGTTCTTAATGTAGAAACTGTAAATGATGCATTTCACTCACGATTTTCAGCAAAAAAAAGACATTATGAGTACAGAATAATTAATCGCTATGCCCCTGCAGCTTTAGAAGCTGGTTATGTGTGGCAAGTGTTTAATCCACTCGACGTAGACATTATGCGTAAGGCCGCTAAACACCTGCTCGGAAAGCATAACCTTTCAAGTTTTCGCTCAAAAGATTGTCAAGCCAAAAATCCGATAAGAACAATTGATGATATCGAGATAATCCAAAATGGAAGTCATATATACATTAAAATATCTGCTATTTCCTTCTTACATAAACAAGTGAGGATCATTGTCGGCACTTTAGTCGAATTTGGGAAAAATAAAACTAATCCACAAGAAATGTTAAATATATTAAACCAACACAAAAGAAAAGCTGCTGGCGTTACTGCACCGCCTTGCGGTTTATACTTGGTGAAGATAGATTACTAGCTTAAGTCCTTATTGGCATTACTATATATAATGCACTTGGATCATTTTCATCAGTAATAATTGCAGCATTGTTACCATCAGCTAAGCTAAATTTACATTTATTTTTTATACAAGATAAAGCATCAAGCAAATAACGCGAATTAAACCCTATTTCTACAGGGGTTCCATTATAATCTACCTCTATAGATTCAGTTGCATCACTACATTCTTGAGAATTTGAGTGCAACGTTAATAGTTTTTCTTGTAACAAGAATTTAATAAACTTTATTTTATCAGATACGACAACAGAAATTCGATCTATGACACTAGCTAACCTACTGCTTTCAACGATCATTTGTTTATCTTGAGATGCCGGAATAACAGCCTTATAATCTGGAAAAGTTCCATCTATCAATTTTGATATTAGAATATACTCACCACACGTAAATTTAATTTTTCTATCTGAAAGCTTTATGTTAACTTCATTGCAATCATCTAATACTTTCAGCAGCTCCATAACAGCCTTACGTGGAATGATTACACCAAGTTCACTATTAATATTTTCAGGTTTTGGTTTTCTCACACATGACAATCGATGCCCATCAGTTCCAACACAGCATAGAAACTGTTTATCTGTATGCAGATATACTCCATTTAAATTGTACCTTGTATCATCTAGTGATACTGCAAACTTTGTTTTAGTTAATAGATCTACTAGATCCGTATTTAGTAAAGTAAAATCATGTTTATGACTGCCTTCCTCAAGGATAGGAAAGTTGTTTGAAATTATATTCGGTAAGGAAAAGTTTGCATTTCCACAAGATATCAATAATTTCTCCTGATCATTCATTTCAAAATGAACATCTAAATTAGATGGTAGCTTTTTTACTATATTATGTAAAGTATGCGCTGAGATTTTTACTTCTCCTTCCGTTAACACATCTGCAGCAAGTGAGGCAAATATTGAAATATCAAGATCAGTGGCCTTTAATTTTATGCTGCTATGTTGCGCTTTGATATTTATACACGCCAAAACATCTATTGCATTGCGCTTTTCAACTACTCCACTCATTCTGGATAACGTATTTAAAAGGTCTGTACGACCCACGCTAAAACGTATTTGCCCACAGACAAAACTCTGCTCTTTGATTTCTACATTTATACCTGCAACCTCTGACATACTAATTCCCAAAAATATGTTCTAAATGATATTCACATTCTACTTAAAGTAAAGTTCTATTTATCAAGACTTATGGCAAGATGGTAAACTAGAACTCTGCTACTCATTAGTAAAAAAACCTACTTTAAATGCTATATACAACTGTATGAACGTTTTTAAGTATAAAACTATGGGCGAATTTGTTATATAACAGATTATAATATACCAAAGATAAAAGCAACGAAAACAAAATTTTGAGTTTAGAAAGGGAATTGATTTAGAATTCATAAATATTTATCTTTATATGTAATTCTTGTGTGATAGGCGGTGTATGCATCCAATTATATATTTACTTAACTTGCTACTTGATCTTTACAGTCTTACTCTGATATGCTGGGTTATCTTGAACTGGTTGATTAAGTTTAATATAGTCAACATGTATAATGAGACCATAAACAGCATGATGCAAACCTTAAACCGATTCACCCACACACCATTAAAGATTATCAGAAGATACATACGGCCGTTTAACGGATTAGATTTATCTGTAATGATATTGCTGTTAACAATTCACTTTGTAAAATATACAATAAATTACTACTTTTAAGTAGATGCTAAAAAAATGCCTGAAGTCAGTAATATATCTATTGTTGCTAATATATATATATATATCAGTTCTTAGCTATAATTATAAAGACTCATCTTTAAACACAGTCACAGATGAAGGAGTAACAAATTTGGGTGGGGTAGTGGGTTCATATTCAGCTGATATACTAGTTCAATTTCTTGGATTAGCTAGTATTACAGTAGTTACAACTGTAGTTTATTTTTTGCTCTTCAGGCCATCAAAAAAGTTATCAAAAATTCTCTACTTAACATTAATCAACCTAGGAATATGCGCTACATTATCACAACTTTCACTCAGCATTACTGCAAAGTACATGCACAGTGGGATAGTGGGAAATGCTTTAATTAGTAGTTGTCCGTTTTATATATTTACAATAACAGCATCAATAGGTATAATAGGGTTAATTGGCTGGAAGAGAATGACTAACTTTTTACTCTTCTTATATAAAAAAGTAGCATATCTCTCTGCAAAGGTTTTATTTTTCAGATTACATAAAACTATTGAATATTTAATTACTCCATCAGTAATAGAAGAAAAACACAGATCTCAAATTACTGCTAAACAACAACTAAAAGGAAGACAGAACAAAGCCACCAAAAAGATTTTTATACCTCTCAGTAAATTTGAATTTCCAAGTGTTCATTTACTTTCCAAAGCAGAGAAATCTTTACAGAGAAATCAGCTGAATGAAACGGAGAGCAATAAGAACTTATCTTTATTGAAACAAGTTCTTAATGATTTTGGTGTACAAGGAAAAATTATCAATGTGTGTTATGGACCGGTTATAACTTTATATAAACTTGAACCACGAGCTGGTACAAAATCTGCAAGAGTAATTGGTCTTGCAGATGATATTGCACGTTCAATGAGTGCAGTCTCTGCACGAATTTCAATAGTTCGTGGACAAAATGCCATGGGAATAGAATTACCAAACAAGAAACGAGAGATTGTAATGCTACGTGACTTACTTGAATCGCCAGAGTATCAAAATACAAACTTAAATCTTCCAATTGCACTCGGTAAAGAAATAAGCGGGAAACCAATTATTGTCGATTTAGCAAAAATGCCACACTTGCTTATTGCTGGAACCACAGGATCAGGTAAGTCAGTTGCGATTAATACTATGGTTCTTTCACTCGTTTATCGATTAAATCCTAATGAGTGTAAGATGATAATGATTGACCCTAAAATGCTTGAACTTTCAATATACGATAAAATACCGCATCTAATAACACCAGTAGTAACAGAGCCAAAAAAAGCTGTGATTGCTCTTAAGTGGATAATAAAAGAAATGGAAAATCGCTATCTCATGATGTCATATTTAAGCGTGCGCAATATAATAAGCTATAACAAAAAGATTACAGAAGCAATGAATAGTGGAACAGAACTAGAGCGTGTTGTACAAATTGGCTTCAACTCAACAACAGGTAAGCCTCTATTTGAAAAAATGCCGATTAAAATAGAAACATTTCCATACATTGTAGTGATTGTAGATGAAATGGCAGACTTAATGCTTATTGCTGGTAAGGATATAGAACGCTCTATTCAACGCTTAGCTCAGATGGCTCGTGCTGCAGGAATACATATTATAATGGCAACACAACGTCCATCTGTAGATGTAATAACAGGTGTGATAAAAGCAAACTTTCCAACGAGAATCAGTTTTGCTGTTACCTCTAAAATAGATAGCCGTACAATACTTGGTGAACAAGGAGCTGAACAATTGCTCGGTATGGGTGATATGCTTTATATGGCCTCTGGTGGTAAGATTATTCGAGTTCACGGTCCATTTGTAAGCGATGATGAAGTGCAAAATATAGTCAATCATCTAAAAAAGCAAGGTGAACCAAGTTACATGGAGGAAATCATAAAAGAAGATGAAAATTCTTCTGCAGAATTTAATGGTGAAACAGATAATGAAGAAAATGACCTATACAAACAAGCAGTGGCTATCATCCAGAGGAATCGAAAAGTCTCAACTAGTTACATTCAGAGACAGCTTAAAATAGGATATAATAGAGCTGCAAGTATTGTTGAAAGAATGGAAAAAGAGGGCGTTGTCAGCGCTCCAAATTACTCAGGAAAAAGAGAAATATTAACAGAATGACTCCCTTCAAACCATCCCACTATGGGACCTATAAGTAGGTGATATAATACCTAATTGAAGCAAAATAAATGGGTTTGCCTACAAAAATATTTTTTAACTCGTTCATTTTTGGGTTTATTTTCTACCCTTACTTTATAAAGTTTCTAAAAAAAATTAGCAAAGGTGGACAACCGATTAGGTCATGCGGACCAGAAAGTCATTTAATCACAAAGAGAAACACTCCTACTATAGGTGGGATAATAATACTGATTTCTACTTCATTACCAGTTTTACTTTGGACTCAATTAACGCCAGAAACTCTATTACTGGTATTTATGATTTTCTTTTTTGCTCTGATCGGATTTATTGACGATTATTTAAAATTAAAAGCATACACCCACCAAGGTCTAAGAGCGAAAACTAAAATATTTATCCAATTTATAGTTGTTCTTGTTATTATGTTTATATTTAAGCCATATCTTGCTGAAGGTTCTACAAAAACGTTTTTATTTAGGGAAATAACAATTGACTTTGGCTATCTATATGTCCCATTCGCTACATTTGTAATTGTCGGTTCTGCTAACGCTGTAAACCTCACAGATGGCCTCGATGGCCTTGCTGCAACTCAATCTATCACTTCTTTTGTTTCTTTGGGATTAATCGCGCACATAACTCAAGCAAGTATGAGCATCATTTTATTCTGTATTGCTTTTATAGGAGCAATTTTAAGTTTCTTGTGGTTTAATACCCAC
Source organism: Wolbachia endosymbiont of Onchocerca ochengi (assembly GCF_000306885.1). GTDB lineage: Bacteria > Pseudomonadota > Alphaproteobacteria > Rickettsiales > Anaplasmataceae > Wolbachia. The sequence goes on from NC_018267.1 coordinate 328,462, forward strand.
CCAGCAAAAATATTTATGGGTGACGTTGGCAGCTTATCAATCGGTGCAGCCTTAGGATTGATTAGTGTTCTAATTAAAAGGGAAGTGCTTTTCGCTATTATCGGAGCAATTTTTGTTATGGAAACTTTGTCTGTTATCATTCAGATATCATACTTTAAATATACAAAGTTTAAGTATGGAAAAGGGAAAAGAATTTTTCTCATGACACCAATACACCACCATTTTGAAAAGAATGGGTGGTTAGAAAATGAAATAGTTGTAAAATTTTGGATAATTGCTATTACTTGTTCAACCTTTACTGTAGCTTTCTTGTTATAGAAGCTTATGACATACCCAGACTTTACATTAGAAAATGAGTTATCAGGAATAGTAGCAGGAGTAGACGAAGTTGGAAGAGGATCACTAGCTGGTCCAGTAATATCCGCAGCAGTAGTATTCACCGACAGAAATACAATCATTAGAGGAATCAATGACTCAAAAAAATTGACTGCTAAAAGTAGGCAAGTTCTGTATGAAAAAATAACATCTACTGCAAAACTTGGTATAGGGATAGCAAGTGTGAAGGAAATAAATTCATATAATATTTTGCAAGCAACAAAACTTTCAATGCAACGTGCGTTGATGGACTTAAGATTAGAACTAGATTACGTGCTAGTTGACGGTAACCAACCACCTAAAATAAAATGGCAAACAAAGTCTATAGTAAACGGTGATAATTTGAGTATATCGATTGCGGCAGCATCGATCATTGCAAAAATTACAAGAGATCAACTGATGCAAGAATTGCATCATCAGTACCCAGAATATAATTGGTATAAAAATAAAGGATATGGAACAAAAGAGCACATAGAAACCATCAAGATATATGGTATTACAGAACATCATAGAGAAAGCTTCATGCCCATTTTAAAACTGCGCTAAACTAATATGCGTTTACCTCATATTTATAACCATCAACAATAAATTTAAATGGAATTATACCATCTAGAGTTGCTTTTATGTTGGACAAAATAAAGCTGATATCAACGACTTGATTTCTCGCCTTTTTATTTTGCTCAATTATAAAAACCACAGTAGCATTTCCTGAGAATACTACTACATCTTCAACTGATCGGTTAACAGATAATTTTATCACATTTATATTAGTAATTTTTCTTTTAGACAAAGACAAATCACTAGCTTCATTATCCACTTTTTCTTGAAAACTTTGATAGATTCTATGTGTAGAATTGTTTTTTATAAAATTTTTTTGGTATTCTGGTTCAACATCTTTATTAGATTCATATACCTTAATATACTTACTTATTAAGTACTTAGCCGTAGAAATATATTCGTCTTTCCTCTTATTAGAATTCAGCTTATGCATTACAGAAAACTCACCTTCTGTGTGAGTTGCATATCTAACAAAGTTTAAATCTTTTTTAACAGGAAACAACAAGTATATATTCAGTAGTAATAAACATAAGCATACCAAAAGAAATAATACCATAACCGCCATCCAAGACCTTTCTACTACACAAAACAGATATCTATGACAATACCATTCAACTGCTTTATTAAAATAACTCTTGTTTTTTACTGATTTAAATAGTCTGTCTTCCATAATAAAGAATTAAGTTTAATTACTACAATAATAAAATTCAAAAAATTTGAATCATATCTAATTTTTTTAAAAAATAAATGATTATATTACCTCGTTCTGCGATAAGATAAAATTTATCAATTCTGCTAATATCTATATTTATCATTTTTGCATCAAAACTTCCAAGATCAGAGATATTATCATCTACACTCTTTTGTGGCAATTATAATAACGTAACTTATCTTGATCATCAAAATAACAAACTCATTAACAAGGATTCCAGCTTTTATTACTATCTATCTTTGATTGACTCAAATAAAACCAATAATACAATCTTGTAACCTAAGTTTGATAAGCCCCCATGTAGCAAAAACTTAAGTACATAACCAAAATATTCCTTAAATTTAAATTACAATCTTTTTTACATTACTAAAATCTACGAATTTATATTCATCTAAAAAATTGAAACATTGTGGACCATACTTTTTATATTCAAAAAACTCATAACTTATGATATTACAAAACATCAATTACTATCATTTAACTTAATAATCTTTAAATAATGGAAACCATCAGGAATTTTTATTTTTTCTTTATAATATGATTACGTATAACAAACCTATCACCGAGTATATAACAACGAACACCCTTCGGGCAAGATAAATACACTGATTGCAGTATTAGCTCAAAGCTAACCTCGTAAATATACCATTTAACAACTACTTCCCCTTTTTCATTTAATGTTACTCCTTAACCTGCAACTATATTTTTAACCAAGTTTGATTCTTTTTACATATACCCCAACATAACACCCGCTAAAAATTCTACTGATTACCATATACTTAATCTATTCCCAATTAAATTGGGCACCTCAAACACCAAATTAACAGGATTTAACCACAAATTCAAATTAAAAGTACTATACTATATTTTCATAAAATTGATGTTATGATATTAATTGCATTAGCTAAAACATGCTTTCTATCTAAGTGTAGTTGCTTAGCAGCAACAAAAAGCTCATCTATTTTTTTCCATTGACTTAGCAGAACTCCAACATCACTCACACCTTTCTTTATACTTTCTAAAATGAAGGTTTGAATCATATATGATACTAATTCCAGCTCAATTTTGCTATTAATTACTTTATGAATCAATTCAGGATTATTTAAATTAGGAAGAAATTTATAAAAGGACCTATACGATTCATAATTATCGCTACTTATTGCACTTATTATCATTCCCGGTATCCCAGGAAATAAAGTAATAATTTCATTAAACGTTTGATCATCAAATTTACATTGAGATGAAACAATTTGCTTTGTTTCATCGTAGGTCAGTGGCAGTAAATTTAGCTGAAAGCACCTATACTTAATAGTAGTTTGTATATTGTATGGCTTATGGCTCACTATAAATACCTTAGAGTTTTCTGGCGGTTCTTCTAGAATTTTTAATATTGCATTTCTAGCATTCTTTGTCATCACCTCTAAACCATCTATTACAGCAACCTTGTATTTCGATTGAATAGGGCTTAAGTGCAGAAAATTTTTCATTTCTCTCACCATTTCTACCCCTATTATATCACCCTCAACAATGTGCAAATCTAACGCTACCTCATTGCAATCTCCCACAAGAAACCAATTAGAAAAAGATTTTGCTAGTGTTGCTTTTCCTATACCTTTTTTACCGCAGATTAACCAAGATTGAACAGATAAGTTACTCATTAACTTCTTCTTAGCTTGATCGTGCCCTATTACCTTTTTCATTCTTCTTTCAATATATTTCTACTCAAAAGTATATCTCACTTATCATTTGAAGCGAAATCATACCCTCCCTTATAACCTCAATCTTATCTTGAGTTAAGTCAATAATAGTAGACTCTATACCAGAAACTAATTTATCATCTTCAGCTACTGCTGATAAATGTTGTTTAATAGATTTAGGTATACCGCTAGCTTTATATGCACCTTGTTCTCCTGAAATATTTACACTAGTTGCAACTAGTGGAGTTTTCAGTTCATTTAATATTGAAATTACAATAGGATGATCAGGAATTCTTATACCTACGCTACCTTTAAAGAATTCATTTGGCAATATGTTGTTATTTTTAAGCGGTAAAATATAGGTAATTGGCCCAGGAGAAAAATGATTTACTAAATTAGTATACTTTTCCTCTAGCTTTGCTATTCTCGCCAAACTGGAAATATCATTAACGAATATAGATAGTGGTTTATTTTGAGAACGCTTCTTCACTTGGTATATTTTTTTTATAGCTCTGCTATCTAGTGCATTGCAAGCAAGAGCATAAATCGTTTCTGTTGGAAAACATACCAACAAGTTATTCCGTACAGCATTCACTATTCTAGGTATCATATAGTTAAAACTTACATCCACAGTAATTATTTTTTATATGAAGTAAACAATTTTACGTAACTTTTACAATATTACTTTCTTCTACCAAACTTGACACGAAATGATATTATAGTTAATACTCAAGCAGGCTTACTTAAATTTACCACTAATAAACTAGGATTAAATATGTTCATTTCTAAAGTTTTTGCAGCAGATAAAGCTAGCAATGCATCAAGCATTGGTGCATCTTTTGCTAATCTTATCCCACTGATTTTAATAGTTGTAGTGTTTTATTTTTTTATTATTCGCCCACACTACAAAAAATTAAAAGAACTTAAAAAAATGATAGATCAAGTAAAGCGTGGTGATACTGTTGTTACTTCCGGTGGAATAATAGGCGAAGTCAACAAGCTTGACGAAGCAAATGCACAGTTTGTAATAGAAATAGCGCCAAAGGTCGAAATAAAAGTTCTAAAATCTGCTATATCTGAAGTTTTAAATAAAGAAGTTCGAAAAGTAGTAGTCAAACCAACTGAAAAGAATAAAATCGAGAAGGAAGACAAAAAAATAAAAGTCAGTCAGATAAAAGTAAAAAGGGATAAAACAAAGTAAAAGTAAAAACGCTTTGTAACTCTAAAACTTTGTTATGTGTGGGATATTTAGTGTAGTAAGTGATGACAATTTGATAATACCAACTTTGCTAATCGGATTGCGGAGATTTGAATATGGCAAGTATTCTTTTTCAAGCATAGTAATATAAACAATAAAGCAAGATGGAAGTTAAAAATCAAAAGACAGAGTTGAAAAGTTATTGAGGTTATTGATAATAGCAAAATGTCCAGCGATACACAGTTAGCATAGTACATGCTCGCTGGGCACAGAGTTCAGACCTTAAAAAGGTTCATCCTATCTATACAAATAATATTGTTATTTCCATAACGGCATAACTGAAAATTGTAACTTGCTAAAAAATAACTTAGAAAAAAGGAAATACAGTTTCATATTGACACTGATACGGAAGTTATACTAAATATATTAACTATATATCTTAATAATGGGCTTTTGCCTATTGATTCTCTATCTAAGAGCTCAAGCAATTTGCATAGCTCATTCGCTTTAGTCTTATTATTTGTAGAATACCCAGATGCTTTACTTGTTGCAAAAAGAAATCTACCTTTAACAATAAGCTATAACTATAATACTTTATTTACTACGTCAGATTCTAATACTTTAAGCACACTTAAAAAGAATATCCCATCCGGAAGATGGTGACATTGCAGTAATAAATTCCAGCATAGTTGTCATATATAATAACGATGTACGGTTTGAACGTAACACAGAAAGTAATAGTTCGAGCAATTTTTTAATTAGCAAAAATGGTTACCCCTAGCTTCACGTTAAAAGAAATTTTCAAGCAACCTCGCACATTAAATAAAACAACAAAATCAATTTTATAAAAAGTATACAGAATCAATATTTGCCAACGAAAAACTATTTTCTAAGCTGAGTCATATTACTATAGTCGAACGTGAATCATCTTATTTCGCTATATTAATAGCGAAGTATTACCTGAAAGGTGTTGCTCAAGTCCTGGTATACTTAGAAATTTCATATCAAAATTTAGACATAGCAACATAAGATTAGAAGAAAGAAGTCTAAGGTTATTTATCTTAATCTGCAAAACTACAGATATCATAGAAGCGCTACGCTATGGAAAATCACAGAATAAATAACCATTAGCATAACTAATACATTAAACAGTAACGCTAAAAAATTTTAGATGTTGTATTACATACTCGTACTAGACCAGAAATTGATGTCGCTTCAACAAAAACTCTTTCTGCACAATTCACGGTTTTGGTTTTAGCATGCTTTGTTTTAAAGTTTACAAAAACAAAAGGTACATTTAAGTAAGAAGAGAATAAAGCAGTTAAGTAATACTATTAACTCTATCCCCAAATATATTAAGCATGTTTTAAACATAGCAAAAGTACAACCTGTATCAGGCAGTATACTAGAGCACAGCAGCATTATTTTAATCTACAGAAAAGCTCATACGGAGTTACAATGGAAGATACGTTAAAGATAAAAGATCTTTCACATATTAATATCACCTGCATCACAGCAGGAAAGATAAACACAGTCAATTGCTTTAACAGATTCATCTGTATTTGTTATAATAAGCATCCTACACGATAATTTATTTTTTAAGATATTATCCAATATACAAGAAATTACTACAATAAAAAGTAAAGTGATTGCTTAAGCGACAAGCAAGAAGCACCATTTTAAAGAGAAGCTTGTATAGATAGTGGTCCAAAAACTCCTAGGTACTGATAGTTGTTTTATCCCTAAGTAATCTATATAGTATAGCTATATAATTCCTTGTTTACTCAACTGCAATAAAAAAAGTATTAGATGCTGATTATTCAAGAAATTTAACTAAGTCTGTTATTGCCGAACAATTCATCCAGTGTTAGCTATAATACAATACTTTCATATCCATCAAATTATTCTGTCATAAATAAACTCTTCTGAATTATACCTTTATAATTAAGTCAAAAGGTTCTAATAAACAAAAAAATAATACTACTTAAGTCAGTTAGTGAACCCCATTCATTCCATGGTCAACTCCTTATAGAAAATCTATACTGTTGTATGCTTGACACTAAACTCCAGTTTTCTTTACAATCTGTTTCGTGAAAAAACAAAAATGTTTATTTGTTACTATAGCCGGGTTACCGAATGCTGGAAAGTCTACACTAATTAACAGCATTGTAGGCAGAAAGATCGCAATTGTTACTCCAAAAGTGCAAACAACCAGGACACAAATAAAGGGTATTACAATATTTAATGAAACACAAATTATCTTTACTGATTCTCCAGGAATCTTTTTAGCAGGAACAAAACTTGAAAAAGCTTTAGTTAAATCTGCATGGTCAGCAATCAAAAGTGATGATATTACTTTGTTACTCGTTGATGTAAGCAATTACTTTAAAAGTATGGAGAGAATCAAAATCATATTCACACAATTACAGCACACAAAAGCAAGATGCATTTTGGTTATCAATAAGGTTGATCTGGTAAAAAAGCCTGAGATAAAGATGGCCTGTAAAGATTTGAGTTTGCTTTATAGATTTGAAAAGATTTTTGTAATATCAGCACTAAAAAGTAATGGACTTTCTAATTTGATGAATTACTTATCCGAAATTGCACCAGTGAGCCCTTGGTTTTATAGGAAAGATCAAGTAACTGATTCTTCTGCAAATTTCTTATCAGCAGAAACCACAAGAGAAAAATTATCCCTGAATTTACGTGAGGAATTACCATATTCTATAGCTATCATAACTGAACAATTTCAAGAAAAAAAAGATAAGAGTTTAGTCATAAAACAGATCATATTTGTGCTAAAGAACAGTCATAAAAAAATAGTGCTAGGAAAAAATGGTAGTTGTATTAAAAAAATTGGCATCGATGCACGCGCTGAACTAGAAAAATTATTTGAGCGCAAAGTCCATTTATTTTTATTTGTAAAAGTACGGTCTTGGACTGACCACCCTGAGGAATATATAAGTAATGCTTAATTCCTTACTGGTGTTTGACATTGAAACTATACCAGATGTAAACTCCTGCAAGAATCTCCTTAATATCAGTGATGGTAGTAGTGTGAAAGAAAAAAGAGATGCATTGACAAAGTATCATCTCGAAATAACAAATGGACACAATCCTTTTCTTCATCAGCTTCTTCATCATATTGTAGTTATCAGTTTTTTATCCTGCAGTATAAGCTACAGGAATGGCTATGAGACATTCAAACTACAAGAAATTAGTTCTGGTGGTACACTAAATTCCAGTGAAAAAGAACTAGTGAAAGAATTTTTCAGTTACATATCAAAGAAAAGACCGAGATTGATCTCATTTAATGGACGTACTTTTGATATGCCGGTGCTAAAATACCGTGCCATGGTCCATGGCATTCAAGCAGAATACTTTTATAAAGCTGGCGACAAGTGGAATAGCTACAATCAAAGATATAGTAGTGATTGGCACTGTGATCTACTTGAGTCTCTCTCTGATTTCGGAGCTTCTGCGAAAGTAAAAATGAATGAAGTTTGTGCAGTACTTAATCTCCCTGGTAAAACTGGAGTTGATGGATCACAAGTTATGGACTTATATGACAATGGTAAGATACAAAAAATTCGAAATTATTGTGAAACAGATGTAGTTAACACTTACCTGATTTACCTACGATTTATGCATCATCAAGGAAGAATCACTACTGAAAGTTATAACAAAAGTGTAGAAGAGCTGCTCTCGGAATGTGAAAAAAAGGCACACTTAAAAAAATTTAAAGAAGAATGGAAAATGATCTGTGATGGAAAGTTTTATATTAAATTCTAAAGTAACTAGTAGATTCAAATTATATGTTATTCTTACTATAGCTTTATTCTATACACAAAAACTGCAATTGTATGAATACCATAATTTAAGTCTACCAGGAGAATATAGTCCAAGCACTAACACTTTTTACGATTGACGTAATGAAAGTAGCCACCTATGATGACGTCCTAGTACGTGATGCTGGAAATTCAATGCCACTTTATAATAGCATCTCCAAGTACTTCCTTGTTCCCAGAACTTAGGAAACTCACTTTCAATTAAGTGGTTGTATAATAAAGATTAGATTTCAGTGCTACGCGTCAAAATAGCGTCTCCTATTATAAATAGCAAATGTTCATTCATAATTGAAATTAACTTATAAACACCCAAAAAATTTATCAAATAGAGAAAAAAGGGAAAAGAAACCCTAATTGCTATACAATAGTCACTTCACTGAATTCTGCACAGATTGAAGGAAAATGAATATTTCTATCATTAGAGGAAATTTTGTTAAGAGGATTTTGCACTTAATCATATTTCTATTATCTTACAATTTTTGTATAATCTATAAGTTCGATCGGCAAATTATGAAGATAATAATAGGTAGTGCTAGTAAAGAATTAGGAAAATCAATAGTTAACAAGCTAAATATTCAATCATCCATTGTTCAGGTATCAAGATTTGCAGATGGTGAGATGAACGTACACGTAAAAGACGATGTCTATAATCAAGAGGTATATATAATACAGTCAATTTCTTCTCCTGCAAATGATAATCTTATGGAGCTTCTGCTTACAATTGATACAGTAAAAAGATTAGGAGCTAAAAGAATAACAACAATCATTCCTTATTATGGATATAGTAGACAAGATAGGACTATTAAAAATAATAATATGCAATCTGCTTTAGGTGCTAAATTAGCCGCAAACCTTATTCAAACTGCAGGTACAAGCAGTGTCGCAGTTATCGATTTGCATTCAAATCAAATCGAAGGGTTTTTCGATGTACCAATAACCAATTTGAGCTGCTTTGAAGTATTTGTTGAATCTACACACACAGAAAATTTAGCAATAGTTGCACCTGATGTTGGAGCAATCGGTAGAGCACGTGCTTTTGCAAAGACTTTAGAGAAAGAGCATAAGATAAAATTGAGTGATGAGATCATTATAATAGATAAATATAGAGAGAAAGCAGGCACATCTCAAGTAATGAACATAATAGGAGAGGTGACAAGTAAAAATTGTGTTATTGTTGACGATATAGTTGATTCTGGTGGAACATTATGTAATGCAGCTTCTGCTTTAAAAAGTTACGGAGCAAGATCTGTAATTTCATGCGTAACACATAGCGTCCTTTCAGGAAATGCAGTTGAAAAAATCTATTCCTCTTCTCTAGATAAATTAGTAATTACAGATACTATACTTCATAAACTCGAAAAAACTGGTAAAATAAAAGTTGTTTCGATCGCAAATGTTTTAACTCGTTTCATTCAAGGAGATAAAGATGCCAATTAAGTCAACAGAGGATGTAATCACTTCACTAATAGAATTTGTAAATAAGAGAAAAGTAACAATTACACAGGAAGAAATGCTTAAAATTGCACAACTTGTAAGAATTAAATTATCAAATGATGAAATTGAGCATTACTCCAAGGAGTTAACAATGTTGAATTGGATACATGATACTTTATTGCAAGTTAATACTGAAGGTGTTTCCCCTGTACGCTATGGTGCTATAGACAAGGTCATTCACGTGCACGATGATGTTGTCGATTCTCAAAATATTAAAGAAGAAATATTATCCAACACAAAATCTGAACATGGATATTTTGTAGTGCCAAAGGCTATAAACGATTAAAATAAGGCCGGCACTAAACTTTCTAAAAAAACAGTAAAAATCTATACGGCCTTGAATATAATCTCAACCAAAAATATAACTTAGTCAATGAAAATATAGAGTTGTTTATTATAATTGAAAGGTTCAATGACTTTGCTTGAACATTTGATATAATAAAATTATAAAGTCTATTAAAGTCTAGCATGAATGAGGTAATAACGTTTGGTTGTCGTCTAAATTTTTATGAAAGCGAACTAATCAAAGAAGAACTAAGAAAAGCAAAAAGAGAAAATATCATTGTAGTACATAGCTGTGCAGTAACAAATGAAGCAGAACGTCAGGTAAAGCAAAAAATACGTAAGATTCATAAAAATAATCCAAACAAAGAGATTATTGTAGTTGGTTGTGCCGTTCAATTAGATCCTGAATCGTATAGTAATATCCCTGGTGTAAGCAAAGTATTGAACAATCAAGATAAGCTAAAAGCTTCAAGTTATTTGCTAAATAATGATAAGATATTAGTCAATGGTGACCAACCAAGTACTCTTTTAATCAATAAATTTGAAGATAAGTCAAGAGCATTTATTAAAATCCAAAACGGCTGTAATCATAGTTGCACATTTTGCTCAATCACTAAAGCAAGAGGAAATAACCGATCTATGCCAGTAAGCAGTATTATTGAGCAAATCAAGATTTTTGTAGCAAATGATTATCAGGAAGTAGTGTTCACAGGAGTTGATATTACTGATTTTGGTACAGATCTATTTGGCAAACCTTCGCTTGGTTCAATGATCAAGAAAGTTTTAAAGGATGTTCCAGAATTAAGAAGGCTTAGACTTTCTTCTATTGATGTTGCTGAAGTCGACGATGAATTAATGGACTTAATAGTCAACGAACCAAGGTTTACACCACATTTGCACTTAAGCTTACAATCTGGCAATAACTTAATCCTAAAAAGAATGAAACGTCGTCACAGCAGGGAACAAGTGATAGAATTTTGCCATAAAGTAAAAAACTTAAGATCTGACATGGCATTTGGTGCTGATATTATCGCTGGGTTCCCAACAGAAACTGATGAAATGTTTCAGGATACAGTGAATCTCTTAAAGGAAGCAAACATAGTTTACTTGCATGCTTTTCCATATTCAAAGCGGAAAAACACACCTGCAGCACGGATGCCACAAGTGCCAGAGAATGTGCGTAAAGAGCGAATAAAGAACTTGAGAAGAACGAATAAAGAAATGATAGACAATTTTTATCAATCTTTGATAGGTACTAAACAAAGTGTTCTGGTTGAACAAAATAATATTGGCAGAGCAGAAAATTTTGCACCAGTAAAGCTCTTATCAAAGGCTCAGGTCAAAAGTATTGTGGAAGCTAATGTTATAGGAATAGAAAAAAATCATTTAATCGGAAGTATTCTTTCTTGACTTTTTAATACAAGAGAAATGTGTAGTAATATCAAAAATTATAAGCTTATTCATGATTAGAAAATCTGTTATTCTTGATGTATTGCTAATCTTATGTACTGGCTTTTTTTCTGCTCAGGCTAATAAAAGTTGTTCAAATAATGAACAATTCATAGAAAATTTAATTCTTATAGAAAAATCTATATGCCATGAATCGAGAAAATATAATGAAAAAGAGCCTACATTAGTTAAAGACAGAAAACTTAATTTTTATGTCAGCGCTAATAGCGGTAAGATATATTTTGATAATTCAAAGCCATTTGTGAACGGCATAAAAGCAATTGGAGAGAGAGTCTCCACATTAGTTGAAAGCCGTTATGATGCTATAATAAAAAATATAGTTGCAGATGAAATTGAAAGTGTAAAAAAATTTAATGGTGAAATCGATTTTCAGTGGTTACACAGCCTATCTTTAGGTTACTATGCTGGAAGAAACGGCCGAGTTGATTTTGAAGCTACATACTCTAAGTTTGATATTAAAAACGGTAATTCTCCTCCAATATTTTATAGATCGGCTGGTATATTTGCATTTTTGTTAAATGTTTATTATAACCCTAGTATCCAAGATACACAAATCGCTCCATACATTGGTCTTGGTATAGGACCAGCAGTTTTTAAGCTAAGAAAGATCAATGGATTGTCACAAAATTCAATGCCACTAAATGTTCCTTGGTTTGCTTATCAAGTGAAACTTGGTGTTGATTATTCAATAATCCCAGAAATTAAGCCCTCCCTTGGTTATCGTTACTTCAGCATCCCAATACCTATTGCAGATGATATATCAACCCATAGTATTGAGGTCGGCCTGATGTTCAATTTTTAATTATAATTTAATATATACACATATTGCCTTTTTTACCTAATAAACCAAACAGTGACACAATTGTTTCTTTTAGAAAGATGACAGCTTCTGCCACCTTCACGTTATCCGCTATTCTTTTCGATTTTTGATAAATATATCCTTAAAAGCATTAAAGCTCTGTTTATCTTCTCTATATCCTATAAGTCGACTTAATTACTATAACCTTACCGTTTTTAACCTTTAATATAGAGTTCATTCTCCCGATTTCAATAATTAACATCACTTTTAATTTTATTTACTCTACTGTGTTATATACTTCATATTTGAATTTTTGATGTAACTATTAACTCTTAATAAAGTTGGATATATATCCATAAATATTTCGCTAGCATCAACATTGATACTTGAGCTATTAACACAACATCTATTGGAACACTGTTTATTTCGGTAACTAAGGCATAGTTAAATTTTTAGTATCTTTTTGTATATCAGAAATAAAATAAACATGATTTTCAGTGAAAGAAATCATTGCTTATTGATTATTTGTAATATATATTCTAGAATTTGAGAAGCATACTTGGAGATCAAGTTTGTCTAAACTTTTTACTAAATTTTCTAGATCACTTACACCAAACTTATTGCTAAATTAACAATAAAGTCTATCCTAATCCATTATAGATCTGGTTCCATTAAGCAAATCACTGAAGTTGATATCAAAAAGATATTTATTGTTTAGCATAAATTCAACTATTTTTACTTCTATCATTACCTGAAAATACTAACTCCTTAACCTTATTAAGGTACTCTTCAACAATTTTGCGTCTACTTTTCTAACATTCAAAATAATACTACTGCTTCTTCTCTATTGAACAAAGTAATTTTCCATCATCTACGCCATTGACATTTATTATTGTATTCAAATTATTTTCCAATGAATTCTACAAATCACTGCTATATTGAGAGATTTCAATAACACTATTGTAATCCTCATCAACATTGCTCTCCCATCACTACTAGTAATGCTGCTATCAACAACAAAGCTACCTCGAGCAAAGTGTTGACTATTAACAAAGTTAGCATAATAATTCTGTGCATATAGTGAGTCTGCTCAATTTTAACTGAACTATTATTCTTTGACAGCTCAGTTTATTGCTGTCAACTACATTTACTTCATTTATATTTTTATCTTCTAGTTTTAAAACAATATTACCTGACATTTTCAGACCTACATTCAAGTTAATGTCAGAAAATTTCCTATCTCAATCAGCAAACCCTTGCAGGGCTTTTTTACTAACGTTGATCCAAATAAGCTAACTACTAGCGTAAGATCAGGGAATTTTATTGGTAAGGCACAATTTCTAGTACTGCTAGTTTAACATTCTCCAAAATAGGCATTTTGTCTTTGCGCAAACTCATTAAGTGGCCATGCTTACTTGCATTATAATAATCTTTCTTTGTAGTTTATCTTGGTAAGGTCTTTTCTTAATTACGTCCTTGAGCATGTACAAGAAACAATAAAAAGAAGCACTAAATGCCAAGAAATAACCACTAGAAAAAAGCGTACAAAAACCACTCTAATGGATTTCTATAAAAATATTAAAAATGATTTAACTTTGTTCCCACTTGGCAGAATCACAAGAAAAGCTTTGCTAAGCCTTTGATCCAATATTAACTCAACTATTGATTCTGTTTTCACTACTTGAAAAACCTTTCTTGAGAAGCTACATAAACCTTTTTTGCTTTAAGCTTTACAGCTGATATCAGCAGCATATCAAACTACATCTTCAATATCTTATCATCCGCACATTCATCGTACTCGATCTCAACTGTAGAATGTGCAATTTCGAACTCACTTAATAGTATTTTTTTTATCCCATACAAAATATCAGTATGATGTGCATCTTGCCTTACCTTAGCATGCATGGTAATTATAAAATAATTATCAGACAGTGACCATGTATGTATGTGATGCACATCAACAACTTCAGGTAGCTTAGACACAATCCCGCTCTTTATCCCTTCAGCAGATACTCCTTCAGGGGTACCTTCAAGAAGGATATGACAAGAATTTTTAAGAATCTTATAGCCACTATTTAAGGTTACTACGCTAACAAATATCGATAAAACAGGATCTACTATTTGCCATTTAGTTAACATAATAATTATAGATGCAAATATAGCACCTACAGAGCTTAAAATATCCCCTATAACGTGCAATACGGCACTTTTTATATTTATATTGCTTTCACATTTACTATGCAATATAAAAAAGACTATAACATTAGCAATCAACCCAAGTATAGCAATAATTAACATTATTCTCCATTCAATGTTGACTGGGAAAATAAATCTCTTTATTGATTCAATAATAATAATTACTGAAATAAAGAATAAAGTTAAACCATTGATGAATGCTGCAATTATCTGCAACCTGTGATATCCGTATGATCTTTGCAGATCAGATTTCTTAGCTGAAAATTTGTGTGCTATCCAACTTAAAATTAAGGCAAAGAAATCAATAAACATATGCCCTGCATCTGATAATAGAGCAAGCGAATGTGAAATTATTCCACCTACTACCTCCATAAACATGGTTATTGCTACTATTATTATGGAATGAATTAAACGCCTGGACTCTGCTGCTGAATGTTTACCGTTGTGCACCGCTGTCATATAAAACCTTCTCATGGATAAAAGTAGGTAACACTGGACTCGAACCAGTGACCTTTTGCACGTCAAGCAAATGCTCTACCAACTGAGCTAGTTACCCATTGTTGCTTCAGTATAGTGCTTCAGCAAAATAAAAGTCAATTTGCTTTTAAATTATTGTGCTTGTCGCTCTACCTAACATGATTCAGAAATCTAGCTGTATAAAACCTTAACTATACTCTATAATTTTATAGAATTAATTAATTATTTATATCTTTTTTCCAAAATAAAAATTTATTCTTTTTCTAGGAAGATTACGCTAAGATCGAAATATATATTCGAAAATTAAATATGAAACGGATAATAAAATGTTTAATTACATATCAAAGTAAAACAGTTGGACTAGAGTCATAAAAAACAAATTATAGATAATAAACAAAGTTAAAGCAAACAACTATCAACTTCTGAAAATGTAAAGATCATAAATGACCATGCTTTTTACAAACCAATCTGCGTAAATAAGCTTACAGTGATTTTTTAACAAAGCAGTTTAAATTATTATATAAATACATCTCTAAAAAGACAATAAAGAAACTTTCACTACTAAGAAAATAAATAACTTTTACAAAGAGAAAGGCATTCCTTTATCTACAATAAATGAGTTACTTCCTTTTGACCAAAGGACAATACAAAATGTTATGTAAATTATAAATAAACTTAGTAAGGAACCATAATTATAAATACACGTCTGATAAAATTAATATTACAGCTTCATATATGAAGGCAGTCTCAGTCAACTACCAAAGTTATCAAGACTACATAGTAGACTCTGACACATATCATAGATTCATATATAAGAAACTTATTATATTGCATGCTTTTCAAAGGCTTAAGAGAGGTCAAACTGAAGAACAGACAAGAAAAAGTCTGAGTAATATTAATAGAAAAGAAATTAAGAAATTATTAAAGAAGCTTCTCAAGAAGAATGAAAAAGTGATTTAGTGATCCAACAAATAAAAGAATATCCAGATGTAGAATATAATGTATTATACGAAAAGATCTTCGAAAAATTTGTCTATACCAGCATGAATATTGACCAAATTAAGAGAACGTACAACTAATATGATATAATATTTCAACAGAAAATGAATTCGGAAAAATGAGAAAAGCTCAGAAAAAAACGAAATTCAGCAAGTATCATGAACAAAAAATATGGTTAACATTTCAGGGTAGAATAAATCTAAAAGTTACTGAGAGCAATATTGACACTGAGTTTAATCTGAACATTGATTTACTCTAGAACAAAAGTTTTGAAGGTCCTACTGATCAAAATAATGATGGCATTATCAATAACGAAAATCTTCTCAAGGAATTAGAGGATACTATAAAAACTTTCAATGAAATCTTTAGAATAAAGAAGAAAGATAACAATCCATTTTTAGTACATAAGAACGTTGCTAACTTTATACTATTCCTGTTTGAGATAAGGAAAGCTACTAAAAGTACTCAAGTGCTAGTATGATGTTCATATATCAGGTGGTGGTATCACACAATCTTCTAATAACGAATTATATTAGCAGCATATATTCCTACGCTGAAAACGGCAGAAATAATAGCGATTTTATTCTATGACGGAGAAGTTAACCATTATATTATAATTATGTTATTAAGTATGAATTTATCCATCCGTTAACATTCTATTTGACTTCTAACTTAGGTCTCGGTAAAATATTAATGGAAGCTGTTTAGCAGAGTATGCTACACAACTAATAGAAGGAAAAGGACTTACTGATTTTGCAAAATTAGCTAGTGATAAATAAATACAAAAGTCTTGCTCCAGAGGAGATAATTAAAAAACTATTAATCATTACAGTAAGTGCAGCAGTTGTTGCATATATCGAAGAAACGTATTTAAATTTCATTGATAATTTGCTTTGTGCGGCAGCGGAAGATAAGAAACTCTGAATGGTCATTTTTGTTTCGAGAAAATGATGCAAAAGGTTTATCAAATTAAAGTAGAGAAAAACTAAAAAGGAAAAGGTGGTTCTAACTTGGCCAAAACCAACTTAAACGCCGAAGATTAGTCTATCAGACTAAACTATGCTTAATTTGAGCAATAGAAATAGCTAATGAAGAGGACAAAGTGCAGTTTTATATTTTAAAAAGGCAAGTTGAGGATAGAGTTAAAGTTTATTTACTGATTCAGTTCATGGTTCAAAATCACTTAAAAACCAGCAATATTAAAATAAGATGAAGAGCAAAAACAAATAGTGTTAAAAGACACAATCTTGAAAAGAGAAAAAAAATACTGATTAAGTCTTAGAAGGAAAGTATAAGGTAAGTATTATAATAGATTTTATAATGATACAAAAGCCTTGTATGATGAGCTAAAGAAGCGGAGAAGCAATTTGTGTTAAAGTTTTGGTACTTTGTCAGAGGACAAATATTGTTCTGAAAACAGTAAATTTGTAATTTATAATGATGAATATAAAAAGTTTATAGTGTCACTTGAAGATAAAGCACTTATTAAGATAATAAAGAGTAACAACAACTATAGCTTATGCTATACATTAATGATAATAGCAAAGTAATAAGTAGTATTAGTAAAATAGATAATCTAAATTATGAATTGTTATTAGATTTAAGTCATTTTAATTTAGAAGAGAATAATATTGCGTTATCGAACTAATATTAGGGGAATATAACTTCTGTCTAAAGAATGACTTAGCAAAAACATTTGATTGTATAAGTAGCTTGATTTATCACGAGTATAGTTTAATCTAATAAATGTATAAATGTTGCTGCTTGAATGCAGCAACATTTATACATAGAAGCCATCATATCAAACCAAGCATAAGTTCCATAGAAACACATATTTCTTTGCTATTAGCAAGAACTATAATAATGTAGCACTGCCTTACGTATCGCTAATCCGAACTCTACCTGCTGTAAAATAACATAATCTACTACATCACTACCAATTTCAACCCCTCTATTTATCGGCCCTGGGTGCATGATAATTGCATCTGGTTTTGCATACAACAATTTCTGTGAATCAAGGCCATATAAATAAAAATACTCTCTCTCTGAAGAAATAAAACAACCATTATCCATGCGTTCCTTCTGCAACCTTAAAAGCATAATTACATCAGCATCTTTTATACCTTCAATCAATGAATAATAGATTGAATCTACCTCAGGAAAATATCTACAAATCAAAGTTGGCGGTGCAATCAAGCATATCTTCGCCCCAAACATTTTTAACAGTCTTATATTCGATCTTGCAACTCTGCTATGTAAAATATCTCCACATATTACAATTTTAAGATCTCTTATCTGATTTTTATAACTGCTGATAACAAAACAATCAGCAAGAGCCTGAGTTGGGTGTTCACTACTCCCATTACCCGCATTGATTAGTGAACAGTTAATGTACTGAGCTAGCACATTAACAATACCACTATTTTTCTGTCTAATTATTATGTAATCAGGATTCATTGCATTTAATGTTTTTACCATATCCTTTAAATCTTCTCCCTTATTAATAGAAGAAGACTTTATTGGCAAGGTTACAACATTTGCTCCAAGGCTTTTTGCTGCTATTTCAAAGGATGCAAGTGTACGTGTTGAGTCCTCAAAGAATAAATTTATTACTATTTTATTTTCTAAAATATGGCAACCTGCAGCTTTATTTTTCAGGTATTGATCGGCTAACTTAACTATATTTTCTACATCATTGATTGTAAGATCCCGTACACTCAGCAAATTCTTCTTATTAACCATAGTTTCTTCTTAAGACACAATTTTAATCAAACCTATTTTACTTTCTCATTACCTATTTTCAACAAGCCTCTTCACAAAAACTACAGCTTAATTCACAGTCATTGTACTAAAATCAAAACTAGTATTAACTGATAATCAGTACTCTAATTTTATTAAAGTTAATATACTAATAACAAAAATAAAATTAAGAATTGCTACTGAAGCTGAAGAAAAAGGTGGTAAAGCCGAGATTAAAGGGAAAAACTCTAGATTACTACCATAAAGAACAGCGTTCGTAGTTGCTGCTTTGTGGCCCCAGGTATTACTATTATTGGTACAGTTATTGAAGTTTTAGGATATAATAATTATAAAAAGAATAATAGAATCGAAAACTATTACCTCTAATAATAGACCTAACATATTTAATAACAAGAAAACAAAAAATGAGACCAGATGTTTAGAAAAGCTCTCACCTTAAGCTAGCTTTCTTGCAAAGAAAATTGGCGTTATTACAATTGGCTTCTAACTTAGGTGGCCAATTGGTGATATAACTCTGATTTGCTCATTATACTTGTTAGCGGCATAAAACACTAGATATAGGAAAATAGATAATAGATAAGATAAAAACCTTTAAGAAAGAAATAAAAATAGAAAAGCCAACTAGCGAAAGAGGAATTCCAAACTAAAGAAGCTGTAGAAGAAAACACCGGTCAAATACTGAACCCAGAGAAAAACAAAAATTTTCCCTGTAACCGAAAGACTTGTACAAGAAAACCCAATGAACAAGAAACAAAATATTCGAAGAGAAATCAATAACGCAGATTTTCACTTCAGAGGGTTACTAAACGCTAGGTATTACTTCCATTTACACTCGTCAGCTATCATGACAGCTTCAAGCAGATGTTCCTCAAGTTTACTGAGAGGTAGGTTACTTTGTAAATAAGCTCCCCAAGATTGCAATATATCAGAAGTTTCAACGTCTTCAACAATAGGATACTCTTGATTTTTTTTAGCGTATAGTTCTTGAGCTTGCTTGCTTATCAAAAATTCCAGTAAAGCTATAGCATTTTCCCTGTTTTTTGCATTTTTTGTTACTGCTGCACCACTAATATTTACCATCACACCATTATTATCCTGATTAGGGAAAAAAACCCCTAATTTATCTGCGATATTCTTTTCATGCGCATCTTCAGATGAAAAGATCCTTGCAAAGTAATAGCTATTTACTATTGCAACATCTCCTTCACCAGCAGCTACAGCATAAATCTGATCAGTATCACCACCACTTGGTTTTCTTGCCATATTACTCACAATTCCATTAACCCATTTTTTTGTTCTCTCAAAACCATCGTTTGCAATCATAAAAGCAATCAATGACCTATTATATGGACTTGTGGAAGAGCGTACTAATATTTTCCCTCTCCATTTTTCATTTGCTAAATCTTCATAAGTACTTAATTCTTTAGGATCTACTAATGCTTTGTTATAAACTAATATTCTAGTTCTTTTTGTGAGACCAAACCAATAATTTTCACTATCTCTAAATTTTGCAGGTATAGCACTTTTTAAAACCTCTGAATCTACTTGAGATAAAAGCCCTCCTTTTTTTGTTAAAATCAAATTTACCGCATCTGCAGTTAAAAGTAAATCAGCTTCACCACCATTCTCCATGCGCGAAAGCAGCTGAGAATAATCAGCTATAACATAACGTACCTTAATACCTGTGTTCTTTGTGAACTCATCGAATAAAGTACGCACCAATTCCTCTTTACGTGATGAATAAACGTTTACTACTTGTGAGTCGTCATTTCCACCATTTTTATATAAAAAAGTAACAACTATTAACACAACCGCCACTAAGGATGCCAATACTAAAGCTTTTTTCACATTGAATGCACAATCATTTCCTACAACTAAAGGTACCTAAAGAGCAAAACCTTAGCAAGGGTAAAAATTTATTCAGCAACAACAATATTGATATTACTTAATTTTAGGGCATCAATATTATATAGAGAATTCATCTTATCCACCAATACTATAAATAATATCCGGTAATTGTGAGATTGAACTACAAATTACTTAAGTATTAAGCTGCTGCTACATTTAGCGTCTCTACTATAAATCTCTCCAAGAACTTTTGTTCTTTTCTTGCTTGACTTTCTTAATGAATTTCTCACTATCCTTTTCAGGATCAATCTTTTCCTGAGAACATATAAAGTTAGTACAATTTGCTTTATTATAGTAATGTACGCCAAGGCATATGATTAATAATGCAAGTACACCCAAGCCTATAAAGTAATGATAACTACACACTATGATTCGAATAATCCTGACAAAATTTTTATATATTATTAACACCATTTATTACAAGCAGCTCCTAAAAAAGCACTATATTTACAGCAACTACGTTAGTTACAATACAATAAATAGTAGTTCATCATTGACTACTAATTCTGCTTTGTTAGTTCTGTAATTACTTTTTCATCAATGTTTTAATGAAACCGTTTTTAGCTTCTTAAGTGTTAAGTGCAAAATTTGAATGAGTACTATTGCTATATTCCAGTCTCACAGATTTCATAGCTTTACTTTCCAGCTGATATTTTAATTACTCTAGCAAAATCTCATCCGCACTTTTTCTTATAGCTGACATTCGTATTTCTAAATTGTTTTATTACACAAAATATTGGGCTAATTGTAAGCAATAAAGCAAACACAGTAACTGATATAGTAATATATTTTTGGCTATTCATAAAAAACACAATAAATTTTGTTTTATCCTTCATATACACTAAAGCTGTAGGTATACCAAATATAGCAACTCTTATCTAGAAATTATAAATCCCTTCTGCTGAATAGAATATTTCACTCTTGAACAGATTTTGTTTATTTTCTTGCCTGAGTTGATTAAAAGAGTTGTTTAGTTTACTTTACTACTCCAATATCAAAGTTGTCTTTCGATGCAAAAAGAGTTGGAAGTTTTGGATTACCGAACTTGTTATTAAGCAATTTTCTAATGCTTTATTGCCATCTCAAGGTGAGCTATATATTCTTCTTCAGAAGCCGATCTTTCCAAGTTATAACATACTCACTTCAGATATCTTGATATTTTTTGCCCTTCATTCTCAGAGCTTGATTCATTAAACGGATTTGCAAATTGTAGAATTTCACTTTCATCACCTTTTTGGAAAACTCTCATTAGATGCTGATTTAGTTCCTTGTGTTATCTTGCATCTTTGCCTGCTTGCTTGTAAGAAGTTGATATCATTATTGGTCCTTTTTGCATACTACTTTCCGAAATTAATTACACCGCTGTATCAACTATATTATATCTATTAAAATAGAATAGATACTAATTTAAACGTAAATATAAAAAATTTAGTATAAGAACTGCTTATTAAAGATCCTTTCATCTAATGAATAATCCTCGTCAAAAAGTAGAGTGATCGTGTTTTCATGGTCTTTCTGCACTTTTATTTGTGATACATTATGAAACTCTTTATAATCTGACACTACAAGTACTGGACGATTTTCTACATCGTTAACGTCAACTTGTACTATTGCATCATTTGAAATTAATGCTCCGTTCCAATGTCTTGGATAGTAACTATTGATAGAGGTTAATGCAAGTAAGTTTGAGTTTAGTGGTAAAATTGGTCCGCCAGCAGAGAAATTATATGCAGTGCTACCTGTTGGAGTAGACAATATTATTCCATCACCTCTAAATTTTTCTATTTTTAGCTTACCATTTACAGTAATATTCATTTCTACCATTTGGTTTGCTTTTCTAAAGACATATACTTCATTCACTGCTATACAACGGTAACTATTACCACTTATATCTATGGCTTCCATTTTTAGCAAAGTTAATTGAGCTGAAGTTGCGTACTCTATATGACCAATTAAATCTTCAATGTAACTAAAACACTTATTCATTAAAAACCCGACATTGCCAGTATTTGTCCCGTACACATGCACACTCTTATTTTCTATAACGTAATTATGTAAGGTACGTAGCATAAAACCATCACCACCAACAACTATCAGTAAATCAACTTCAAACTTACTTTTTTCTGTTATATTGACAAAATCAAGCTTCTGTAATAGTTTAGATACTTTTTGTGATTTTGGCGATAGAGAAGCAATATAGCCTATATTTTTGTATCTATGCATGCTTCAGTCAATCCTCCAAAACAGGGAGAAAATTAAAAAATATCTCCATATTTATCGTTAAACCTAGCTATTTTGCTAGTTTTACTTGCCGATCCGCTTGCTAAACTTTTAGTCCATGCAGGGTGGGTTAGAGGATCTCTATCGAGTCTTATCTTATCACCTTCCTTCCCATAAGTGGAACGAGTTTCAAATTCTTGACCGTCTGTTGTAACTATAGTAACTTTATGATAATCAATTTCCATCATTGTGCTTACAAGTTTTCAGCTTGTTAATATTCTAGTGAATTTAATTCACTAAGTCAATTATTATTTTAATAATATTGACAAAAACCAAACAATATAGTCTTCTTGATGAAAAATAAATAATAATTACTATGATTTTTGCCTTCCCCGGTCAGGGCTCTCAATTTATAGGAATGGGAAAGAGCTTATATAGTCGATTTCCCGTTGCAAGACAGGTATTTAATGAAGTAGATAATATACTAAACAAAAAGTTATCTAGTTTAATTTTTAATGGCCCTATTGAAGAATTAACCATTACAGAAAATGCTCAACCGGCTATAATGGCAGTGTCAATTGCAACATTACGTACTATGGAATACGTTCTTGGTAGGTCTCTCTTCTCTAGTCACGATGCTAAATATATTTGTGGACATTCAGTCGGCGAGTACACAGCATTATGTGCTGCAGGTGCATTGACTCTCGAGTCTGCAATCAAGTTGCTTAAAGTCCGTAGCAAAGCAATGCACAATGCTTCATTGAAATGCCAAGGAGGAATGGTTGCATTATTAGGTGCAGAAATAAATGAAATAGAAGATATATTAAAATCAGCCCAAATTGACGGAATCTGTGAAATTGCTAATGATAATGGTGGTAGACAAGTAGTAGTGAGTGGCACTACAGAAGCTCTTAAAATATTACCTGATTTGTTTAAAAATACAAGTGTAAAGAAATTAATTAAATTACAAGTTAGTGGGCCTTTTCATTCATCTCTTATGAAACCTGCTAATGAAAAATTTTTAAAATTTTTAAAGAACGTCAAAATAACTCGGCCTTTAATTCCCTTTGTATCAAATGTCACAGCTAAAGAAGAGAGTAATCCCAAAGATATAAAAGTTTTACTTGCTAAACAAATAATAAGTAAAGTGAGATGGAAAGAGATGATTTTATACATGTCAAGCCAAGGCATCAACAAATTCATTGAAATTGGACCCAATAAGGTTTTATCTAATTTAGTGAAAAGGATTGATCAATCTATCAACACAAAAAATATAAATAGTATTGATGATATTAACAGGTTTTTCGATAGGTCACTATTAACAGATGAAAATTTAGAAATTAGTTTAAGTTAAA
This sequence comes from Wolbachia endosymbiont of Onchocerca ochengi, assembly GCF_000306885.1. GTDB lineage: Bacteria > Pseudomonadota > Alphaproteobacteria > Rickettsiales > Anaplasmataceae > Wolbachia. Next base: position 352,813 of record NC_018267.1, read on the forward strand.
CCTCATTTTAGTTAAAATAACAGAGAATGATATAAAAAATTATACAATCAACGAATTTCCTGTCATTTTATCTGTTTTTTTTATCCCAAGTAGCTGTAAAACAGTAGGAGCGATATCGGATAATCGACCATCTTTCAGCATTAGGTTGCTGCGAGAATCAGAGCACACAATAAATGGAACTCTATTTAGGGTGTGTGCTGTATGAGGTGTATTGTTCTCTTCATCAAATATACACTCAACATTACCGTGATCTGCTGTAATAATAAGCACAGTATTACCTACTTTTTTAACAGTATTGAGTACTCTTGCAAGGCAATTGTCTACTGCTAGGACAGCCCTTTCAGCTGCCTTCATATTGCCTGTATGTCCTATCATATCAGGATTAGCATAATTTACAACTATTAGTGCAAATTCTTGAGAATGAATTTTCTCTACAAGTTTTTCTGTAAGCTGAAAAGCTGACATTTCAGGCTGCGAATCATAAGTTCTAACTTTTGGTGAAGGGATGAGAATTCTTTCTTCACCAGGAAAAGGTTTTTCTTTCCTACAATTAAAGAAGAAAGTTACATGAGCATATTTCTCAGTTTCAGCAATACGTAATTGTCGCAATTTATTATCTTCTATTATTTGTCCTAAAGTATCAGTAAAAGATGTAGTAGGGAAAAGACAAGGAATCTGAAAATCTTCTTTATATTCCATCATACTTAAAATAGAAGAGAATTTTGCTACTTTGCTGTAACCCGTTTTACCAAGTAAAATACTTGCTAACTGTATCATTCGATCAGCACGAAAGTTAGCCATTAACACTCCATCCTCTAGCTTTATACCTTGATAACCACCTATCACTGTAGGTTTAATAAACTCATCAGCTATGCTGCTTTGGTAGTTATTATCAATCAACGATATCACATCATTATGACGCGGTGCCTTTGTAAATGCGATAGCTTCATAAGCTTCAACTGTCCTTTCCCACCTATTGTCACGGTCCATAGCATAATAACGCCCAGAGATAGTAGCAATTTCTATATCATAGCCTTTTACACTTTCTTCAAATTCTTGAATGCATTTTTTCCCTGAATTTGGCAGCGTATCTCTGCCATCTAGAAATGCATGTATCATCACTTTGATTCTATATTGCGATATTTTACTGGCTAAAGCTGCAATGTGGTTTTGATGTGAATGGACACCACCATCTGACACCAATCCCATTATGTGACACACACCATTCTTATCTTTTAGGCTATTAATAAAGTTTTGCAGATTTACATTGCTTTCTATTGTCCCAATTTCTTGATTAATACGCTGTAGGCTTTGTATCTCCATTCTGCCACCGCCAATGTTTATATGACCAACTTCTGAGTTACCTATTTGGCCATCTGGTAACCCAACGTCAATTCCACAGGCAGATAAACTGCATTTCGGATAATTAGAGCTAATATGTTGCCAACAGGGTGGGTTAGCATTGCTAATAGCATTATGTTTGCTATTCTCTATTCCATTCCCCCAGCCATCCAATATACATAAAACGACTGATTTAAAGTTCATACAAAATTATCACATTAATAACGGAATCCTATAAATATAATGTTCTCTAATAATACTAAAAACAAACTCTCTTAACAACCTCTACATTTATGATATCAAATCTCTCATATAAAACCGTATAACAAATTTCTAGTAGAATACCCAAGCATACGCAAACCTTCAGAAACGAAAAACTCGAAAAATTACTTAACAAACTTTTACTATCCCCTTACCTTAACTCTAGATTGTTTTATTACCTTCAATCTATACAAATTAAGCAACGAAAGTACTACGGCAGCCTGCTTCTTATGTCTAATTTTTCGCGTTACATGTACCTCATGTTTTACAACATTTCCAGGTTGTTTTTACCCATGTAAGCTAGAAGCGCTTACAAAGCGTCCAAGACAATAAGAGCATCAGTTTATATGGTGTTAGATAGAGATAGTGAATAACTAGCTGCCATGAAACCTCTTTTGCTCTTTCTTCTACTTAGTAAATTTTTAAACCTCTATAACTAATCGAATTAAAAAACAACTGAATTACGGTTATTAAATGCTTAAAACATAAAAAAACACTAATGTTTTTGAATAGATATTAATTAAAACCTTTTCTACCTTTTCTTGCACAGTACAGATTCTTCAACATTTAAGCTAAAGATTAGTTGCAATTCCTTAATTTACGATATAGCAATCACCCCCAATTAATACACAGAAAATTATGTAAAAGCTTGTGAAGTCTCTTGTTCTGTAACCTTGACAATTGTTATCCATATGAATGGTTAAAAAACTACAAAAGTCCAGCGCAGCCATATTTCTTGATAAACAGAATCATGAGGTTATACCTGTACTTTTATTAGGAATAATTCATACATAAGTACACTGACAGAAGTAAGCAACATAGCTACTAAAATTATAATAAAGAATATGTATTATTATGGTTAACAAATTAAATTTTATAGATCATTGAGAAAACTGGATAACCACTACTGTAAAAGCCATAAACGCTAAACTTAAAAATATTATTTTCATTATCTGTTGCATCAGCTTTTCACAATTTACTTAATATAATAATAATTTATCTTATAAATATAAACACTATACTAATGATAGTATCTTACTAAATTCTAGCATTTTTATATAGTTGACTATATTAAGTATTTTGATATCATATATTTCACCATACTTAAATGAGAAAGTTATCTTCACTTTCCTACACAAAAGCTTTCAATAAAGTGCTATGACACACATACCGGTTTTACTAAAAGAAATGCTATCGCAACTTTCACCACAAAATGGTAGTGTATATGTGGATGCCACATTTGGAGCTGGAGGATATAGTAAAGCAATATTGGAGTCAGCTGATTGCAGAGTGTATGCAATCGACAGAGATGAAACGGTTATTAAATTTTATAATAGTTTGAATACCAAGTACCACGGTAAAATAAAACTATTTATTGAAAAGTTTAGCAATATTCAAACTATACTAAACAGTAGTAATCTCAAACACTTTACAGAACCTTCCGTCATTGTTTCAGCTGGAATTCAGAAAAAAAATGCAAGGTCAAGCACCGAGATGATACAAAGTAATACCGTAGATGGAGTTGTGTTCGATATAGGAGTATCGTCTATGCAGCTTGATGAAGAAAATAGAGGATTTTCATTTTTACATAACAGTCCGCTTGATATGCGCATGGATACCTCTTCTCACATTAACGCTTCAATATTTGTTAATGCCTTACGCGAAGAAGAAATTGCAAACACTATATATAGCTATGGAGGTGAACGTTATTCTCGCAAAATTGCAAGAGCAATAGTGAACGTACGTAAGAAAAAAACTATCGACACTACATTTGAGCTTGCAGACATTGTACGTTCCGTGGTATCTCGCGGAAAAAGCAAGATTGATCCTGCAACTAGGACATTTCAAGCAATCAGAATATGGGTAAACGATGAGCTTAGAGAGCTTGAAAAGGGTATTAAAGCTGCATCCAAAATCTTAAATAGGAATGGCAAGCTGATTGTCATTACTTTTCATTCCTTGGAAGATCGTATAGTCAAGACCTTTTTTAAAGGCTTATGTGAGCCAAAATTCACCAACTGTAGAACGTTTTCTCTTCTGAATAAAAAAGTAATCAAGGCAAGCGCAGAAGAAATAAGTGCAAATCCACGTGCGCGTTCAGCAAAACTAAGAGCTATACAAAGGTTATTATGAAAACTTTCTATATTACCCTCAATAGTGATACTTTTTCAATGTTATAAAACTATTTAAAGTAAAACTACACGTCTAATTATTAAACAAGGATCTAACAGAAACAAAATATGAAACTAACTTAATGCAAAGCAATATAAAAGTCTTATAAGCAAAATGTAATTATTTAAGTAATATCCATTAAGAGACATTTAAAAAGCAATTCTTTGATATTAATTAGTTAAGTTAAAAATTTTAATTTTTTTTAAATTGTACTGTGTTAGAGCACAATTTTAAAAAAGCGATTGAAGATTCTACAATAAAGCTATAGTCAAATATAGGATAAGTCTTCTAGTATAGTTTTAGTTTTTCTATATCTTTTATCTTTTTTTCTGCATTTGATTATAGGCCAAAAATAAAAAACAACTCCAGAAGTGTTAAGTTTAAAGCTAAATACAAGAAACTTTGTATTTACCGTGTAGCTCTTCGTTTTGTTAACAAACATATTTATTACAGTGTGGACATTTTTGTATTTTACGTTAAGGTCTGCTTCTTATTTCTATTAACAGCTGAGCTGTATCAAAAAACTCTTTTAAACGGCAAGACGTAGAAGTGTATGCCTCCGTTGCTCATAGATATTCATATTGAGTCCAACTTCCAATAATATTCTTACAATTTTTATATGAACTTTTTTTTAAAAGCTAGTAGCAAAGGAGTTCTGTTACATTTAGTTACAACATTAACATTCACTTTAAGTTTAAATAAGAGCCTAACTACTTTAGTGTCATTATTATAATTAGCTTTATGTAACTGAGCATATACCATCAAAATCTTGATCGTTTGTTTCTATTTCCTTTAAAACAAAAAATACTACCATTTTCTACTATTAAGATCAATAGTATATCTAATGAATCAAAACCACAGTTATTTTCTGCACAGATAAATCTTTTTAAGTTAGTTTTTGCTTGCTGTTTTTTTACAATAAGTCTCGTTATTTGCACTTTATTATCATATCCTGCTAGAAAAGGTTAAGATATTATTTTTTCATCTTTTGCTCCCTACATTTTTGTAACCTTTTCTTTAACATCTCTTTCATTAATTTCTACGCCTTTTAAGATTAGGAAATTTATTAATTCCTTATCGTCTTACAACGTAGCAAGGCACGGTAGAACAAACCCGTTTCTATTTTTGAAATTAATTACTAATTAATCAACAAGAGATTTAGTGTTTTCTTACACTCATACATAATAGCATAATACAGTCGACTCTTATTTTCACTACCTACATAAAATCACCTTCATATGCTCTAGCAATGACTTCACTCTAACCATATCACCTTCTTTTGTAAAAATCTATGAAAAAAGCGACTTCATTTGTACCTTTTGAATTAATATCAAATCCACTTTCGACTAATTGATTTTATGTTTTCCTATGTGCATACCATCTGAATTAAACCACTTTAGTATCAACAATACTCCACTTAGATTAAGTTTAAGTAAATCAGTGAGAAAAATGTAGCATACTAAAGCATCACCACGGTTGTACGAGTACCCTTCATTAAAGAATAGTATCCCTCCAAGCCATAGCTTGCATGAATATTGCTACAAAATTTAACAAAATATCATGAAAGTAGCTGATGCTTATATTTTATTACAACACTAGACAATTCAAAATTAAAAAAGCAGAGTTAAAATTATTTCAAATTTAATAATTCTCTAAAATCAATTGTGTCAGGAAACAACCGCTATCTATAACATAATCACTTATACCATTAATGTAAACAAGAACTAGGCAACATTGAAAATACCTTTTGAGCATTTTAATTCATCTATCTTCTCTTACACCTCTTACATCACTAAACAGTCAGTTTTATTTTTTAAAATTTGGTTTGAACCACATATAATCAATTTGACACTTCGGTACCTGTCTTTCTTCAACAAAAGAAATTTTTTCCTTATTTTCCATCAATTCCCAATATATTATAATATGTGCTCTTTCTATTGCTAAGCCCGCCAAGAAGCTCTCAAACTAAAGTCTGGTGGCTGTATATACCTTCAATAGGAGGTAAATAATCTAATAAAATAGGTACAAGGTTAATTTTCCTTAGATTTTTTTTTAAATATATTTTAGATTAAGTTTTAAATGATTATCTTTAAGTTTGTACCTCTTCAATCATGAATCAGCACCAACCTTCATACTCTAAGTGTAATCCTTTGCAACAAAACCAGCAAGCTCAAGCTTATGTAGATACTTAGAAATGTATCCATATCTTGTAATATCTAAAGCAGCACAAATTTTTTCCTGTTCTTCAGCCCAAGGTAAAAGATTTCTGAGCATTTGCTTATAAAAAACTGTTTTCACATGAAAAAACCCGAGAATATTTGATTAAATTTCTCAACTAAAAGTCTATCTCTTGTAAAATAAAGGTTTTCGATATCTTTCCTCAGAACTATATTTAAAACATACCCCTTCTAACCACTTCAGAATTCTGCCGATTACTATAAATGCCTTAAATTTTCCACATGCTGAAATATTTTCAGTCAAAATTTACTGCAACTAGAAAGTGATAAACTCCTCAAACGTTAAAATTAATCATACTCTTCCCTACGAAATCAGCACTACTGAATATATTCTTTTCAATACAAGATGATGCAGATCCATAAACAACAAAAATTAGCTTATTTATTTTTCAGCTGTGTATTTCAAAAATACTTCATTCTTCTTTAAAAAGTTAAATTTTAAAAAAAAGACCATGAAAAACTTCACTAAAATAGTATAATAACATTATATCCAGCAATAGACACTTACAACTATTCATAGCAAATCACTTTAGTCACATACCCTGTAAAAGATACATTAAATTGTCTAGCAATTTACTTGGAAAATTTATTATCTGATGAGATATCATAACATGCCATCCTAGTTCTGATGGCAAACCTATAATGAGTAACATTGTTCAAAATGCTTACTAAACTCTTAAAATAAACGACTTTTTTCTATACTATATCTTCTTCTTTGACTACTATAAAAGATATAGCATTCTTTTCTGCAAGCTCTAACAATTCCTTTAATTTAACTTGTCTACTAACAACATAAAATACAAAATATAGATCTTTGTTTCCATAATACTAAAATATCAATATCATAGCTTTCTTCATAATAAATCCAGTTTTCACTATTATTTATAATTCACCTTCACACAATATTGACCATCCCTAAAAAAAAATCTAACATTTTTCATTCCTTGATCACGAAGCTTCGATGCAACTGATTTAGCAGCTTGAATATTTTCAAAATATGCGATATATCCTTTACTTTCTACATTATCTTGTTTTGGGTGACGTTTTTGCATTTCTTTCTCATACTGCTTTCTATAATGAGGAGTCTTTTGTACTAATCGTTCAGACATCTTTCTTAAATATTGAACTTTTACTTTTGTCAGTCCAGATTTATGAAATCCTAAAATTTTTGCTGCTTTTTCCGATAGATCTATTAACCTACCTTCAACAAAGGGCCCTCTATCGTTAACCCTTACAACAAGTTTTCTTCCATTTTTTAAGTTAGTAACAAGAATAAAACATGGTAAAGGCAGAGTTCTATGCGCTGCAGAAATCAAGTGACGGTTAAATACTTCACCGTTTGCTGTAATTGTACTATGGCCTTCTATTCCGTACCATGATGCTATCCCCACCTCTTCGTAATGGTTACAGTGTTTTGGATGATAAGTTACACCATTTATTGTGTAGCTATTACCGATTTTATAGTGACCTGCAGTGCTATTGCACCTGCTGCTAAGACCACAACTACTTACTAAAACAAATATTAGACACAGCAAAACTAGGTTTTTAATCATTACATTCAGTGAAAAGGCTTAATTACTATAGTATTTTAAATTAAACTATAATAGATTTAGTAATAAGTAAACTTTTACATTAAATATGAACGATACTCGAAAAGAAACAATATACCTAATTGGCATAGGAGGAATTGGAATGAGCGCAATCGCTGAAATCCTTCACAACTCCAACTATAAAGTTCAAGGCAGTGATGTACGATCAAACGCCAATGTAGATAGGTTACAAAAGTTAGGCATAGAGATCTATATTGGTCATAATGCTAATAATATCAAGCAAGCTCAAGTGGTCGTATATTCTTCTGCAATAAAATCTGATAATGTTGAATTAGTTACAGCAAAAGATACCAACAAAATCATTTTGCATAGGTCAGATATACTTGCTGAAATCATGAAAGATAAATATGTAATAGCAGTTTCAGGCTCAAGTGGAAAGACAACAACAACTGCTATGATTGCTTCCATTTTGGATTATTCCAGTGGACCACTTTCCGCTATCCAAATAGCTGATGCTAGTAGCAAAAAAAAAGATTTAGATTCTAGCGTCACGCTCCAGAATAACACCAACATAGGAATTGATGCAACCGTAATTGTAGGAGGCATATTAAACTCCTATCAGAGTAACTTAAAACTTGGAAAGAGTGACATTTTTTTAATCGAAGCTGATGAGTCTGATGGAACTATGCTAAAAATTCCTGCAAATATTGCTGTCATAACGAGTATCAATAACGACCACATAGAATATTATAGAACATTTAGTAACCTCAAAAATGCATTTTTTCAGTTTACAAATGAAGCAGATTTTGCAATTCTACCTGATTCTGTAAGCATTGATCATGATGCAAGTAATTCTATAACGTTTGGGCTTGAAGGTGGTAATATTAAAGCTAGCAACATTAAGCAGTATGCTAACAGTATTAGTATTAGTTTCGATGTGTTAGTTAATAATAACCATAGAATAAAAAATGTGGTACTATCAAATGCAATAGGAATGCATAAAATCAGTAACGCCTTAGCTGCAATATCCACTGCGATAAAACTAGGAATCAGTGATAAAGAGATTAAAAAAGGTCTCTTGGAATTTAAAGGAGTAGCAAGAAGATTTTCTTTAATCGCTAACATCAAAGGCCTCAAATTAATTGAGGATTATGCGCATCATCCTAATGAAATACAAGCAACTCTGACAGCAGCGCGTTTAATCGCTAAAGAAAAAGTAATAGGAGTCATCGAGCTATTTCGTTTTGTTCGTATTCATAATTTTTTTGATGAATTTATACGGATTTTGATGATGTTTGACTATATCATCCTCACCCCTATCCATCCTCTAGAAGATAAACCCATTCCTGGTTGCAGGATCAACGATATACAAAAAGCTCTATTAAGTAACGGGTTTAATAGTGTAAAGACTGCGAATGATGCTTTGCTCATTTCACATCTTATTAGTAATTTGACAAATTCAGGCGATGTAGTACTATTTATTGGTCCTAGCAATAACATAGCTAAACTAGCAAGAGAAACTACAACACTCATGTCAAAAATAAAAGTTTAATATAATGAAAAAGATGATCAACAGTGTGTTCGCAAGAGAAATTTTAGATAGTAGAGGTTATCCAACTATTGAAGTAGAGATTGAACTCTGTGATGGAGCAATAGGTAGAGCATCTGTACCCTCTGGAGCTTCAACCGGCAAACTAGAAGCCTTAGAATTGAGAGATCAAGATGAAAAAAGATATTGTGGTAAGGGAGTATTGAAAGCAGTTCAAGCTGCAAACGTAGTGATAGCAAATAGGATCATTGGCATGGATGCAACAAACCAAAGTATAATCGATCAAACTTTAATTGAACTCGATGAAACGAAAAATAAATCTAAACTTGGAGCAAATACAACCTTAGGGGTGTCTCTTGCAGTTGCAAAAGCAGCAGCAAATAGTTTTAAAATACCACTATATAAGTATTTAGGAGGCGAACAGGCAAATGTTATACCAGGTCCACTCATTAACATAATTAACGGAGGAGTACATGCAGATAATAAACTTGATTTTCAGGAGTTCATGATTCTCCCTGTTGGAGCTGAGACTCTAAGTGAAGCAATCAGAATGTCCGCGGAAGTGTTTCACAATTTGCGCAATATTCTTAAGAAAAATGGTTACAGTACAAACGTAGGAGATGAAGGTGGCTTTGCACCAAACATTGAAAGCACCGAAGAAGTACTTGACCTGATTATATACGCTATAGAATTTTCTGGTTATTCAGTGCACAATCACTTCACATTAGGTCTTGATGTTGCTTCATCTACCTTCTATGAAGATAGAGTTTATAAATTTAAAAATGGAGAGCTCACCTCAGAAGAATTGGCTGAGTATTATTTTAACCTTGTAGAAAAATATCCAATAACCTCTATAGAAGATGCAATGAGCGAAGACGATTATGAAGGTTGGAAATTACTCACTGCAAGATTAGGAAATAAAATTCAATTGGTCGGAGATGATCTGTTTACTACAAATTGTCAACTAATACGTAAAGGAATAGAAGAAAACATGGCAAATGCTGTATTGATCAAACCAAATCAGATAGGAACATTAACAGAAACCTTAGCTGCTATCGAAATGGCAAGATTAAATGACTATAAAGCTATTATTTCTCATCGCTCAGGTGAAACAGAAGACACAACAATATCTCACATAGCAGTTGCATCAAATTGCGGACAAATAAAAACTGGTTCGCTATCGCGTTCCGATAGGCTTGCAAAGTATAACGAACTAATGAGAATAGAAAGCACACTGGGAGAAAACGCTAAATATTATCATAAGTTAGTATGAATTTCATAGACGAAGTTGAATTATATTTAGAAGCAGGTGATGGAGGTGATGGCTGCGCAAGCTTTCGTCGAGAAAAATTTGTTGAATTTGGTGGTCCAAACGGCGGTAACGGAGGAAAGGGAGGAAACATAGTTTTTGTTAGCGATGCAAATCTCAATACTTTACTTAACTTTCATTATATGAGACACATTAAAGCAAATGATGGAAAAAATGGTGCAAGCAGAGGCAGATCTGGTACAGCAGGGAAGGATATTATACTTAAAGTTCCAGTTGGTACACAAATAATCGATGAAGAAAATGAGGAAGTAATAGTAGATTTCGATAAACCTGATATGAAATTTCAAGCAGCACAAGGTGGTAAAGGTGGACTTGGAAATACTAATTTTAAATCCTCTACTAATAAGGCACCAAGATGTTTTACTTACGGTCAGCTTGGTGAGAAAAGAAACATAACATTAAAGCTGAAAGTTTTATCGGATGTCGGTATTATTGGCATGCCAAATGTAGGTAAATCAAAATTTTTAACTCGTTGTTCAAATGCAGATACAAGGGTAGAAAATTATCCATTCACCACCATCAGGCCACATTTAGGTGTAGCAAAGGTGGATGACAGCAAGATTGTGATAGCAGATATTCCTGGAATCATTATTGATGCTCATCTTGGAGTTGGGCTCGGTCACAAGTTTTTAAAACATATAGAAAGGTGCAAAATTTTACTACACTTTATTGACATAATTCATGATGATGTTATTTCAGCTTATAATTGTACACGCAATGAGTTGAAGCTTTACAATTATAATCTCATTAAAAAGGAAGAAATTGTAGTATTAAACAAATGCGACTTGTTGCAAGAAGCAGAAATTCTTAAAAAGAGAAATTACTTAGTTAATTATCTTAATAAAGAAATACTATGTTTATCAATTAATGATGATTTACAGCCTATTCTAAGATTATTAAGTGAGAAATTAAAAAAAAGCGACTCAAAAAGAACTACTAATGTATACGACCCTTTCAAGATATAAACTCCCCCCTATTCAATACTTATACAGGCATGTGATAATTAAGGATTTTAATAGCTTAAGTGGTTTTTTATTAAGAGTATAAAATTTTAGACATAAGGTCCACCACATAAAAAAAGATTCAAAAAAAATGTAATGCATACGTGAAAGAGATTAAACACGTGTATACGCACCTATGTACATTAAAAAATGTGTACACTTCATTTTAACTGAAATTTAGATAAAAACCTGTAGGCAGAGATAAATTTTAAGCTCTCTAAATACCTTTATTGTAACCAGTAGTATCATTAAATAAACAAATAAAGTAATCTCTTTATACTAAGAAATCTTAATTTTACTTTAGTTATTAATCATCTTGAAGTTAAATATCTTGACATCTACTCAATGCTACTACATAATAAGTGTGTGCATTTTGTACACTATGGCAATAAAATTACCTTGTAATAGGTGTATTGGACCCGAGGGCAGTACTCGGCGCCTCCACCATATTTTTACATGGGGGTGAATAAGGATCGACATACATAGTAAAGATGGTAGCTTTGCTCGGTCAGATACCACCGTTAAGAGTTTATAATTTAGATGCAAACGATAATTTTGCTGCTAATGGTAATGTTGTAGCATTAGTTGCTTAAACTAAGCTATAATCTTATTACTATAAGCACGGTTTGGGAACGCCGGGTAACAGAAAGTTCCCCAAGAATTTATGTGTATAAAAGTTATATGAATAAAACAGATTACAAAAAATCACTTACTTTTGCAAAGTTTCAAGTTGTCAAAAAGGCTTTAGCCATCATATCAGATAATGATTTCACACCTCATTTAGAAATACTATTTTTTACATATTTTAATGGTGTTATCGTGCCAGATTATTTGAAAAAGTCATACCCTACCCAAATGCTTATCATATTACAGCATCAGTTTCATGGTTTAAAAGTTTCTGAGGACAGATTTAGTGTCAGGTTAAGCTTTCACGGAAAACAAGAACAAATTACTGTATCACTTTTTGCTATCAGTGAGTTTCACGATAAAACTTCAGGAGATGTTTTAATATTTGATAAAATCAGTATAAATTCTGACAAAAAATACAATGGTAAAAAATGTACTAAAAAATTATTAAGCAGTAGCATTATACATATAGATCAGCTGCGTGATAAGTAGTCATTGAAAATTCAGTTTCATAACACGCAAAAGAGGGAAAAAGTTACCTTAATTAAACAATGAGCGGAAGATTTTGTATTGTGATTTATTTAGACGTAATTAGGAAACATGTTTTTTCCACATCAATGAATATTTATGTACATAATCACTAATTACAAGTCGGATAGCTGCCTGAAGTTGCCCAGCACTTGAATTATTAAGATTCCTATTTGGTGATTATTTTTAATCATCCCTAAAATAATCACACACAATTCCAGCTTTAGAACATGCCGTACTGTAGTATCTTCGAAAGTAACAGAATCAATCAGATATTTTTCATTGAATCTCAAGCCTCATCCTCATCTTAAATCCATCTCTGTTTTCTTTTAGAAAGGTTTTTATTCTATCAAGTGTATTACCCATAGTAAGAGTGGCTGAGGCAAAGTATCAATTAACTGCTTATACAAGTTATGTAGGAATACTCTCTTTTTTTATTTTCAGTATCATTTGAGCTTGAAATTACAAATTCCTCTTACTTACATACAAATTCGCAGCTTTTAGTTTTACTATATACAATTACTATTAATTCAACAACATAATTTAAAGGAGTATTTCCAAGAAAATTCTTTATATTAATACTCACCTTTACTTTCCAAGCCTTCTTTAAGAAATACTAACCTCAATCATTAACACAAGACCTGAATAATGATCGTTCTCCGCTTTTAAGAGTTAATATTATTCTTCACTTAAATTACCACCACCTTCCATCTGCTGACTTACATACTACATTTTGATCTTACCCTATTTTGAACATTGCTTAGTTTTCACAAGTACCAGTTTAATTATATTGATCTACATTATACGCACCACCATAATTGGTGTAGCTCATATCAAAGTACTCAAAAGATTGAAGGTTTTAAGATTTAACATTGCTATATGTTCGGTCAAGCTTACCAAAATTAAAGTCGTAGTTATTATTATTCACAAGCACAGCAGATACATAAGAAACATTATTCCCTCAATAATTTTAATCTTATCTGTCGCAGAAGGCAAAGTTATGTTGATAGTTTTTCCTGCTATTTTTCAATTCAATCATATCATCTAGCATAAGTATTTACCACTGATTAATCTATAAGTCATAATTACTCTCAACAAACTCTAATTTTGATATTATTAGGTTAGGAGAATAAAGCAACTTCAGTAATTGATAGACCTTCAGGTGTAACTTTTCCTAACCAGCATCGATAAAAATAAAGAGCGCCGAAGTGTAGTATCTACAACTGCATGATCGCTCAAAAACGCAATAATATCTTTAATAATATAGTCTTCTTTAGCAAAATTCTGGATTTCTTTCGGGATTAGAGTATCATTAACATCAATAACAGATCTAAAGAACAAAGAAATTGAACATGGTAAAATGGCTAATACCTGATCAGCTTATTGATTATAAGTATGCTGTAAAATTCATGGAAACAAAAGTTCAAGAAATTTATAACAATTCATCCGACGAGCTAGTATGGCTACTCCAACATCCTCCACTATACACAGCAGGGATTAGTGCAATAGATGATGAAATCGTTGAAGAATTGTTTCCTGTGCATAAAACAGGTAGGGGTGGTAAGTATACATACCATGGTCCAGGACAGCGTATTATATATTTAATGTTGAACCTTAAAAAAAGAAATAAATGCGATATAAAACTATATATTAGAAACCTAAGTAATTGGATCATAAGCGTTTTAAGGCACTTCAATATATTTGGAAAATTCAAAGAAGATAGAATAGGTGTTTGGGTAACTAAAAATGGAGTAGAAGAAAAAATAGCAGCTTTCGGTATTCGTTTAAGAAAATGGGTAACTTACCATGGTATAGCGCTCAACGTCTCTCCAGATCTTTCTCACTACAAGGGCATTATCCCTTGTGGACTAAAAGACTACGGTATTACATCAATGAAAAAACTAGGAGTTGAAGCTCCACTGCCTGAATTAGATGATATACTAAAAAAAGAGTTTTATAAGATATTTTAATATATTTCATCATCGTTTACTTTTTATACTCCAATTTATTTTCTATATAGACTAACTCTATCTATAACAATCAAAATCAAGTTGATATTATTCTTCCCTCTTCCAAGAGAAAAGAGTTAGACCTTATTACTATTAAATATCAAAGCTTTTACTATAACGCTTTGATATTTAACTTTCACCCATTTTTTGGAGAAAATATGCAGTAATGACAATCCTCTTTTTTCCAACTTTGATAAATTTTGAGCAAATAATTTTGATTAGTACACCAATTAATAATAGCAAAATAATTTAGTATATTAGGGAAAATATGAACTTTTTATCTAATTTCCTATTTAGAAAGATAATCCTCTAGTAAAAAAGAAAGAATTATTTAAAACAAGCTCATATTTCTAGTGAAGTGGAAGCAGAAATTTTGATAACTTTACTAACTTCGGTACAATAATCTATTGAATCTATAAAAGAAAGATTCACAGAAAGTGTCAATTTTTCTATATCAATTTTCCAATAAAATAGGCAAATTCATGATCATTATATAATCCTTTATTCTTTAACACTTACACTACTATTATAGTGTCAAGACGAGAAAAAAGATTTTTATTTCTTATGGGTATATACAAAACATAAATTTTGCAGATTAATTTGCAATTAAATATCTGTAAAATCATCCTAACAAAAATATTTCAATGCATTTTCAAATATGAGCATCCCATCACCATACTTTGGCACAGCGGACTTTAGGCGCTTACACTTTTCTTTTTCAAGTGGCCAGTTATCTTGCTGAGTAAAAAATATCCCTCTCTCCGGATGAGGCATTAAAGCTAACACCTTACCATTCCTATCTGACAAAGCTGCTAAGTCATATATGGATCCATTTGGATTATAAGGAAACCGCAAGTTAGCATAGTTACCATTCTCATCAACGTAACGCAGTGCAATAGAGTTATTTTTAATCAAATGGCTCAAAACACCATTGCTCATAAAAAACTTACCTTCCCCATGAGCAATAGGAAGATACAACTCATCTAGACCATGTAGCCAAATAGAATTACTATGTGGATTAACTTTAACTCTAATCCAACGACATTGATAATTGCCTATATCATTACGTACTAAAGCTAAATCAAAAAATTCTGGAATTAATTTTACTAATATTTGACAACCGTTGCATATTCCTATAACAAGCCTGTCCTTAGATAAAAAATCTTGAAATTGATTCAATAAGTTGTTCTTAATGCGTAGAGCAAAAGCATTACCAGCACCAGTGTTATCACCGTAAGAAAAACCACCTGGAATTACAAGTATATCACTCGATTTCAATTCACCCGGATTACATATAATCTCATTAATATGAACAATTTTTACTTCTACATTACTAATACCAAGTTTTCTGCTACACTCTACAAATGCAAATGCAGTTTCTTTTTCACAATTTAAACCATAACCAAATAAAATAATAACTTTCATGAATTAAAAATTAAAAAACTCAAATTTTCTTCTCACAAAATTTGCCACTAAATTTAGAGCAAATAACATTATCAGTAAAGCTATAATTGCAATAGCAGCAAGTTCAATAAACGCAATTTCAGGACTACTTGACCATATGTATATTTGTACAGGTAAAACAGTTGCTGGATCGAAAAAGGATACAGGCGTATCAGCGATAAATGCTACCGTACCCACCATAAGCAAAGGAGAAGATTCACCTAAAACTCTTGCAACCGCAAGCATAGTACCATGTATTATTCTTGGTAACGCAATCGGCAAAGAGTGATCTAATATTACCTTGATATGAGGAGCCCCAAGAGCAAAAGCTGCATCCTTTATCGTAATAGGAACATTTGCAAAGGCATTTTTTGTTGCAATTATAATATTAGGCAACATCATAAATGAAAGAGTCATTCCACTAACAATTGGCGAAGAACGAGGTAGTTCAAATATGCCAAGATAGAGGGTTAGGCCTACTACTCCAAATATTATTGAAGGTACTGCAGCCAAATTATTTATACTAACCTCTACAATATTAGTCATTACACTATTTCTTGACATAAACTCATGAAGATAAACACCTGACATAATTCCTATTGGTAATGCTAAAGCTAAGCATACCATAATCGTCATTAAAGAGCCAACAAATGCTCCTAAAATTCCTGCATTTTCAGGTTCACGAGAATCAGATTTAAGAAACAAAGATTTATTAAAGAATTTTTTTACCCTTTTCTTCTCTTTTAGCCAGTTAAGTAATTTAGCGTGATGATCATTAAAATACTTATTCTTATTTATTGAATTAATTATACTTGATGCGGTAAACCAGATTTCATATTTACCACCATACTCCACTTTTCTACAAAAAAAGTTCTCTAACTCCTTATAAGAACTACGACTCAGAATCTCGTCACTATTTTTAAAATCAGTTCCTTTAAATACTCTACGCAGTGAATCATTAAGTAGTTCAATGGATTTGTATCTTAAATCACTAGGACTACCCGCTAAAAAAAAATCAGAGTTTACTTCTATTGGCAATAAAATTTTTGTTATTGTTAAGGCGCTATAAGAGTTAATTAATATACTCAGCAATATACATATAGGACAACCAAGTGAAATAACTAACGTTATAAAAGAACAAAAATACAATACTCTATTTCTTTTATTTTTCTTTTTTATACGAGTGTGTACACGCCTGGAGCGAAGCAACCTAAGGAATTTTGTCTCTATGCTCATTTTATAACTATTCTAAATAAGATATTCTCTCATATTAAATACTAATACCTTTTTTGTCACCTTAGTGCTCACATTATTGTATGATGTTGACGTCAAAACTCCATTTCACTCACCTAGACCCTATCGCTTTTATAAGTAGTACGCTCTTTTATTCTCGCAGACTTTCCAAATAGTTTACATAAGTAATACAGCTTTGCTCTACGAACCTTTCCCTTCCTTGTTACTTGAACTGAAACTAACGTAGGAGAACAAACAAAAAATTGGGATACTATACTTTCCTCATAACTCACTTTCCTAACCGTAAAAGAAGAGTGTAATCCACGATTCCTCTTCGATATACATACACCTTCAAATATTTGGATACGCTCACTTGCACCGTCAACTATTTTAAAAGTGACCTTTAAATCATCACCAGAACGAAACTCTGGTACTTTTTTAATTAGCATTTCCATTTGTTTATTATTAAACTTTTCAAGTAAATTTATCATTTATTTCTCCACCTAATAATTCAGGTCTACGTCTCTTTGTTATAATTTGAGACTGCCTCTGCCTCCAATCATTTATTTTTTCATGGTCACCAGACAACAAAACTTCAGGGACTTTACGTTTTCTCCATTGCTTAGGTCTAGTATATTGAGGATACTCAAGTATACCACCAGTATAACTAAAACTTTCTTCAATAAGACTATCTGAATTACCTATTACTCCAGGAAGAAGCCTAACACATGTATCAATAACCACCATAGCAGCTGGTTCACCTCCTGAAAGGATATAATCTCCAATACTTAATTCATAAGGAGTATACTCATCAATCACCCTCTGGTCAATACCCTCAAATCGACCACACAATATTGTTATGTGAGAGAATTTTATTAATTCTCTTGCAACATTCTGATTAAATTTTGTGCCAGATGGAGTCATATAAATAAATCTAGTATTCTTATGGGCAGAAAAAACACTATCAACTGCACTACCAATCACATCGGGACGCATAATCATTCCTGCTCCACCTCCATATGGAACATCGTCTACTGTTGAATGTTTATCTTCAGCAAAAAAACGTATATCTACTACTTCAAGGTTCCATATTTTTTTTTCTAACGCTTTTCCAGCAAGAGAATACTCTAGGAACCCAGGAAGCATCTCCGGAAATATGGTTAATATTGTAATATTGAACATCTTTATAGATTTGTAGCAAACCTAAGTAGAAATTGATATAATGTTTATAATACATAGTCAAACCATTTATGCTACCAGGTAAAATAATATATGAAGGTAAAGCTAAGTCTATTATTGAAACTAAAGACCCATTAACCGTGATACAGCACTTCAAAGACGATGTTACAGCATTTAATAAAAAAAAACATGAGGTTATTAAAGGTAAGGGAATAATCAATAATTTTATCAGTGCTTTCATTATGGAAAAACTTGAGAAAATGGTAATTAATACACACTTTATAAAAACTCTAAACGAAAGAGAACAGCTAGTTAAAAAACTAAAAATTGTACCTCTTGAGGTAGTAGTGAGAAACATTGCAGCAGGAAGTTTTTGTAAGCGCTTTAATATAAAAGAAGGTAAAAGACTTACATCTCCTATAATTGAGTTTTTTTATAAAAATGATAATCTAGCTGATCCAATGGTAAATGAAAACCATATCATATATTTTGGCTGGTTATCTCGTAAAGAAATAGAAAAAATTAAAATTATAACCTTAAAAGCCAACACATTTCTAACAAACTTGTTTTCAAACGCAGGAATGGACCTGGTCGATATCAAATTAGAATTTGGCAGATTAATAAATAACAGTACAAAAATCGTCTTAGCTGACGAGATTAGTCCTGATAATTGTAGATTCTGGGATAAAAATACACACAAAAAATTAGACAAAGATATTTTTCGTTTAAGCTTAGGGGACTTAAAAGAAGCATACTTAGAAGTTGCAAAAAGGTTGTCATTAAAGTTAGATTAACTAAGTACTATTCTATCAAAGGAAGGGTCACATACCTCATTGAGTCTTCCAATAATTTCAATTTTCTCCCCATGTTTTTGAAAATGATCTTTCACATTTTGCATATTCTCAGGATCCACGATCAATACCATACCAATACCACAATTAAATATCTTTAACATTTCTTTCTTTCCTATCTTGCCTTCTTCCATTAACCATAAAAATATATCTGGCCATTCCCAAGAACTAGTATCTATATTTGCAAACAAATTTTTTGGAAGAATCCGTGGGATATTATCTACCAAGCTACCACCTGTGATATGTGCAATACCTTTTACTTGCGGTGTAATAGGTAACAGAGAGTCAACATATATCTTTGTTGGCTTAAGTAACACTTCTCCCCAAAATTGGCTATTCCATGGAGATAAATCATTATAGCTTATACCTAAATCTCTAAAAACACAACGTACTAAAGAGAACCCATTTGAATGAATTCCACTTGACTCTAACCCAACTATATAATCACCAGCCTTCATTATACTATAATTCGGAAGAATTTTACTTTTATCAATTATTCCAACTACAAATCCTGCAAGGTCATAATGATCATTGTCATACATTCCAGGCATCTCTGCAGTTTCCCCACCAACTAACCCTATCTTAGCTTTCTTACATCCCTCTACAATACCACAAACTACAGAAAGCAAAATATCTTTATTCAAAATACCAGTTGCAAAATAATCAAGAAAAAATAAAGGTGTTGCTCCTTGTGCAAGTAAGTCATTTACACACATTGCAACTAAATCTATACCTATAGTATCATGTTTATTTACTTCTTGAGCTATTAACAGCTTTGTACCTACCCCATCGGTTGAGGAAACTAATACAGGATGATTATAATTTTTAATTAACTTAGCAAAATCAAACAGTGCAGAAAAAGAACCTACCTCACTAAGTACTTCTTCCTTTTTAGTTTTCTCAACAATGAGTTTGACTTCTTTCATCAACTTATTATACAGTTCAAGGTCTACTCCCGATTTAGAATAGGTATTCATAATCTCTTTATAAACTTCATAGTTATTAATACTATATTAATAAGCCATCACAAAAAGTACAACGAAACTTCCTCTCAATTGACTATCACACATTTACCAATATAGGGTAATTTAAATCATTTACAATCGCCTAATGAATGAAAACATCAAAAACATGTTATTAATAACAGAATTACTGTCAGGACAGCTGCTTCATGACTTCGCTAATTCTATGAATGGAATAATGTTTGGCTTAGAAGAGTTTGAAGAATATAATAAGAATAATGACATTGCGTGCAAAGAAGCGTTGTCATTACTTAAAGAAAGTTCTGATGATTTAATAAATAAACATAAAGTTATGAAGCAAGCATATTCTTCTTCAGCAGATAATTACAATTTTGGCCAAACTAAATCTAACATTGAAAGTTACTTATTAAAAAAAAAGTAAAGTTTATGTGGGAGATAGACGAATATCCTGTAAAAGGTAAAGAAGATTTAATTGAAAAAATAAATAAGATAATTTCTAATATGGCACTAACTATAGCTAGTGTAATAGCAGAAGTTGAATTAGTTTCTGTTTTATTAAGCCAAACAGAAGGTAAAACGTTATTAACTATAAAAATTTTAAACAAGCACAAGTTAATGAGCAAATCTTTAGCAAACAAATTAACAAAAAAAGATAGTATTAATTTAAATGCAAAAGATGTTAATGTCTATATGACTTCTCTATTACTAGAATATTATAACACTGAAATACATTGTTCTTGTAAAAATAATTTGCTAGAAATAGGTTTAGTTTTAACTCAAGGATAACCTCACACTTTACAAAAAGCATCTACAAGCTTAAGTATTAGTATAGGAACTAAAGTTGTTCAGCATCTTTAAAGGAAGGCATACTCGCTTAGCGAGTATCAACACGTTGTAAACCCTCTTATCTAAAAATGAGACAATTTTTTATAAAGGAGACCAATCTACTTTTTATAATCATTGAGGTCTAATATTATTCTATTAATGTAGCGCTCACTTGCATCCTTAATGATAAACTTTGCACCATTTTTATACTTGATAATTTCACCCTCAGAAGGCACCTTACCTGCAATTGAAAGAATTAATCCACCAAGCGTAACGTAATCCTCTTTTAGATCACGTAATTCTATTTTTAAACTTTCCTCTATATCTTTTATAAGAGCCCTCGCTGACACCTCAAATTCATTTTGAGATAACTTAATAGTTGTGCATTCAAAAGATTCATTTTCACTATTAACGTTCGGTACTAATTTTTCTATAAGGTCGATCATTGAAATTAAACCATCAGTTCCACCGTATTCGTCTAGTACAACAGCTAAGTGTGGTCTAGCAGACTTCATTTTAATAAAAAGGTTAGTAATCTTCATTGAAGGCGGAACAAATATTACGTTTTGCACAAGACTTTTCAAATCAAAAATCTCATTTTTATCAAAAAGAACATCTTTCACATAAAAGAATCCTATTATGTTATCAAAGTTGTTCTTATAAACCAGTATCTTAGTGTGGTGAGTACTTCTTATCTTTTTTATTACTTCATGTTTACTTGACTCAATGTCTAACGCACATATTTCTGTACGTGGAGTCATTATATCAGTTATATTACAGTCATGAAATTTCAGCAAATCATTGAATATATTAAAACCTGGCAGATTTTTCATTAGTACTTCGATTGCACATTTTCTCAGCATACGAAATCTCCCGAAAAGAAACAGAAAGACTTTACACACAATCTTTTCTCCTAAAGTCCTTTTTTTATTCAAGTTACTTCCTGTAATAGATAAAACACTTTCATATTAGATTTATCAAGAAAACTGTTGTCAAATATTTAATAAGTGTGTGAATAACATTAAATTAATCTGTGAGTTATATGTTGATATAAGATATTAACAGTTTCTCAACAACTTTCTCACCAGCATATACATAGCTATGTAACAACACACAACAAAAAAAAATTTTTCATAAAAAGAGATTGCCAATAATTTAAACATTTCACTTATACACACGGTTTACAATAGAAAGCCAATAACGTACTAAAGTTATTAACATACTTATCTACAAGTGAGACAAAGAGAGTTATCATTAACCTTTAAACTAGCAACAAATTATTAAGAATCTATTATTATTATATATATACCTTTTATGTAAAAAATGAGTAAATCAATAATAGCAAGAATTATTAGAGATAGTAAACAAGTCGAAAAAACACCAATTTGGTTAATGCGTCAGGCAGGTAGATCTCTCCCAGAGTATCATAAAGCAATGGAAGGTGTGAGCAACTTTATGAAAGCATGCTATAACACAGATCTAATTACAAAACTAACACTCCAACCAGTAACAAGATTCAATATGGACGCAGCCATAATTTTTTCAGATATCTTAGTAATAGCTGATGTTTTAGGGTGTGATATAAATTTCGTACGTGGCATAGGTCCAGTAATAAAGCCTATAGAAAACCCTAAAGAGTTAACTGATTTAGAGAAAATTGAGACTAAAACTTTGCCAATTCTAAATGCTATAAAAAAAGTAAGGTATGAATTATCAGAGGAAAAGTCCCTTATAGGATTTGCTGGGGGACCATGGACAATAGCTTCATACATTATAGAAGGTAGAAACAATAGAACTTTCTACAAAGCGCTAAATTTTTGTTCCTCAAAATTGGAAAAAATAATTGAACAAATAACAGAAGCAACGATTATTTATCTAACTAAACAAATAGAGTATGGAGTGGACGTTATTCAGCTATTTGATAGTAATGCTGGCATTCTTTCAGAAAAATTATTTAAAAAATATATCATTAAGCCAACAAGAGAGATTGTCTTAGCAATAAAAGATAAATTTTCAGATTTTCCGATAATAGGTTTCCCAAAATCTGCTGGAAAGCTCTACAAAGATTACTGTCAACAGACTAGTATATCCGCGATAAGCATAGATTATGACATTTCAGTAGAATGGGCAAAGACAAATCTAAAAGTTCCTTTACAAGGTAATCTTAATCCTAGTCTTTTAGCCTACGATCAAGCAGGGGCAATTAAAGAAGCAAAACATATAATAGATTGCTTTAGAGATTTACCTTTCATATTTAATCTTGGGCATGGAGTGCTTCCTGATACTCCAGTTGAAAATATTGCTGCATTAGTGAATCTAGTAAAAAACTATTAACACGATAACGAAATCTCTGGCTTTTTTGTTAAACGAGGTTTATTATTTGGATTTGGCTTCAGTAAGATTATGTTAGAACTCGCAAAAAGAATGTCTTTAATAAAACTATCACCTACAATTGCTGTAACTGATAAGGTAAATAGACTAAAAAGTCAAGGAAAAGAGATCTGTGTTTTAGCTGCAGGGGAACCAGACTTTGATACTCCAGGTCATATAAAGAAAGCAGCTATCCAAGCAATAAATGAAGGTAAAACTAAGTATACTGCTGTTGATGGAACCCGTGAGCTTAAAGGAGCGATAATTGACAAGCTAAAAAGGGACAACGATCTTGAATATACGCCTAGCCAAATCTGTGTTGGTGCTGGTGCTAAGCAAGTACTGTTTAACTTGCTTATGGCAACGATTAACCCTGAAGATGAAGCTGTAATTCCAGCTCCTTGCTGGGTTTCGTACGTTGATATGGTAAGCTTTTTTGGCGGCTTACCAGTTATGGCAGAATGCAAGGAAAACTTTAAACTGACATCAGAGTTATTGAGAAGTAAGATAACTGAAAAGACTAAATGGTTAATTCTCAATTCGCCAAATAATCCAGCAGGAGTTGTATATACATATGACGAATTGAAGAAAATAGCACAAATATTGCTTGAGCATCCACACGTGAACATTATTACGGATGATATTTACGAACACATAGTATACGATGGAAAGTTTTTTACTATTGCTCAGGTTGAGCCAAGGCTCTATGACAGAGTTTTTGTAGTTAATGGAGTATCAAAAGCTTATGCAATGACAGGTTGGAGAATAGGTTATGTTGCTGGTAGAAGTGATGTAGTAAAAGCTATTTCTATACTGCAGTCTCAGAGTACTTCAAATCCAAATTCAATAGCACAGGCAGCAGCGGTTGAAGCATTAAATGGTAATCATGATTTTCTAAAAGAAAGGATAAAAATTTTTAAAAATCGCAGAGATTTTGTGGCTGAAAAATTGGGCTCCGTTCCAGGGTTGTCGGTGTTTATTCCACAAGGTGCGTTCTACTTGTTTATTTCGTGTGAAAATCTGTTGGGTAAGAGTACAAAAAACGGTAAAGTAATAAATAATGATCTTGATTTTGCTGAGTATTTGTTAGAAGACCATTTAGTTGCTGTGATTCCAGGGGTTGCGTTTAGTCTGAAAAACTTTATTAGAGTTTCTTATGCGACTTCTCAGGAGCAACTAGAGATTGGGTGTAATAGTATTGTAAAAGCATGTGAGATGCTAAGTTAGCTATTCTGTATTTCCTTGTGTTAATAAAATAAATCTAATATATGATATATTTAGTATTAGCTAGCTTATTTTAAGTGGTATAGAATTGTACCTCTAAAATAATAGTAATATGGCTTTTTTTTTATTATCCTTTCTATAGGAACCGTTCTAGTTTATAGCTTTGTAAGTCTTTATTTTGTCTTATTGGCGATAAGTATAGTATGTTTCTTTTTATACATCTTGCATAATTTAGATTAGCGTAAGTTATATAGGTATAATAATGATGGGAATAAATGTTTTTTAATGATCTAGTTAATTTTAGACCGTTTAATTTTTTCTTACTTTGGTAACGTTCAATATTTTAGGCTTGAAGGTTTTGCTAATAAATGATTAGAAATTAGTTGTAACCAAAAATCAGAGCAAAGTAAGTTAGGAAATTTGTTTTCCTATGTTAGTAATGTTTACTAGAAGTTATCTTTAGCTTTCTAACTTGTAAAGAAAGCCGTACCCCATTAATCAAATGAACACATTTTTTATGTTTAGCTTCTCATTTTTCTTATTTTGTTAAATCAAGTTTATGTTGTTTATCTTATTTGCTAAATTTTCTCCTTTAGATTTTTTAAATAGCTTCCGTTGATGTGATGTTTACTATTGAATTTTGTAATGACTTCTTTCTTTTTTAGGTAAGTGCTTAGAAGTTTTAGCACTTAGTGTTTAGCAAAAACCTAAACAAATTTTTATCAAGCCTTAAATCTTTATATAGACTTTCTAAATCTTTATCATAGTGCTTTGCTTGATTTACGATGATTTTATTATTTCTTCTATCTTGCTTAAAAGCTCTCTATTTAGTCTATCATGTCTGTTACCTAGATGGTGTGTTAGGTGTCTTACTTAATACTTTCATATGTGATTTTGTAGTATATTGTTTGTTGTTTTTATGTTCGCTGATCTATCTTTTACTTTAGTATTATGTCATTCTATATGTAAAGAGGCTAATCAACTGGGTAGATGTAATGGTTTTGATGCTAAGTTTGTTAAAAATTATGCTATTTAAGATAAAATTTTATTACAAAATAAAAGTATAAATAAAATTTGTGAAGGAAACAAAGTAAAAAGCCTTTTTAGAAAATATTCTCTTTATGCTATAAAATTTAGTCGATATATGATAGTTATGAATTTAATTTTGTTAAACTTTAATAAATTGAAAAAATATTTGCAAAGATGTTGCTTTTTGTAGCTAGAGCACCTATAGTAGTAAATTTAAAATGAGTTTTATGTTACAGAGAAAGTTTTTAGTATGGTTATTAGCATCACTCTTTTATGCATATCAATATATATTACGTGTAATTCCAAATGTAATCACACCTGGGTTAATGACAAAGTTTAATATAAACATAGTTGATGTCGGTCAATTTAGTGGGTTATACTATGTAGGATATACATTAGCTCATATACCTGTTGGTCTTTTTCTTGATAGATCTGGGCCAAAGCTTATTTTGCCTATATGCACTATTTTAACATTTGTTGGAACACTACCACTTATATATTTTGATGAATGGTATCCTTCAATTCTTGGTAGAATACTTGTTGGAGTTGGATCATCTGCTTCAGCAATTGGGATCTTTAAAGTTGCAACCATGTATTTCTCTCGAGAAAGATCAGCAAAAATGACTAGTTTATCTATAATAATAGGGTTACTGGGAGCTATTTATGGCGGATTACCTCTAGATTTCTTACTTAATAGCTTTGGTTGGGATTATGTTATATATGCTTTCTCAATAATTGGTTGTTTACTCGCTTTGTTGTTATTTTTTGTAACACCAAATAATAATACACAAGAAGCTATAAATAGCAATATACTTCAAGATTTAAAAAGTGTACTTTGTAACAAGCACATAGTTTTGATTAGTTTTTTTGGTAGCTTAATGATTGGTCCACTAGAAGGTTTTGCTGATGGCTGGGCAAGAACGTTCTTATGTGAAGTCTATCAGATAACAGGAGATTTGGCATCTTTTCTTTCTTCTTTTATATTTATAGGTTTTGGAGCTGGAGCATTTTTTTTAGCTTTTTTACTAGAGAAGTATCCAAGTAGGCATTATGAAGTGATTATTACATGTTCTCTTACAATGATTATCAGCTTCATCTTACTTTTTATACAGGTTGGTGGTTTATATGTTGTGGTTCCTACACTTCTTATTATCGGCTTTGCATCTGGATATCAGGTAATTACCATTTACAAAGCAATAAGCTACGTAAGCAATAACTTAGTAGGACTAGCTACAGCTGTTTCAAATATGATAATTATGATTTTTGGCTATTTTTTTCATATTGGGATTGCAAAAATAGTAAGTTTCTATTGGGATAGAACAGTAATACAAGGGAATCCTGTGTATGGTCCTGAACTGTTGATAAAGGCAATATCAATTATTCCTGTATGCCTACTTTTGGCTGTTTTCGGTTTTGTGTGGTTAAGGAAACGTTCTTAAAACTACTTGTAGATAGAGTGTATTTTAGTATTATTAAGCTTAACATGGTTTGATTTATGGCAAGCGTTTCAGAGGAAGTTTTCATCTTTAAAAAGGGTTTAAGATTTTCTGATAGTGAAGTTTATCAATCTATAGAGAAAGAGTTGCAGCGTCAAAGGTCACAACTGCAACTGATTGCATCAGAAAATTTTGCAAGTAGAGCAGTAATGGAAGCGCAAGGTTCTTTTCTAACTAATAAATATGCAGAAGGTTACCCAGGAAAAAGGTATTATTGTGGCTGCGAATATGTAGATGAAGTTGAAAATCTCGCCATAAAAAGACTTTGTAAACTGTTTGGTGTTAAGTTTGCAAATGTTCAACCTCACTCTGGTTCTCAGGCAAATCAAGCAGTGTTTGCTTCACTGCTTTCTCCAGGTGATGCAATACTTGGTTTATCATTAAGTTGTGGTGGGCACTTAACTCATGGTGCAACGCCGAGTCTTTCTGGTAAGTGGTTTAAGTCAATTCAGTATACGGTTAGACGAGATACTTATTTGCTCGATATGGATGAAATAGAAGAACTAGCGCTTGAGCATAAACCAAAATTAATAATAGCTGGTGCTTCTGCTTATCCAAGGAGAATAAACTTTAAGCGTTTTCGTGAGATTGCAGATAAGATTAGTGCATATTTACTTGCAGATATTGCTCATTATGCGGGGCTTATAGCAGTAGGTGAGTACCCATCACCTACTGAATATGCACATGTTATAACCTCTACTACTCATAAAACTTTACGCGGCCCTCGTGGTGGGGTAATAATGACAAATGATGAAGTATTACATAAAAAAATTCAATCTGCAGTTTTTCCAGGATTGCAAGGTGGACCGCTTATGCATGTAATAGCTGCAAAAGCTGTTGCATTTAAAGAAGCATTAGCACCGGAGTTTAAAACTTATAGCAAAAAAGTTATTGAGAATGCTAAAGCTTTGGCTCAAGCTCTGAAAGAGTATGGGCTGAACATTGTAACTGGTGACACTGACTCTCATATGGTGTTAATTGACTTAAGACCGCAGAAATTAACTGGAAAAGGCGTTGTGGATAGCCTTGAGAGAGCTGGTATTATTTGCAATAAAAACTCTATACCGTTTGATACAGAAAAAACGACTATTACTTCAGGACTGCGTTTCGGTACCGCTGCTGAAACAACACGTGGGCTTGAGGCGAAAAATTTTAAAGAAATAGCTGAGCTAATAAATAAAGTAATTCAGGGATTAATTAGTGGAGATAGCTCAAATGTCGAAAAAGTAGTGAAAGACAAAGTTGAAAAGATTTGTAATAATTTTCCTATTTATTAGTTGTGATGATATATATATTGCATCATCCTAATACAAATGTATAAGCTATATGGGATTGTGGTTTGTAGTTAATTTTTATAATAGACAGTGTTTTTTAATACTTTTGATGATATCGCCTCAATATGTAATACTTGAATTTAAATAATGAAGATTATCTTTGTTCTATGGCTTAACTATAAGATCTAGTTTTTGAAGTACTTAGATTCCAGTGTGTGATGCTGGAATGATAAAAAAAATACAAAAGTAAGTATTGTAATATGTAATCTAAGTTAATTTACCAATCACTAGGAAAGTTAAATATTTTCGTTAATTGAAACCTCAAAAACTAGTTGGATATTATTTTTTTACAGAGCCTTACAATTTTCTGATTCTTTACGTTGACCTCAATTTTAACGATACTTTAAAACGTTGTGTTACTGCTAGGGTTCCTTTTACTTTTACTGCAGTACGTAAGTCTGTATTTTCTACCATAGCTTTTTTGTGAGTCTATGTTACTTACAAGATCTATTTCTAATGAGAGTTTTTGAGTACCTTTACATCTTTTTTCCTAAAATTATTTTTGCTTTTGTAGCGCTGAATAGTTAAGCAGCTGCATCTATAACTCCGTGGTAGTAAGCTTTTTTGCTACTTTTTCTGTAAGAACTAGTTTATCGGTTTTACTATTTTCTACAGAAGTAAATTTTTCAGAGCTGCACCTAAATTGTTTATATTATACTTTTTGTATAATACCATAATTAAGCTCTCTATTTGTTCTTCCTTTTCCTTCTATGTCAAGAGGTATATTTGTTTTGCTTACCTTATCTTTCAGGTTGTAATTTTAACTTTCCTAAATTTATTGTGCCAGTGATTTTATTTTGTGTTTTGAAAGCTGAACCAGCTGTTACAACATTCTTCATTAATTACAAAAACTATGAGATGCATGAAAAAAGCATAATTTTTATGAATGCTGAATTTTACATAAATTTTCTGAAGGCTTATTGTTTTAGAATTTTCCTCCTATTATCCAAATATGTAGCAGATTGTATTATAGGTTACTTTAACTAAAAGTATTAAGAAATTTGTTAAACAAAAAAGATAGAAAAACTTATTGATATTTATATTTATTTCTTTATTTATAGTATAACAATAAACTTAATATTGTGCTTATTGTTTCTAATTCTAAAATCTAGTTTGTATGTATGTTTCTAACAAAAGCTAGTTAGTAGACTTTATTACTTAAAGATGAGAAGCGAGGTTATTACTATTTCTAGTACGCTGTTGTTCTGTTGTTTTTTTAGTGGTGTATTTTTGAGAAAAAAATTAAGTGATTTATAGCAATAATAGTACAATCAGTAGTTTTTTCAGTAAGGGTTTAGGAGTGTAGGTTACAAAGTTGTCCTGTATACTTTAGTTTTTTTAATGCGGTTAAATTTTTTTAATGAAGCCAAACTTGTCTCAGGAGTAAGTGATAAGATTGCTGTTGTTTATTTATTTGATGGTGAGAATGTGAAAAAAGTTACGGGGTATATAAGCTAGAGGTAACTTTTATTGTGTTGTAAAATATAAAAGTTAATCTAAAATGCTAGAGCTAAACTTGAAAAATATTACAGTTAAGTTTTCTGTTGATGATCATATAAATAAGATTAATCTGAATGAAGGAGAACTTTATTAGTATTAAACAGAAGATAACTCACGTAGTTAATTCTAATCATGTGCTTGTACTAGTATATATTTCAGAAAATAAAATAAGCAAATAAGATAGAGCTGGGTAGTATAACTTAAATTAATTTGCTTAACAGAAGAGAATTAGAGTGTAGAAATATGCATAAATAATAGTGAAGCTATATTCTTGCGGGGAATTAACTATAGCGTAAGCCTACTTAGATGAAAAGTTTGATGTAAATCCATTCTTCAACTCTAGGATTAAATAATTATGGTATTCTTAATATAAGAACTGTTAATAACAGTAATTATGCAATATCTATACTAGTAGAAACTGTTGATTACAAAGGCAATGAAGTTTTGTTAATATTATATAACGGAGATAAACCTATAAAAATTAATAGTATTAGGTCGCTTGTCTGTTGATAAAGTTTAGCTTATATATATACTAAATTTCTTGTGTAGTTTTTACCTAAATGACGCCAGATAAAAATTACTTGCAATTTGATATACTTTGTGCCAGCTCCTTTATCATAAGGATAATGGTATTCAATTGTCTTTAATTTTATGTAGATTGAACGATAAGAGCATTATGTAATTAGTTTTATATTTAATTTTTATGTTATATGTTCATGTCTTTATTAGTTTCACCTTATATTCTTAGGTTTTTAAATTAAAATACACTATAATTTGTTTAAGATAATGTAGAACACCAATTTGCAAAGGTATAATATAAATGAGTAAACGACTGTCTGCTGCTAAGTTTCTTCTATCTTTTTTTGTTTAGGAAATTTCTTGAATATTAAAAGAATTTAAAAGCACGCAGTGTCACAAAAAATACTAATATCATAATAAACAGTAAATTATCTTTCTTTGTTTAGTTAAAGTTATCTAGAGAATTTCTTAGCTGAAAAAGCTAACTATATTTTCTTTTACTTCCATGCTGTCTGTCATATTGTTTATTCTCATGCGAAATTCAGATGAATTTTTAAGCCCGATACTATACCAGCCTATATGCTTGCGGGCTATTTTCATTCCTGTATCCTTTCCGTAATACTCAAGAACACTATCGTAATGTTCAAGTATTATACTTAATTTTTCTAAGGCTGTTGGTTCGGAGATTTTGCTTCCGCTTATAAAATTCATTGCTTGATTAATCAACCAAGGTTTACCATAAGTACCACGACCTATCATCACTCCATCTGCTTCAGACTCTTTGAGAGCTCTTTGAATATCGTTTAAATTTTTAATATCACCATTTACTATAACTGGAATTTTTACTTGCTCTTTGACGCTTCTAACAAATTTCCAATCTGCTTGGCCACTGTAAAATTGTGCTCTTGTTCTTCCATGAATGGTTATCATTTTTACGCCTAGATCCTCTGCAATTTTTGCTAAACGTGGAGCATTACGACTTTCATTGTTCCATCCAGTACGCATTTTTACTGTAACTGGCACATTAACTGCTTTAACTGCAGCTTCAATTATTTCAGCGGCCTTTTTTTCATCACGCATTAGCGCTGATCCTGCGTAACCATTTACAACTTTTTTTACTGGGCACCCAAAATTTATATCTATGATTTTTACACCCATATCCACATTTAATTTTGCAGCTTCTGCAATCACATCCGGCTCATATCCAGCAAGTTGCACAGCAGTCAATTCATCAACTTTAGCTTTTTGCATACTTTTGCGAGTATGTATAATCATGGCTTTGCTTGCGATCATTTCTGAGACTAATAAACTTGCACCAAGTTTCTTTACAATACTTCTAAATGGGTAATCAGTTACCCCAGACATTGGTGCCAAAATTACCGGAGAATTGATTATTAAATTTCCTATTTGAAGGGGTATAAGGTTCTTTTTCATAATAACATAATGCTATGCCAACTTTTCTTTTCCTTTTTTGAAGTAGAATATAATTATGAGCTCACATAACAGCCCATTTTTCAAATCTTCCTTCCATTATTCATCTTTTATGAATGCTTCTGTAAATTCTCTTCTTTTCTTATTTAAATTAAATCTATATTTTGATAGCTCTTTATCAATTTCATCAAGTGGTTTGCCTTCACTGAGCTTTTGTGTAATTTTATGATCGTTTTCTAACGCAAATATTCCACAGTTACAACTGTCGTTTTGCTGCTTAATCGAGGAATTTACTATATCATTGCTCTCTATTTTTAAGATCTCTTCTAGTGCACTTACTATACTATTAGTGTTTATTGGAATGTTAACTAATTTATTTTTTTTGTTCCGGCGCATTTGTACTGTTTTTTTTGGACATCTTTACCCATTTCTTTTTTTCTTTGTGCATTTAGCTTTCACTAGCTTGCTTATTTAGGGGGTAACTAACTCATTTGCATTTTCTGTATTATTAAGTTGCTTACCAAAGCGGTGGTAGTTTAGCTCTAAAAGAATCACAATAATAGGCTCTAAATTATTTACTATTTGAATTGTATGCAACTACTAACGTAGCCCAATAACACTTTCCTAAGTTTATCATTGAAGTGAACGTTACTTTTTGATCTTTCTGTTCTGCCTTATTTTTATATTTTATCAATCTTTCATTAAAAGTCTCAAGGTTGCCAGGAGTACAAAGGGATATATAGTCATCTAAACTTTCTGAATAGTTATATACAGCTCTTGCAATATGAGCAATATCATGTTGTTGTAACCAATAGGTATAATTTTCTCTATTTGTTTGATGTACAAGCGTTGGTAAATTTTCATAAAGTTCTTTACCATCTAAATCATTGTCCTTTAGAGTAGGAAAACTTATATAACTGCTGTTCTCTAAGCTATGTTTATTACCTGCTATAATACCACTATTCTCACTTGGAACTTTTTGCTTATTTTGATTTGCTTCTTTTTTACTAATAAAGCCTTTGATTAAGCTGTATAAAGTCTTGATATCATCTTGCATGTTACTGTAAAAACTACTCCTGTTACAACCTGAATTACAGGATGAGAAATTAACACAGTAAATGGTAAAGGTAAGAGAGGAAATTCTATTATCGACCTCAGATAAGCAATAAGGAATGTAGCTGTCAGATATGTACCAGGAGCGTAGATAGCAAATCTCCCATTAGTTTTAAGCTTAGTGAAGTGAGTGCTTCCTTTGAACTTATTGTATCTTTTTGTTATGGATAACATATTAGTTCTACGGACACTAACTAAATTTTAATGAATTTTGAGAATAAGGTCAATTGTACTGATCTTAGCGTTTGTTAGTAATATGAGTAAAGATATTGAGTATTAAAGACTTTTGAGGTACAGTAACAATGTTGGTAGTAATGCAATATATGCATGACATAAGATATATACGAAAAAAACCTGAAGAATTTGAGAAGATTATGAGGGAAAGAGGAATTAAAGAGTTTACCGTAAGAAAGGTATTAGAAATTGATCACGAAAAAAGATTATTGACCACTAAATTGCAAGATTTAAATAGGCAACTTAATGAAATTACAGAGGAAATAAAAAAACTTAAAATGAGCAATAGCCCTTGCGAAAAGCAAATAAAATTGTCAAGAAGTATTGCAAGTGAAATAAAGGTGATTAGCTTAAAGGAGCAAATAGAGAATGACAGGTTGGTGGATATCTTATTTAGTTTACCAAATATTCCTATGCAAGATATACCAATGGGTGAAGGTGAGAGTTCTAATTTAGAGATTAGAAGGTATGGAGAAAAAAGACAATTTGGTTTTATAGCAAAGTCTCATTATGAACTCGGGGAAGGGTTGAATTTAATGGATTTTGAACAAGCGACGAAAATTTCTAGGTCAAGATTTGTAGTGTTGAAAGGGAAATTAGCCAAGCTTGGACGAGCATTAATAAATTTTATGCTTGAAATGCATGTTAATGAATTTGGCTATACTGAAGTATATCATCCAATTTTAGTGAAGAATGAGGCGATGTATAACGTTGGCCAGCTGCCTAAATTTTCTGATGATTCATATTTGACTACCGATGAGTTAAGATTGATTCCTACAGGTGAAGTTGTTTTAACAAATTTAGTTACTGGTAAAATAATAGAAGAAAAGGAACTGCCTATTCGTTTTGCTGCGTATTCAGAGTGCTTTCGTAAAGAAGCTGGCAGTGCAAGGCGGGATACAAGGGGTATGATAAGACAACACCAATTTGGTAAAGTAGAATTGGTAAGTATCACAACTGAAAGCCAATCAAAAGACGAACTTGAACGCATGACGAGTATTGCTGAAGAGATATTAAAAAGATTAGAATTACCATATAGAGTGATGCTGCTATGTAGTGGTGATATGGGTTTTGCTGTGCAAAAGACTTATGACATAGAAGTATGGTTGCCTGGGCAAAATAAGTACAGAGAAATATCAAGTTGCTCGAGTTGTGGTACATTTCAGTCAAGAAGAATGAATACTAAATATTCTTTAGAGGCTGATAAAAGGGTGAAAAAATACGTTCATACTTTAAACGGCTCAGCCTTAGCTATAGGAAGGACGATTATTGCCATAATGGAAAATTATCAGAATTCTAACGGGTCGATTGCAATACCAAGCGTGTTGCAAAAGTATATGAGTAATGATACCGTTATAGACAGGTAATGGTTTAAGTATGTGGAAAAACGAGGAAATTAAAGATGAAGGTTCTAGTTGTGGGTTCTGGTGGACGTGAGCACGCTTTGCTTTGGGCTCTCAAAAAGTCTCCTATTTTAACTGAGTTGTATGTCGCTCCTGGACGAGCAGCTGTGAGAAATCTTGGGGTTCTTGTGAACATAAATATTAAAAAACCAATTGATGTTACACGATTTTGCAAAAGAGAAAATATAAAGTTAGTTATCATTGGCCCAGAACAACCAATAATTGATGGTCTTGCTAACAACTTAGTTGCAGAGGGAATAAATGTTTTTGCTCCAAGTCAAGCTGCTGCAAAACTTGAAGCGTCAAAATCCTTTACCAAGATGCTGTGCAGGCAATATGGCATACCAACTGCTAAGTATGAGTGTTTTATTGATGAGGGATTAGCTAAAAACTTTATACTCAGCAATAAGATAAAATTTCCACTTGTGGTAAAAGCAAATGGGATTGCTGCAGGGAAAGGTGTGATAATATGTAATAGAGAAAGCGAAGCTTTTGTAGCAATAGATTCGATGCTGGTAGAAAAGAAATTTGGTGAATCAGGTGAGGAAATAGTTATAGAGGAATTTTTAGTTGGGGAAGAGATAAGTTTTTTTGTTCTTGTTGATGGGTTAAAAGTAGTAACTCTTGGATGTGCGAAAGATTATAAAAGGGTTGATGAGAGTAATGATAGTCAGAATACTGGAGGTATGGGATCATACTCATCACCTTCGATGATAAGTAAGGATATGGAACAAAAAATTGTCCAAAGAATAATATACCCGACAATTCAAGCACTGGCTAATATGGGGACCCCTTATCGTGGAGTGCTTTTTGCTGGTTTGATGATTTGTAAAAATGACCCAAAACTTCTTGAGTATAATGTTAGATTTGGTGATCCAGAAATACAATCTATTTTGCCTAGATTTGATAAAAATTGTGATTTATTAAAATTGATGTTATCAGTTGCAGAAGGAAAATTAAGTTCCAAAATGGTGGAACTCACCAACAAAACTATAATTTGTGTAGTTGTTGCAAGTAAGGGCTATCCAGGTAATTATCAAACAGGAGAAGTAATTAAAGGGTTGGATAAAATTGAAAGCATTCCTGGTATATTGGTGTTTCATGCTGGTACTAAATTGGATAAAAGTGGTAATTGGATTTCTGATGGTGGAAGAGTATTAAATGTAGTAGGAGAGGGGAATACTTTAGAGGAAGCTAAAAATAAAGTATATTCGGCGTTAAATTTTCTGCGATGGCCAGGAGGATTTTTCAGGTACGACATTGGTAGTTAGTATGTGCTTGTATATTAAAGATTAAAGTCAGGAATTTTGATTGTCTTTCTTAAGTGTATTTTGGTGTGCTGGATACATTATTCAAGTGGTAATGGAATTGGGAAAAAATTTATAAAAGCATCTAAATTAATTTTATTCAACTTATGAAATTTTCTTAACATTTTAGGAATGTGTGTTTTTAGTGGAATAGAAAAATATGTAGGTAAAAAAGGGCAGAGAGAGAGTTAGAGACAAAATTATAATATTATATATACTGTTGTGTAAGGTATTGAATAATATGGTGGGTAGTGAGCGTTAGATATATTTAAAGTCGATAAATCTAAGGGTAGATAAGCCTAAAAGGTAATTAAGTATGAATATACTGGAGTATAAAATGAGGAGCTTATTGATGATGCTTTATTTATATTTAGGAAAAATGCTTGTGTTAAATTACTCTAAAAGAGGTAGAGATATGGAATTAAAGTGGAAAAAGTTTATAAACAGTGAAACCGGGAAATAATTTTAGCTAAGTCTTTATACACATCCTATATATAGGTAATAGCATTATTTTTGTTATTGAGGGGGGGAATTATAATGGTTAAGGAAAAACTTAAAATATGCCTAACCTTAAGAAGAAAGGGTAAGAGAGTCAAATTACATTATGTAGAATTTCTGTCAACTTAAGCTAAATTAAGTTAGCCTACACCATATATTAGAGTTTTTGAGGAGGTCTCAATTTACTTACTCCATCATTTTCTTTATTATTGAGTATTGCTTTGAATAATATGATATAGAGGAACACGTTATCAGTGATTGCTATTATTGATTTTGGTTCACAATTTACACAGCTTATTGCAAAACAAATCAGAGAAATGGGTGTTTATTGTGAGATATTCCAAAGCAACATTAATTTTGAAGTAATGTCAAAATGCAATGGATTTATTTTCTCTGGAGGACCGCAATCTGTCAATGATAGTTATTCTGATATAGATGGAGTAGCACGTGAGATTATAAAATTTAACGAGGTAACGAGTGTTCCTATACTTGGGATATGCTATGGACAACAAATTATTTGTCATCATTTTGGGGCAAAGGTAAGAAGGGAATTCAAGCAAGAATTTGGTAAAATTAAGATTAAAATACTAAAAGAATCTCCTATTATAAAAGGTACATGGAATATTAATTCTGAAGTAGATGTATTGATGAATCATGTAGATAGTGTTGAAACTATACCACAAGGGTTTACTGTTATTGCATCAGGTGTAATAAATCAAACAATTGCAATAATTGTCAACGAACAACGTAAGATATATTGTACTCAGTTCCATCCTGAAGTTAAGCCTACGACAAATGGTAGTAAGTTGCTTTCTAATTTCTTGGATATTACGAATTGTAAAAGAGATTGGACGGTGAAATCACTTGTTGAAAAACAGAAGAGGAAAATCAGGAATTTAGTAGGTAATAAGAAAGTAATCGCTGCGGTAAGTGGTGGAGTTGATTCGAGTGTTGCAGCAACTCTCACATATAAAGCTATAGGGAAACAATTGAATTGTATTTTTATTGATACTGGATTATTACACAGGAGCCAGATTATCACTATGTTGAAAGAAATTCCTGTGAACTATGTTAATAAATCAAGTTTGTTTTTGAATAGATTGAAGGGAATAATTAATCCAGAGGAAAAGCGAAAAATTATTGGTAGCACTTTTATCGAAGTGTTTGAAGAAAAAGCAAAGGAAATAGGTAATGTAGCCTTTTTGATGCAAGGTACCATCTATTCTGACGTAGTTGAATCAGGACACGCTTCAGGATATGCTAGTACAATTAAATCTCATCATAATGTTGGTGGATTGCCAGAAAAAATGAATCTAAAGTTGATGGAACCTTTACGCTACCTGTTTAAAGATGAGGTAAGAATGCTTGGAAGAGAAATTGGTCTTTCAGATAAAATATTATTTCAACATCCTTTTCCTGGACCTGGGCTCGCAGTAAGGATTATAGGTGAGGTTAATGAAGAAAAGGTACGAATATTACAAGAAGTGGATGAAATATATATTAATGTAATGAGAAATTATAATTTATATGATCAAATATGGCAGGCTTTTGCTGTACTGTTGCCAATAAGAACTGTAGGTGTCATGGGAGATAGTCGTACGTACGGGTATGTTTGTGCTTTGAGAGCCGTGACATCTTCTGATGGTATGACAGCTGATGCATTTCCATTTGAAAATAAAAGTCAATATTCATCAATATTTTGGAGTTTTTTACAAGATGTCAGCAGCATAATCGTTAACAATGTTTCCGGGGTAAATAGAGTCGTATATGATTTAACTTCTAAACCACCAGCAACTATTGAGTGGGAATAAAATCTAAAGTTGTTTTTTCTCTTTTTCATACAGCATACTTTTTTTTATATTGTTTGTAGCTTCTACAAGCAATGCAAATATCAATGAAGAGTATAAGTATCCTTTTGGTAATTCTATATTAATCCCTTCAAGGGTTAGGTATACACCAACAAGTAAAATAAATAAGATGGCAATTGTTTTTAGTCTTGTACTAGATTTAATTAACTGAACAGTGTAACTCGATAAGAATATCATTACTAATATAGAAAATGTACACGCTATAGCAATTATAGCCGCGTTGTGAGTTAATACTATAGCAGTTAATAAAGAGTCAACTGAGAAGATTAAGTCTATTAATGTGATTTGTAATATAACTAAAAATGGTTGTGATTTAATATCTATTTTTTTTTCAGATTGCTTGCATAAAAAAATGTCATTCTGTAACTCTATGACACTTTTAATGATGAGAAATAATCCTCCTGTTATCATAAGTAAATCTTTTACTGAAATGTTTAGCGATGCAGGATGAAATATAGGTTTTTGCATTGATAATATGTATGATGTAAAAAACAGTGTTATAAGACGCATTAACAGTGCTAGTCCAAGACCTGCAAGGCGTATTCTTTCTTTTAGTGTATTTGGTATCTTATCTAGAGATAAAGAAATAAAGATCAAATTATCTATGTTAAGTATAATTTCAAGTAATGTAAGCATTAGTAAAGTTTGAGCTTCAGCTAACATTTTCATTTCAGATTCAGCTATTCTATTCTACAGTAGATATGTAAAAATTAAGTAACTTCTACTTGGACGAAAGTGCAGGTCAAGTTTCTCTGCACTATACCATTGTGGCCTTAGTTGCTAGTATGTTGTAGTGGACTAACAATTTATTAGTAAATTTGAATTTTCTTTCTATAGCCTAAAATCAGATCATTATTAATATGTAAATTCATATCGGTTATTATTTATTATTTTCTTTTCTTAAGAAGTTACTTGAATTATACTGCAAATCATGAATCTTAAGCAAAAAATTAAGTTTTTTTCTCTATCATTTATAATTTTGTTTTCTTTATGGACTATGTTATCCGGTAATTTTGAGACGTTTTTTGTTCTTTGTGGGGTATTTTCTTCTGTGTTCACATTATTTATCTTTAAACGATTGATAAATGCTGAAAGTGCTTTCAGTCAGATCTTAAATGGTGCAAGTAAATTATCGTTTTATAAGTTACTAGTAAATTATATGCCGTGGTTAACATATCAGATTATTTTATCAAGCATTTATGTAACAAAGAAGGTTTTACAAACTAAACTTAAACTCAAGCCAATAATCATTGTAAAGAAATGCGAAGGACATAACAATAAAAGTATTGCATTATTTGCAAATTCAGTCACGATCACTCCTGGTACTTTGACTATCGATGTTGCAAGAAAACAGCAAATATATCTTTCTACTGTATGTTTGATGGATGAAAGCTTTAAGAGTGGCGTTTATAAAATAGAGAACGAAGTTTTAAGGCTACTACATTTAATTAAGTAATTGCTTTAAATAAATTAGTAGCATTATCATATTCTCTTACTGGGCTTTCAAACATTTCTTTTGGAAGGCTATTACCAACAATAAAGGGTAATGATTATATAAATTTTCTAATCTTAATATGTTATTTTTTTCTCATTGTTGAATTTTTATGGAAAAATATTTTCCATAATTTCAATAGTAATAGCTTTATCTAAGAAAACATTTTTACTTGTTATATTTACTCTTATCAAGATAGTATTCTTTATTTGTATAAAGGTTAGACAATCGAGCTATTCATGTATAAGGTTGCTGCTTTTGACAAGCAGTTATCAGCATATTTACAATTTTTTATTATTTTCCACTGAGTAACCTGAAGTTTACTTATTTTTATGTTATGCGATAATTTACTCATTCGGTTTTCTCTATTTGTATTTGGCCTAGTAATTAGATTATACTAGTACTTTTTTAAATAAATGATAATGTGATTACAAATGCTACCTAGCTGTGTTGTTGGTATATTTATATACAAATGGTTTAATATTAATTAGCATTATAGCTAATTTTAGTTATGTATATGATGCTTTATACTGTTCAGCAAAGCATAAAACATAAAGTGAGAAGTTTTTCCATCTATAACAGAGAAAATTTGTTAATATAATGTTGTTCTATTCTTTATAAAATAGGTTTTCTATCGTTAGCTATTTTATTAATATTGACTTTCACATAAGTTCTAAATTAATTATATCAGTGGAAAAGATAAAACTCGGAGTACTGATTTCAGGTAGGGGATCAAATATGCAGGCCCTAATAAAGGCAGGCCAAGATTGCAGTTTTCCTGCAGAAGTTGTATGTGTTATTACAAATAACAATAAGGCAGCTGGCTTGAAAATAGCAAAGCAAGCAGGTATCTCAGCATTTATTGTTGAGAATAACCCACTTGATGCTGATAGAATTCACGAAATACTTGTTCAACATAAAGTTCATTTAATTTGCCTCGCAGGGTTTATGAGGATTTTAAAAGCTGACTTTCTGACTAAATGGCATAATAAAGTTATAAATATTCATCCTTCTTTACTTCCATCTTTTAAGGGTTTAAGTGCTCAAGAGCAAGCTTTAAAGGCAGGTGTCAAAATTACAGGTTGTACCGTGCATTACGTTACTCCTGAGGTTGATGCTGGAAGCATAATCGCTCAAACTGCTGTGCCAGTGTTACCAAATGATAATATTCAAAGCCTTTCAGAACGCATTCTTGCTGAAGAGCATAAGTGTTACGTGGAAGCAATAAGGTTGATAGCAGAAAATATTAATCATTAACCTTAGGTACTTCTTCCAACTTTAACAAAAAACAAATTTTCAGGATCCAGTAAAGAGTTTGCTAATTTGTTTACTTCTTCTAATTTAACGTTATTAATGATGTTTGCATAATTATTTATGCGATTAATATCATGATCATTTATTTGTGTGTCATTAAGCAACATTGCTATGTTTGTATTATTGAATAGGAAAAAGGTAAGATTATTTATTAATCTGATTTTTACATCCTTGAACAATTGCTTATCAATTCCTTCCTTTTTTATCCTGCTCAATATATCTTTCACTGCTGATATAGCTTTGCTAGCAGTGGAGCTATCAGTGCTTATAAATCCAATTATAGCGTTTCCATGTTTATTGGAAATAATACTCATATTAGCACTGTAAGTAATACCCAAATTTTGCCTTAACTCTTTCATCATTATTGAATTTAGCTCCATGCCGCCAAGAGCATTAATTAAGACAATAGCGTTATAATAATTGGGGTCTTCATAAGTTATACCTTTCTGAGCAAAAAGTATTATACTTTGTGGTATATCCATAAAAATGCTCTCGCTTTCTGCAGGGCCGAAATCATTTTTTACAGGTATTTTTTTAATTATCGATCTTTTAGGTGGTAGCTTGAATAAATATTTATCCAGTAGTGCACTAATTTCTTCTTTTGTTGCACAACCAGCAACACTGATAACTATGTTATCTTTAGTAAAATTACGCTTTATGTATGTTAGAATATCTTCTTTAGTAATGCTCATTATAGTGTTAAAAGTTCCATATTCACTTTTTGAATAAGGGTGCTTTTTAAACAAAAGCATGTCTAATTTCTTGGTAGCAACAAAGTGAGGTTTTTTTTCAAGATTATTAAAATTAACTTTAGCTTTTTCAAAAATTCTATTTAACCCTTCAGGGTCAATTTTAGGACGCATTATAGCGTCGCTTAGTAGCGAAATTGTGTCTTCTAAGTTGCTAGATAAAGTGTTTAATGAAACTTTAAATGCTTCTAGGCTGGTGCTGAAGCTTAGATTTATTCCTTTATCTTCAAGCTTTTTTGCAAAACCTTTGGAATCATTTTTTCCTGCTCCTTCTTGAATTACAAGAGAAGTAAGCCAAGTGAGTCCCTGTTTTTCTTTGTTCTCATACGCATAACCTGCATTCTTGAACGATATATTCAGTGAAACCTTCGGTATATCACAATTTTTAACAAATAAAAACTTAAATCCTTTACGGGTAGTGACCTCTTCTATATTTATTAGGTTACTACTTGCTTGTAAGTTAAAGCCTAGACAGAAAAAAAGTAGAAATACAAGTTTACTTATTTTCATTATAACCTCCTTTTGGTAGCAAACGACCGATTAACTTATCAGTAGAAAAGATAGTACGGATTTTACTATTTACAGTATCTAAATCAATGTTGTTAATCTTGCTGTATGAAATGTCTATTTCATTAAGTGGAATACCAAGTGCTAAATATGGTATATAAAATATTGCTGTATTAGTTAAGTCAGATAGCTTATCAAATTGTGCTGATTTATATTTTGACTTTGCACTTTTCAACTCTCTACTTGTTATTCCTTCAGAGATAAAATTGTTGATGGCATTATCTAGCTCTCTTTCAATAACGTCCAACTTTATTCCGCTTTTTGGAATTATTTCGATATCAATATAGCCATCACTGAAAGCTAAACCATTATAGTGGGCATTTGTTGAAACTGCGATACCTTTATCTAAAACTAAATTTTCATATAGCTTACTAGACTTGCCACCTCCTAAAATATCAACTGCTAAATCAACAACAAAGATTTCATCTATGCGCTTAAATAAAGGAACACGGTAGCGAAAGTATAAAACAGGTTCTTTTACTTCAGTACTTTCTAAAGTTACCAACAGATCTGCATTATGTGTTGGATCTTGATTTGGGTAATATCTAATTACAGGCTTAGCTTCAATTCTCCCATATTTCTCTTCTGCTAATCTTACTACTTCATCGAACTCTACATCTCCAACAATCATTAGTATTGCATTGTTTGGGTGATAATAGTTGTTATGAAACCTTATTATATCATCTTGATTGTAAGTTTTGATATCACTCTCCCATCCAATAACGGATCTTCCGTAGCCAGTACGGTAAAATGCATTGTTCATTTCTTCCCACAATAAATTGTTAGGATGATTATCGAATCTCATCTTTCTTTCTTCTAATACAATGTTTTTTTCTATATCTATTTTATCTTGAGTAATGTTAAAGTTGCTCATTCTGTCTGCTTCAACTTCCATTACTAATGGTAAGTCTTTTTTGAGAGCTAGTTCGTAGTAACAGGTATATTCCCTAGTGGTAAACGCATTAAATTGCGCTCCAATGCTACTCATGGTTGATTCTATATCTTTAAATTTTCCCGTAGTTTTAAACATTAAATGTTCAAAATAGTGAGCCAATCCTGCTTTGCCAATTGGATCATCCATTCCTCCAACTTTATATATTACTGCGTGTAAAACAGCTGGAATTCGATGATTAGGTACGACATAGATATCCAGTTTATTGCTAAGTTTAGCATATTTTATGTTGTATTCTGCACTTATGGCTTTCAAGGGAATTGAGTAGATAAAAAAAAGCATGGATAATATAAAGAAACTAAAAAACTTGTAAAGCATTGCTCTAACCTAATATAATTTAACTTTTAAGACTATGACCTTATTCCTCGCTCTATTTTGAAATGAATCTGTTGTGTATGTACCACTTATATAACAATATAAATGTTCCACAGGCTATATATATATCTGCTAAATTAAAGGCTGGCCAGTACCAATTGCCAATATGAAAATATATAAAATCGTATACAGCTCCCCAGTAGATTCTGTCAGCTACATTTCCAATTGCCCCACCGACCATAAGGGAGAAACTAAAATAAGTTAGTTTATCATTAGATTTGTGTATTAAATATATGAGTATGCTAATTATTAGTATTGAAGATATTGAAAAAAAAAAGTCACTATAAGGTAAAGTGCTGAACATTCCAAAACTAATTCCTGTATTCCATACTTTAACTAATTTTATGAAGCTAGAAACTTCGATTGACTTTCCTTCATCAATTAATGAATTTATGTATAATTTGCTCATCTGATCAGATGATGCCATAATTAGTATGGCAATTAAACATAATTTTTTCATAAGTTTGCCATTAATTGATAAGCTTTAAGTATATCGTGATTTATTTGTTTTGTTAATTCATCAATACTATGAAATCTTTTTTCTGATCTGATAAATTTAAAAAGTTGTATATTAACGTTACAACCATATACATCTCTATTAAA
This sequence comes from Wolbachia endosymbiont of Onchocerca ochengi, assembly GCF_000306885.1. Taxonomy (GTDB): domain Bacteria; phylum Pseudomonadota; class Alphaproteobacteria; order Rickettsiales; family Anaplasmataceae; genus Wolbachia. Next base: position 397,310 of record NC_018267.1, read on the forward strand.
ATCGAATATATGCATTTCTACTATAGGCTTTTTCAAGTCCTTGAACGTAGGTCTCATACCAATATTAACTACTCCATATAGCCAATTTGGATTGATATCAGAAAATGCTGCTTTAGCACAATATGTACCAAACTTGGGTTTTATCATGCAATCTTCTATCGTAATGTTTATAGTTGGGAATCCTATTTTCCTACCTCTACATGCACCTTTTGTTACAATACCAGAAACTTGGTAAGGCCTACCAAGTAACTTATTAGCAGTTTCTATTTCACCTTTTTGTATGTGTTCTCTGATTAGAGAAGAGGAACAAACTTTTTCATTAATCATCAATGGTTCCAATTTAGCTAAAGAGTATCCATATATTTCAGAACGTTTTTTTTAAATTAATGTGTTACCCAATCGTTTATAACCGAAAGTGCAACTTTCTCCAACAATTATGTATTCTGCGCCATATCTATTTATTAAAATCTTGCTAATGAAATCATTAAAGCTTACTTGAGCAAAACCTTCATTAAAATTAATACTATATAAGTAATCTATGCCGTAGTTGCTGATTAGCTCTTTTTTCTGTTTTTGGCTTATTAAGCTGAAATTATTTCTGTTAAATAAAATAGTTGATGGGTGAGGCTCAAAAGTTAGAATTACAGAGGATAATTTTCTTTCCTGAGCTATTTTCTTTAAAGAAGAAATTGCAAATTCATATCCTAAATGCACGCCATCAAAATTTCCGAAAGTTTAATGCTACGCTACTTTTTATCCCTTGTTTGCAGTCATAAACAACTTTTATATAACTTGATATTTTATAAATATTTCTATATATAATAGGTATATTTTATAAACTACCGAGGTAAATCGTGAAAAATACTAAAGAAAAGGTTGTAATATACGTAAGGCAGTATTGTCCATTCTGCAAAGAAGCAAAAGAGCTGCTAGACAAAAAAGGGGTGGAGTATAAAGAAATCGATGTGATTGAAAACTCAGATTTGTTTGATGATATAAAATTGAAATATAATGTTAGAACAGTTCCACAAATCTTTGTTAATGATGATAATGGCAATTATATGTACCATATTGCTGGTTGTGATAAATTGATAAATCTTGACAGAGAAGGAAAGTTGGATTATATATTAAACAATAATAAGGATTATATTGGTGTTACTGCCTATACAGATAGCAATTGTGAATGTGAAGAATATATTATACCACCAGATGATAATTTTATGTAGTTTCTTATCTCGTTTTCATTGTTTTTCAATTTATAAGTGAAAAATTAGTATACTTGCTTAAGTAATTTTTAATCCATTAAAAATACAATTCACTTGGTAAGTTTTTTAGTGGGTAGAAATGACAAGGAATATTTTAATTGTTGATAAGAATTTGATTAGTGTTGAACTAGTTAATAAACAAGATTTAGAAAATTTCATTAAGATTTTCACAGTGCTTAATAAACACGTAGCAGCAAAAACTCTTTTTACAGAAGAAGTGAGAATAGAGTATGAACAACATGACAACATAGAGGTTGTTAATTTGCTAAAGAGTTCAGGTTTTATATATCATGACGTTGAAAATATATTACTTCACTTGAATAGACATGGGATGGAGATACCAAGCGACGTTGTAGCATGCACTCTCTTTTCTGCATATAATAGTAAACTTGAAGCTAAGGATGTGGTATTTTCCCTTTTTGATGGTTCTCCACAATTTAATATTAGAGTAAATAAAAACGTTTTCATAATAACTCCTATGAATGAAGAGAATTTAGAGTTAGATTCGCAAAATAGTAGAATGTTTATAGAGTTATTAAAGCGTGGGGAAAGTATGTATGATTGTGTAGTGAAGGAGAATACTATTAATATAGTAGTATATTTTGGAGTATATCAGGTTATAAATTCAATTGTAAAATTACTAATAAAATCTTGTTTTTTAGCACAAGAGGAAGAAGTGAAATTCAAAAAGAGATTAGAACAACTTGCTTTTAAAGATCAAGTGTTTGGTGAGTACTCCAGCATTAAGACTATAAATAGATATCCACACAACCATCCTTTGAAAAAGTATGAAAATATTACTAAAGGTATAGAAAAGATTTTATCTAGTTTTGTAATAAATGAGAACAGTGAATTTACTATAGAGCAACTAAATAAGCTAAGCTTAGAGGTTTCTCCTGATACTCCAAGAATTATTACTAAAACTATAGATAAGCTTGTTAAATTTCACTAGGGTATTTTACATGTTATTTCCGTGGCTAAACTATAGAAATAATGCTAAAGTTAAAAAACCTTGAATCGCCAAAATTTCTCTTTGCCTTTACTAATTCCAATTCTTGGAGTGCAGACGTAATCTGGCTTGAGATGGGATTCGTAAACACAAAATTCATGGCTTATAGTAAGATCTCGTTTATTATATTCTTTTGTAATATTCAGTCTTTTGCATAGTATTCCTGGCCCATTTAGATTTACTTCGAGCGGTTTAATAAGCTTCAACCCTCGTATTAATACTGCAGCTGGAAATCCTTCTGTTTCTGTTACGATATTTAAACAGTGATACATTCCATATATAAAATACACGTATGAAAATCCAGGCATGCCAAACATTACTGAAGTTCGGTTAGTATAGCCTTGTGCTGCGTGACAAGCTGGATCGTCTGTTCCTATATAGGCTTCAACCTCAGTTATTATCCCACTAAAGCTGGAAAACTTTAATGTTTTTCCTAACAACTTTCCGGCTACAATCAAAGTTGGCTGTTTATAGAAATTTCTTGGTAGTATTATATTATTCATTATAACATTATAAGTTACTTGTATTTACAAGTAACTTATAATGTTTTTGTTTTTCCCTATTTAATTAAGAGGATATATACATCTCTGAGAAACAGGAGCTTGATGTTCTTGTGGTTTATCTATACCTGTTACATTTGTTGAAGGATGTTGCAAAACTTTGATTAATTCAGAGCTCTTTTGTTGTAATTGTGATGCTAATGCTTCATGTAAAAATTTTGCTTCACATTTCTTGCCTACTTTTACTTCTTTATTTGCACGTAATTGTTCTTCAGTAATGCCATTATCTTTGATAAGCTTTATGGAGCCATCGTCGTTAATGTTAATTTTAATATTACATTCTTTTTCTCCGGCATACCATTTTATAGTCATTTGATATGATCCATTAATTACTTCATAAACTCTTTTTCCATTATCATTAATATAGCAACATGCTCCTCTTGTCTTTTTTTGATTAGGGTAGCAAAATGTGATTGTTTTTACATTGTATTTTCTACATATGTTGCCACTTAGAAGTTTGGTTACATTTACTTCTTTTTCACTATCATTTAACACAACTCTTATAGAAGGGTAAACGATATCATTTTCCCTTTTGGCTTCTTTGAGTCTTATAGATTCTATAGTGTTATTTACTATGTTTTTAGATATCTCATTTTTGATTTGTTCAGATATTTTGCCTGTAATATCTTTGCCATTATACTTATTTTTACCACGAGCAAAGGGCTTTGGGTTTGTGATATTGGTGGAAAGGTTATTTTGCAATGAAAAAAACTTATTCCATGCTTCGTCATCATCAAGAGTGATGCTATGCTCGCCTTTGTCTAATATTGATTTAGATATATTTTGATTGCTCAAATCACCAGAAAGTTCTTCTTTCACAATTATATCAGGATTATCATCTCCCCTTACTTTCTTATTCAGAGAAATAAGATGCTCCTCTTGTTTTTTTTTGTTTGGTTTTAAATCTGTCTCATTAAAAGAAGGTTCTTCTGCCATAAGTGCATAAGGACTTTCGACTTTGCCCTTAATTGTAGAACAGATAGCTTTCCAAAGTTTTCTAATCTTGTCTAACATATACTTCTCCATTAATATTGACGTATAACTAGTATAAAAATATTATATCAGTTAGTCAATATTTCAGCTGTTTAATATTGAAGGCTAAAATACTTTTCCGCTTAGTTAGTTAGAACGTGTTCCCATGGTATGCACTTTATAAAAGTGATTTTTATCAAATAAAGCTCTACCATTTCTTCAATACACCGCTATTTTCAGATAGCGCAGTGGATATGGTGTTAATTTGAATGCTCCTGGGATATTACCTTAAATAATTCATATCTAATTTATTTAGTCTCATTTTATCTATGCTCAATTTTTGATAGCGCGGAGTCAGAAATTTCGTGAGTATTTTTTTATCATCTTTCATTTCGACAAAATTCTTTGTTCTTCTGAGTAATCTCAAAGCAATTCTGGAGTGCCACGTACACGATAAGCAATTTTCCTGTATTGCACCCTTCTGATTTGATCAGAAAGAACTCTTGCGCCTCCTTTATTATAATGTTAACCAGCTCTTCAAAAGGATGAATTCGAGATGCAAAAGGATACCAAAACGTTCTCTCAACGATGCGGAAAGTAGTCTAAGGCGTGTTATTGCTCCAATCAACGTAAAATGGTGGTAGGTCTATTTTTAGAGTGCGAGTAGATGGGCCTTCACCTACTAATATGTTTAGGCGGAAATATTCTATAACAGTATATAAAACTTCTTTAATGTTGTGGTTTGATTTGTGATTTTGTTGTAAATAAAACGTCTTTTGTATTTAAAGTAGTAAGTACTGCAGCTAAATTTCCCAGCTTTGTTAAGTAAAGAATCAGAAAAGTTACACGAAAGCTGACTCTTAATTTTTTAGAAACAGTTTATGCTAAAGTTGTTTTTCCAATTCCTGGGGAGACCATACAATAGAATGTGATCCAAAGCTTTAGTTCTTGTCTGTGTGCAGCATTTATAAACACTCTTAAATTTTGTATTAATTCTTTTTGCTAGACAAAATCATTAAGCCGCTTGGCTCTAATATTTAAATTCCATATACCTTCAGTATATTCTTTATCAAATAGTATTATTTTTATAATGTTGAAAGTTCCTTAAGCGCCATACAAATAATGTTCTTAATATTCAGGTTTAGCGATTTGTCTTGTGTTTTTTATTATATCGTAGGCTTTCATTTTTTTATATCCAAGATCTATCAAAGCTGAAACAGAATCTTCTTTAATCGGATGAAAGTTATTATTATTTATTTTCGATTTATTCACTTTGCTACTCAGTTTAGTAATAATTTGATTTATGAGCTTCAAACCGAGTTCACTTATTTTGAGTGCAACTTTCTTCTCGCTTGTGATTGCTAAAAACATCTGTTTTGGAGTTAATTTACTCAAAATTATATTGCAGTTCTATAGATAACACAGCTTATCTTACAATTAGCAAACTTGCTGCTCCTCTTTGTTTATAAAAGCATATAGCTGAATAATGTTCTCTCTATTATTCACATAGTTTCAATAAACAATTTGATTTTACCTTCAATGGAAGCCTTTATTTAAGGCTTTAGATGAAAGCTATACTATATAGCAACATCCTTTGCATTCAATATTATATGGTTGCTCTGAATTTTATCGACTGTTCCACTTAAATTTCCTATCATTGCTTGCTAGTTTAGTGATTGCTTTAATTTTTAAGAAATCTACTAAACAGAAAAAAGGCAAGGGACCATGATAAATAATTGTTTACTTTCTCAAATTGATGTTCTACGCTATGCTGTGCTTAAAAAACTTTATGAGCACTCTCAACTTAAGAAGTTAAGAATTTAGATAAAATTAATAAAGATATAGGTACACATAGTGCGAGAAATTAAACATAAGACATCAACTATATAGCATCACCAATCGTTTCAACCTTGCATGGGTTAAAGACAATTAAACATCCTCAGTATTGTAAGAAGAGAGCTAAAAAGTTTGTTAAATGTTTTTTTATTTCTGTGGCTGAAAAAGTCTGAATGCGTTAGCTATTTGCGTGATATCTTTCTTGTAAGCCTATATTCATATTATTTTCCATAATAATTAAAAGTTTGTAGAAAGTTAGTATAAATTCATGTATTTATAAGACTATAATACTCAAAAATACTTGGTTTATGGAAAGTTTCATCAGAGTTAAGGGTGCGAGAGAACATAATCTACAAAGTATAGATGTTGATATACCAAAAAATAATCTAGTTGTTATAACTGGGCTAAGTGGTTCTGGTAAATCCAGCCTTGCATTTGACACAATTTATGCAGAGGGTCAACGTCGCTACATTGAAAGCCTATCAACCTACGCACGTCAATTTCTTAACGTAAAAGATAAACCAGATGTTGAGTCGATTACAGGCCTCTCTCCAACAATATCCATTGATCAGAAATCGATCTCAAAGAATCCAAGATCGACAGTTGGGACCGTTACTGAAATTTATGACTATCTGCGCTTAATATATTCCAGAATAGGAGTTCCTTACTCACCTGTAACTGGATTACCGATAAGAAAACAGACTATGTCTCAAATTGTAGATACTATAGTGGCGCTACCTTTGGAAACTGAAGTATATATACTTGCTCCCATTGTACGTGGTAGAAAGGGGGAACATCTTAAAGAGATATTGGAAATTAAAAGGCAAGGTTATGTAAGACTAAAAATAGATGGCAAAATATATGATATAAATAACTTACCAAAGCTTGACAAGGGCAGAAGACATGATATCTTTGTGGTTACAGATAAGATATTAATATCAGATGATATAGGAAATCGATTGCCAAGCAGTATAGAGTCAGCATTGAGGCTTGGTCACGGGTTAATGTATGCAGAAATAATAGGCTTGCCTAACAATCATAATTCCAATTATAAAAGTGGTCATATCCTAACCTTTTCTGAGAGTTTTGCATGTCCGGAATCCGGCTTTACTCTTGAAGAAATAGAACCAAGATTCTTTTCTTTTAACAGTCCTTATGGTGCATGTGGATCATGTAATGGGCTTGGTAAAAAACTAAGTATTGATGTAAAGCTAATAGTGCCGGATGAAACACTTTCAATATCTGAAGGCGCTTTAAAACCAGTAGGGTCAGTATTCAATCAAATGCACATAAATTATGGGTTTATAAAAAATGCAATACTATCATTGGCTGAAAATTTTAAATTTAGTCTTGATCTTCCATGGAAGGATATAGATCAAAAAGTAAAAGATATGGTACTTTTTGGTTCTAGAGAAATGAAATTTCAAGGTTTGGTCAATATCTTGGAAAATCAAATAGATTATGATAAAACACTTATTGAGCGATATTGTTCTGTTACTTACTGTAAAGAATGTAATGGCTACAGATTAAGAGAAGAAGCACTTACAGTAAAAATTGATGAAAAACACATAGGTGAAATATCTAAACTCGATATTGATGAATCTCTTAAATGGTTTGGAGATTTGCCAAATAAACTTACGGAACAACAGAAGCAAATCTCAATTAGAATACTAAATGAAATAGTTAAGAGATTGACATTTTTAAAGAATGTAGGATTGAGTTATCTTACACTTGATCGTGAGTCCAGCACTCTCTCTGGTGGTGAGAGCCAAAGAATTAGGCTTGCTTCACAAATAGGTTCTGGTTTAACAGGTGTGCTGTATGTGCTTGATGAACCTTCGATAGGTCTTCATCAGTGTGATAATTATCGATTAATTGCCACACTCAAAAGCTTGAGAGATATAGGCAATACTGTGATTGTTGTTGAGCATGATGAAGATACAATAATGGCTGCTGATTATGTAATCGATCTTGGTTCTGGAGCTGGTGTAAATGGAGGAAGAATTGTTGCAGAGGGAACACCAGGTCAGGTGCGAAAAAGCTTAGAAAGCGTAACAGGACAATATTTAAGCAGAAAGAAACGGATTTTGATTCCGAAGAAGAGGAGAAAACAAACAACTCAGTTCATAAAGGTAATTAATGCGTGTGAGAATAATTTAAAGAATGTAAGCGTTAAGTTTCCTATAGGGAATTTTATTTGTGTTACTGGGATATCAGGGGGAGGAAAATCAAGTTTAGTTGTAGAAATACTATATAAATACTCAGCATATAAAATATATCGTTCATCTGTAAAGTATGGTAAGTGTGATAAAATAGAAGGCCTTGAGTATATAGATAAAGTTATAGAAGTCGATCAATCACCAATCGGTAAGATTCCTGCATCAAATCCAGCAACATATGTAGGTATTTTTACTCATATAAGGAATTGGTTTGCAGGTCTTCCAGAATCAAAAGCACGAGGTTACAGTATAGGCCGATTTTCATTTAATATTAAGGGAGGAAGGTGCGAAGCGTGTAAAGGTGATGGATATTTAAAGATAGAAATGCATTTTCTACCGGATGTTTATGTAAAGTGTGAGCAATGTAAAGGTCAACGGTATAACCGGGAAACATTAGAGATTACCTATAAAGGTAAATCAATTTCTGATGTGCTTGATATGACGATAGATCAAGCTTGTGATTTTTTTGGAAATCTTCCAATGATAAAAGAAAAGTTAGTTTCTTTGCAGGAAATAGGGCTTGGCTATGTAAAACTCGGGCAACCATCAACAACGTTGTCTGGGGGAGAAGCACAGCGAATAAAACTATCTAAAGAGCTCTCAAAACGATTTACTGGTAAGACATTATATATTCTCGATGAGCCAACAACTGGATTGCACTTTGAAGATGTAAATAACTTATTAAAAGTGCTTCATAAATTAGTCGATTTAGAAAACACTGTTATAGTTATAGAGCATAATTTGCACGTTATAAAAACTGCAGATTATATAGTAGATATCGGACCAGAAGGCGGAATAAAAGGTGGAAAAGTGGTTGCTACAGGCACTCCGGAAAGTATAATAGATATACCAGAGAGTATTACAGGTAGATATCTTAAGCCATACTTACTCAACGGTATAAAATCATCACAATAACTGCAGTATGTGAGACGGTGAGGTAGATGTTCATGATAAAGAAATATGAAAATTTTTTTTGTCGACTTACCTGCTATTTATGGTGAAGTACTAACGAAAAGTTAGGTGAAAGTGATAATCAATACAGTTTAGATAAAAAATTGCTTGATGTTTTAAATGAGTTAGTGACCGATATGCATCATTAGGTAATTTCAATTATATTAAATATATAATTCCTTTTCTAAAGACAGGATCTGATTCAAATGTGCAAGATCGGAGTGAAGGTTTCAGTTGAAATATATTACTAAAAATAAGTGCTTTTAGTCTATTCGGCACGCTTTTTTCACTAATCTAAAGTCAGAAAAGGGTTACATTACCTGTAGCAATTAGGCACTTTATGATGATCTAATGTATGGCTCTGATGGTAATGCAAGGTGGTTTTTGATAGATTAAGTAATTTTAGCTTAGAAGATGAGGATTTGAACTGTAGTTCAAGTGGATTATCTTTTTCTAAAAAACTTATTTTCGGTGAAGCTAAAAATAGCATTAATTGCGATAGATAAGAAGTCTGAAAAAAGTGTTTTAGGAAACATTGAGAAAAGGGTAAAGAGTTTCTTAAAGAAAAGAACAAGACTGAGTTTATGTTGTAGTTATTGTGGAAAAACTTTAATAAATTGATATTAAAAGAAATGGAAAAAGCTATTGTTCAGCTTTATGTAAATTTATTTTCTTCAAACCGTAATACTTAATGTGTTCTATTATGTTGATAAAAGTGGTGGCGACGAATGTAAAGCTTTAGGCTAGATCATAAAGGGAGCATAAGTAATCTGTTGTTAAAAGTGGAATATGATAAGGATTTTTCTTCAGTGATATCAAGCTTACAAAATGAGTATTATAACTTTGATTGTTTAAATAACCTTAGTAAACAATGTTAGAGTAGAGAAGAAGAACTAAAATATAGTATATAAAGGTTATTGTAAATAGAGAATAAACTCAAGAAGGGAGCTAAAAAAAGTAGAAATAGATAATGGGTATTTTTATGTAAAATAACTATAAGATAGTACTATTAAACCTGTGAAAATTTTGAACAATAAAGAAGCTTAAGATTTAAATATAAGAATTAGCCTACTTTAAATAGAGAAAAGTGTAGTAAAAATTGAAAATGAGAAAGGGAAAAAGAAATTATATAGATGTCTTGCATAAGTTGGTATTGAGATGTCTTTTATTAAATTAGGAAAGATAATAAAAATATAAAGGCAGAAGTTAGTGATGAAAACAAAGCAAAGTTTAGTAAGTTAAGAAATAGATTAAGTTTAAGTAAAAGATGTTTCTTAGAAGAAGAAGGTGTTTTAGAGGTGCCTGTAGTTAAGAGTGTTAAGAAAAGTGGCTATATATTTATCTATAAAGTTTGCAAAAGTATAGGTGATTCTATTACTTCTATAAGTAAAGTTTTCTTAAGGTTATTCCAAGAGACAAGTGGAATGTTATCAAGGATATAAAATTACATCTATGGCTAAACTAGTAATAAGAATTCACTTAAATTTACTTTTACTCCTGATTAAGGAAATGCAGTTACCTGATTAACTGAGGTATTTGTAATTCTAGTATCTAGCAGCTGACAAGAACTACGGTATAATGTTTTTATTACAAGTATTAAAAGGTAAGGGATATACAGTAGTTATTCTATTAAAATTTATCAGAAAAGGGTAGAGGTATATAGTGAGCATATCTGTAAAAAGAGTCATTTAGTTAAGTGTTTTTTCGGTAAAATCGAATATATTTTTTCCAGGTTTAATAAAACTGTTGAGGTTTTTATGGATTTTCTTGTTGTTATGCTTTTGTTTGGCTTCTCTAAAATTTTGTCCATATGTCCTATAGGCTTTCTACCATTTGATAGATAGTAGTTCATTTACAAATTTTTCTTCTATAAATTTATAGAAATCATCAACTAAGCAAAAGTAGCTTCATTGTATCTTTAATTTATGGATAACTTATTTAAATTTTGTTTCTCAATATTAACTAGGTTTATCTTGTTTTCTATCTTTTCTATTCTTTTTTAATCTAGGGTTTAGGTCTCTAATACTTATTATGTCATTTTAACCTATTTTGCACCACATAAGCCTTTCTGCATTAGCTATAGAATATAGATGTTTACTGTTTAAAAAACTTGTATTCCTTGCTTTGTAGAAGATTTACAATGTTTTTGTGGTGCTTTAAGAAAATTAGTATTGCTACAATTAATAGTACAAAAAATAACTCTCTTTGAAAAAAGAAAGTTGCTATAACAACTACTGTAATAGAAGTTAAAGAAGCAAGGGAAGAATATCGAAGAGTAGAAAATGCTACTAGCCAAATAAGTACGAACAGCAGTGCCACACGGGTATTAAGTGCTATTAAAATTCCTAAAGTTGTTGCAACTCCCTTTCCTCCATTGAACTTTAGCCAGATAGGGAACATATGTCCTAGAACTGCTAAGATTGCAGATGTATATGTAATAATACCATTATTGAAAAATTGTTGCGCTGCGTAAACTGCAATAAACCCTTTCAAAGAGTCTAGAAACAATGCTAGAGCAGCAAGTTCTTTATTTCCTGTTCTTGCAATGTTTGTAGCACCAATATTTCCAGAACCTATTTCTCTTAAATTTATTCCTTTTATCTTTGTAATAATTGAACTAAATGGTATTGAACCCAATACATATGATGATATAAGGACTATATATTTCTCCATTACACTTACATCTTTGGTACTATCCCTAATACGTAGTAAGTACTAAACTTCAGAAAAAATAAGTATAGATTCGAGCACCAAGTACTGAAGTGATAGCGGCTTGTGTTTATCTGATATGGTTGCATACTAAAGAGGAACCTAATTAATTTTATTATCCTTTAATCTTTTTAGGTAATATTGAGCTTCATTGTTAATCTGATTGCTGAATAGTATAAGTGCTGTCATATTAATAAGAGCTAAACAAGAGAATAAAGTCCCACCAATATTGGCAATAGTCATTATATCTTTAGAAAGACCAGAGAAAAACGCCACAATTATTACCGCTATGCGGTATATTACTATACTTTTTGTACCAAACAAATATAGCCATCCCATTTCACAGCAATACACAAAAGAAATTATTGAAGAGAATGCAAATAAAGGTGCAGCTATAGTTAAGAGTATAGGAAACCAAAAAGAAACTGTTTCAAATGCTTTTTGAGTAATTAGTATTCCCTCACCAACGCCGGTTTGGTATGCACCTGTTATTACTATTGTTATTCCTGTTAAACAACAAATTAACATTGTATCAAAACATGGTTCTATCATTGCAACTAATCCAGTTCTAACTGGTTCCTCATCTTTAGCCGCTGCATGCGTAATTGAGGCAGAGCCAATACCTGCTTCACTAGCAAAAATTGCTCTTTGAATTCCGGTAACAAATGCTCCTACTACTCCTCCACCAGCGGCATTGAAGTCTATCATATTAGAAAATAATATTTTAAGTGTATTACCAAGATTGTTAATATTAAATGCAATAATTGTGATACAACTGAAAATATATATAAGCGACATGACGGGCACTAATGCAGAGGATACTATAGCTATCCTTTTAATTCCACCGATAATTACCAAAGCAAGCAACACAGAAATTATGGAAGAGATCAACCAGGGGTGACTATCTACCCAATTTGAATGGCCAGACAATATTGAAACCATCTGGTTAGTTTGAAATGCTACACTTCCACCAAGACCAGATAATACGAAAAATACCGCGTATACTGCAGCTAAGATAATACCAAGTTTCTTAAATCCAAATTCCTCCAGTCCGTTTCTGATATATTGAAATGGACCACTAAATAACTGTTTCTGACCTTCTGTTCTGTGTCTGAACGCTAAAGTTACTTCAGCAAACTTTGCTGACATGCCGAAAAGACCTGTAATCATCATCCAAGGTACTGCTCCTGGTCCTCCAGTTGAAATTGCAATTGCAACACCAGCAACAGTTCCAAGACCTACCGTACTTGAGAGTGCAGTTATAAATGCCTGAAAATGCGTAATGTGACCATCATGGTGATCTGTGTCATACTTCCCACATAGGATAGCGAATGCATGCTTAAACATTTTTATATTGAGAAATTTAAAACGTAATGTTAAAAACACATAACTGAAGGCCACTAGGAAAATTGTGAATGGTATGTAGAAAACTTTAAAAAACAATACTTTACTTATGAAGTTATTTACTCCATCTAATACAGCATCATAGCTTTTGTAAAGACCCGAAGTAGCATATGCGTCATTAAATAATAGGCAAAATAGTACTACATACAGTAACCTATAAATCATGTTTAATACCTCTTAGAATTATAATAAGAATCTATTATTGTATTTATGGCTTTCCTTCTTAGGAGATATATTGTAATAGCATTTGGAACCATAAAGCACATAAACAAATCATTGCCTAGATAAGATATAAGTTTTGTACCTTTTGATATACATTGAAACTACTGCAAAAATTTGAAGTAACACTAGTACTTTTTATTACCAAACAAGTGCTATTTTATAGTAGCAATAATAAGCTATTGTTGTGGGGAATGCAAAAGAAAACATTATTAGCGAAGGAACTGGCTTGTTAAATAAAGGTAAGACTGTTGAAAACGCTGAGTTAACCACAGGATATTACCCCTCGTCATGGTGCTATTGAATACCAGTGATATTATCATAATGCTCTAATTAAAGATGAAACTAGTATTATGTCTACAAATAATGCAGTTGGTGTAAAGCTTTCAGCTTTAATTGGATTTTTCTCTTTTACAACTGAATGTGTTATACTGTTGTTCCGGTGCCTGCTTTATTAGTAAATAATAACTTCTCACGCTACTATTAATCCATTTAATACTTTGCCTCTATAGCTGATTTGTTAGAGATATTTTGGAATATTGTAGGGTAAAATATTCAATGAATTATCTCCGTCTACATAGGTTAAAACGCAGGCATACCTGTATACAGAATTATCAATAGTGGGTAGTAAACCTATTGAACTAAAGGTGATTTGTTCTGCTTTCCTCAGTATTACAATTAGAACAAGCGTCAAATATGATAAAAGACATGTTGTGTTCGAAGAGGGCATTTTACAATACTACAATTTAATTTGTTTGAAGTAGTGTATCATATGAAATCATTGCAATAAGTAGCTTAATTGAATAGGTAAATGCAGGTAATTTACCAGTTTTTATAAATCTAATTTTTGCAAGTTTATATTTTATGTTACAAAGAGATTTGCCAGTTTTAAATTTTCAGAACGATAAGTAAATACAAACACTACTTTGGCGAACCTTGTGGCATACTAAGCATTACGATGACTATTATCTAAAAATTGCACGTGAGTTTATTGTACAATAATTGCAACTTCTTGATATTATTCTAAGCCCTAAGACCAATTGTTTCCGAAATTGCTGCTATAAATACCTATGAATGATTATATGTTGTTATAATTATACATTTTAGGTGGTTAGATAGCGTCTATATTCTATGCTTAACTGAGCTAAAGTTAGTAAAATTAAATTAGATATAAAAGAATCCAGTTGCAATTACTTAAATAAGTAAAACGGAACTAAGATATCTTTGTATACAGAAATGAACTAAATAGTTCACTTATTTTTCAATTATGCTACCACTTACTGCTTTTTATTGCAATTTGCAGCTAGCGAGTTTTATAGGTATAATATATATAAAATCCAGTACTTATTGGAATAGTAAGTGCGTACACCATGCCTAAAATTGGTAAAGTAACCCAAGGCTTGCTGACAAAAAATACGATAAACACTCCAAAAAGCGATACAAATATATAAGATAAGTTTCTGGGAATATAAATATATTTTGCGGAAAAAGTTGGAATATGACTGACTGAGAAAAATGAGATAGCAAAAAAGTAACAAGCAGTGTTCTTTATGTTGAAAAATTGCTCTATAAGAAGTAAATGTTCACTTTCTTGAGAGTGAAAGGTACCAATTATTGGTAACAAGGAAAGTAAAGCACATATTGGTGCTGGTACTCCAGAAAAGAAAAACTTTTCCCAGTCAAATTGCTCTACATTTAATGATATATTAAACCTTGCAAGTCTTATCGAGATGCAGATTACATATATCATTACCAGTATCCATCCTATAACTTTGATTTCTTTTAATTTCCAAAAGTATAAGAGAAATGCAGGTGCTGCACCGAAGTTCAGAAAATCCGCAAAAGAATCAAGTTGTGCTCCGAAATTGCTAGTTAATTTTAAGATTCTGGCTATTTTGCCATCCATTCCATCTATAATTGCTGCAATGATGATAAAAATTACTGCAAACTCCCACTGTTCATTAAATGTGAATTTAAGTGAAGTAAGACCAGAACATAGACCTAATAAAGTTATAAAATTTGGAAATAATTTAGCAACAGGCAGAAAACTATTGTTATTACCATTATTGTTCATATAATATCAAAAGTAAGCTTTTCTTGAGTATTTTTCTTATTTAAATTTGCTATAATTGTTTCACCACCGATAACGGTTTGTCCTTTTGAGACTCTTATTTCTGTATCAACAGGTACATAGATATTTACTCTACTTCCAAACCTTATAATTCCAAACCTTTCACCTGCTTTTACAGCCTGGAAAACTTTTAGGTTACAAACGATACGGCGTGCAACTAGTCCAGCTATTTGTTCTACAATAATTTCTTTTTCCTTTTCGTATTCGATTACAATAACTTGTTTTTCATTTTCATTGCTAGATCTATTACTTGTTGCAAACATAAATTTGCCTTTTTTGTAGTGTACTTCTTTTACTGTACCAGATATTGGTATGCGATTCACATGTACATCCAAAATACTCAAGAATATACTAATAAGTATGAATTTTTTCTCCTCTTCATTTTCCGTTGGTAAAGGATAACTCGCTTCTTCAATTTTTGAAATTATACCATCGGCAGGACTTAGTATAAGATCTCTATTGCTTGGCACGACCCTTGTTGGATCACGAAAGAAGTAGATGCATAGTAATGTTGGAAATAAGCATGTAATACCAAACCCCCAAGATAAAGAGAATGCTATACATGTCACTGTAAAAGAAATTGCTATAAATAAGTAACCTTCCCTGTTTATATTAGGTAACCAAAAGCACATAACCTTATTAGCAATAATCTGTTATTAACAATTTATCACTTATCGCTTCTAATGGAAAGTCTTTTTTAACCGCTTCAAGAAAAAAACTCTTGATCGATGTAAAAGTTAAGTAGTTTTTTGACAAAGGTTTTACTCTAAGTTAGGTTTCTTTTGGACGCAAGAAGTAAGGAGAAGTATAGAGGATAAAACTTTAGAAAGGGATTGTCAGAATAAATGGACTTTTGTTTAGAGGATGTGGGCAAACAAGAGTAAAAAGGCATGTGTTGTATGAATTTGTCAGTGATTTTACTATACAAAAATAGTATAAGTAAACAAACATTCTATGAGTAGCATAATAAATATAAAACAGTGGAATGAAAAAGAGCTTCTTGCTAAAAAAAAGAAAGCTAAGGTAACAGAGTGGGAAAGCAGAAATTGGAATAGGAAATTCAGTTATAAGGACGAAAGAAGGGTATAAATAGATAACAAAATTTGTACTAAAAAAGTGGTATAATGGAACACATGTTAGTGTAGTATATATAATTTTTTTAAAGCTCTAATATAGAGCATAAGGGAAGGTAAAAAAGAAAAATAATTAGAGAAATAGCCTTTAGTAAAAAAAGTGAAGGTTAGCATTATATTATTATTTGAGTAAAAATATGGTAAATAGAGACAAAATTGAGCATTTATAAATAGACAATATAAGCTGCATAGTGTAGAGGAAGTTGTAAAAGTAATACTTATAGTGTTGAGGTATTTTAATTACATAAAGCAAAATTACAGCATATGCTTGAGGAAGTAATGACGAGTAGTGGTTCAAAACTTGTATCAGAAGTAATATGAATGAGCATCCTTTTGAAAGAGTGTTAACTTAAATAAAGATAAAGTATTGATATGCAAAGTCATATAGGTTGCAAGGAAATAATAAGATAGAGCTCTTTTGAAGAACATTAAACAATGATTTGACTGAGGGTATGTCATTTAAGACTTTTAAAGAATTTAAGAATAAGCTACTTAATTTATTATAATAAATACATTAAGATCTTAATAATCTTGTGATTGAATTTTTTTGTAAAACTTTTGTCAATGGATTAATTTTTCTTTATAAGACGGTTTATCGAAACTGAAAAAAGGTAAAAAACCGTATTTGTTTACTGAGTATGGCTAAAAACATGTTATAGTTTCAGAAGTCTATTTTTCTTATTGGATTTTATAAAATATTAAGAAGTGATTACATTTTTTCTAAGTTTAGCCTACCTTATTTTAACAATTGTGCTTGTTTAGTTTTTTTCTATTATATCTCTGAATAGAGATGTTTTTTTTAAAAAGTAATGTGCTTAGTATCTAGAAAAGTCTGCATGGATATTCTTCATAACAATATTTTTTCTTAAGGAAAGCCGTTGTTTCATTGTAAGAATATAGCACCTGATCAACATTTACTTATAAATTTTCTAAAGAATTGTGAATTAGTTTTCTCTGAAAAGAATGTGGTAACACTTATCTTACATAGTTTCACGTAATCTTATACACATACCATTTATTTATGGGGAATTGGCTTTGTACTAAAATGGTTAATGTTTCTAATTCCAAATATAGCTGATAAAATATGGTTTTTAGGCTTGCTACAATATTTTATACTTCTAATCAGTTAGAGTTTATAATAATGAAATTTTATGCTCATTAAAAAGTGAAATGACTCTGTCGTCGAGAAAATCTATAGCCATATAATAGCTATTTTGTTTATATACAATTTGGTAAGTTTAAGTTATGAATAAGTATCAATAAATGTCTGCTGATAAATTGGCCGAGTGGACTTGACTATTACCTGCATATAATTAAGTATCTTGATTGCTAAATATTTTGAATATTGTATCTCAATTTTACCTTATGCTTCTTTTTGTACTTTAGTCATTTCTAGAATAGCAAATTGTCTTCTGTTAAGTATTTAAAAAGCTCACCTTGAACTGTTTTTGCTTTAAGTGCTTTTTGATTTCTTTTTAAAAGTTTCAAGATTATACTTATTTTTCATATTAACCTTATCTCATCAGGAGATATTAAAATACCTCTTTTTTAGTTTCTTATCTGTACTTAGCTTATCCATACACCAAAAAACTCTCTAATGCTATATTGTCCTTTCTATATCTTTCAGTACCCTATTTGCAAGCGTAGTGACTTTTCTTTTTTTTTCATATAGTGCTTCTTTTCCTTTTTTGTATAGCTCATTATGCTAATGAAATGTCTTCTTATGAGAATCCATAAAAGAGCTCTATAAATCCATACTCTTTTCTAATTGTTTACTCTGTGATGTTGGTACTTATTTCTCTTGCAATCACCGGTAGTTTTGGATAATGGGAAGCTCTGTTAAAATAACTGTTTAAAGAGTGGAAACAGAGACTGAATGGGTTATAAGTTGGATAAGTGGAATTCAGGAAAGCTCCAATGAAAGAAAAATTTAGTAAAAGTGAGTAATGGTAAAAAATTTTTTGTTGACTCTATTCTATTTAATAGACTTGATTTGTTTTTGTTACTTTATATAACTAAGTATATGCCTTTGATTATAAGTAAAGGTAATGAGGTTACACCTTACGTATAGTCAATTTCGTTAAATTAACAATTAAGCATGAGGGAAATTAGCTTTAATATTGTTCGTTATCTATATAAGTAAAGTTGATGTCTTTTTTAATTGTAGCAAATTGGAAAATGAATGGAACGCGGTCTTTGTTTGTTGACTTTATAAATAAACTTAACAATAAGAGCAATGGAATTACCTCTAAGATCGTGGTTTGTCCACCTTTTACATCATTGCCAGATGCCATAGAGCTAAGCGATAATATTAATATAGGAGCACAGAATTGCCATTATAAAAAATATGGATCTTACACAGGTGAGGTTAGTGCAAGGATGTTAAAAGAATTAGAATGTACTTATGTAATACTTGGACATTCTGAAAGAACCAACGAAACAGATAGTGAAATAAAACTTAAGTCAGAAATAGCAATAGAGTCTGGTCTACACCCAATTATTTGTGTAGGTGAAAATGCAGAAAATTATAAGAGTAGGAGAACAAAGGAAGTAATAGTATATCAATGCAAAAACCGCTTATTGATACATAGTGAATATACTGTAGCATATGAACCGTTGTGGGCAATAGGTACAGGGTATATACCAAGCAATGATGAAATTGCTGAGGTAATAGAGGTAATAAAATCCTGTATTGGTGAAAAACAGGTTATATATGGTGGTTCAGTTAGTTTGGAAAATATAGGAAGTTTGCTTAGGATCTCAAATTTATCAGGAGTTTTGATTGGTAGTGCAAGCCTAGATTTTGATTACTTTTATAAAATTATACAACAAGTTGAAGAAACCTACAATTCTGAAATCAGTAATTAGGAAATCTGTATACATACTAACAGATTTAAGGAGTACAAGATAGCAGCATTAATAATTGCAGCGGGAGGAGCAATAAATGCAAAATAGTGCAGTTTCTAAGCAGTGTATAAAGCTAACAGGTAAACCTATCTTGTTTCATACAGTCAGAAAATTCTTAGCTAACTAGCATATAGATTATGTAATAGTGGTCATTAACGAATGATTATGAAAATTTCTATAAGAAAGCTATATCATCATATCATCAATTATAGATACTAAATTCTGAGGTCAGTATACGGGTAAGAAATTAGGTAAAACTCAGTTAAATTGGGACTTGAGAGTTTGCAAAAGAAATGAACCATGATTTTGTCATTATGCACGATGCCTGTAGGCTGTTTGCGTTAGATGTTCTAATAGATAGCTTAGCTCAGTTTATGATTAATGGTCGGCATGCTGAAGTAGTCCAAGGCAATAGAAGTTGAAAGTACTATGTTGATGATAAATGATGGTTCTGTCGAATTCATGATTTTAAGAGAGAAACTTAGAGTGGTATAAACTCCTCAAATCTTTGATTTTAAAAAATTACTATTATGCCGTCGGTTAAATAAAAAATTTACTGATGGTTCATCGCTTGTGGTAGAGTACAAAAATGTGTTGTAGTTATTGGAGGTGAAAAAAGTAATTTCAAGTTAACTATAAAAGAAGATATTTGTATGGTAAATCTCCTTCTTGAATAACCAAAATATCGTGTTGTTGGAACGGATTGTCATATATATAAGTTTATCAAAACTCAAGATGAACTCAGGAATTTTGTAAGAATTTGTGCTGTAGAGATTGAGCACTATATAGTAATAGAAGTATATTCGCGATGGTGATGCGATAATACACGCAATAGTTGATGCAATATCGGGAACGCTAGAATATGATGATATAGGGGTTTTCCTTCTAATTTTGCTAATTGGAAAGATTGTGACTCATCTTATTTTCTAAGCTTTGCTGCTACAAGAGCTAAAGGAAGAGGATCGTGTATCTAATTTAGACATTACTATAGTTTGTGAAGAGCCTAAAATGTTGCCTTATATTGATTGTAAATTTGTAATATAGAAACAACAACTGCAGAAAAATTGGGTTCTATTGGAAGAAGTGAAAGAATAGCAGCGGCATGCTTCCATATTATTGGACAAGTTAGCGTCTTGTGTTAATTTTCCCTTAACGCTTATGACCATATCTATTAAGTAGAATCACTTGAGGTAGTTTGAAACCTGCTCCTAAAAATTAATTTCAAAAAAAATCCTCTTTCATCTTCAATAAAAGTTCTCACGAACATTGCTCTGTTTATTGCTGTAGCATGTAGTCAAGTTTTGGGTCGAGGAATTTTATAAAGCCATGAAAAATTAATTTTAAAAATGTTAATAATGGTGCAATATTTTCGCAAGTATTCAATCCTCTTATATCTAAATTTTAAGTCTTGGATGTGTTGATCAAAGAAAATGACCTCTTCACACGGGTCTAAGATTATGTCTTAGTCCAGCTTCATTTGATAAATCCACTACATAGTTTATGGACGTAGTAGACATTATCCAAATTAAAATGCCTTACTTTTACTTTTTAGTATACTTTTTTTAGCGCTATACATATTCACTTTTCATTTCCCTTTTTGTTTGGTAAAAATCTTCAATTTATGCATCCTATAGAGTTTTATACATTCCGTCTTTATCAAGAAGTTTTTAGTTCATGCAGTTTTCTATAATCTTGTCACATAATTAAGTAATTAAGTACTGAAATGCGGTCTATATGCAAAAACATAGATAGGAGATGTGCTATTACTATGATAGACTTCATCTTATATATGATTCATATGGAAATTTTTGGATATTATTTTCACTTGCAGAATTGAGTTGTGATGTTGTCTAATCTAGAATTAATATAGGTGCAATTAAAAAAATTGCTTTTACTAATTGTAATACTTTACCTCTACCAATCCAAAAATTTTACACCTCTTCTCTTAACAAGTGACTCGTAACCTTGAGGCAATTTTAAAATAAATCCATCGGCGTGTGAACATTTAACAGCCTCTACAACTTCATCATCACTAGCCTATATTTTGTCATAATGAGTATTTTAACAGAGTTATATGAAAAAGTGATGAATCTTGTGGAATCGTTTTTACTCTTTTGTGTAAAGAACTCTGTTATGTTGGAAATATCTTGCCGTTAATTAAAATTTTCTAGACTTTACATCGTAAAACCTGAGAGGTTAGGGTTACAGAATGTTGATTTGCCTTTACCCCAATAATCAACAGGTTCTACTTTTTGGTTAGATTCAATTATCATGAGCTTGTTTCTAAATATTAGTATTGCATTATTCATAATGGAAATGAATTTTATCAAAAGTAGTTTTGGTTTTTTTTAATGGCTAGATCTATAATATTTAGCTGATCTTAAAAATTTTATGAGTGAAAGTGATTGTTCTTAGAGCTTGAGTAATTCTTACTTACGATTGGAAAATCGTAAAAAGTTTTTCGCTATCATCCAAAGAGAATTAGCTATTGCTATGTTAATAATCGTAATAAAGGAAAAAAGTATTCGGTAGTTATTAATCCTTAACTCTTTCTTTAGTTAGAAAATAATAAATTAAGTATTTGTACAGTTATAAATGAGAAGGCATAGAAAGTGAAAATTGGCATGCCTGGCTATTAAGGTTCTCTGTTTTGCTTTAATAATTTTGCTATGAGGATCCATAAAGATGATTTTCCTGGTATCTGTTTGAAAATAACCTTGTAATGATGTTTAAGAGTACATCTATCATTTTGCCAGTAAGTACTTGAGCTAAGCTCTAATCATGTATCTGTAAAATAAAGTTGATATTTGCTTACAAAAAAATAAACTTTGATACAAAGTACTAGCATGCGGCTTAAAGCTATTAATTATAATTTGTATAATATTTAGAACATAGTTTATCAAATTGTTAACCTTATTAATAAAACTGCTATAGGAGTTATTTTTATAGTAACTATTACTTTGATTTAATAATATGGTAATACTTAATTTAACAATATTTTTACGAAGGTGGAACCTATCTTAATTTCAAAAATAGTTGTGTAATTTGATAATTCATTTAAGTGAGCATGATATTAGTATATATAGATATGAAGGGAATTGCTGTTTTATGAAAAGAGTTACCTACATTTGATGTTAAAGGACAATCTACAATAACTTTTATTATTAAATATGCCTAAGCATGGGCTGCTAAAAGGAAATATCTACGGCCCAGACTAATGCTAATAGCAACGCTATTGTAGTATTAACCAAAGGTGGATATGGTATTTTCATGATGAAAGATACAACCTACTTTGTTGTGATATTATTTGTATTTCACTTAAATTGTTAGTGGAACGGACTGATATAGAGTTATATTAATCATCGAAAAATTACTCTATATTAATGTTATAGTACTTTATCGATCAAAAAATAAAAAGGGGAAAATAGCTGTGCTTATACAAGATAACATTTCACTTTGCAAACGATGGATATTTTTGGCAGTATGCGCTCTTGCTTGTTCTGGGCTACTGTCGATAATTGTTGTTTTCCTGCGGTTGCCTTTTGTTTTCTCTCTCATTCCCTCTGCACAATATATCTTTGATAATGCACTAGTGATACATGTGAATTTATCAATTTTGGTATGGATGTGTTCTATAATATCTTTACTTTTTATTATAAACCTACAAAACACCAATAATTGGCTTAGCTTTTTATGGGTTCTGTCAACCCTTTCCATGCTACTGATATTTGTGTCAGCATTTGTTCCGGGTACTGAAGTTATTAAGAGCAACTATATTCCCGTGTTACAAAACAAATTATTTTTGTTTGGGCTTAGTTTGTTTATTATCAGCATATTGGTAAATGCAGCTTTTACCTGTATGTTAAATAGGCAAGTCTCATACTTTTTTGTTGGGCAAGTTGGGTTAGTTATTATATTTGTATCGTCGTTCCTTTGCCTTGTTCTAGCTCACAGAAACATGCCTGTAGATTTATATCACTTAGATAAAAATTTATTTTACGAATATCTCTTTTGGGGAAGTGGACATTTGCTGCAATTTGCTTTTACTCAAGGAATGTTTTTAGTTTATTTGATAATGTTGAGTTCCAGTGTCAATCTAACTTCAAACAATAAAATTGCTATTTTGCCACTATTTATAAATATGATCTTGGCTGTATGTGGACCATTTATATATTCTATTTACTCGGTGAATAGTGCTGAATTGATACAGTTTTTTACTTGGCATATGAGAACTGCTGGAGCAATTTTGCCGTGTTTTTTAACAATATTAGTGTGTCGTAGTATAAAAAGCTTACTTAATGATAAGAACAGTTATTTATTACACTCATTTGTGTTGTTCACTTATGGAGGCATACTTGGAGTACTAACTGTTGAAGGAAATGTTACCATTCCTGCTCATTATCACGGTTCTGTAATTGGCATCACTATAGCTTTTATGAATTTTGTTTATTGGTTATTACCAAAACTGAACTGTAAAGAGGTAGAAAACTTTGTGGTAAAATTGCAAATTTATGCCTATGGCTTTGGACATTTTCTTCATATTACTGGTCTTGTTTGGCTTGGTGGATACAGTGCCTTAAGAAAAGTTGCGGATTTGCCAAGTATTTCATCAATATTAGCACGTACCTGCTTTATTGCGGGTGGAGCTATATCAGTTATTGGTGGAGTGTTGTTTGTAGTAATTGTGCTTTTATCTCTGTTTAAAGGCAGAGCGCGTAGCTGTGCTTCTTGGAATAATTCATAGAAAAATTCTTTAACAAATTTCTTGCTAACTCCTATTATTATACTAATAAAGATATTGAATTATCTTCAACCTTTGCAGGTCAAGTGATGGAAGTATTACGAGATTAGTGTCTTATATTTTATTTTTATGGCTTTATGTCTTTACTAGATTTTAGTTTTTATCCATACAAGCTGAAATGCATTTATAGAACGTTAAAAAAATGAGAACATCAATTTACAGGATTAGAGAATAATAAATAACTGTCTGCATGAGGATTTCTTTTGTTTTTTTTCTGAGCATTTAAACTTAGGATATCTGATACAGTTTAAGAGTAGCTAAATTGCAGCGCTTTAAGGCTTAGAAAAAACGCTAGTGCTAGAAGTAAGTACTGGCGAGGATTTCTTCTGCCTTTTTCTGCTTATTAAAGCTTTTGATATTTTATTATTAAGGGAATTTAAGAACAGCTGAATCGCAGTGTTGTAGAAAATACGATATTTAAAATATCTACTTCTTTCTAGGTTATACAAGAAGTTTAATTGCAATTATTGATCATTCAAATATATAATCTGTTGAGACTTATGTAATCTTTATAGATGAAAGAAAAAGAAAGACAATTTAGTTTTACATCGGAAAATCTTGAGAAGGCAAAAAAGTTTATAAAGATGTATCCAAAAGGGAGAGAGGGTAGTGCTGTTATGCCTTTGCTATACTTGATTCAAGAACAATGTGGATGGGTTCCTAGATCTGCAATGTGCTACATTGCTGATATGCTTTGTATTCCACATATTCGTGTGTACGAGGTAGCAAATTTTTATACTATGTATAATTTAAAACCAGTGGGTAAATATCTTGTACAAATTTGCAGAACAACTCCTTGCTGGTTATGCAGTAGTGAAGAAGTTCTAGATGCCTTTAAAAAGAAACTAGGAATTGATGTTGGTGAGACCACTAAAGACAATCTGTTTACTTTAAAGGAAGTTGAATGTCTTGGTGCATGTGTTAGTGCTCCTGTTGTACAGATCAATAATGATTTTTATGAAAATCTTACTCCTCAAAAAGTAGAGAACATTGTAGTAGAACTTTCAAATAAGTAGATGAAAAGAAAGTTTTCATTTAAAATAACTAAGCAATTAGGTTCTGCAAGAGTTGGTACTATTGAAACTCCAAGTGGAAATATAGAAACACCGGCATTTATGTTTTGTGCGACAAAGGCTGCAATTAGAGTTTCAGATATCGAGAGAGTCAGCGAAGCTGGCACTCAAGTAATACTGTCTAACACATATCACCTAATGCTTCAACCAGGAGAGAATACCGTAGAAAAACTTGGTGGGTTGCACAAGATGATAGGATGGAATGGGCCGATGCTAACTGATTCTGGTGGATACCAGATATTTAGCTTAGGACACGGATCAGTTTCAGAAGAGATAAAGGGAATAAGAAAAAAACAAAAAACTCTAGTCAAAGTTGATGAGTATGGAGCAGTTTTTCGTTCTTACATCAATGGTAAAAGTTATTGTTTAACTCCTGAAAAGTCTATTCAAATTCAACGAAAGTTAGGTGCAGATTTAATCTTAGTTTTGGATGAATGTACCCCGTTTCACGTTAGCAAAGAATATACACAGAAATCAATGCTTATGAGCCATAAATGGGCTGAGCGTTCTTTGAATGAGTTTAAAAGAAATAATAATGGCAAACAAGCACTATATGGAATTAGTCAAGGCGGAGTGTATCAAGATTTGCGTAGAGAGAATTGTGATTTTATTAATCATTTACCATTTTTTGGTCAAGCAATAGGTGGATCTCTTGGTCAGAGTAAGAAGCAAATGCATGATATAGTTTCTTTTACTATGGAACATTTAAAAAGAACGAGACCTACTCATTTGCTTGGTATTGGTGGAATTGTGGATATCTTTCATGCAGTAGGGCTTGGAATCGATACGTTTGATTGTGTACATCCAACTCGTTTAGCAAGACATGGTGGTGCGCTTATTAAAGTGAAAAATAGGAATTCTATTATTTCGAAGTGCAAAGAGCATATTAATTTACGAAATCAACAATTTAAACTGGATAATAGTCCAATTGAAAGTGACTGTCTATGTTTTACTTGCAGAAAGCATTCAAGAGCTTATATATACCATTTGTTAAAAGCTAAAGAACTGCTAGCCTACACTCTTATTACTATTCACAATATTTTCTTTATGAATGAACTGATGAAATCAATAAGACAAGCGATATTGAATAATAGACTAAATCAGGAAAGGAGTAACTGGGTTAGTGAAACCGTCATTTTGTAACCTTGTTTCTTCTTAAGTTTTTTCTTCATGCTGTTAGCTTTTTTTTCTTATTATTGATTTTGAAATTGTTACAATAGATAATTAACCTGTTAGTATTGGCCTTTTTATTCTTGATCGGTAAAATTATAAGATGAAGATATGGCTAAAGGAGATGATATTTTATTAATATTCAATTTTGGTAATACTGTTACTAATGGATGCATGTATAGTCGTTTTACTAGTAAATAGAAAGAGATTATGGTTTAAAAAATGGAGTGTCTAATAATGAATAGGAAGGTTTTTAAAGGATGAAGGTGAAATAAAAAAAAGGCTGAAACCTGTACTGTAATCTGCACTTTCAAGTAGAGTAAAGGTCAATATTGTATCGTCATATGTATGCTATGAAAGAAAATAATGGAAGATTATTTAAGTTTGTTTAAGGAGCAAGCAGTTGGTATTTTTATGTTTAGTGATTTCTAAGAGAATTATTATATTATGTTTCCAAAAAGACTCATAGAACAACAGAGTTAAGTTAGAGAAGATTTACACTATCTATAAGGCAATTGTGAAACATAAAAACAAACATGAAGTTGCTAAAGATCTGTTTTTGGTTTATAATAGTATAAATAGTATAAAGAAAATTAATAAAATTATTAAATTAATAAATAAAAAAGAGGAATGGCCTTGAAAAAAGTAGGCTGAGTATTAAATAAAGAAATACAAAAAGTCAAATTTAAGGGTGGTAGGCACTATAAATGAAAATGGTGAAATGGTAGGAGGTGTTAATTATCTAAAAAGTACAAGAATTTATTAATGCAACCTATGTAAGAACCTATATACCGAAATTTTAGGTATTCATAGTCATTGTTAAAAAAAGTTATTATCATTATTGCTTACTAAGAAAAAGGAATCAAGTACTGGTATAGTTGTTGATGAGATTAGGAGTAAAAAAAGAGGATGTTAAAGGTATATTATTGTCTGAAGGATAAACAAGATTAATGCACTCAAGACATTATGCAGCGTTGACCTATCAAGCAAATAAAATCTACCTGAGGAATTATCACTAAGTGGAAAATGAATATGTATTTTAAATTATTTCTCTTAGTACAAGTTCAGGGCAACCAAGGGTTTTTTTAGAGATTGTTATTCAAAAAATAATAGGTACTATTTGTAATTTCTTCGAAAGAAAATGATAACGAAAATTGAAAAGCAAGGCAATAGTGTAATAGAGGAAAAGTGAAGTTACTGTCAAAGGAAATAAACCAATGTAAATCTCTAAAATAAAAGTATACTATTGACGCCGTAGTCTGGTTATGAAAAGAAAGGTAAAAGATCAAAGATCTTATAAGTAGTTATAAAGGCAACCAGCTGGAACAAAAGGTATTAATGTTGTTGAGCCGTAATTTATAAAAAAATAGGTGTGAATTTTAACTCTATAGGAGGAGGCTATAAAGAAAAATATAAATTTAAGCAGAAGACTATTATTGCTTCTGAAAGCCATATGAAAAAGTGAAGATGGGGGATAAAGCTAAAGCTATTGAAAAAAGTTGATGATTTGATAACACATTGTTTAATTTTATAATGTGTAAGATATATATGACAAATTAGAAAAACTTATCTAGGTTGGGTTAAGTTATATGAGAGAGTAGTTGGTACCCGTCTCTTATTTCATCCATATGATAAATATCATAATATATAAAACTAATTTACTAAAAAAGTGGCACTTTTCTGTAATTTGAGTATAATTCTAGCTTTGCCTAAGCAGAAAGATGAATCATTTAATGGACTATGTTTTAACATCTCTTTCCTTACCGCTTTTTATTACTGAAAATTATTTGTTAATTACTGCATTGATTCCGATGCTTGGTGCAGTAATTATCTTTTTTACCGGTAGATGGCCTAGAGTAAGTAACAGTATTACTGTTGTCTCTTCTGTACTTCTATTTACGTATACGTGTCTGTGCACTTTATATTGGGCATATAGTGATTATTTTCAATTTATCCTCATTGATTTTGGTAATAATTTACATATTAGTTTAAAACTAGAGTCTACAGGAATAATATTTAGTTTATTAATATCATTTTTATGGATATTAACCAGTATATATGCAGTATGCTATATGAAGAGTAACTATCCTGGTAGTAATCACTCAAGTTTCTTATGTTTTTTTTCGGTATCGATTAGCTGTGCGATGTTTATTGCTTTTTCCGGAGATTTGCTTACTACATTTGTTTTTTATGAGCTTTTAACTATCAGTACCTATCCTCTTGTTACCTATAATGCCACAAATGAATCAGTGATAGCTGGACGCTATTATTTTGGCGTACTATTTTTTTCTTCCTTAGTACTATTTTTTCCAGTTCTTGGTTTCTTATACAGTGAATTTCATACTTTAGACTTTGTAAGCGATGGAATATTTAAATTTGACACTTCACTCATTACTTTTACTGCAGTATGTTTTACTATGCTGATTTATGGAATAGGCAAAGCTGCACTAATGCCAATGCATTTTTGGTTGCCCAAAGCAATGGTTGCACCAACTCCCGTGAGTGCTTTGCTGCATGCTGTTGTTGTTGTGAAGTCCGGAGCTTTTATCATCATAAAAGTTATATTGTGTATTTTCGGTATCGGTAATCTGCAACGCTTTGCACAACAAAATTGGTTTGCTGGAGGATGGCTGCCATATGTTGCGGGGTTTACCATTGTTGCTGCCTCGCTGATTGCACTCAAGCAGAAAGAATTAAAAAAATTGCTTGCTTACTCTACCGTTTCTCAATTATCATATATTATATTATCCGCTTCAATTCTTAGCGACTTCAGTGCAAAGGTTGCAATTTTTCAGTTAGTTTGTCATGCGTTTGCAAAAATCACTTTATTTTTTGTTGCAGGTAGCATAATAACGAAAACAGGTGAGAAATATGTGGATAGAATTCATGGCATAGGACGTAGTATGCCAATTGCCATGATAGCATTTACTATAGGTGCGTTATCTATGATAGGGGTGCCACCTGCTCCAACTTTTTGGGGTAAATTTCTCATTTTCCAAGCTGTCTCTGACTCCGGCGATTTATCACTTATTATATTTGTGATTCTTCTGTTGATTGTAAGCACTATACTCAATGCTATGTACTTTTTGCCAATAATTTACAATGCTTTTTTCTTAAAACCTTCCCAAAGGTTTTTCATTAAAAAAACACCTATTTTTCTAGTTTTACCACCGGTTATTACTGCAATATGTACTTTTGTTATTTTCTTTAGTTATCAAATAATATTTTAAAGTATCTGTCTTTTTGCTTTAGAACTTTAATTCTACTGTGAGTTGGTATCTAGATTTAGATGAATTATCGAAATATGTTCTTTGTCGAAACCTATATCTTTGATTGACATGCTATCAGTAATATTTAAGAGTTCTGGTGGAGAAATGATAGTTCTTTTATTAAAAGCTCTCATTCCTATAGCTCCAAGCTCTATGGCAAGTGGTACTTTTTTATCACCAACCTTCAACTGTGTTGTTTGATTTTTGATTATATATTTACCATCATGCCTCATTACGCTATATTTAATCGATATTTCGTCACCGCACTTTACTTGTTTCCCGGTTTTGTCAATTAGATCATCAAAAATCATCATATTATTTACTAGATCTGGATATTTATCTTTTACTTCAAGTAGTTTAACATAATAAGAACTAATGCTCGCTTCGGTATTATTAGTAGTACTGTTTACAGTAATTACACGTTCTCCTCCTTCCTTCATACCTATTGTTCCCAAACTTAACTCTTTCGAGTTGTTTTGACCTATTTTAAAAGTGACATTAGAGACTTGATTCAAAAGTGGTATTGCTAGATTGTTAGATATTTTATACACTTGTAATAGGACTTCCTGACCGCATAAAGCTTTGCTGCCGTTGCCTTCTGTGATTTCGTAAAAGCTTATCATATTTTCCTCTCTTTTTTGCTGTGTTATTTTTTCTAAATATTCTGTTATCCCATACTTTTTAATATAACGGTCAAATGCTGATTCAAGTATTGGTTTCACTAAATAGTATGCTATCGTCTGCACTAAGCTATCATGGGTAGTACTTATCTCATAAAGCTTGTCCTTTTTTTCTGGTTTGCCTTTATTTATGTGTACTATAATAAATACAAAAGCGGAAGTTAAGGTAAAAATTATTATCATGGAAACAATCAACTGTAATACAATTTTTTTAGCCATCTTTTTTTGCTTGATTCAATAAGTCATATAGGTATGACCAGTGTTTTCCTCGGAGTTTGCTGAGATTGTTTAAAGCTTGTTCGTAGTTTTCAGTATCATCTTCAGCTTGAAAGATGAGCCCAAGATTTATCCTATAGTTATATAATGCTCTACGTTGTTTATCCGGTGTATCTCCTACTATAGCACCTATTTTACATGGAGCTGCAAGTAGTTTTGCGGTTTTCATCAGATGCATTTTTTTTATTTTGCCAAAGTTTTTATCAGAATCTAAAACTTGCTCTCCTACCATTCCTTTAGTTCCTATCATCTGAGATGGTGATTTTATGATTTCATGGCGCTTATTACTATCCTTATTTGGTGAAGATAATATTTCAGAAGCGAGAGTAAAAGGTGCATCTTCAGCAACAAGCACTGCTGTTGCTTCATCAAATTTCTTATAGCAGCAGCTTAGCTGATTTTTGCTATTATTATTGCTATTGTCTATATATGGCAAGTCATCCTGAATCAGGGAGTGGGTGTGAACACATTTAACTGCTACAGCAATTGATATTGCTTCTGAATTGAACACTTGTGACAGAGCTGTAATTAAAAGTGGACGTATTATGTGTTTTGTGGGAGCGAAAAGCACGTAGTGCATTGCTAATATATGCTTGTTTTGGCTAACTTTAGATAAAATTTTATCTGTTTCTGCGATAAGTAAACTTTTTATTAACTTGTCTAACATTTTTGAATTTATTAGTTTTTTAGCGTATGATACTAAAATATGCCTTAGCTAGAGCAGTAAAAAGCTTTGTGATAGTTTATCAATCATAAAAGGTATTGCAAACATAAAGATTTTTTATAACATCAAAGGATAGGTTATTTTTTGGTAAAAAATGGATAGCGAACTAGCAAAAAGTACTAGAGAAGACATAGAAGAAAAAGTGAAAAAGATTGTGTTAGAACACATTAGTAAAGATGTAGAGAAGTTTGATAGTTCTTCAAAGCTTTCGGAGCATGGAGCAGATAGTTTAGATGCAGTTGAGATAATTATGGCAGCAGAAGAAGAGTTTGGAATAGAAATTCCTGATGAAGATGCTCAAATAATGGAAACTATGGAACAAATAGTTGATTATGTAGTAAAAAAACAAATAGTTAGTGGTAAATGAACAGAAGAGTAATAGTTACTGGTGTTGGCTTAATTACTCCACTGGCAACAGATGTTAGAAATACTTGGCTTAAGTTAATAGATGGTAAATCTGGTGTAAGAGGGATCAGCAGGTTTAATGCTTCTGATCTTGCTTGTAAAGTTGCAGGACAAGTTCCCTTACAACATGATAATATTGATCACTGCTTTAATTCATTAGATTATGTTTCTAAAAAAGATCTAAAAAGGACAGATCGTTTTATTCACTATGGTATTGCTGCTGCTGTTCAGGCAGTAGACGATTCACTAATTTTAGAAAGCCAAAATATTAATCGGGAACGTATTGGTGTTACTGTTGGTTCCGGTATAGGTGGCCTTTCATCAATTCAAGAAAATGTAATTACTATGCAGGAAAAAGGACCTAGACGTGTTAGTCCATTTTTTGTTCCTGCAAGTTTAATAAATTTGATATCTGGTCATATCTCTATTAAATATAAATTTATGGGCCCAAACGATTCAGCAGTAACTGCATGTGCAACAGGTGCACATGCAATAATAAACTCAGCAAGAACTATAAAACTTGGCGAAGCAGATGTAATGATTGCAGGTGGATCAGAAAGTGCTCTGTGTAGAGTGGGAATTGCGGGTTTTGCATCTATGAAGGCATTATCAACTAGATTTAATGATAAGCCTGAAGAAGCTTCAAGACCATGGGATAAAGAACGTGATGGATTTGTTATGGGTGAAGGAGCAGGTGTATTAGTTTTAGAAGAATATGAACATGCAAGGAAAAGAGAAGCAAAAGTATATGCTGAATTGGTTGGATATGGACTAACAGGGGATGCACATCACATTACATCGCCACATTTAGAAGGAAGGGGTGCATTCAAAGCAATGCAAATTGCCTTAAAGAGTGCGCAAATTAACCCAAATCAAATTGGATATATTAATGCACATGGCACTTCAACACCGCTTGGAGATAAAATTGAAGTGATAGCAATAAAACGGTTATTTGGTGAACATGCTTATAAAGTACCGGTTTCTTCCACTAAGTCTTCTATAGGGCACTTGCTTGGCGCTGCAGGGAGCGTTGAAGCAATATTTAGCATCCTTGCATTAAATAACGGAATTACTCCACCAACTTTAAATTTACATAAGCCTTCAGAAGGATGTGATTTAAATTTTGTACCGTTTAAGGCTCAAGAACACAAAATTCAATATGTACTTTCTAATTCATTTGGCTTCGGCGGCACTAACGCATCACTTATCTTTGGACAAGTATAATTCAGTTTTTTACTGGAATTGTTTATAGCTAAAATATACAAACATAGAGTTCTCTTATTTTATAGAGTAGTTACTTTTTATAAATTTTCTATCTTATACCATCTAAAAGTGCATAGTGAAGTTTAGATGGAAATAAATTTTGCTTTTCAGTAAGCTTATTGTTATTGAAAGATATTCAAGAAGCTTTTTTAGTCGATTGTGACCTAGATAAGTTGAGGAATAAATTTTATTTACTTTTGCAATATCTTAAGATCTAATGTCACTTTATCAGTAAAAAATATCAAAAAGGATTGTAATTTAGGCTAATATGTTTTTTACCCTTTTTCTTAAAATATTGCCTGTTTATATTACAATACTGATTGGTTGTTTGGCAGGGAAATACCTTAAAGTTGATAAAAATACTATATCTCAAATACTTTTTTATATAGCTAATCCAATAGTAATTCTATATGGAGTATCCCATACAGAGGTTAATTTAAAGGTAATTTCTTTGCCGATTTTAATATGGTTCATAGGTAGCACTATGTCCTTATCGGTTTATTATCTTTCTTCTTTTCTATTTAAAGATAACACGAAAAATATATTAGCATTTAGCTCAGGCAGTACAAGCATGGGTTATTTTGGCTTGCCAATTGCTATGACTTTATTTGATGAAGATTCAGTGTCTGTATATGTTGTCTGTTATATAGGAATGGCGCTGTTTGAAAATAGCTTAGGATTTTATATAGCTGCAAATGGTATATATACTGCGAAAGAATGTATGTTAAGATTGTTCAGGCTTCCTTCATCTTATGCGATGATTTTAGGCTTTTTTTTAAGTATATGCAATGTGCAAATACCTGCTTTTTTGATAGATGTTATGATGAATATTAGAAGTACATTTATTACATTAGGAATGGTGCTGTTTGGAGTGAGTATTGTACAAATTACAAATTTTAAAATAGATTGGAAGCTTGCTTTAACTACTATTACAGCAAAGTACGTGTTCTGGCCATTATTTGTTTTAGGAATTGTTCTGATAGACAAACATATTATAGGTATATACGACGAGAGTATATATAAAGCACTGATGTTGCTAGCTATTATTCCAGTTTCCGGATCTAGTGTGGTACTTGCTAATATTTTAAATTATCAACCAGATAGAGCTACTTTATTACTTCTCATAAGTACCACAGTGGGACTGTTTTACGTCCCACTAATGATATCATTATTTTTTGCTAAACTTATTCCTTTTTGATTAGAAACTTGGACAGTGTGACGTTATATGTACACTGACTACTGATTGAATATGGTCTTATATCAAACTAAGCTACGTAGTTCAATTATCCTACCACAATTTTGCTCGATTACATTTGCTACATTCAATATTCCAGCTTCATCATAATAGTTTCCAATTACTTGTAAAGCAAGTGGTAGCCCTTCACTAGAAAGTCCAACAGGAATAGAAATAGCAGGTAGGCCAGCTAAACTTGCTGGTACAGTAAAAACATCATTGATGCACATAATTATCGGGTCTGGCTTTTCATTTAAGCCAAAAGCTTCTGTCGGAGCGGATGGAACAAGTATGTAATCTACTTTCTCGAATGCTTTTATAAAATCATTCCTGATTAATGCTCTAATACATTGTGCTTTTTCATAATATTCATTATAATGACCTGAAGAAAGTGCATAAGCACCGATGAGGATTCTTCTTTTCACTTCTTTTCCAAAACCTTCTGCTCTTGTTAGTGAGTACATTTCTTCAAGGGTATCAGCATCAGCTCTGAATCCGTAATGCACACCATCGTAGCGAGCAAGATTAGATGAAGCTTCAGCAGAGCAGATTAAATAGTAGACTGGTATTGCATATTTAGTGTATGGCAAGGCAATATCAACAATTTTAGCACCGCTTTCTTTTAAATTGGAAGAAACTTTTTCCCAATAGTGGACGATTTCTTCTGAAATTCCATCCATTCTATACTCTTTTGGTATACCAATGCTTTTGCCCTTAATATCACCACTTATAAGGCTAGAAAACTTAGGTACTAGCCTTTCGCTTGATGTTGAGTCTTTATTATCATAGCCACAAATTGTTTCCAGCATTAATGCTGAGTCAGAGACAGAACGGGTTATAACTCCTGCTTGATCCAAAGAACTTGCAAATGCGATCATGCCAAAACGTGAACACCTCCCATAGGTTGGTTTTATTCCAACTACTCCACAATAAGCTGCTGGTTGGCGTACAGATCCACCGGTGTCACTTCCGAGTGCTCCAGCGCATAAGAATCCGGCAACTGCTGATGCAGATCCGCCAGATGATCCACCAGGTACAACCTTTTCCCCATCACTTTTCCTAGTCCAAACATTTTCAACAGGACCAAACCAGCTGTTTGTGTTTGCGGAGCCCATAGCAAATTCATCCATGTTAAGCTTACCAAGCATGGCTGCTCCGCTTTTTAGAAGCAATTTAGATACTGTAGATTCGTAAGTAGGAACGAAGTTTTCTAGCATTTTTGAACATGCTGTTGTTTTTATTCCTTTTGTGCAGAATAAATCTTTGACCCCAACTGGTATGCCCATGAGCGGTGGAGTTATATCGTCTTTCTGTTTTGAAAAATGTTCATCTGCTGCTTTAGCGGCTTTTATTGCTATTTCTGGAGTTTTTGTTACAAATGCATTTAGTTTCTCATCTTCAACTGCATTGATATGTACCTCTGTAAGTTCAACAGCGGAAAAATCTTTTCGATTGAGCCCATCACGCATCTCTGTAATGCTTAACTTTCTTAGTTCATTCATTAATATTCAATTTTTAGCAAAACATTAATTATAACAACAATAGGATAAAGGGTCTATACATTTATAGTTATAGCTAGAAATGTAATTAAGGTAACTTGGATTACCAAAATGAGTTTATAATTAAAGTTGATAGCATACTTTTGAAGTATCATCTCAATGTATATCATATGAATATTGTGATTTGATAGTTCCGCAGCAAAACACAGTGTTCCAAGCTTCTTAGAATTGGAATAATATAGTGTTTGTTGTTAAAATTTAGAATTTATTAGCCATTTTTATTTTAATATAATTAAATCCACTAATGTAAATAGTGAATTACTATTCTTAAATTTGACTAAATTGATTGTAGAAGAAAGAATTTTCAATAGGTCGTTTTATAACCTTAGCTATAAGCTAACTTACTATGCAACAAGCAAGGTTAGCTTGTAAAAGTAGTCTTTACTCTTTGTTTTGCTATAAAACAATTGAATTGACTTTATATGAGTAATCAATATAACTTAGTCAATTGCATATTGACTCTTTCGTCTAGTGGTTAGGACATCACTCTTTCACGGTGGTAACACGGGTTCAAATCCCGTAAGAGTCATATTGGGCTAACTAGTATGGTTGGTGTCATATCTAGAAGCAATGAAATGCTTTATTTTTTGGCCAGAAAGTTTTTATTTCTTGTTTTTGGCTTCTTTGATATTTAGGTTGATTGCTTAAGTTAAATTGGTTTTCTTACTATTATTAATTTTTCCTATCATTAACTCGGCAGCTTTTTGTTCGGCAACCTTTTTGCTAGAAGCACATGCAGAAACTCTGCCATGATTTTTTATGTAAACTGATATAGTAAATTCTGGATTATGTGCTGGTCCAGTCTGTTTTTTAAGTTCATACTTTGGTAAGGGTAGTTTATTTTTCTGTGTCCATTCTTGTAGCGAGGTTTTAGGGTCTTGAGGGGGATTGAGCATATATTTAGCTAGCTTTTCCCAATATTGGGTGACAAATCTTTCAACATTTCTAAATCCGCCGTCAATGTAAATCGCACCTATTAGTGCTTCAAGTGCGTTTTCTAAATTTTTTAGGTTGTATTTTCCTCCATTACATTGCTCACTGTTATCCATGATAATAAAATCACCCAATTTTATCACTTTGGCAACATTAGCAATAGTACTACCACAGACTAAGTCTGTTTTTCGTTTTGCCAACCTCCCTTCTTTTTCTTTAGGAAAGAGTTTAAATAGTATAGTAGACACAACCATATTTAGAATACTGTCACCTAGAAACTCTAGTCTTTCATAATTTTCAATTTGGTTTTTGCTGTTTCGTTTATTTAAGCTTGGATGGGTTAATGCTTCTTTTAGAATAGAATAATTTTTAAACCTATAGTTAATAATTTCGGATATAGTATCGTTTAAGTTTTGCATGTTTGTTATCTTGGAAAGAAACACTTCCTATTTTATACCTTTATATCAGAAAATTAGTTTTATTCTATTAAAATAAAGTTGCTAAAACTCACAATCACAACCCACTGCCTCACTGATGTTACTAAGTCCATCTCTTCTTATTAGCTCTGCAAGCTCCAGATTGATTTTATTCACGATTTGAGGTCCGTGATATATGAGAGCAGTATATAGTTGTACTAAAGATGCTCCTGCCTTTATTTTTTTGTATGCATCAATACCACTTGAAATCCCTCCGCACCCTATCAATAACATTTTGCCTTTGGTAAGTTTATACATATCACTCAATAGCTCAGTTGAAAGTTTGAACAACGGCCTGCCACTCAGTCCACCACTCTCATTATAATGAAAGTACAGATTATCTCGATTAACTGTAGTGTTGCTTACTACCAAGCCATCAATTTTATATTCTAATGCAAGCTCAGCAATGTTTTCTTTCGTTTGTTGGTCTATATCTGGTGAGATTTTTAGCATTATAGGAGTATATTTAGCACTGTTAATTGACTGCCTGGTTAGAGTTATGGATTTCAGTAATTCTGATAATTCTTGTTTATTGTGCAAGTTGCGTAAATTGGGTGTGTTTGGAGATGAAATGTTCAGCACTATATAGTTGCTTTTTCCATGTACCATCTTTATTAGGTCAATATAATCACTGATTTTGTTTTGTGATATGCTATTTTTCCCTATATTGATTCCAAAAATGTCATTATTAAGCCTAATTTTGTTTATTTGTTTGAGAAAGTAACCTATTCCTTTATTGTTAAATCCCAATCTATTGATTATTCCTTCATCTTGGGTTAACCGGAAGATTCTTGGCTTTTTATTTCCATATTGGGGGTATTTAGTTACAGTTCCAGCTTCAATAAACCCAAAACCAAATGAGAGCATGGAGCTTATAACTTCCGCATTCTTGTCAAAACCTGCAGCAAGACCTACGGGGCTCTTAAGTTTGTTATTAAAGAAGTTTACGTTTAAAGACTCAGGTAGGTGTTCTGTGGGTTTTTTGTAAGGTATCTTTTTTAGAATCATGATTACCAATGAATGGGCAATTTCAGGTGGTAACAAAAGCAGTAAGTTATGTAGTGTCATTCCTATAATGATACTCTTCAACTTATTTTCTATCATAAAATACTGTGGAAGCATAGCCGTAATTTTTAAAAAGGTGTTCTCATTGATTTTACTTGTAAATAATAGGTAAAAGCTTTTTTCACAAAGTTTATTATTGCTATTATCTGATTCTTCTTCTTATTTCGATAGTGAGAGACTTCAAAAAATTTAGCTCTGAGCACTTAAGTTGTTCAGTACTGCTTCAATTGAGATTATGAGGCGGTCTAGCTTGGTATTAAAATTTCTGAATTTAATAGAAACACTGGCTATCTTTTTGGAAACCAATGGCTTAGTGTTTAAGAAAGTAATTATGTTATAAAAGGTATGATTTCTGGTTGTAAAATCATGGCGGATTATTTTTCTTAAGCAGTGTTGATATGTTATAATTTTCTTATCTTAATGGTGCGAGATAGTTACTTTAGGAAGTAAAGAAAAAAACATTATAGTACGAGCAAGGGAGACATACTTTTTGAATTGCTGTAAATGGCGTTGATTAATGAAAAATTAACGTCTAAAGTAGTTGTTGTTAATGCTTTATAAAATAGTAAATGCGCTGAGGTTATTGAATTTAGGTCATATAGTAAAACTTTTGAGCAAGCAATTTCTCTGTTGAAAATAGTGGTGTGGTTAGTGCAACGAGTAAGTATATTATCTTCCATTTTGGGAACTTATAATGGGTGTAATACAGGATTTGGTAGTTACAACTAAAACTGTGGCAAGATTGTTAACTTGCTAAAGGAATTGAGATTTTGAACTCAATACATAACCAGGTAGACTTAGGTTTGTTAAGGTAAGTTAGTCACTAAAAATACTGCTAAATTAAGTAGTTTTTCAAGATATAGAAAACGAGAAAGGCCAGGACCGGAATTGAACCGGTATAAAAGGATTTGCAATCCTCCGCATAAACCATTCTGCCACCTAGCCGATTTTTATGCGTAGATATCCATTATATCTTTTAGCATAGATAAAGCCTCTTCTCTTTTTCTTTGAAAAGAGTTGCGACCAATGATTGAACCATTACCACCACCATGCTTAATTTCCTTTGCCTCATTATATATATCATTTGCTGATTTTGACTCACCACCAGAAAAAACTATTATTCTTTTTCCTGCAAAGCAAGATTTTCTGACATATTTAATCCTTTTAGATAAGGAATCAATATTTTCAACCTTTATTTTTTCTTTTTCTAAGTGGATAGTTGGAAGTTTTACTTTTATTATGTTCGCACCAAGCAAAGCTGCTACGTGTGCAGCGTAGGAAATAACGTCAACTGCTGTTTCACCTTCTTTGGAAATTCCTTCACCGCGTGGATAAGACCATAGTACTACTGCGAGTCCACAAGATTTAGCCTCAGATATGATTTCACAGGCTTCTTCTATCATATCAAAGCACTTAGCAGAACCAGGATATATGGTGAATCCAACAGCTGTACAGCCTAAACGCAGTGCATCTTTTACAGAAGCAGTGATTGCCTGATCGGAAGTTAAACTTTTAGAATGTAAAGAGTTCGAGCTATTGAGTTTTAGGATAAGTGGCAGCATTCCGGCATAAGTTGAAACACCAGCTTCAATCATACCAAGCGGGGCAGCGTATGCGTTGACTCCTGAATCAATTGCAAGTTGAAAATGATAATGCGGATCATAAGCATCAGGGTTAACTTCAAAGCTTTTGATTGGTCCATGCTCAAACCCTTGGTCTACAGGGAGAATTACTAATCTACCAGTTCCGCCAAGTTTTCCATGCATGAGAATACGAGTGAGGTTTGCTTTTACCCCAGGGTTTTCACTTTCGTAGTAACTTAGAATTTGTTTTACTTTGTCACTCATTGTTACTATAACTCAAATTAATTTTAAATTATAACAAGGGTAAAGCTTAGTACAAGAGTTTTGTAAACGATATTAAAAGTAATCTTATTTACTTGTTTATTTATATAAATCCTTAATTTTTTCCTTTAATTAATTACTAATTCAGTATCTTTCTTAATTAAGTAATTTTTTATTTCTTCTCCAATTGGTCTTTTTATTGGATTTGCTCCCATTTCCTTACTGTAGCCAGTTTGTATAAGGTAAAATTTTACTTCTTCCTTCACTGAGCAGATTATGTCTTTTTGCATGAGCTGTGTTTTTAGTTCATGAGCGAATTTATCCATAATATGCAGGATTATATCTATATTTAAGTCAGAGAAAGAAATAACAACATCGAGACGATTATGGAATTCATGACTAAAAACCTGCCTCTATTGCTTTTTTGCTATCACCAATGTTAAGATCCTTATATTTAAAACTAATGGAGTTTTTACTGCGTTCAGATATCTCTATGTTGGTTGTCATAATTAAAATTATATTAGTAAAGTTAAAACTTTATGCCTGTAGGTGCTTATAATACAATTATAATCTATGATTTGTAGTAATATATTAATAAATATCGCTTGTGAGCTTTCTTGATTTCATTAGGAAGTACGACATTATATTGACTGTTAGATACATTTTCTGTAAACAGTCTACCTTGGTTATAACTTATAATATATCCATGGGGGAACTAATTATTCTAGATATTGAATAAGATACTTTATATTTGGATATGTCAAAATGTACAAGATTCATATTCATATTTTTGCTAGCTGTTTTCATAAGTTCAGTTTTACCTATGCTTGTTGGTCTGTAAAGAGATAATTAGTTAGAGGTTTATTATAATTTTTCAGCTCGAATTTAGCATTTTTAATGAAATTAACAAGAGGTTCTATCGGCTTACCCTTGACCAAAAATTATCTTCTCGAGATTCTCTTTTAGAGGTTTGACTTTTGTATGTTATCAAATTCAGATCTATAAAATATGTTTGTAATCCTAGTGATAATTTCTTGATATCTTTGCTGTTTGCAATTTTTCGTTTGTTTTCTTTTGTAAATTGTAATATGCCTATGCTTTATCAGATAATGTCTGCACCACTAATATGTTTATATGAAAGTTTAATTGCAGCCTTAATGGCGTGTTTTGTATAATATACTACTACTTTCATAGTAGGACTTTGTACCGTTTAGTATTTTTATTGCCTCGTTAACAGAAGATTCTTTCATATTAATCTTTTGAAACCTTCTTACTAATGCTTTGTCCTTTTCAAAGCTATTGTTGTATTCTCTGTATGTAGTTGTACCTATACGATGCAATATGTGTACAAGTTTAAATGGATTACCAGTAGCATCAAGAAAGTTACCACTTGTTGAATCTGCTTCAGTAATAGTGTGTGTATTTCATCGATGAAAAGGATGCACCAGGTTTTGTCTCGATTGTTTTTATTATAGATTTTATTTTCTCTTTAAAGTTTCCTCTATAGGGAGTTCTTGCAAGGAATGAACCTAAATCTAAAGCATAAATTATGCTGGACTTCAGCGTATTGGAGGCACTACCTAATGCTAAATCTTTTTCAACTATCATAGTTTTACCAATATTTAGTCCCTGACATATAGAAAATTATTTTTTATGTCTTAATAAGATTTCTATAGTACGTTCTAATTCATAACCACGAACGATAACATAGTCTATTTTTCTTACTTCTTCGCATAATCATTTAAATTTTTGCAATAACTTTGCAGAGCTTTTTCATTTTTATAATAGCTTATCTTTATTTACTATAGTAGAGATATCGTTATTTTTATCAAATTTTTCTTTATGATTAGTAGTGTGTTCATATATATCATTTGAACATTTTATATTAGATATATGATAAACTAAATTAGAATTCTTTGTATTTTGTTTCTGCAATAGATCCTCAGTATATAGATCTGTTTAGATAAATTTCTACTAGAACATTTACTATTTATTTTTTCTTTCTAGGCTACAAGCTTATATTACGACTATATGTATTTATGCGTTGAAATAATGAATCAGGCCTAGTTCTATTGATGATCATTTCAGAAGTATCTTCTAGAGGACCTGTTATGTTATTACCATAATAGCTATTAATTTTGACACTATATCTATATCTTGATAGAATATTGTTTATATTGATGCTTATCTTGATGGACATCATTTACAATCACATCTTTAGTTAATGCTAACAGTAAATGTTCTATTTGTGTGTACTTAAAATTGAAAATCAGAAGTAATTGGCAATATTCTATTTAAACTGCCTTTAAATTTTTATAAATCATCTTTTGCTTTAGAAAATGGGAACTTATATATAATTGATAGCATACAATTATTAAAAAAACTGAGTCCAGTTTGTTGTAGATAAGCTTTTTGTAATATGTCACTTCTGTAGTGGTTTCGGTATGAAAGTTGTTTATTATTATGTTTGTAAGATACCATATATACTATACTACCTAATGTTGTACCTGTGATTTTCTAATAACACAACTGTTGTAATTACTTTGATAGCAGTGATTTTAGATACGATTCTCATTGTATCTAGTGTGTACCTGCAGCATCAAATAGTAATTAGGTCTATTTTATTCATTCCCTTGCAAAGGTTTCTAAAGACTGTTTTTGCGAGAAATTATACATTTTATTGTTTTTACTGCAAAATAGTTGCTGGGTGCTTTGTTTTTTTTGTTTCAATTTGTTATTTCTATTTGTGTGTGTTTTTTTGAAATATGTTGAAGGTGAAGTTACTTTACTTGTGAACATCTATAAGCTCCTATTTACTAGTTGTTTTTGTTATGTGAAAATTAAAACGGATGATCGTGCAGCGATATTGTTTATAGTGAGTTATTCTTAAGTCCGCTTATCATTGCAGTTGATGATTCAACATTGCTACTCACTTTTGATTGGAATGATTTGGTAAATATTGCAATATGGTAACCTAAATCATCAATTATTGTTTTTAAAGTTAGGTTTAGATTTTGGTAGTAAGTTATAGTGGTAGTAGGTACTTCTGGTTTATCTTTTCTGTTTTTTATATATCGAACTGATTAGAGAAACTGAAAGATAATACACCTTGAAATGCTTCTTTGAAGTTATTTACATTACTATTATTCCAATTTTCTATGACCACTGGAAAGCAGATAACCTTTTGTATGTTTTCTACATATTTCTTTATTACTTGAAAATACTCTGCTTTTCCTACGATATTTTTGTTTACATTTTCCTGGTCTTGACTGAGATGCTTCTCACTGAAAGTCATAATAATTATAATTGTAGCAATTTTATTTTCATCTCAGTATAGTGAGATATATTAAGCAAATATATCTTTCAAGATGATATACCATTTTGGTTTATTTTATTTAGATAACAGAAAATTAAGCTGTGCTTGTTTTCGTATATTAATTTGCCTGCAATAACAGATATTCTTCTTACTTTCATTTTTTGATAGTAATTTAGCCATGTATAAAAGCAAATACTGAGCATCCAAGCAATTGGTACTGCGTGTAACAAGGGTTCTCTTGTTAATCATATTGCTAAGTATATTTAATATGGTTTTGAAGTATTCTCTTCAAATTCTCATTCATTTCAAATAATTGTTTTTTCGGTTTGCTTAATTTTCTGTTCTGCATAAAATTTTTATGAAGTTCAGAAAATTCTATTGATTTCTATATATGAGTTTCTTGTGTGTTTTATCATCTTAGCGAAACAAACTTACATAACATTAGTTAAGATTAATTTGCTCATAAAAATTAAGCAAAAGCTTTCAAAATAGTGCTAAACTTAGGTTGCTATGATAAGAACGGTTGACGTACTGCTACCACTTACAATTGACCAGTTATTTTCATATGCAATTAAGGAAAATACTGAAATTTTAATTGGGGATTATGTAGTAGTGCCATTTGGCAAGAAACGCTTAATCGGCATAGTTTGGAAATATGGCGGCAAAGGCAATCGAGAATTGAAATTTATTGAGCAAAAGATTGATTTACCAAACATTAGACCAAAATTGATTGAATTTGCAGAGTGGGTTGCACGATATAATTTAATACCTATCGGTATGCTTGCCAAAATGATAATGGGGGGAGTGTTAAAGGTGGACCAAGTAAACAAATTGGTTTGTACTGAGCAGAAACAGGAAATAAGTAATATAAGCTGCCGATTAAGTGCCGAGCAGCAAATAGCTAGTGATAAAATAATAAGCAACTTGAATGGGTATTCAGTAACTTTACTTGATGGTGAAACCGGATCTGGAAAAACAGAAGTTTATCTCTCTGTAGTTGCGCAATTGATTAAGAATTATAGTAGTCCATCTACCGTTCTAGGTGCTGCTCAGACTTTGTCATTTCAGTGTGCAGACGTTGGAATTCAGGAAAGAAAATTAGTGTCAAGTATGCAATTGTATGAATGTTATAATATAAGATTGCTTTCTAACAAAAATGATGTTACTTTAGTATCAAGACGATGTAATCTAGAAAGCTTCATTGTAGATGAGCATGCTAGGATGACGTCAGAAAATGTTAAAATGACATCTGAAGAGCGTAATGCACAAGTTTTAATTCTTCTACCTGAAATTATTTTAATTTCGCAATTGATAAATCGTATCTGCGATCAAGTATCAAGAAATTTAGCTCAGTGGCATTCAGAGCTCACTCCAAAAACTCGTCGCAATAATTGGCTTAATGTAGCGAATGGAAATGTACAGGTAATTGTAGGGACGA
This sequence comes from Wolbachia endosymbiont of Onchocerca ochengi, assembly GCF_000306885.1. Lineage (GTDB taxonomy): Bacteria > Pseudomonadota > Alphaproteobacteria > Rickettsiales > Anaplasmataceae > Wolbachia. Next base: position 442,151 of record NC_018267.1, read on the forward strand.
GGTCAGCGCTTTTTTTGCCTTATAAGAATCTAAGATTAATTATTGTTGATGAAGAGCACGATTCATCTTTTAAACAAGAGCAAGGAACTATATACAATGCTCGAGATATGGCAATAGTCTTAGCTAAAATTGAAAATATTCCAATAATTTTATCGTCAGCAACTCCATTGCTTGAAACCATTCATCATGTTAAAAACGGTAATTATAATTATGTAAGGTTAGCTAAGCGTTTTGGTGATGCAGAATTGCCACTGATTAAAGTAGTAGACATGAGAAATAATAAGCAGTGGATTTCCAATCAGCTTTTTGAGGGCATAGAACGAGCTATAAAAAAAAATCAGCAAGTTATGCTTTTTTTAAATCGCCGAGGGTATGCTCAGCTTGCAGTTTGTAAAAAGTGCGGATACAAAATTTCCTGCTTAAATTGTTCTGTTTGGCTTACGTATTACAAAAAAAAGAATGTTCTTTTATGTTATCATTGCTCTTATCAATTAACCCTTCCAGAAAAATGTCCTAATTGCGAAAGTGAACAGCCATTGTTTCTTTATGGTGTAGGGATTGAAAGATTACTTGAGGAAACAGTAAAATTAATACCAAACGCAAAAACTGTGATCGTAAGTAGTGATCAGAAGTCAGTGAGTAATGTTATTGACTTAATATTGAAGGAAGAAGTGAATGTTATAATCGGTACACAGATAATTGCTAAGGGACACAATTTTCCTAAATTAACTTTAGTTGGGGTAATAAATGCAGATTTAAGTCTTGAGAATTCTGATCTAAGGGCAGCAGAAAAAATGTATCAGTTATTGCACCAAGTTGCAGGAAGATCTGGAAGGTTTAACGAAAAAGGAATGGTAATAGTGCAGACAAATAATCCTGAAAGTTTGATAATAAAAGCATTGCAGCATCAAAAAAGGGACTTATTTTATGAACTTGAACTTGAGTTGAGATCTAAAGCTCAAATGCCACCATTTAGCAGGTTGATAGCACTTATAGTTTGTGGTAAAGATCAGATTGCAACACAAAAAGCAGCAAGCAAAATAGCTAGCTTTTTGCATAATCAGTGTTTAACTATTGCTCCTTCTTTATTGCCATTTCAGTGTGTGATACCAGAACTTAGAAGAAAAGAATTTGAAATTCTTGGTCCATCGCCGGCAGCAGTAAATTTCTTAAATAAGAAGTATCGGTATAGGATCTTACTAAAGATACATAATAAACATTGTTTATCCGTACAAAAGAAGCTGAAATATTGGATTCAAAGCTGTAACTTAAATTTAAGTACCACAGTTGTAGTAGATGTTGATCCTGTAAGTTTTTTTTAACAGATTTGTTACAAAATGTTGATCAAAATTGGATAATGTTTCGTTTACTCTGCAGTTAGTTCTATAATATTCATAGAAACTTCATAAGATATATTATTTATTAGCTAAATTTTTGACTTTTAACAGAATTTATTATGTTATTGATGTAATCAGAATAAGGGTACGTATGATTAAGTTAATTGTAAAAATTTGTTAAGCTAGTAACGAAAAAAGTATTGGTTTAATAATAAACTTTATTGATAATGATGAAATAGAGTTTGTTACTTGTTACAGATTTTAATGGGTAAGTGGTTCACATGTAAGAAATACGTGCTATATTTTCAGCGCTTTATAACACGAAGATATCAAGAGAAGTGGTAGTACACAAAATGCTGCTTCATTTTATGTAAAATCCTGATGAATAACCCACTAGAAGATGTGATGAAGTATTTAAAATAAGCAATAAATGATTATGTTAATAGCTTAATGAGGGAATTGGGATGAAGGACTTTATACTTACATAAACTTTCAGAATAAAAAGGGCTAAGTTCTATTGGGTTATTTAGCTCGAGGAAAAGCAAGAGCCACATTTGTGGTAGTATGGACAGACTAAGCTAAATCAGAGAAGAGAAAAGATGGATGTAGTGGTGGTTGATTGGTATTGTACTCAGTTTTTTCTTGGTGTTGGATTGGCTATATATTTCTTTAGTTAAGCTTATAAACAGGTTAAAACAATGGAATATGTTTGTTGCATGATTCTAAGTTTTTTCATAAGCATATAAAACCAAGTAATTTGGTGATGAAAGTTTTGCAAAAAGAACCCAGTGGCACGAAGACCTTGGTGTAACATATGCTAATTACAATAAATTAAGTGCCTAAATAACTCGTTTTCTAAGTTCTGCAGTGTTCTCAACTCTCAATTAATTTTATCTACGGATACTAGAAAACTAATATAGATTTTTTCTACTCCTGTGATATTATAAGTCTGTAGTTATGAATAAGCAAATATGGATAAGTTGGCGTACGCGATTATAGAGCATGAGTATGACGTAGTGGTAGTAGGTGCAGGTGGAGCAGGACTCAGAACAGCACTTGAAATCGCTGCCACTAATTTTTCAGTTGCTTGCATCTCTAAAATCTTTCCTACGCGCAGTCATACAGTTGCAGCGCAGGGTGGAATCAGTGCAGCTTTAGGGAATATTGCTGAGGACGATTGGCGCTGGCATGCGTATGATACAATAAAAGGATCAGATTGGCTTGGTGATCAAGATGCAATAGAATATATGTGTAAAAACGCTGCTAAGGCTGTTATTGAACTTGAAAATTTTGGTGTGCCTTTTTCTCGCACGGAAAAAGGCACAATATACCAGCGTTCTTTTGGAGGGATGACAACTCATTTTGGTAAAGGAAAATCAGCTCAGCGTACTTGTGCAGCAGCAGATAAAACTGGGCATGCAATTCTTCACACTCTATATCAGCAGTGTCTTAAGTTCAATGTTAAATTTTTTGTTGAATACTTTGTGATTGATTTAATCATGGACAATAAAACCGGAATGTGCTGTGGAGTTTTTGCCTGGTCACTATGTGATGGTACACTGCATAAATTTCGTGCACATGCAGTGGTGATAGCAACAGGTGGATATGGGCGTATTTACTTTTCTGCAACAAGTGCACACACCTGCACAGGTGATGGTAATGGTATGGTAGTGAGAGCCGGGTTGCCACTTGAAGATATGGAGTTTGTGCAATTTCATCCAACAGGAATATATGGCTCAGGATGCTTGATGACAGAAGGATGTCGAGGAGAAGGTGGGTACCTTATTAATTCTCAAGGTGAGAGATTCATGGAGCGCTACGCTTCTAAGGCAAAGGACTTAGCTTCTCGCGATGTGGTAAGTCGTGCAATAACAATTGAAATTAGAGAGGGAAGAGGAGTTGGACCAAAGAAAGATCACATATATTTAGTTATAGCACACCTTGATCCAGAAGTAATAAAACTGAGGCTTCCAGGAATTAGTGAAACCGCAAAGGCTTTTGCAGGAGTTGATGTTACCAAAGATCCAATACCGGTTATTCCAACTGTTCACTATAATATGGGTGGTATTCCAACTAATTATCATGGAGAAGTGATCACGTTGAAAAAAGGTAAGGAAGAAATAGTAGAAGGATTATTTGCAATTGGAGAAGCAGCATGTATTTCTGTACACGGTGCAAATCGACTTGGTTCTAACTCGCTTCTCGATCTTATAGTTTTTGGTAGAGCTGCAGCGCTAAGAGCAAAGGAAAAATTGAAGCTCAATACACCACATAGAAAATTGCACTCAGATTGTACAGATTGGATAGTAGATAGGTTCAATAAGATGAGATTTGCTTCTGGAGGGCTTAAAGTAGCGAAAATACGCAATAAAATGCAGAACACTATGCAAAGATATGCATCTATATTTCGTGTTGCTGAAGTTTTAGAAGAAGGTAAGAAAGCTATAAAAGAAGTAGCAAAAATGATGCTTGATATTGTAATTGAAGATCGCAGTATGATATGGAACAGCGATTTAGTTGAAGCACTAGAACTCGCTAATATGGTTCCACAAGCAGTTATTACTATGGAATGCGCAGCTAACCGCGAAGAAAGCAGAGGTTCTCATGCTCGTGAGGATTTTCCTAAGCGTGATGACAAGAATTGGATGAAGCACACTATGGCGTGGCTTGAAGAAGAGGAAGGCGAAATTAATGTGAAAATTGATTATAAAAAAGTTGCTGAAAAAACTTTGAGTGATGAGATTGACTTCATAGCGCCAGAAGAGAGGATTTATTAAATTGATTGTTGGATTCTAATAGTTCCTTGGTAAATTGGGATATTGATATGCCTTCTATTTTAAAACTAGGTGGGCTTTCAATATATTTTGACTGGTCTTGCAGTTCTTGCGTTTTTTGTTCTTCTAAACCATTAGGTATATTTTTTATTCTTTTGGAAGAATTATTGTATTGTGTATCATTTTTTGGTATCTTACCTTGAGGTATAATTTGTTTTTCTCCAGTAAATTTCCTTTTAGCTTTTTTAAATTTTTCATAAATGTTTTCTAAATTGAAGCAGATGAGGTAACAGATTCCTATAGCTGCTATAGTAGATGATGTAGTAGTAATTGTAATACTTCCCTGAGCAGCACTGAATACTACTGCACAGGTTAGAGCAGCAAATATAAGTGTTATTATTACTTTATAGGCAACATTGTTGACACGCTTCACAATATCACGTACTTTAAATTTCTTACCAAAATTAAGTTTTAAGTTAGTTCTCATGTTATCTGGAATAAGCAATTTACCCATTGACTTCTCTATTCCTTTTATAGTTTGATAATACTCTCTATTCCATAATAGTTTAGGCAATATTAATTGTTTTTGGTCAGCGCCATTCTGCAGTAATTTTACACAGAACTTGATTGTGTTATCACGATTTCTAGGATTGGGAAGATTATGTCTACTTTTTACTGCCTTGGAAATTAACGCTACTTGTATCGGTGTTTGTTTTTTACCATTACTAGCGTTTATAGCTTGACTTAGCTTATTCTCAGGTATATTTGTGCTTTTTACTACTAAATCTAAGCATACAACCTTTTGTTCTCCTTTAAGTGAAGCAATATAGTGTAGAGCATTCCTTTTATTACTATCTTTAACAGTGATGTCAGCACCATTTTCTAATAGTAGTTTTAAGGCTTTATATCTTTTAGTGTTCTCAAAACTTGTCAGTGAAGATTTTTCACTCTTTTTTTGTATGTACTGGAGTAGTTTATGAAAAGGTGTTTGCCCTTCTTGATTCTTTCTATTATTTATGGCATCGATAAATTGTTCTTTTTGACCTACTTTTAGTAATATATTGAGGAATTCGAGCTTTTGTTCTTTTTTCAATTTTGAAATTATTAAATGTAGGGCGTTGTTACCATTTATGTCTTTAAAGCTAACATCCAACCCTTTTTGTAACAATTCTTTAAAAAGTTTTTTATCGTAATTATTAATTGCTGAATGTAATAAATAATTACTATTAATATCTAAAATATTTATAGTGCGTATTATAATATCTTTAATTTTTTTTTCTATATCAGGTTTTTGCTCTGATTTAGGTTGTTTTATTAATTCTGTTGATTTTTCTAAGAAATTATGATAGTATACCTTTTGCTCTTCTTTTAAGCCTTGTAATTCTTCTGTAAATAATTCTAAATTACTATAGTTGGTTTTATGTCTTAACAGTTTTGTGAAGAACTTAAGCGTGTTATTGTTATTCTGGATCATATTGGATTCATGTTTTTCTTCTGTTATCTTGTTGATTAATATCTCCTGAATAGGAGTCTTTCCATCATCTTTGCTACAAATGGACTGTGCTGAGTTTTTTCTGCTAACCGTTTTAATTAGGGTACCTAGGAACTTAAGTTTCTGTTTCCTTTTTAAGAATGCAATGAAGTATAAAGTATTCTTTTCTTCCTTATCTTTTATGCTGCTAATATCCATACAATTTTTTAGATGTTTTTTAAATTTTTTATCATTTTGATTTTTAATTGCTTTCAATAATTGAGTACTATTACTTACTATTATGTTGTTTGTTTCTACTTTATGATCATTTTCAATATCGCTGCCATAGCCATTTTCTAGTTCACTATTTTCACTATTCCTGTGATTGTTTTGCTTGTGGGTAGCAGTACTATTAAAGCAATGTTTGCTATTGTAAGTAATTTCAGAAATTGCTTGTCTTATTTTCTCCTTTTTTATAGGGTCTAGTTCTTTCGATATTTTTCTATTTAATTCTAGAAGAAAGTTCCGGATATAGTATATATAATATTTTTCTTGTTCTCTAAGTGATTCTCTTAATCTAGTCAATACTTCAGGGCTAGCACCTTTTTTGATTAACCTTTTGCCCTTCTTGATAGTTCTATCTTGACTTCTTGGTTTTTCGCGGTTGTACTCTTCTTTTTTTACCTTTCTCTCTATAGCAGTGTATGATTGCTTGTCTTTTTTTTCCTGCTCTCGCCTTTCATTTTTATCTATGTATTCTTTTAATTTATTCGTATTAGTAATTAGTACATTTATGTCTATACCCATGTAAATCCTCAATATCAAAGCTATTTAGTTATCAGTACGGAAGCTTATTTTGTTGAAAATAATAACAAAAAGTTAAATTAAATTTTTAAATTAGCTAAATATTGTATGTATTATCAAAATAAGGTAGAAAAGTAGAAAATTAGTTTTTATTAGAAGATTTGTCATTGTAGCTATAAACTCCACTTTAATGTTCACTGCTATTTTAACCTTTTAATCTTAAAAAAGAATGAACCTAGCTAAGGTGGGTTTCAAAATTACTTTAGCTTAAGTTGTTTTCAAAAAAGTCAAAAAGTGATAATTAAACTTTATTTTTGTGTGTATGAAAATGGTAGCTTTATGGTATATGTTATTTTCAAAAAGGTAAAGATAAGACTTTATCCATATAACTTGTATTTTAATTTGATTGTGTTTTATTAAAAAAACTTTAAATTTAATGAATAATTAATATATGTAAACCTATGACTGAAACTTGGAGTTTATTGCAAGTAGGGCAGAAGGAAAATTATAAAGTAGCATATACAAATGCTCGTATTATTGACCCAGAGACTAAACTTGATATAAAAGGCTCACTGCTAACTGAAGGGAGTAAAATAGTTGATTTTGGTGAATCATTGCTTTTAGATGGAATTCCAAGTGGAATTGACGAGATGGTAGACTGCGAAGGACTTGTTCTGATGCCAGGTCTTATTGATGTTCATGTACATTTTCGTGAACCAGGCCAAGAGCATAAAGAAACTATATATACAGGCAGCAAATCTGCAGCTGCGGGAGGTGTGACAACTGTAGTTTGTCAGCCTAATACTGTTCCAGCAATAGATAGTGTTATTTTGGCTAAGTATTTGAAATGTAGAGCGCTTGAAACTTCACATGTGAACGTTGAATTCTATGCTAAAATTACCACTTCGGAGGAAAGATTAACTGAAATGGCACTTTTAAAAGAAGCAGGTGCAGTTGGATTTACTGACGATGGTATGCCAGTTATGAATCCAATGGTTATGAGACAAGCACTGCTTTATTCAAGTATGCTGAACGTTCCTATTGCTCAACATGCAGAAGATCTAAATTTATCGGCAGGTGGAGCGATCAATGCAGGTAAGATTTCTGAAGAATTGGGAGTAAAGGGAATCTTAAGTGCGTCAGAATCGATTATGGTAAGTCGTGATATACTGCTCATGAAAGATATGGAAAACGTGCACTATCACGTTTTGCATATCTCCTCAAAGGATTCGCTTGATGTGATTAAACGTGCAAAAGATTTAGGGTTAAATGTCACGTGTGAGGTGACTCCTCATCACTTTACTTTAACTGAGGATATAGTAAAACGACATGGAACAATCGCAAAAGTGAACCCCCCACTTCGTTCTGAAGGAGATCGTTTGGCTATGGTTGAAGGTTTAAAAACAGGTGTGATTGATTGTATTGCAACTGATCACGCACCTCATGATCGTGATTCTAAAGATCTACCGTTAGAAAACGCTGCATTTGGCATTGTGGGCCTTGAAACAATTCTTCCCCTTTCACTTGAACTTTATCACAGTGGGCAAATGAGTTTGTTTGATGTATTAGCAAAGCTTACATATAAGCCTGCGGATATAATACATGTACCACGCGGTCGTATACAAAAGAACCTCGCTGCAGACTTAATTTTAGTTGACCTGAATCACGAATGGGAAATTAAGATTGATAGTTTTGCTAGTAAATCAAAAAATTCTCCTTTTGATAAACGCAAGGTAAAAGGGTACACAGTGCGCACTATTGTATCCGGTAAAACCGTATATTCACATGAATGATTCTTTTCACAGAAAGCTTACTCATATAGCTATATAAAATTTTCATTTTTATGTTAATTTATAACTTTTTTGAGCTTGATAATTTTATTGTGAGTATTAAATGCTGTGTAAAAACACTGACTCTTTTCACTATATTTGATTAATTCTAAGGATTCCGTATACTTTCTTTCCATAGTTTTTGCTACTACTTATCCTTTACTTTTTTTAATCTTGCAACGATCCTTTTTCTACCAATAAAAACTAACAACTTAGCAAGTTCAGGACCTGTTTTTGTGCCTGTTAAAGCTAAACGAAGCTGCATAAATAAGTCTTTTGTTTTTGTATCCACTACCTTTCGAATAGCTTTAACCCATTCTGATAATGTGTTTTCATTACAATCACCTTGCGGCAATACATTGAGCGCAATTTTTATAGTCTCCTTATCAAAAATCACAGGTTCTATATCGGATTTGCATATTTGCCACCACTTTGCTACCTCCGAAAACTTTTCTATATTGCTTCTTATAAAATACCAAAACTCCGAAGAGTTTACTCTGATTTGATTTAGACGCTCTTTCACCGCTTTAAATGGCATCTGCTGCAGAGCTTTACTATTTAGCTTATATACTTCACTCAGACTAAATCGGGTAGATGCTGAGCTAAATTTTTTAATGTCAAATGAGTCAATCAAAGATTGCATATCAACATGAGCCTTAATAGGATCTGATGTTCCAAGCTTTGCTAAATAGCTAACGAGCGTAATTGGTTCAATTTCATTTTTTTTGATAAGTCTGATGTCCAATCCACCTTTTCGCTTTGATATCTTGCTATCATTGAAATGTAGCAGAGAAAGGTGAGCAAACGTTGGAGCTTTTGTTTTTAATGCTAGTATTATTTGTATTTGCGCTACAGTGTTAGGTATATGATCTTCCCCACGTATGATATGGGTTATATTAAAATCAATATCATCGATGACAGAGGGTAGCATATATGTATAAATTCCGTCTTCTCTTCTTACTATAGGATCACTGATGTGACTAGTTGCAATATTTATTTTACCTTTAATTTCATCGTCCCATTTAACGATTTCATTTCTATCCAACTTAAATCTAAAATATGGTTTTCGTCCTTCTTGCTCATAACTAGCTTTCTCCTGCTTAGTTAGAAATAGTGCACTTCTATCGTAAATGGGAGGAAGTCCACGTTTTAGTTGCAGTTTGCGTTTAATATCTAGCTCCTTTCTTGTTTCATAGCATGTATAAATATGCCCTTCTTTTACTAACTGCAAAAACACCTCGTTGTAGCGCTCAAAGCGCTCTGATTGCTTAAAATTTAAATCCCAATCTATATTAACCCATTGCAAGTCTTGTATGATGCTATTTATATACTTGATATCTGAACGCTGGAAGTCAGTATCGTCAAAACGAAGCAGAAATTTTCCGTTTTGACTGCGTGTATACATCCAGCAGATAAGTGCGGTGCGAATATTCCCTACATGAAGATAGCCAGTTGGGCTTGGGGCGAATCTTGTTAGCATTTATGTCTCTAGCTTCTTTTAATTTTATATAAATATGCAACTAAAGCAAGAAAAGCAATTTAAGTTTGTGTAAATACTTTGTTTACTAAAAGAGTTTAAGTAGCTAATAGAGATACGAAGCAAAACTATTTAACAGACTTTGCCAGTCTTCTTATTGTGATAGTGAAGGTATTTCAATTATCTTTAACTTGTACAAGGTAAGTGATGGAAATATTACGTAGCTTGTGTCTTACGTTTAACTTTTTGTACTATATGTGCTTTATATCTTTATAAATTTTACCTAAATTTCTAGTTTTTGTCTATGCAGGCTGGGAATGTACTTATAAAGTGTTTAAGACTTTTCAAAAACGCCTATGCTAAAAATAGATAGTTCTAAAGTTTCTCTTGTCTTTTTTTACTTAGTAGATTTCTTAGATATTAAGGCAATTCGTGTGCGGCCATTTGTTTTTACAATAAATGGTGTTATTTCAGCACGTGACGGTAAAATCTGTATTTCTTTTTTCTGAATTTTAGTGTTGAGCTACTTAAATAGTAACTATAAATTCTGTTATCTAAATACTTGACAAGTAACCTAGTTTTTAGTATAATTTTACTTATATGAAGGTTGTAGTGGAAATGATGTTGTGTGAGTATCAATATTGAAGTTGAGTTTTCATTGTGTAACTGCTTGTTAAATCTCTAGCGTTAGTTGCTTAGTGGTGGCTTTTTATGATGCCTTAAATAGCAGTGCTTACACGGTTGCACTTCATATATCAGAGTATGTGCCAACTTGCAAGAAGTGTGAGATGAAAGGTTTGTATATCAAGACTTACGGCTGTCAGATGAATATTTATGACTCCGTTTTAATGGAAAATATGATTAAGCCTTTGGGGTTCAACGTTGTTAGCGATGTAGGAAAAGCTGATTTGGTAATACTAAATACTTGTTACATTAGAGAAAAAGCGGTAGAAAAGCTTTATTCAGAGCTTGGGAAGATTTATTTATCGCGAAAGAATAAGGAAGTTATTATAGTAGTAGCTGGATGTGTAGCACAAGCAGAAGGAAAAGAAGTGTTCAGGAGAGCTCCGTTCGTGTATGCTGTTGTTGGTCCACAGAGTATTGCTACCTTACCAGAGCTGATAGTTAAGGCAAGTAGAGATAAAAACCATGTAGTAAACACTGATTTTCCTGAAATTGCAAAATTTGATAAATTGCCAGGTGAATGCTATGGTAATAGCCAAGGATCTTCCGCATTTCTTTCCATACAAGAGGGTTGTGATAAGTTTTGTACGTTTTGTGTAGTACCTTATACTCGTGGGGTTGAATATTCACGACCAGCGAATGAAATATTTCGTGAAGCGCTGAAATTAGTTGCAAATGGAACGAAGGAAATCAATTTGCTCGGTCAAAATGTTAATGCTTATCGTGGAGAATTCGAAGGGGATGTGTGGGATTTAGGGAAATTGATTAGTCGTATCGCCAAGATTGAAAAGCTAGAAAGAATCCGCTATACGACTTCTCACCCAAGAGATGTGCATGAATCCCTTTACTTGGCGCATGCAGAAGAACCAAAACTCATGCCATTTATTCACCTGCCTGTGCAGTCAGGTTCAAATAAAATATTGCGTGCAATGAATAGGAAGTATACTGTAGAGGAGTATTTAGAAATAATAAATAGGTTTCGCAAATTGAAACCTGAAATTGAATTTTCTTCTGATTTTATTATTGGTTTTCCTGGAGAGACTGAGAGAGATTTTGAGGAAACTATAAAGTTAGTGGAAAAAGTAGGGTATGCTCAAGCTTATAGCTTTAAATATAGTCCAAGACCAGGTACGCCAGGAGCAGAAAAGGAAGATCAAGTGCCAGAAGAAGTTAAAACAGAACGTCTTCTTTGTTTACGGAAGTTAATTAATAAGCAACAGCTTGAGTTTAACCAGAGCATGGTAGGTAAAGCTATACCTGTTTTATTTAGTGATAAAAAAGGTAAACACCAAAACCAAATTATTGGTAAAAGCCCATATATGCAATCAGTGTGTGTGAGTGATCCTGAAGGTAAATATAGAGATAAAATAGTAAATGTGAAAGTACTAGAAGCTTGGCAGAATAGTTTATTAGGAATAAGTTTTAATGATTAGCTCTATTAGCCATTTGTTGGAAAATTATCCTTTTGCTTGAAGTAAAGTACTGCTCTAAAATAAGAGAGGTACTTTTTTTCGTTTACCTCTAGTCAATTATTTTTGGATACTATAGTAATTGTAATTCTTTGTTATGCCAATATATGAAGCTTCGTATAGGGTACTTTTAGGTTATCATTAATTTTTTTCTTTTGCGTTTATGATATGTTGCCTGGATTTCTCTGGAATTGTTGTTCTCATAAAAATGTAAATTATGAGTTGGATTTTTCGTGCCGATGCTTTTATTAGCATTATGAAATCCCTGATAAGATTGTCTTTTTGTTATTACTTTTAGGCATAGTTATTTTCTTAAATATATTTGGTATATTAATATTTATCAATAAATTAACTCTTATAGAGATATGATTTACATTTTTTTGGATTTGTAATTTTTTGCAAAGCTCTATACTCTTTAAGCTTTATTCGGTAAAGCGAGCATGAAGCATTATCCTGGTACAACTAGTAGTCCTAATTTTTCTTTATTAGAAAACGCAATCATAAAATTTTGGCAGGAGAACAAAATTTTTGAGAGATCGGTTGAAGAACGTTCTAAAGATAATTGTTTTGTTTTTTATGATGGACCTCCATTTGCAAATGGGCTCCCTCATTATGGACATTTACTTACTGGTTTTATAAAGGATGCATTTGCAAAATATCAAACTATGCTACAAAAGAGAGTTGAACGTAGATTTGGTTGGGATTGCCATGGGCTACCAGCTGAGATGGGTGCAGAAAAGGAACTTGGAATATCCGGCAGAACTGAAGTGGAAAAATTCGGTATTGAGAAATTCAATAACTATTGTCGTGCTTCTGTGATGAAATTTTCCTTAAAATGGAAGAAGTATATAAATAGGCAAGCAAGGTGGGTAGATTTTTATAATGGCTATAAAACCATGGATAAATCGTTTATGGAGTCAGTTATGTGGGCGTTTAAGCAGCTTTATGATAGAGGTTTAGTGTATGAATCAGTACGCGTTGTTCCATATAGCTGGGCATGTGAAACTCCATTATCTAATTTTGAAACAAGACTTGATAACTCTTACAAAGAAAGGACTAGCAAGGCTGTCACTGTTGCATTTGAGCTTTTGGAGAATCCACAGCAATTGAAGCAAAAATGTAAGTTGCTTGCTTGGACTACAACCCCTTGGACGTTACCAAGTAACTTAGCTTTAGCAATAGGGAAAGATATTGAATATTGTGCGGTATTAGTTCGTTCCTTAGTGTCATTCCAGGATGTGACACTGGAATCTACTTCTGAATTTCAGTGTCGAGGTGCTAAGACTATGGAAGACACTGGAATGACAATGGAGAGTAATAAAGGAAATTTAGTGAGTGATGAGATATATATCTTTGCTAAAAGCTACTTAGAAAGATTTATCGATTACTGTGAAAAAAATAATATTACATATAAAGACTGTAATATAAGGCTTAAAGCAAATGATCTTGTAGGTCTTTCTTATAAACCACTGTTTGATTACTTTAAGGGTACAAGAAATGCGTTTCGCATTTTTATTGCTGATTATGTTATAGGAGGAGATGGTACTGGTGTTGTGCACACTGCTCCTGGATTTGGTGAAGAAGACTTTTACCTTTGCCATGGTCATAATATTCCAGCCGTTTGTCCAATTGATGATAGTGGTAAATTTACTGTTGAAGTTCCAGATTTAGCTGGAGTTCATGTTTTTGATGCCAGCGATATGGTAATAAGGAAATTGAAGAAACAAGGAAACTGGTTCAAAACTGAGCAATATATTCACAATTATCCACACTGCTGGAGAACTGATACTCCTTTAATCTATCGTGCTATGCCCTCTTGGTATATTGCTGTGACAAAGTTTAAGAGGAGGATGATGGAGCTAAACAAAAGAGTTAATTGGATACCAAATCATATAAGAGATGGTCAATTTGGAAAATGGCTTGAAGGAGCACATGATTGGTCAATTTCACGTAATCGGTTTTGGGGTACACCAATTCCTGTATGGAAATCGGATGATGCAAGGTATCCAAGAGTGGATGTGTATGGTTCAATAGCAGAACTGGAGCGAGATTTTAATGTTAAAATAGATGATTTGCACAGACCATTTATCGATTCTTTAACAAGACCAAATCCTGATGATCCAACGAAAAAATCAGTTATGCGCCGTATATCCGACGTGTTTGACTGCTGGTTTGAGTCTGGCTCAATGCCGTTTGCACAAGTCCACTATCCGTTTGAAAATAAGAAATGGTTTAGAGATAATTTCCCTGCAGATTTTATAACTGAATATATAGCGCAAACAAGAGGGTGGTTCTATACGCTTTTTGTGTTATCCACTGCTTTGTTTGACAGTGAACCATTTAAGAATTGCATATGTCACGGTGTAGTTCTGGATATAAAAGGACAGAAATTATCTAAGCGTTTAAATAATTATGTAGACCCAATGGAGGTTTTTGATAGGTATGGTTCTGATGCGCTGCGCTTTCTTATGCTGTCTAATTCCATTGTCTGTGGTGGTGATTTACTACTTGATAAAGAAGGAAACTTGATACGAGATGTCTTAAGGAACGTGATAAAACCTATTTGGAGTAGTTATCACTTCTTTACTATGTATGCGAATGCAGATGAAATTAAAGCTGAAGTTTGTAAAGATTATCAAAGTACTATCGATTGTTACATGATCTCTAAGTGTTTTGAAGCTATAGAAAGCATCCAAATTTCTATGAACAACTATAATTCTCAAGGAGCTTGCAAAGTTCTGATAGATTTTTTTGAAGTGCTAAATAACTGGTATATTCGTCGCAATCGTAGGCGTTTTTGGAAAAGTGGTCTAGACCAGAACAAAATTGATGCTTATAATGTCTTATATACAGTTTTTTATTATATATTAAAAGCCGCGGCTCCTTTATTGCCGTTTATAACAGAGACTATATGGCAGGGGCTTAAGTATGAAGAAACATCTGTTCATTTAGCTGATTTTCCACAGTTAGAAAAGTATGATAGTGAGTTTATTATCAAAATGGATTTGGTAAGAGAGGTGTGCAATGCTGCACTTTCTATCAGAAATACTTTTAATATGCGTATCAGGCAACCACTTAGCAGCATGACAATTTATCATCAATTTTTTTGTGGTTTTTTTGAAGATAATTATCAGGAGATGATAAAGGATGAGGTGAATATAAAAAGCTTAGAATTAGTAAACAGGCTTGAAGATATTGCATCATTAGAGTTAAAACTAAATTTCCCACTACTTGGAAAGAAGATCCCAAACAAAATCAAGAAGCTAGTTCAATATGTTAAAGAGGGGAAATGGAGGCAGATTGAAGATGAACAAGTATTTTTAGGGGATAAGTTAGAAAACTATGTTATAGGAAAAGGTGAGTATGAACTATTACTAAAAGTAAATAGAAAATATTCTGCTGTATTTGATAACAACAAAGGGGTTGTTGTCTTAAACACTGAACTAAATGATGAATTAATTCTAGAAGGACTTGCGAGAGATGTAGTGAGGCTTATTCAGGAAACTAGAAAACAAGCTGGTTTTCATATATCCGATAGAATTAGAGTAATAGTCAAAACAAAGGATGAGGGAATTAAAAAAGCGGTGGATACATGGAGTGGGTATATAAAAGAGCAAACTCTTGCCTCATCTTTAGAGGTTAGTGTAGAAATAGAAGCCGATTTCTATTTTAAGGAATATCAAAATTTAATAATTGGTGTCAGATTAAATTATTAAGTAGTTGAAAATTATCATTATTTATGCAACACTTAAGTTGCTTCAAATGAGGTTACGGTATGAATATAGCTGTTAAAGTTGATAACTTAAATGACTATAATGGGGGTAGTTTAGATAAAAAAGAGTCTGTTGTTACTTTAGGAGAGCAGGATAATTTGAAGAAGAAGGATAATGTTGTTGATTTTAGTATCCCGCTGAGTATATTTCATTATAAAGGTTATAACTCTGATTTTTTTACTTCCTGGTATAATGTATCAAGTGAAATATTCAAAGAAATAAGTAGTGCTTGCCCAGAAAAACGAATATTAAATTTAGCTTTGTCGGTTTTGATGCTTCCTTATGTTGCTTCTGTTGCATTAGTATTGGTCATGTATAACAGATTCAAGGTAGACGATAAAACACAGATCAGTTTTAGGAAGAATAAAACAAAAAAAAGTGAAATAGGTAAAAGTGTACCAAAGAGATTGGCATATGGTGTTCTTATTATGATAGTGATTCTTGTTAATATGGCTGCGCTTATGGCATTAATTATTCCTGCAATGTTCGCTTTAGCGACTTTTTATTTTTTAAATAGAGAATTATCTCATTCTTTGATTGCTGCTTTTAGAATAAGAATTGGGTTGTATCATAATAAGCACCGAAATATTAGAGTATCTTTTCATGAAACAAATCATGAGATAGAAGTTTTTAATCCGAACATTGCGTGGAATGTGGAGATTAAGTTCCCACCACAATTTGAACAGTTGCTTAAAGATTTATATGAAGATGAAAATAGTAATCTGTTTGTTACACAAGATGCAGAGCATAGTACTATACTGAAGCTGTCAGCCAATGTCCACTTAAAAAATGGTCTTGTGCGTTTGTATAGTGAGATTAGGAATGTGGTTGCGAAGTCAATTCAAGAATTTGCAAAGAATATTGAAAAACTGGTAAAACTGGAAAAAAAGGATATTACATATGATAAGCTAAGAAAGTTGTTGAATGAGTTCAGATTGAAGGTGGTGGATAGTGTAGATTTTAAGTTGACAAGTTACTTAATACAGGATGCTTATAAAGTTGCCTTTATACAGGCAATCAAAATCGCACAAAGGGAAAGAGAAAAAAGAGGAGGGTTAAATATAGAAGAAAGACTGAGAGAAATATTAGTAGAACAGGAATTGAAGAGTCAAGGTAAGGAGTTACCGACTGAGAAAGAGATGATAATAAAGGATTTAAAAATATCAAATAACTTAAGAAATGGTGCACTTCCTTTGTTTAGAGCAAAGTGGAAACAGCGTGTGGCTGGTGGGATAATTGGTGTTTATAGTGAGATATATCCTCAGGAAACAAAAAAAGCTGTCTCTAAGGCTGGAAATTTGATTGCAGGGTTGAAAGAAAAAGGAGAACGAAAGTATTATGAGATAAAAGAGGAATTAAAGATGATGTACCCAAAGATATATAAAGCCTTGAGAAAGAATAGTAATTCAGTAAGCAATAACCTAAGAAAAAGACTTGAGGATATTTTTAAATTTGAACTTACTAATCAATACGTTTATCGAGAATTAATAAAATCGAAAATAAGAAAAGCTGAAGTTATATTAAATCAATCAGATTTAACGATTGATGTAAAGCAGGGTCTACTTAGTGAATTCTGTGACTTGAATATAAATATGTGTTCTTATCACAAAGTAAACCTTTTGGTAGAGAAAATGTATTCAGAAATAGCGAAATGTAAAACTCAAAGTTTATTTCAAGAGCAAGGGAAGAGTATAAGGGACATAGAAGATAATACTGGCGCATTCATGCTATTTGATGAAAAAGATGAAGAACTTTTAGTGAATAGGATAGTTTCTTATCGAGAAGAGATAGGAAAATATTTAACGCAACCTGTAGAATTGAAGAAAGTGATAGAAAAGCAGAATAAGAGTTTGGGTAGTGAGAAAAATAGTAAAGAGAAGGAATCTTTAAGTATAGAGTTAGTGGAGTTATGCTTGAAAAATAATCAAGAAATTCTAGAAACATTAGAACGATTAGGATTAGAGAAAGAGGGGTTATTGATAAATGAGAAAACAGAAAACGATTACAGGGAAGAACTAACGTCTCGCGAAAAAATAAGATTTGCAGTAATAGAAGACGATTTGTTTAAGGTATGTAAGCAAGAGGCTTTTAATGAAGAGGAAATCAAGAAGTTATTAGAAAGAGCAGAACTTGAATGCTGTTTGGCAGAAAAATGTATCAAGTATCCTGTGATTAAAACAAAAGATAATATCAAACATTTTTGTCAGGCTTTATTGTCTCCTTTGATAGGTATTTTAATGGAAAGTATAGTAAATAATGTACCAAAAAATATATCGAAAGATTATAAAAATAATTTGTTAGATCAGGGTTGGAGTTGGGTATATAGAAAGGTGATAAAACCTGCACAGATTGCTTTGAATTATAATAAGCTTGGGTTATCAGCTATCGGAGATAAAAATAGTGTAGAAGGAAAAGCGTTAGATTCGGCACATAGTACTTATAAGGAGGTGGAGACATTGCTTCAATATTTTGAATCAAGTTATGAGAAAGTAGGAGCTTTATTAGGTAATGTATTTTCTGATGATGGAGAGACCTTTAAAAAAAACATATGGCCTCAAATAAAAGAGCATTTATGTAGTATGTGGAATAGATTTTTTAAGGATATTGAGTTTACACTGATTAATGAAGGTAAGAACATCTATCGAGAAGCAGAAGAGACGGTAAAAACTAAGTTGAGTGAACTTTGTAACATAGGAGTACAACAACAAGCTCTACCATATAATACACTATCTTGCTAAGTAGTTAGAAATAGCTATGATAATATCACTACTGCTATTACAGCTTGTTTGAGCAAGTTCAACATTTCCACCACAGTCTCTTCCAGTTATGGTAGATACTAACTCTTTTGCACTGATTTTATCAGTTAGGTCTTTACTTATTTTTACAATCAGAACTGTTTTATTGGGCTTCTTGTTTAGTGAGAAATTAGCAACTTCACTTGGCATTATTTCAGTGTATGTTGCTGGAATGATGGAGGATTGTAAAAGTGTTTTGTTTTTTCCAGTTGCTGTAAAAGCTATTATTGTTTTTGGTTTTTGTTGTTGCAGGACAAATTCTCTTATTATGTTTACTGGAATGTCAGTAAAAGCATGACTTATAAAATATATCCCATTTATTTTAGTGCTTTTTATGTTTTCTACTTCTATGAGTTTTTTATAAAGGCTTTTTATTTTAGCTTTGGATTCTTTATATTCTTGATTTAGAATATTTAGTCGGTTTATTATTTCACTTGTTGGCGCTTTTATGGATTTTGCAACTTTTTTTAAGTTAATTTCATTATTACGTACATAATTAATTGCCTCTTGGCCAGTTAAAGCTTCAATTCTTCTTATTCCAGATGCAATAGAACATTCTGTTACTATTTTAAACAAACCAATTTCTCCAGTGCGTTTCACGTGCGTTCCACCACATAATTCTTTCGAATCTCCAATGTTTACAACTCTAACCTGATTATCATATTTTTTGCCAAACAACGCAATAGCTCCTTCGTTCATTGCCTGATTTATGTTCTGAATTTTTGTAAATGTGGAGAGGTCTTCTCTTATTAAGGAGTTTATCATATCTTCTATTGAAAATAGCTGATTTTGAGTGATTTGAGTGTTATGACTAAAGTCGAATCTTAATCTATCTGATGCAGCTAAGGAGCCTTTTTGGGTAATTTGATCACCTAAGGTTTTTCTCAGTGCAAAGTGCAGAAGATGTGTGGCTGAGTGGTTTCTTCTCAAGCTTTGCCTTCTTCCTTTATCAATAGTTGCTGTAACTATGTCACCTTTACAAATTGAGCCAGATTTAACTATGCACCTGTGGAAATATAAGTCTTTAATTTTGTTGGTATTTTCTACTGTAACTATACCTTGAGTAATATAATTTGTAGTGCATGATTGGTTGTTTTTTTTTTGAATCTCAGTGTTTGACACTGGAATGGTAATAAGTAACTCTCCAATATCCCCTGCTTGTCCACCTGACTCACCATAAAAAGGTGTTTTATCAAGTATGATAGTTACCTTTTCTCCTTTTTGTGCAGAATCAATAACTTTGTTTTCAGGGGAGATTATGGCTAGTACTTTTGCATCCTTTGCTTCATTAGAAGTATAACCAATGAATTCTGTTTTGTCAAATTTATTAATCAAATCAACCCATGTTTGCTTAACTGACTTTTCACTGGATTCTATCCATTTAACACGTGCCCTTTTTTTCTGTTCTTCCATTGCGTTATTAAAACCTTTTTGGTCGAAATTTATTTTTCTCTCTTTTAGAAGATCGAGTGTGATATCTAAAGGGAATCCATAAGTGTCATATAACTTAAACGCTGATTTTCCTGATAGAGTATCGCCTGGTTTTAAATCTGCAGTAAATTTTTCCAAAAGATTAATACCTTTTACTAAAGTATCTTTAAAGTTCTCTTCTTCTGATTTTAACGTCATTTCTATTAAGCTTTTAGCTCTGATTAACTCAGGGTAAACATCTCCCATATAAGCTGAGCTTGAACTATCTATTAACACCGGAAAAATGTGATGAAGAAGGGGGTTGTTATATCCAAGCTGGTGGATATAACGTGCAGCTCTCCTGATTAATCTGCGTAACACATAGTTTCTACCTTCACTTCCAGGAAGTATTCCTTCTGCAATTAGAAATGCAGCTGAACGAAGATGGTCTGCGATAATCTTATGAGCTACTTTATTTTTTATATTTCCACAATATTCTTGTGATTTACTTATTATAGCAGAAAATAGATCAATATCATAATTATCGTGAACGTTTTGCATCACAGCAGCTATTCTCTCAAGACCCATTCCAGTATCGATGCATTTTTTTTGCAATTTTTGTAAATTGCCTTCTTCATCCTTGTTAAATTCCATGAATACCAAATTCCAGATTTCAACAATTCTATCATCGTCTTGTAAGCTGGACTCTGCATGATCGTAAAAAATTTCAGAACATGGCCCACATGGGCCAGTATTGCCCATGCTCCAGAAATTATCGTCTGTTGTAATTCTTATGATTTTGTCATTCGAAAAACCGCTTATTTTATGCCAAATCTCATATGATTCATCATCAGTATGATAAATAGTTATGGATAATCTGCTTTTATCAAGAGATAGTTCTTCAGTAATAAATTTCCATGCGAGTTCTATTGCTGTTTCTTTGAAGTAATCACCAAAGCTGAAGTTCCCAAGCATTTCAAAGAATGTGTGATGTCTAGTTGTATAACCAACGTTTTCTAGATCATTATGTTTACCGCCAGCCCTTAGGCACTTTTGACTCGAAACAGCACGTTCTAATTCATTTTTTTGTAAATCAGTGAAGCAGTTTTTAAACTGTACCATACCAGCATTTGTGAACATGAGTGTTGGGTCATGCTCTAGAATTAAAGGAGAGGAAGGAATCTGCTTGTGATTATTATTTACAAAAAATTTTATAAACCTTTCCCTAATTTCGTTTAGCTTCATCGTTTTATTGAAGTTATTTATGAATAATAAGTTGTAATGAGGATAAAAATCAATGTATCGATCTATATTTAATATATATTATTTAGTGTAACAGAAATTATCTTTAGATAAAGATTTTAGTAAAAAGGTTGTACTTTCAGGTGGTTTATCTCTAGTATAAAAAGATGTTTGTTAATTTGAGTAATATTTTCATAAATTAATTTGGAGAGTATAAAATATCTATGAAATTATTACCAGGCAATGTAAGATAGATATGGACTAATGAAAGGTTAAATTGATTTAATCATTTAATTGTAAGCGATGAAGTAAAAATTAATTGTTCTTTTATGTTTAGTATTTATGTAATTTTTCAAATTGAAGTAAGCGGGTAAGGATCATAAAAAATTTTATGATATTTAGTAATCTCAATAATCGATGATTAGTAAATTTTACAATAAATTGCCTAGCACTAATACTGGTTAAGTTAAGTAGTAAAGCATAGCCTATATCCTTAGTAGGAACAAAGAACGTTAAGCATGGTACTTATAGTAGTAAAGATTTAATACAATAAAAGAAGAGATAAGTGCTACTGAAAATATGCAAGGTAGCCAATGACCAATTGTGGAAAGTGTTAGAATTGATAATACAACAGCAAAGTCATCTTATTTTAATAAATTAGAAGAGTCCACTATTGAAGGAGTCAAGTATATGGTACAGGCTATTAGGGGAGTTAATGTTACTAATATTATAATAACAAAATTTTCTAATTTAAATCAACGGAAAGAGTCTATTGCTAGAAAGATTAACTGTGGAAATGTGTGAAAATAGAGTGAATATATCATATAGAATTAGCTTCTTTAAAACAGTAAGAGGTTTTACTTTGCATTGAATGAAATGAGCGAGGAAATTAGAGGTATAATGAAAGGAAAAAAGGTTTAATACTAATAAGAATTGCGGTTGAAAATGTAATAGATATTGTTTTTCATTTTAATAACTTTACATCAGGAATTATGCTAGTATCTAGATAATATGGATAAAATGTTACCTAAATTGCAGATTAACCGGTAGTTGCTGGAGTAATGGTAATAAAATTATTAAACACTAAGTGCTTATATTGAATGCCAGAGGTACTGGGAGTATTAGTAGCTACTATTATAGGTTTTTTAGAATATTAACTTGATATAGAAGTGGATAGGAGAAAAGATGGTTACAATGATAAAAAAGCATTGTGAGAGGAAAGAGATAAGGTGTTGACTGAAGAGTATAATTCTTTGCTTAATTGAAATGAGCATCGAGCTAGAAACACATAGGTCTTTTTGGCTTGATATTTAATCGATATATAAAAGCTACTATACTTATACTCTGTTTACAAATTTTGTGAAGATATTAAATTAAAAAGATAAAGGATACAGTGATAGTTTAAGCAAGTTGAAGTGCATATGAAATCTATAGTATGTACTTCAGGAGGATTTTGTTTACAAAGTAATCAATTTTATTCTATAAAATTACTATAGAATCTAAGCATTACCTTGAAACTTGGACGCTTTTAAACGAGAATAGGTTATAAGAGCACATTCTCTTGTTATTTTGATTTAATTAACTCACATTATTCATCATTTTTGATTAACTAATATAATTTGTTGCTAACTTTATGGAGAGGTTTTGTAATCTGATGAAAGTAATTGAAAAGGAAGTAATTCCTTAGTGTTTCTTTGCTGTATCTAGGGGATAATATTAAGTGTTAAGTTTTCTTTTAAATATCAATTTTTAAAAGTATTTTTATGTTTTTTAATATTTTAAGCAATCTGTAACGTCTGATATCATGTATCTTGATGGTTGAAGCCTTCTCTCTTGTATTCGCTAATCATGTTTTTTACTTTGAGTTGCGATCAAGTTCCTTTATTTCGACTTTCTTCGTATTATTCAGCATTTTTTTTATTCATATTGAAATCTGATATAATCTAGTGTCAGGCACGTTTACAACAACTATGTGCTTAACATCATGTTCATTTAGAACTTTAAGAGTAATATATTTCACCTCTTATTCTGTGTTTTCTTCTCTTTGGTATTGTATGAAAAATAAATATTTTTTTTGCTCTATTTTTCTAAATAATATCTCATTCATGTATCTAATTGCTTAGCTAAGCGAAATTTGTAAAAAAATAAGAATATTAGTTAAATTATATAATTTTTACAATTTCTGACATAAAACTTCTTTTTATGACTAAACCATCTATAAACTCAGCTTTGAGGTAAAGTTATTGCTGTAGAGTGAAACTACTTAATATGGTTATTAATATCTCTGTTTTATATAGATCGATATGTATTGCGTGTAATTTAAAACGTTGTAGTTCCTGAATTGTTAATAAGGTTTAATATAGGAGTAATAGATATAGAACAATTTTATGAGGTTATATTATATAGGGTATTGTTTTAGCATCTACTCCTATAAATATTCTTCTAGATAGGTTTACTTACAAGGTTTATTGGACCAGTTTGTATTAACATCTAGTTGAAACATTGAAAGACTTTGTAAATGTATGATCCGCAACATTCTTGTATGAAATGTATGCTACAGACAGCTATATTATATATAGCATTTAAAAATGTGTATTGATAGGTTTTGGCTTTTAGCATTTATTGTTTCTTTATATTTTGGCAGAGAACTTAATTAAGTACTGTAAGATAATAATTTTTATGCTATGATCATGGTATTTGTGTCTGTTTTGGATAGTTTCATCAATAGAATTGGTGAATGGTGTGATATTTATGCAGGTATCGTAATAATTTGGTTGATTCCCTAGATTGTGTTGCTTTTAGTATTATCAGAAATAGAAAAGAATCATAATATTTTCAGTTTGAGAAAAATGATTGAGGGTTGTAAAAGGTTATTATCAAGTGTAAAACTTACTGTGCCATTTTTATACTGAGTCTCTTTTCTGTTGCTTATATATCGTTTATCACTTATGGAATTTTTTTGGTTTATTTAGCACTATTTTGTGCCCTACATTAAGATACAAATAGTTTTAGGGGTGTTTCTTAAGTGTTGGTCTAATTGCAGGCAATGTTTTTCAAAAACTTGGAGCGAGATGGTGTAAGATTTTTATGGTATAAGCGGGATTACTATTGGATCTCTCTATTACTTTTTAACATTTAGTATAATTATATTCAATACTTATATTTAGTAGTATTACCTATGGTTGTTGTTCTGTGTATTGGTTATAAAGTTTATCAAATAGTGCCTTTGACATATTATTGGATCATTTCTATGAAATTAGAGGTATAAACTTCCTTCACAGTTTCATTTATCAAATTTTTTGTCATGACTATTTTTATCAACTCAACAAGCTGTATTTATAATGGTAAGTAATCAGTGTAGCTGTCTATGTTTTTCTCAAGTAGTGCTGGAACTCATTTTTACTGCTTGTTTGTTGCCTTTAAAGGATAAGGTGTGATTAATTATAGATGTATAGGTAATTAATTTTCTCCTGCTAACCTTTCTGCTTCGTTACGTGAAATTAATGCTTCAATAAATTCATCTAGCTCGCCTTCTTTTATAATCTGCTCTAGCCGATGTGAAGTCAGATTAATTCTATGGTCTGTTATTCTTGATTGTGGAAAATTGTAAGTTCTTATACGTTCAGAACGATCTCCAGAACCAATTTGACTTTTTCTCATTGTTGATCTTTCTATCTTTTTTTTTTGCCTTTCAATTTCGTATAGCCTTGCTCTCAATACTTTAAACGCCTTTGCCTTATTTTTGTGCTGCGATTTTTCGTCTTGTTGTATTACAACTATTCCTGTTGGTAAATGAGTAACTCTTACTGCACTGTCAGTTGTGTTGACTGATTGTCCACCGGGGCCGCTAGACCTGTAAACGTCTATTCGTAAATCTTTCTCTTCTATTTTAAAATCGACTTCCTCAACTTCTGGTAATATTGCAACAGTAGCTGCTGAAGTGTGTAGCCTTCCTGAGGATTCAGTTTCTGGTACTCGCTGTACTCTGTGTACTCCTGATTCAAATTTCAGCCTTGCGAAGACTTCTGTTCCATTAACAAGTGCAGAAGCTTCCTTGTAGCCACCTATGCCTGTACTAGAAATGTTTATTGGTTCAAATTTCCAGTTTCTTTTTTCTGCATACTTTTGGTACATGCGGAATAACATCGCTGCAAATAACGCTGCTTCTTCTCCTCCTGTGCCTGCTCTAATTTCTAGTATTGCATTTCTTGAATCATCTTCATCTGTCGGTAGTAGTGCTAATTTTAGCTTAGCTTTTACTTTTGGTAATAATACTTTTTGTTTCTCGAGAAATTCTTCTTTTGCTAACTCTTTTATGTCATATTCACTGTTTTCATCTTTTAATATTTCCTTTAAATCTGAAATTTCTTTTTTCAGCGTGTTGTATTCATCAATTATTTTGATAATTGGTCTGAGTTCAGAATATTCTTTTGAGAAATTGATAAATTCTTTTTGACTTAAGTTGATAGGATTTCCTAATTTTCTTTCTATGTCATTAAACTTTTTCTTTAAATCTTGTAAATTGTTTTCTATGTCCATATAGCTTAAGTCTAATATTTTAACTACCTTAGTAAATAACATATACTTGAAATAAAAAATTTTTTACATCAAGCAATAACATTATAATATACATACTACCTTAGATATTTCTATAATAGTGCAAGAAAGATGACATCAAATAGCAATTTTATATTTGGAGCTTCAGACATAAAATCCCTGCCAGGTGAGTCAGTTCCGGAGATTGCGTTTGCCGGTAGATCAAATGTAGGGAAATCGAGCTTAATTAACCTGCTTATAAACAGTAAAAAAGCTGCCAGAGTTTCTTCTAAACCTGGGTGTACTAGGCAAGTAAATTTTTATTCTATGTATAATGATAAGTTTAGACTTGTTGATTTGCCAGGGTATGGCTATTCTTGTGCAAGCAAAGAAGAAACAATACAGTATCTGAACCTAAGTGAGTATTATTTAGCTCAAAGAAGAAGCCTAAAAAGAGTGTTTGTGTTGGTAGATAGTAAAGTAGGACTAAAAGAAATAGACAAAGACTTTATTTATTGGTTAATATACAACAATATTAACTTTGATATTGTGCTAACAAAAGTAGACAAAGTAAGTCAAAAAAATCTCGATGCAATTTTAGAAAGCACTCAAAAATGGGTTAATAATGAGAATGTATCAATTCATCAAATGAGCACCCGTGTTAAATGTAAAATAACCAAGGTAAGAGATGAATTTTTCAAGTTTACAAAATGAAAAGATGAAAAGCAGTGAATTTTCAAATGGTAAGATATCATTTAAACAAAAAACAGAAATATTGCTTGAAGTGCTATCTAATATACCCAACTTTGTAGGGGAAACTTTTGTCATCAGATGTGGTGGTGTGGTAATTTCAGATGAAACACTGTTTAGTACTTTTATACATAATATTGTCTTGCTGAAACAGCTTGGTATAAACCCAGTTATAGTTCATGACGGGGAGCGTGAAATTGATTCTGTGCTGAAAATCTTAGGCATAGGTAGTAAGTTTGTGAATAATATCAGACTTACGGACAAAGACACTATGAAAATTATTGAAATGGCGTTATGTGGTTCAGTTAATAAAAAAATTGTTCAGCACATAAATTCTGCTGGTGGTTCAGCTATTGGATTGTGTGGAAAAGATGGTAACCTGATAAAGGCTGAAAAAGTAAGCACTACCCTTAAAGAAAATGGGTCAGACAATATTGAAAGAATATTAGATATGGGATTTATTGGTATACCGATTGAGATTAATCCTGATATATTGTTTTTTATTGAGGAATCAGATTTTATACCGGTTATTGCACCTGTTGGTCATGGAAGAAGTGGAGAAACATATCACATCGATGCTGATAGTGCTGCAAGTGCGATAGCAATTGCAGTTTCTGCATCTAAAATGATAACCTTTAGTGATACAGAAGAAATAGATAAAATTGGTAGCAGGAGGATATCTATTAAAAATTTAAATACATCAATTAACTGTGGTAAAATTAGGGGAGAAAGGCTTATTGAAAAACTTATAGCGTGCACTAAAATGGTAGAAGAATGTGCTGGAACTGCGCATATAGTTGATGGTAGAATACCTAATGTTATGATTGATTTATTTACTGAGAATAATTCGAGTATATCGGTTATGAGTGATTTGTAGCTGAGCATTAATTACTGTGACATATTACTTTTATGGATATACAGTTTATATATTACGATTTAGCTTTTGGTGGATAGAGTGCAAAAAATTGAAGTAGAGATAAGGAAATTATTACATGGAGAGGGTTTGCCTCTTCCATGCTACACAACTGCGCAGAGTGCTGGTATGGATCTTTATGCAGCACTGGGTAATTTTGTGATTTTAAATCCGCTTGAAAGGTTGCTGATTCCAACTGGAATTGTAATTGCAATACCGAATGGTTTTGAGGGACAAATTCGCCCACGTTCTGGCCTTGCTGCGAAACATGGAATTACTGTCTTAAATTCTCCTGGTACTGTAGATTCTGATTATCGAGGTGAAGTTAAAGTTTGCTTAATTAATCTAAGCAACCAACCGTATGAAATAAGAAGGGGAGATAGGATTGCACAAATTCTTGTTACTCCTATATCTTGGATAGTTTGGAATAATACAGAAGAGTTTTACATGGAAGAAACTGACCGAAATGCAAGCGGTTTTGGTTCAAGTGGTAGATAGTTTATGTAAACGTTGTCTCTCAATCGGGTTTGACGTGAAAAATTTCTTGACTGAGGTAGTTTTTACATATAGTTTTAGTATATTAATGATTTATCAAAGAGGTTAATAATGTCAATTTTTAGGAATCATCGTGGTCAACTTCGCAAAATGAATGTAGCTCTTGTAGCACTTACTTCTCTATATGTTGTAGGTGCAACAGCAGCATTTTCAGCACCACATTGGGTATCTTCGACTTCAGCTTTAACTCCGCTTGCAGCTTTCGCAGCTACACCACTTGGAATAGGTATATTAGCAACTGTTGCTGTTGCACTAGTTGGTTTAGCGATGTATGCTATCAGTAAAAATAATAAAATATCTGAGTTGGAAGCTATGAAGTTTGTTGTTGATAGCGGTAATGTAAAGCTGCAAGTGACAAAGAAGGAGTTTGAGTATATAAAAAGAAATAATAAAAATAGGGATAAAGATGGAAGGATTGTAGAAGGTGAGTATCGTATAGATTTTGCTAACTCAGAGGGTAAGGAATGCTATGTTATTGTTACAAGCGAGAAGAGCCAAGAAATGGGTAATACTTTGCTCTTAAATATAAGTTCATTAAATATGAAAAGTAATGAAGGTAAATATGTAGCTCAAACTGACATGTCGAAGACATTAGGGTTAGATAGAGCGGGTGCTAAAGAGTTTAATACTTATTTGAACTCAGTTATCATTGGACAGACTGTAGATCAAGAACAAGCAAAGTAAGCAGTATAGCTAAGCAAGAAAGAGGTAGTCTTGATCTACCTCTTTTGTCTTTTTGGAGAGTTCTTGGGTTTTAACACTATGTGTGAATCGTACGGATATTGTAGTTTTTATTTATCAAGGTAGTGCTGTACAGATAACTAGTTTCTATCATCCAGAAAAAAAAGAAATATAAGTTTTAGGGTTGTGCACTAAAATAAATCTCTCTCAGGTTCTTAAATTGCAACTAAAAATGCTAAAAGTTTTACCAAATAGAAGAAAGGTAAAAAAATTTCTAGTGCTGATTTTGATTCTGTACTTCTCTGAGTTAATAGTAATAACTCCTTGCTAATATTTATTTAAGGTCGATTTGACTAAATATAGAGAAAGTTTAGAAGTATGAAGCTGTTGTAATTTTATGTAACCTGGGGAAATGCCTTAAGTTTTTACTGAATTTTGTTGTTAAATCTATAAATCGAAGGTAAGTTTCCGATCAAGGATAATCTTAGTGCTGTAGTAAGAAATTAATTAGATTTGTTGAGTAATTTCTTTGTTTTTGTAACATCATACCTAGTACACTGTAAATTATTATGTAAGAAGTCTATTAATAGCTTAAGTATGGAGAGTTAAAACACGTGACCTCTATTTTTTTTGTAATTCTTTTAGCATGTTAGATTCTAATCTTAATAAGGTACATTATGATTGCAAATATGAGTACTGTTTACTTTAGGGTATTAACATAATGAATATTAATATCTAAATTCATATAGTAAATGGTGTTTTTGCCTTTAATACATTGAATTGTCCAGATGAGGCTGTTGCAGAATCTAGGGATGTGTTAAGGTAGCATTAACATTAAGTTCAATTGTCTGCTACTTATTTTCTAAAAGGATCACAATTAATCTTTTTTTCTAGATTTGCTGCTTAAAGAGAGCAAACATTATGGCTTAATGTTGTTATTAGACTACTTATTATTAATATATATTATTCCGATTGAAAAGTTTAGTTATATTATAATATTTATTTTAATAAATGAACTTGTCCTTAATGGTGAATTATTTCAGTTTTAGGGGTTTCCTAATGGTAGTTAATATAAAACAGAAAAACAAAAAA
Source organism: Wolbachia endosymbiont of Onchocerca ochengi (assembly GCF_000306885.1). GTDB lineage: Bacteria > Pseudomonadota > Alphaproteobacteria > Rickettsiales > Anaplasmataceae > Wolbachia. The sequence goes on from NC_018267.1 coordinate 471,743, forward strand.
GTGATTTATCCATAGAAAAATGTAGTAGAGGTTGAATTGGTAAAGAATATTTTAGTTTTGGCTATAGAGAAGTTGATTGATATCGTATTAAGACCTTATAAAGGTGAGTAGGTAATTATGAGTCAATAATTTAAAATAAGCAGAAAAAAAGATCTATTTTGATATAGAGATATTAAAAGTCAAGTTATTGTAAAGAAAACGGTTGGAATTGCAGCAAGCAGATGGATACAATATACTTTTGTTGTTTAAACAATAAACAACCTCTACTAGAAAGTTGATTCTTGCCAAGCAGTTTATAGGTTTATTGATTAGCTTAGCTAAGCAGGAAATTGAAGCTAGGAGAGTTACTACCTTAAAGGCTAATATTCATATTACTTGCCTAGGACATTTTTAATCAATTGCTGCAATGAATTCATGTATATGTGGTTATTTAGGTGATTTGAGTAGATCATGCAATAAACTTTACGGCATGACAGAAATTGTAATGGCAAAAAAATGTCAAGAATGTTTCTTGATAAGAAAGAGATATATGTGTCAAAATGTTAGCCTGTCAGTATTTTGAACCTTACTCAAAAGGAGAGGGTAATGATAATGTAAGAAAAAGAGTAATAAGCGGTGGAACATTGGATAAATTTGCTAAGCTAGATCAAGTAGAAAGTTAAGATTTAAAATACGTGCAAAGAGGACTATGTTTCTAATCGGGGTTGCATATGCGTATGAAGGTGATAAGAACCATTCAAGTTTTAAGAAAAGTGGAGAGATGAGAAGAGCACATATCCGCTGAGGTGCTAACTATAGGATAGAGCATATTAGTAAATGGACCTATTTGATGAGGCCTTGAAAATTATGTATGTTACTTTTAGATAGATTGAAATATTCTATTTAGAGAGTAAAGTTATGGCATTTTAAAAAATTCTAAATATAGATGCAAGAGATAGTGTTTTTGTGCTATTTTAGAAGGATATAAACAAGCTGAAGTTACTGGGAAATTTTAGATGCTGTTGGGTGGGCTTAATGACTGTACTAGAAGAAAGGGTAAATGAAAACAGCTACAAGTTGTTGATATGAATTGTAGCAGTTTTATATAGTTGCTTATTTTTTAAGTCTAGTTTATGTAACTTCTGTTACTATGAAGCAGCATTAACTTATGTTGGTATGATAATAGCTGAAGGTAAAGGATTATATGCACTCGCAGTGACTATCTGATATTTACTACTGGTTCTCTGCTAGTTGCTACATAGTTGTACCTACTGTAAACTTTATATATAAACTATAGTAAAGTAAGCCAAATTGGAGAGGTAAAAGAGACTGTACTTAATGATTATGAAAAAGATGATCAAAGCAATCCTAAGTTAATAGGTGGAGAAATTGGGATAGTTAAAAAGCGTAGTTTAATGAGAAAAAGGGATAAGTCTCTTTCCCTTTTTTAATATTTTCTAGTTTTTATATCAATTAGGTAATACATTTGATAGTTACCGCTGATAATTGATGATACTTATAATGTAAGAATAAGTAAATCTTGTTTACTGTTTATAGAAGTGAAAAGTGTTTGCATGTTGTTAAAAAAACAGTAACTTATTATTGAGTAAATTTGCTAAATTTGGAAATGTAAATGTCTATTAACTTCAGTTTACCGGAGTTGCCTGTTCTATATCCAAGAATTACTGTTATAGGTGTTGGTGGTGCTGGTGGAAATGCCGTGAATAATATGATTCAATCTAATTTGCAGGGAGTAAATTTTGTTGTAGCAAATACTGATGCTCAGGCGCTGGAAAAGTCATTGTGCGATAAAAAAATTCAGTTAGGTATTAACCTAACTAAGGGACTTGGTGCTGGTGCTTTGCCTGATATTGGTAAAGGTGCGGCAGAAGAATCAATTGAAGAAATTATGGAACATATAAAAGATAGTCATATGCTCTTTATTACAGCAGGAATGGGTGGTGGTACTGGTACAGGTGCAGCACCAGTGATTGCGAAAGCGGCAAGGGAAGCAAGAGCTGCGGTTAAAGATAAAATGTTAAAAGAGAAAAAGATATTGACTGTTGGGGTTGTAACCAAGCCATTTGACTTTGAAGGTGTACGTCGTATGCGCATTGCAGAACTCGGACTTGAAGAATTGCAAAAATATGTAGATACACTAATTGTTATTCCAAACCAAAACTTATTTAGAATTGCCAATGAAAAAACTACATTTGCCGATGCGTTTAGACTTGCTGATAATGTTCTGCATATTGGCATCAGAGGAGTAACTGACTTAATGGTTATGCCAGGACTCATTAATCTTGACTTTGCTGATATAGGAACAGTGATGAACGAAATGGGTAAAGCAATGATTGGTACCGGAGAAGCAGAAGGGGAAGATAGAGCAGTTACCGCTGCAGAGGCTGCAATATCTAATCCATTGCTCGATAATATGTCAATGAAAGGTGCACAGGGAATATTAATTAATATTACTGGTGGTGAGGACATGACTCTATTTGAAGTTGATGCTGCGGCGAATAGAGTGCGTGAAGAGGTAGATGAAGACGCAAATATAATATTTGGTGCTACTTTTGATCAGGCAATGGAAGGTAAAGTTAGAGTTTCTGTTCTTGCAACTGGTATTGATAATAGTAGTAATATCCGTGATGGCAGAGTAGAAACTTCGTCTGTCAGTCAAACTAAGATTTCAAAGGAAGAAAAATTCAAGTGGTCTTATAGTCAAGCTTCAGTACTGAAGACAAAGCCAGCTGAGCAAGTAAGTGAAAGAGTAAAATGGAGTAATAATATTTATGATATACCAGCTTATTTAAGAAGAAAAAAATAATGTAGTTTTTGATACTTAACTGAGAGCTGAGTGAATTTATGGTAAAATGAAAAGAAAAGAATAGCAAATAGGGTAGGTAGCTATTAAGCTCAAAAGTTGTATAAGAAATATGTAGCGAGGGGATTTTGCATCTTTTATCATGCAAGTAAAGAAAGGTGGTATTTGGAATAGTTGAAGTCTTCAAGGAATGTTATCATGTTACCGATCTTTTCAAGTTTTTAGGTAATCAAGTGATGTTGAGTGATATAAAAAAATTACTTTTGAAAAATATGGTCATGTTAGAACAATCATGTTTATCAGTTTTTCCAGTCTCATAGAAGATGGATGGAAGGATGAGTAAATGTTAGAAGTAAATATTCTTGATGAGAGATGGTATAGCGTTACAGATGATCCAAAGCGATTTGTATTAAGCGTTATGAGTGTTTCTCTGCAAAAATTGGAGATAGACCACTATAAGCCAAGTATATCAGTAGTTCTTGCTGATGATAATTTACTACATCAACTTAATTTAAAATTTAGAAAAATAGATAAACCAACTAATGTGTTATCGTTTCGGTATGAGCAACTATCTAATAAGTGTGATCTAGGTGATGTAGCGATTTCAATAGACACAATACAAAAAGAGTCGAATGAATACAATATATCTACTATAGCTCATGTTGCACATATGTTAGTACATGGGTTATTACATTTACTTGGTTACGATCACCAAAAAGAAGATGAAGAAGTTATAATGAAAAGCTGGGAAAGCAGTATTTTGATCTCTTTTAGCTGCAATTACTTATCTAATTTAGAGGTAATTGAATAAAAGTATAGTAGATAATAATAAAATATGTTATTTACAAAATAGAAGCTATTTTAGAAATAGCCATAGATAATAAAAAGTAAACATATGGTCCAGTTTTTTTTGCCAAAGAATTCTAAAATTAATGGAAAGGGTAAAGTTTATCCTGCTCCTGCTAAGGCAAAAAACGTTAGAAGATTTCAAATTTACCGTTGGTCAGCTGATGATGGGAAAAATCCTAGAATAGATACATTTTTTGTTGATATGGATAATTGTGGCTCTATGGTGCTTGATGCTTTGATAAAGATAAAGGATGAAATAGATTCGACCTTAACTTTCAGGCGTTCTTGTAGAGAAGGAATATGTGGATCTTGTGCGATGAATATTGGTGGAACCAATACTCTTGCATGTATTAAGTCTATATTTGATATAAAAGGTGACGTGAAGGTATATCCATTACCTCATATGTATGTGATAAAAGACTTAGTTTCAGACTTGAGCCAATTTTATGAGCAATATAAGTCAATTAATCCTTGGTTACAAGCAGATAAGCCTGGTTTATTAAATAAGGAATATTCGCAGTCTCCTGAAGATAGAAGAAAACTTGATGGACTTTCTGATTGTATATTATGTGCCTGTTGTTCAACTAGTTGTCCGAACTACTGGTGGAACAGTAATAAATTTTTAGGACCTGCAATACTGTTGCAGGCTTATAGGTGGATTGCTGATAGTCGTGATAATAAGAAAGATGAGAGGCTTGATGCCTTAAATGACCCATTTAGGTTATATTGCTGTCATACAATAATGAATTGTACAAAAACCTGTCCTAAGGGGCTTAATCCAGCAAGAGCAATAGTAGAAATGAAGCAGCTTATGTTAAAGAGGGGAGGAGTTTGAATGTTACCTCTTGCACTCCTCGTATGAGAAGAGTAGACCTTCCGAAGCATAAGGTATTATTAATGTTCTAAATGCTTTTCCATTTGTGAGGTTGATTGTACTATTATATGGTGCAAGTAATTTTTTGAATAACTCATGCCTTTGGTTACTAATAGCTTGAAAATCCTCTTGTTTTAGAAGTTTTTTAGATTCGAATAAGTAAAACATGACTTCATGATAAGTGGGATAAGATGCCAAGAGCTTTATGTCAAATTGAAAACTTTTTATAAAAGCATTATTAAAAAACTTTAGTTTTTGATTCCTACCGTATATCGTGATAGCAATTGGTAATTCCTCAAGTAAATTTTTCTGTGCTGCTAAGTAGCTATCTAATCTAACGTATAACTCTTCTGTATCACTAACATCTTTTCCATATATTACTATGCTACCGGAGTTTCGTATTGGAATCTTAATAAAATCAAAAACCTTGCGTTCATTTTTGTAAGTTATTACATGTTTTCCTGATTTCAGGCTTTGAGCACTGTTAGTAACAGTCAATCTTTGAGAGTTATTTATGTATTTATCGTAAAAAGAGTTATAAAACTTTATCTTTTTATTTTCATTATATTTGAGTATCGGAAATGGTAGAGAGTTGAAAATATTTCTGTAGCTTTCTATTTTTTGTTTAAGTTTGTTATTTTCTAATTCAAGTTCAGTAGCTTGTATCTTATAGTCTGAGATGTTTCTTATCCACAGCAACACGCCGATTACAGTATTAGAATTATCTATTATGCTTCTGCCATAGCAGATACAGTAAATCTCGCCATCTTTTGATTTTAAATCCAGAGTAAAGGATTTATTTATTTTTTTTGCCTCAGTAAAATTTTTAATTAAACTTTCTGATTGCTCAAAAAAGTTTACAAATTCATTGAATGAGTAAAAAACGGTGTTGAGCAAGATCAGTAAGTTAGGGGAAAACTTTTCTATACGTTTTTTTGCATCCCAGATATAAAACCCATCGTCTACAGTATCAATTAGATTGTTTATTATAATATTTTGATGTTGTAAGCTCTTAATTCTATTATCTACTTTCAACTTAGAATAAGAGAGAAAGAATAGTATTAAAATTAATAATAAAACTACTTCATACAGAAAAAACATATTACCTTTAAAAACGGACGTAAAAATTTGTAACTGCTCAATAAAGGTATGTATAAGTTATGCTGAAGAAGTATACAAGTAAAGATTGCCTAATATCTGAAAGCCCAATCTTTTATAAAGATTGACAGAAGGTTTCATACAGTGTGCTACTATGTATTTACATTTAAGCTGCTGGATTATTTTGATTCTTTCTAAAACCATTTGGGTACCTATTCCACGATTTCTATGAATTGGTAAAACTCCATCACTATAAAAACCGGCTACGCTATCTTGAATATAAAAGCCACATGTTCCGACGACTTCATTATTTAGTGTTACGAGAAAAAACCTTAATCTTGAGTTTTTATCATTGTAGCTTGATAAGCCGCGGAAAAATGTACTGACGATTCCAACATTATGATGAAAGATTCTAGAGGTACATAAATCTAATTGTTCTAAGAGATTGCTACTATTTACAACATTCAACCTTAAATTTGGAACAATGTCAGCAGACAGGAGATAATTTTTCATATTAATTAAAACTTTTTTTGGTGTACTAACGTGTTTTATCTCACTTTTTTCTAGAACATTATTTGTCTTTGTGTGTGGATTCATTACCCATGTTGCTTCTATATTCCTTGCTCTAAGATAATCTAAAGTTTTTTGTATAGAAAGTTCAGTACATTGATCCTCACAGAATACAAAATTAAATAATGATTGCTTGGTTCCATTTATTATAAACCCGATGTTATCAAATTCATTGTGTACTTCCCACCGAGATAAATTTGCTGCGTGCAGTATATAATCCTTTAGGTTTTGAGTAACCAGACTTGAATAATAGATTTCCTTATCCTGCATATACAGATAATGAACAATAAAAAGCTTCTACAAAAACACAGGCTAAAATTGCAGCTATAATATCATCCAGCATAATGCCTAAGGGACACTTGATATTTTTATCAATCAGATTTATAGGCCATGTTTTTATTATATCAAAAAACCTGAAAGAAAAAAAGCATAACATCAATAAAAGGCTATTAATTTCTTGGTTTAGCGGCACCGAAATTAAAAATATTGTCAATAGTTGGCCAACTACTTCATCAATCACTATCTCTTTTGGGTCGTGTAGAGTTTGGTAGTGTTTTGTGTAGTTACTTATGGACCATAATCCAATTAAGAACAGAGAAATAATAGTTACTGTACCTAAAATTCTGTTACTTAGTACTATAGGAACAATTGGATAAGAAGCTAAGCTGCCTACAGTACCTGGCATTTTTTTTACTGTGCCAGATAACCACCATGTTGATATCAATTTATGAAAAATTTTCATAATACACCAAAGCAAAAGATTAACTTAGAAAAACAGAAACAGTATTCTCTATAGGAGCATTTTCATATAATAGTCTATAAACAGCTTCACATATAGACATTTTTATCTTTAGCTTTTTTGCTAAATAAAATACAGATTGAGCAGTACTAAGACCTTCAATCACTGATTTACCTTCTAATAAAATTTGCTGGATATTAAAACTATTATTGCTACTACCTATTTTGAATCCAAAGAATAGATTTCTTGAATTTAAGGATGTGCATGTCATAATTAGATCACCTAAACATGCTGGTCCAAGTAATGTATCTGTGTCTATATTACTATTATTGATTTTTGCTAGATAAACAGTTTGAATTTCATTCATACTTTTTGCTATTAATGCTGCATGAGCATTGTATCCAAGTTTCTTACCCAAAATGATCCCACATGCTATAGCAAAAACATTCTTTAATGCTGCACAAATCTGTACTCCTATAACATCACTACTAAAATATAATTTAATATTTTCTTGTTGTAGCTCTAACATCAGCCTTGACCCTAGTGTATCATTTTGACACGCAAGAACCATTGAATAGGGTAATTTTTTTGCGACTTCTATAGCAAAGCTAGGGCCTGAAAAAATAGCAACAGGATTATTAGGTAGAACTTCATTTACTATTTCACTCGGTAGTTTTAATGTAGATCTTTCTATTCCTTTACAGGCTAAAATTATTGCTACGTCTTTCTTTAATCCACAATTACGTAATTGCTGACATACCTGTCTTAAAGACTGGACGGGAACAGCAAGGATTATTGTTGAAGCATTAATTGTTTCTTCAATGGCTGACTTTACTAACACATTGCCAGAAATTTGATAACCAGGTAACTTGTCACTTTCTCTTGTTCTATTGATTAATTCGAATGTAGTTCTATTACGGACCCACAGAACTACATTCTGCCTATCACTCAGTGAAATTGCAATTGCTGTACCCCATGCACCAGCACCTAAAATCGATATTGTCACACAATGCCCCTGAAAATTATTATTCTACTCTAAGATGGCATAGTAGGTAAATTAAAAATATGACATAGATATATAGAATAGTTAAATATTTATTAACTTAAGTACTCTTTCAATGATAATGGTTTTAATTCAATATTTACTGAAAATAATATTGTTCTTATGATATATAATATATCTATTATATTTTAGATCTGTTTATATAATTTTGGAATGGTATGTCCATTATAGTAGTTTTGACCATTTATTAATAAAAGTTTGATTTGTTACTTTCCTTAGTTATATATATTGCTAAAATTATAGATTACTTACGGGGTATAAAATATGCGTATATTATTAATTGAAGATGATCAAGTAAGTGCAAAGACTGTAGTTAATGCTTTAACTTCTGATGGACACTTTTGTGATGTTGTAACTTCTGCGCAAGACTACAACAATAATATAGTTTCCTCGAATGGGGATCATTATGACCTAGTTATTTTAGATATACACTTGCCCGGTGATATTGATGGATATGATATATTGTTAAGGTTAAGAAGTGCAAAAATTAAAGTTCCTGTCTTGATACTTTCATGTATATCTGCTGTTAATCAAAAAGCTAAAGGACTAGGATATGGTGCTGATGATTACTTAACTAAGCCATTCCACAAAAGTGAGCTGCTAGCTCGAATAAAGGCAATAGTCCGTCGTACTAAAGGACATCCTGAATCGGTGATAAAGATTGGTAACATAAATATTAATTTTGATCATAGAGTTGTTGAGGTGAAAGGTAAGACGGTTCACCTGACTAACAAAGAATATTCTATGATAGAGTTACTAGCGTTGCGTAAAGGCACTGTACTAACAAAAGAAATGTTTTTAAATCATCTTTATAATGGTTTAGATGAGCCTTCAGATAATAAGATAGTTGATGTTTTTATGTGCAAGTTACGTAAGAAACTTGAAAGTGCGAATGATGGAAAAAGCCATATAGAAACTGTTTGGGGCAGAGGATATGTCCTAAAAGAATATCTTGATGATGAAGAATATACTAATATTAGTAGTAGGGAAAATAGTAATGGCTATCAAGCAGAATAAATAAAGGACAACATATAAAATGCTTATTATTTAGGCTATCTTACTGATACTTATGTAAGTGCCTAGGTGAAATATAAGCCGAGTTCTGTTTATGTAGCTATTTATCTGGAGTAAATGTTACCATTTACTGCATGCGATTTACCCGAGTAGACATGAGGAAAAGCATAAAACCTACTCTTATTTAATCTTGCTCCTAGTGTTGGTTACTCAACTACCAATGTTGCCATTGGTATGGTATGCTCTTACCACACCTTTTCATCCTTACCTAAAAATCTTAGGCGGTAATTTTCTGTAGCCCTGAACTGAAGTCACCTCCGGCGGGTATTACCCGTCACTATTTTTCCTTGGAGCCCGGACTTTCCTCTGCTGTATTTATCATACAACAGCAGCTACTTATTTCACCCAGAAATTAGATTTTAACATAAAAATCATAGAATTAAAATAATTTCCATTATTGGTCAATGATCTGCATATCAAACATTAAACTACAACTAGAGATAATACTCTGATATACATTGTGCATTGCTATTCTAAGATAATCCACTATCTCTTAAACTTTGAACTTCTTAATCTCTATTTAAGGTGATAGTATAGGCTACTTGATCTGCTACCGTTTTTTACTAATATGCTATATCTAATTCTGTTTTAGAAAAGGTTACACTATTATTTCTGCTTCACTAGGTGCATTAGGGTATGGTAAGTTAATTAAGTTACGGAGAAGAGGTAGTTTGAGGGAATAAAGCCGTGGTAAACAAATGCAGGAGTTGTTAACTTTTTATTTTAGTACTTGGGCGTAGTAAATATTTGTTTGTGTGGTCTTTTCTAGGTTTGCTGTTGGTGAATTAGTTAACTTTATAGTAACCACTTAATTATCTATTAAGTAGGAGTTGTTTTATCAGCGTCTGCAGTAGCTGTGGTAGATTTGAAGTAGCATTTGCTTACTAGTTTTTACTATCATGCGTACTATGCTTGTTAATAATTTTATTAATTTTTGTTGTATCAGTGGTTAGTACCTTTTTAAAGAGTTTAATTTTGATCTATTTTTAACAAAACTTATTAAATGTAATTTTCCTTAAATAATGAAACTATGCGATCCAAGAGTTTTAGTCTATCACTTGGAGAATTGAGAAAAATATAATACATTTGTGAAATCAGCCATATTATATTGGGTCTTCTATAAAGAAATGAATAGCTTGATTATATTTTTCCATTAATTTATATTAATTTCTTATTAAAATTCTTTGCGATACTAATTGAGTTAAAATCAACTCTGTTAAAAAAACATAGTGTATTGCTCAGTCTTTATTGGTGGGTCTGTTTTGCATCTCACTGGCTTTTACTTTTTTATTTCATTGTTTTTGTAAGTAACAAGATTATTTTAAGTATATTGGCTTTGCCAATACCATTTTTTTACTAAAGGCCCCAACTTGGTTATTACTAAATCCAGTTTGAAACTTAAGTGGTTATGAAGATTGTATAATTCCAACTTCTCTTTTTCTATATAAAAATTGGTAACCATTAACCTAAATAGTTTTTTAATTTATATTTTTTTAACTTCCTCTAGAACTTCATTGACATGTCCGCTAACTTTTACGTTTTTCCAGATCTTTACTATTTTACCTTTTTTATTTATTAAAAAAGTAGTGCGTTCTATCCCCATATACTTCTTGCCGAATATGCTCTTTTCTGCCCAAACACCATATTTTTCTAATATTTCGACATTTTCATCAGAAACTAAATAAAATGGCAGTGAATATTTTACTTTGAAATTTGCATGGCATTTAACACTATCTTTTGATACACCGATTATCACTGTGTGAAGGGAGGAAAAATCATTTATTTTATCTCTAAAATCTTTTGCCTCTATGGTACAACCTGGAGTATCGTCTTTAGGGTAGAAATAAAGAACTACATTTCTTTTATTAAAAAAAACACTTAGTGATAAATTTTTGCCAGAATCTGTTGGTAAGCTAAAATCCGGTGCATTATTTCCTACTGTTAACCCCATATCTCACTCTTTTAATGATACTTATGGTAGTGTATTATAGTTAGAGTTTTCAAGAACTTTAAGTAGAAGTCAATTGAATTTTTGTATATTTGCTTTCCATAAAAGAAATTTAATGTTGGTAGTACTAAGTTTTACTTCACTTTTAATATCAAAAGTTCCACTATTAACTCTATTAATTTTTTGCTAATCGGTGATCCAATGCCTGTACCTTCGTTTCTATATTATGGATCATCTGCTTAGCCGAAAACAGATATAACTTTGTATATATCATATTATTCTATTTCTCGTAGTCATGAAACTTAATAGTTGATGAATTTTTTCTATATTTTTTTAATTGCCATTCTTATTAAACCATCTTTAATATTAAGTTTAGTAATAAATTTATTATAATTTGTGCCATTCTTTTAGGATCTGCAGTTACCAATAATTGTTTATCAAACATCTACTTTTTAAACTAGTTTCTGTTTTTTTTTAATTTAGGCGATAGCATATTAAAACACGAATCTATTATTTTGTTTAGGTTAAATTTCACTTTTTCTGCTGTTAAACTGCTGACTCAGCTTTTGCAAAAGCAAACATATTGTTAATTAAAGCAAATAAATTTATCCTTGCATTGTATATATCGTTTGCATACTTCTTATATCGAGAGTGGTCAATCGAACCTAAAGTTTCATTTTTGATTAACTTCGCATGTCCAATGAATAAAATAACATTAAGGGTGATGGAGTGTACGTAGCTCATGTGTAACGCTTGCAAAAAACTTCAGCTTATTTGCGTTTTCTTGCTCTAATGCCTTTTTATCTGTTATAATTCAACATTAGTTTTATGTTGCTTAATTAGCAACTAGGTATTGGAAAAGTGTAAGTAAAGCATTATTAATTTTAAATTACTGATAATAAGCCTGAAAACGTTAAAAAATAGGCTATATGCTAACATATGAATTTTATGGCTTTTAGTAAAAAATATCTCTTGATTGTTTAGTAATTTATCAATTTTGTCACTTGTAAGTAACTACCTACATTTGTGATCTTGACTGTTAAGGTTGCTGAATATTGTTCTGCTATTTTGATCATACAATATTAAACTTAAGAGTTTCTTACTTTGCTAACTGATTGAGTAATAGTTCAGCACTTAGCCTTATTAATTGGTTTATGTAATCACAGTTCTTGTATTTGATATGATGCTTTTTTATTATGTTGTTTTCCAATAAGCTTTTAAAGCTTACACTTAAGCACGGTAAGAAAAATATATTCTCTAGTGAATAATTGTAATATATTATACTAAATAAAATCATAAAAATTAATGAGAATAATGAGATACCTTTTATAGGTGTTTATTTTTTAGTGTAGTAAAGTTTATATATCCTTCTTGTTGTAAGGTGATAGTTTTTATGTTATTGATCAAAACTTATAGAATATCATATTTTTATGATAATTTCTCTTACTTTGTGATTTATTTTTCTTTAATATCAATTTTTTCATAGCAAGGGTATTTGCTTGTACGACATTGACAATAAGTGCTACGTAGATTTTCACTTTAGAATAGCTGTTCATAGTTTAGGTTGCATTAACTCACGATTAACCACTACTCTTAAGTTACAAGAAGAAAGGTTGTGTATATAACGAATATCTACAATATACTTGCTATTAATAACTTGTGAAAAGTTAATAAACAATAACTCTGTTGATGCTGTATTTTTTGGCAAATACTAGGCCAGGAACAGTAAAGTGCAGACTTAAGATTGCTTATAGATCTATCAAAACAGAAAAGATGATAAAAACTGTCATAGAATTTTAACGTTCCGTGATGCTTTTTAAAGGCATAATGTTGAAAACGTGAAAAATGAATAAAAATTTTATGGAAAAGTAGAGAGTTCTATGTTAGATATTATATATTAGTGCTATTTTTTAATTGAGTGCATGTGGTCTAGGTAGGACAGGGAAATTATTCGCATGTGAGTATATAAGAGTGGATTCATATTGTGCATTTGTAAAGGAAATAGGAGTGAAATTTCCCGCTGAAAGCTTTCCTTGTAGGTCGTTTACTGTTTGAGGTGACATCTCAGATAGCGTTATAAAAATTTTGCTTCTACTTGTGGGTATTACTGAAAAGAAGATTGATGTGGGTGGGTGTTGAGTTTCTTAAAACGATATTTATCTGAGGAATTTTCTGGTTTATCTTTAATATGAACGATGATTTAATATGCTTGGGAATAGTTACTTCTCCTCATGGAGTTAAGGGAGCTATTAAAATAAGAACTTTTACTGAAAAGCCTGAGAATGTTTCTTTATACGGTAGGCTAATAAGTGGTAATGAGAATTATAAAGTAGACTCAGTGTCTGTTGTAGATGATAATTTAGTAATAGCTACAATAAGCGGAGTAAATTCTCGTAATGAAGCAGAGTTCTTAAGGAATAAGAAATTATATATAAAAAGGAACAAGCTACCAAAATTAAATGATGAGAATGAATTCTATCAGAGTGACCTTGTAGATATGAAGGTAAAACTGGAGAATAATGAACTGTATGGGTATGTAAAGTCTGTATATAGTTTCGGTTCAGGAGATATATTGAAAATTTCGGTTGTTAGTACAAAAAAGAGTGTTATGCTACCTTTTACTAAAGAAATATTCCCTTATATAAACATAAAGAAAAAGTATATAATCCTCAGTATGCCAGAATTTGTTGATTAATAAAGGCTTTGATATTTACATGAAAGCTACTTATAATTATAAAATCATCCAAAAATGGAATTATGGTAGAAAGAGCTAATGATATTAGGCCAGGTCAGGTGTTGGAACATAATGATGGGTTATTTTTGGTTGTAAATATCATGCACACTCAACCTGGTAAAGGTGGTGCGTACATACAAGCTGAAATGAAAAATATCAAAACTGGTGCAAAACACTATGAAAGGTTTCGCTCTGATGCTCCAGTTAGAAGAGCCATTTTAGATGAGGAGGAATATGTTTATCTCTTCACTGAAGGAGATGTTGTGCATCTTATGCATCCAAGTAGTTACGAGCAAGTTACTCTGAACTTAGATTTATTGGGAGAAAAAAAGATTTATTTGCAGAATAACATGAAAATTAAAGTTGTAACTTACCAAGATAAAATAATTTTCGCACATGTGCCTGACTATGTTACGTTGGCTGTAAAAGAAACGGATTCTGTTATTAAAAAACAGACTGTTACTTCTTCCTATAAGCCTGCAGTTTTAGAAAACGGAATGCGTATTAACGTGCCTCGATTTGTAAGGGAAGAGGATAAGATTGTAGTATATACTCCTGATGATAGCTATTATGAAAGGGCGAAAGAATAAAAGAAGGATGCCTATTTCATCACCACGAATTAATATGATGCTTGATTCTGTGCGAGGTGCTTCTAAACAACTTATGCGCGATTTTAATGAGTTGCAAATTTCTAATGTTAAGTCAGACGACTTTATCAACAAAACTTACTCGAAATCCAAGCAAACTATATGCGGTTGCTTACACAATTATAGACAAGGTTATGGTTTTCTTTTTGAAGATGATCTTGATCAAGAGATAAAAGATGACACTTATACTTGGTTCATCATGCCCATAGAAAGCAAGGAAAATTTTTCTAGTTGTATGGTTTATTTTACAGTATCAGTTTGTCTAATTCATAAGAACAAAGTTGTGGCAGCTGTAGTTGATGTTCCTGCTCTTAGAGAAACTTTTTGGGCGGAAGAGAGAAAGGGTGCTTTTCTTGAAGACTCTAGATTTCGTCATATAAGGATGCGAGTGAAAAGTCGTAACGAAGGTTTGATAGATGTAAGTGGTAATTTATTAAATAAGTTACTGCTTGATAACAGCAATGTGCGTTCCATTGGCTCAACAGTTTTAGGCTTTGCGTACCTTGCTGCAGGAAGACATAGAGGAATAGTTTATTCTGGAGTTAACAAATATAAAACCTTGCTTGGTAGACTTTTTCTTCAAGAAAGTGGCGGAAGGCTAGTAGAAGATAATGGGTTAATCATTGCAGGTAATATTGAACTAGCATAAGTAGGCTACAGGAAT
Source organism: Wolbachia endosymbiont of Onchocerca ochengi (assembly GCF_000306885.1). Taxonomy (GTDB): domain Bacteria; phylum Pseudomonadota; class Alphaproteobacteria; order Rickettsiales; family Anaplasmataceae; genus Wolbachia. The sequence continues at coordinate 486,806 of NC_018267.1, forward strand.
GGACAACTTCTCAAAAACTTTTACAAGAGACTCTGTTAAATGTTCCATCATTTCATCGGTATGATAGGGCGTAGGAGTAATACGGAAACGCTCAGTTCCTCTTGGAACTGTCGGATAATTTATGTGTTGAACATATATTCCATACTCATCAAATAGCAATCTTGATGCTCTTTTAGATAACTCTGGATCGCCAATTATTATTGGAATTATATGAGTTTTTGTTGGGATAAGATTAATTCTTGCATTTTTCAGTAAATTCTTTACTTTTTCAACAACTTGTTTTTGTTTTTCTCTTTCAATATTGCTTGATTTTAGATAATCAACGCTTGCTTTTGCTGCTGCTGCTAAAACAGGCGAAATAGCAGTGGTGAAAATAAATCCTGGAGCAGAACTTCTTATTACATCTACTAAGCTCTTTGAAGATGCTATATATCCGCCCATCACTCCAAAAGCTTTCGATAATGTGCCTTGAATAATGGTTACTCTATCCATCAGACCTTCTCTTTCTGCGATTCCGCCACCGTGCGAACCATACATACCAACTGCGTGTACCTCATCCGAGTAGGTAATTGCATTATATTCTTCTGCCAAATCACATATTTCTCTCAGTGGTGCTATATCACCATCCATTGAGTATATGGATTCAAATGCTATTATTTTTGGTATTTTTCTATCTACAGATTTTAACAACTGTTCTAAATGATTAATGTTATTATGTTTAAATATATATTTCGGTCTTTTCCCTGACTTTATGCCTTCTATCATTGAAGAGTGATTTTTCTCATCTGAAAAAAATACTACATCAGGAATAACGGATGATAAAGTGCTAAGTGTTGTCTGATTAGCAAGGTAGCCGCAAGCGAAAGTTAAAGCAGCCTTTTTGTTGTGCAAGCAAGCTAAAGATTTCTCGAGTTCGACAACCTCTTTTGTTGTACCGGATATGTTTCTTGTTCCTCCTGCTCCAACTGATGAATTTTGGGTAGCAGCAATTACACTTTCATTTTGTGACATTCCTAAATAATTATTACTACACCAGACAATTACTTCTCTATTTCTTTCATAATCCATAACATAAGGAAACCTTCCAGGCAATGATGCAAAACGCATGAATTCACGGTAGCGCCCTTCCTCTTTTATATCTTTGATTTTATTTAAAAATATCCCTTCGTAGTCTACCAAGTTTTTATCTATTAATGGCTAATAAAATTATAATAAATTATTCAATGGTAGACTACTATATTTATTTATTTACGGTACAACGGTAGTTTTTTTCTTTATGTCAACCACTTCAATTTTACTGTTCTCGATTAAGCTTTTAGGCATGCAATAGTATATAATAATTCCAATGGCGGCTAGACAGCAAGCTCCAGCTGCTATTCCCACTACTGACATTTCCAAGTGAACTGCAGTAGCTACTCCTAGAGCAACTCCAGCTGTTGTTAGTACGGAGGCAACTATAATATGCAGGTTGTTGTTTTTTGTATCTTGTAGAACAGTGTTATCCACTTGTTCAGATTTTTTGTTAGTTGCTGGAGAGTATTGATGATGCTGACCTTGGTGTAGGCGGTATTGGTGTTGGCTCTGTTTTTTAGGTTGTGGATCTTGCGGACTACTTCTTTTAGAAACAGAGACATTTTCGCCTTTGTCTATACTCTCAAAAGGGGAACCGCCGTTATCACTTAATACATCGACTGCACTAAAAGAACTGCTGCTATGACTCCGATCACTATTCGTAGAACTCTCTAGTGAATGTGATGATGAATCTAGTTGACTGCCTTTGCTTTCGAGCTCTAGCTCATTTTTCATTTGTGATGGTGTATGTTCAGTAAATTGACTAGGGACTTGCTTTTTTTTATTATCATTAACAACTGATGAGATGTCAATACATTCACTTTGAGACTTTTGTGTACTTGAAGAAGCTCCTTCGCTTTGAGGAACATCCATTTCTCCTGTAACTTGAGTCTCAAGAATTTCTTGTTGCTCTTGAGCATTAGGTGGTTTGCTACTATGATTTTTTTTCTTTTTGCTTTTACACATTTCGCCCCCTTGTAATTATTGCTAATAGGCTTCTGTATTGAAGCCTATTCATTATTTATAATATTTTTTCTGTTGTCCATAGTATTTTTTTAGCTGGTGGCTGATGGTCCTTTTGGATTTTATCTTTTTTATTGTTTGTTGACTGTTTGTCTTGAAAATATATAGGTTACTGATAGTACTCCTTTTGCCAAATGCGTCGATCATAAGCTTTTATTTATTACCTTTGAGATTTATTGACCTTTCGGTGGTTATCAATGACTTTCATTTTTTATTGTAAAATAATGTTGTTCTGTGTTTGAAGTGCCATTTAGGAAAAGATAGTAAAAGATGTAGTTAGAGTTCTAGTGGTTGTGTAATGAGGTACTGCAACTATAATGGATAGTACCTATTTTAGGATAATGTTCTTTTACTATACAGAAGTTTATTCTAAAGTTAATTTGTTGTTGAAGTTACTTATTTTTAATAGCCTACCTACGTACTTAAAGTCCATAATGAGAACGTTATTGTTTGTCTGACAAGTAGTTGCTCTGATGGATATAGTTTTTTCTCTAAGAAGCTTTTTGTAAATTTTACCATCACGGTAGTTAAAAACTATTGGGGAACAGAAATTGCAACATAAACATATTATTCAGCTCTCTATCAAAAATAAAAAAAGACATAAGAAGTTGTATAGCAAGAGCGATTTTCCATGCTGTGTATAGCCTGTACAATTAATTCTAAAATCTTTAGTTTCTAAAACTTTTTCTTTTTGGTGTACTTGTTTAGTATTTTATCAAGGATAGGCAACGAATCATAAAATGCATTACAAAATTAACATGCATTTTTTCACCTTTAGGTAAAAATTCAGAAATAGATATAGCAGTATTTACATCAGTTATCATGTCATAAAGGTTTTTAGTAACATGATGGAAGCTGTAATAATTCTTGTTTACACTAAATCCTATAATTCATACTTAGTTTAGGTCACTAATCATAACATCTTTTAAGTATCACTCTTAAAGTTGCTACATTAAAAAATCTCTAAAGTTTGGGAGTAACTGATATTCCTTAGCTTTAATCATCTAAAATTTCAGGCTCTTTATTTTCCTTTAATATTAGAACCCAGAAATGACGGCCTCAATTGTTTCTTGATTTTTACTCTTCGTAAAATCTTAAATTTTTTCAATACTTAAGTCTTGGAAATTGCTTTTATTTTTGTTGCTGTTTTCCCTTTTGGGATTTTTTGTGACATGATCTAACTAGGTAAATAATCCTACGTCATATTTTTTTCTATTAAAATGACGCTAGTATATAATGCCTAAATAGGAATCTTGTCGAGTAAGTTGTTCAGTCTCTTAGCAAATAGGTTTGCATTGTCCATTTCTTCGCCTTCTACAATACAAGCTTGGTAGAATAATAAGTGAACCATGTCTTCTAATGTTTGGTTTTCACCGTTTTCAGCATAAGATTTCATTATATTTTTTATTACGGGATGTTTAGTGTTGATTTCAAGCACCTTTGGCGTGCGATAATTTAATTGTTTTTGTTCGCGCAAAAAACGCTCCATTCTAAGATCCATAGCACCCTCATCAATCGCTAAACACACAGGACTATCAGTTAGTTTTTTAGAAATTTTTACGCTTTTTACTGAATTACCAAGAACTTTGGTGAAATATTGTAATATAGAATCTGTATTCTCTTCGCTCTTTTTTTCATCTGATTTGTTTTCTTCATCTTTTTTTCTCGGGGAAAACTTGTCTAGGTCGACGTCAGCACGAGTTACAGACTTAAATTTTTGATCTTTATATTCATGAACTACACTAGTCCAGAAATCATCTACTGGATCAACAAACAGAAGAACCTCTAATCCTTTACTGACAAACCCTTCGAGTTGTGGACTGTATTTCACAGAATCCAAACTGTTTCCTGTGAGGTAGTAAAGATACTCTTGCTCAGGCTTCATTCTGCTTATATAGTTGTCAATGCTGACTAGCTTATCGTCACTAGTGCTATGGAATCTGCAAATTGAAAGCAGCGCTTCTCTTTCATCAGTTGGCATAGCTTCACAAAGACCCTCTTTTAATACCGCACCAAAGTTAGTCCAAAATTTTGTATATTCCTCTAAATTTTCTTTTGCCTTCTTACCGAGTTCAGATATCACTCGTTTAGTGAGAGATTTTTTAATTTGCTCAACAACACGGTTATTCTGTAGTGTTTCTCTGCTAATGTTAAGAGGTAAATCTGGAGAGTCAATGATTCCTTTCAGGAACCGTAAATACTGTGGTATAATCTGTACATTATCTTCAGTAATAAATACTTTATTTACATATAGCTTTACAGAGCAACGTCTGTCTGGGTGGAATAAATCAAAAGGTTTGATAGAGGGAACATAAAGTAAATTTGTGTATTCTATTACTCCTTCATTTTTGTTATGTAATATCATCCAAGGCTCACCGCCAACATGCGCAACACTACGAAAGAGATCGTTGTGCTCCTCTTGAGTAACATCATTTTTCGGCTTAGTCCAAATTGCGGCCTTGCTATTTAATCTTTCACTTTTTCCTTCTTCATCTATGAACTCAACAGGGGAATTTATGTGGTCTGAGTAAGTAGTAACAACGTTTTTAATGCGAAACTTGTCCAAAAATTCGTTCTCTTCAGGACGTATAATTAGAGTAATTTTAGTTCCGCGGGTGATTTGATCATTCAATTTGCTGATTGAATATTTTCCATATCCCTGAGATTTCCAGATCCAAGATTCCTCTTCTCCTGCTTTTCTAGATTCAACTATCACCTCTGAGGCAACCATGAAACTTGAATAAAAACCTACACCAAATTTTCCAATTAACTCTACAGTTTGACTTGAATCTTTGCTATTTTTGATAGCCTCCAGAAATTTTTGTGTACCAGAACTAGCAATTGTGCCAAGGTTATCTATTAAATCCTGCCGGTTCATTCCAATACCGTTATCGGCTATATATAACTCATTCTTATCTTTATTAGTACTAATAATAATTTTTAACTCATCACTTGAATCTAGTAAGTTAGGATCTAGTTGAGATTCATAGCGTAGTTTGTCACATGCGTCTGATGCATTTGATATCAGTTCACGTAGGAAAATTTCTTTATTAGTATAGAGGGAATGAATTACTATATTTAGTATTTTTTCTATTTCAGCATCGAATTTTAAATTTTCAGTTTCTTGTACATTATGCACTTTGAACTCCATTATTAGTCTATTACTTAATGATCTAAGTATTATACCATGATCTTTCAAGGTCACACGCACTAAAATTAATGTAGCTACTATATATATAATACTAGATAAATTAGATATCATAGTTGTGTAATCAAATATTTTTTAAGACTGTTAAAAGCTAATTATTTTTCACAACCTGTGTTATTTACTTTCTTCCTTTTAAGGAGTGTCGATAAAGTGTTATATTGGTTCTTAAAATTTGTTACCTGCTTTAAACTTTCCTTATGCTTTAGTTTTGGCTAAAAACTTTATTAAAGTTGAATTGTCTTATTCTATCGATGCTCATTCTCTACGCTAATTTTCAAGCTGAGACTTTATTATTGTATAATTAAAAAAGCTTATTAAGTTGGACATCGTATTTTTCGCCATTAATATTTAAGTTAATTGCATGAGTAACATTTGGAGAAGTTGTATCTTGTACTACAAATTTTGCTTTGTTCTTATGATTATTGCATATCTTACTAAGATTAAGAGCTTTATCCTGGTAATTAAAAGCTTTTTCTAATTCTAAATTAAACTTTTTCTATTTGTTTTTGTGAAAAAACTCTGATCTATGTTTGTTTGTTGCATTTTATTGTTTAATGTACTTTTTTAGCTGCTTCTTTCATGTTGTTAGTATTCTCCGCATCTTTTTCATCTCATCAAAAAGCCCTTCTTCTTTTTGATTTTCTTGTAATGCAATTTTATTCTTTTCATTTTGTTGTTCTCAAGATCTCTTACTTATTATTAAATTTCTCTTTTTTGAGATTCTTACCTGTCTAATGAAAAACTAACATCATGCTTTAATAGGTTTTTTATCAGTTTGCATAGAAGTTTCAGAAATCTTTTTTTTTGTTCATTTTACCCAAATTGTTCATCTTCTACAGCAGTTTTTAAGATTACTGGCTACTTCTTGAAACTCTGGATCATATTCGCAATCCTTCGATATTCGAGTTGTTGCGTGTCTGTTTGTGTAGAAGTTTAGTGGTTTGTGTTGTTTACCTGATTTCTTACGATAACTTATCATTGCTACTAAATCTACTTTTCTTATTTATAGCAGTATAGAGTTCTTGTTTCTTTTGTAAGGTAATTAACCTTATTTTCTAATAAAGCATCTTCTGAAAATACTAAAAAGTGTGTCTTGAATTTTGTTTTAATATCTTTTTGAGATGTATTCTTTAACTTTAGCCATGCTTTATTTTCTTAATAAAGAGTATAAAACCCAGTGTATTAGTTCATCGTGTAGAAATGATTAACATGGCTTGCAATAAATAGTATTTCTTAGGCTCATCAAAAGCGTCCCATTTATATTTTTTTATCAAAATGTTATTTACTTGTTAACCTAAAGTGCGTAACAATGTAGAAATGAAAAACAGCTCATTAGCAGTAGTATTCGACTGGGATAATACCTTAGTTGATACCCAAGACAATATTTCTAGTGACGTTAAGCATAACTTAGACTCAATGGAGTGTAGTAATAAAGCCGCTGATAGAAATTTTCATGAATTGATAAGGAACTATATGATCAATTTGTTTGATAACCAGTGGGAAAAAGTAAATCAGATACGTCAAAGATACTTAAACAATGTACTATTGCAAAATATTACCCTGAACCAGGGAGTAGGGGAAATGCTTCAGAAGTTGAAAAGCCACAATATTTATCTAGCAATAGTTAGTAATAAGAAGAATATTAATTTACGTAAAGAAGTTGCCTATTTAAAATTAGACTCTTACTTTGAAAGAGTAGTGGGTTCATGTGATACTGCAGAGGATAAACCATCTGCAATCCCATTGCTATTTGCATTGAAAGAGAGTATTTTGCCCATAAGTAGAGAAAATGTATTTTTTGTTGGTGATAGCATCACAGATATTTTGTGTGCACAAAACGCTAATTGTTCACCAATTATATATGGCCAATCAATAAGTGGCTACGAAGATTTGTTGTGTTTTCAACATTTTGATAAACTTACAGACTTCATAATAAAGTATTTAAAAGATAGATGATGAACTCTGTTATAGAGATTGCCAGTATACAAAGGCGCTTTTGCGCGTATTTATTAGATGTAGTAATTTTACTAATTCCAACCTTGTTGATTGTCCTTTTACTAAAGGATTTTCCGTTAATTCTATATTTACTGTATATATGTATGAACTGCAGTTATTTCACATATTTTATATCTTCAGCAACTCAAGCAACTCCTGGTCAGCAGTTAATGAACATACATACCATTAGTTTAGATGGTTCTAAAATAGATTTGAGTTTAGCATTTGATAAAAGTGTCTCTCAGTTTTTTCTTCCTCTATTGAACAACATAATAATTATTCTCATCGATCTTTTTCAAGCTCAGGAAGCGTTAGTAAAAGCCTTAAACTTACTGGAAGTAATTATAATACTGCTTACTTTTTGCTGGTATTTTATAGCTTGCTTCTCTAAGAAGAAGCAGACATGTCATGATATGCTATTTGGTACAATTGTTGTGAAAGGAACTATTAAATGAATTGGTATGACCTCTTTCTATTATTATAGAAATAATATCAGTAAAGTAAATTAAAGAAGGATTTTATTGGCTTAATCTTACTAGAAGAACTATTGAAAAAATGGGGAAGAATACTTGCATTGAATTGAAGAGCAGACTAACCTTATTGAGCTTATAGTTGAGAACTACCTAAAGATATAAGTTTAAAATGTTTAAAAAAATAGTATTTACTTTAACTATACCATGTTTACTTCTTTTTTCATTAGGGTTATGGCAATTATTTAGGTTGTACTGGAAAAGTAACATTATCAAAAATATGAATCTTCCAGTTGTTCATCTATTGTTCAGTGAAAATCTTACAAAATTTAACTATAGACATATTGAGATTGATGGAGTTTTAAGTGATATAGATCTATATGTTTTTGCAGGGCAACGCAGCTATCACGTGCTATCTCCTATGTTGCTTACTACTGGACATTATATGTTAGTGAATAAAGGGATGATCAATGAAAGAAAAAAGGAAAAAACAAAAATCGAAAAAGTAACTGTAAGTGGGGTTTTATATTGTGATAGCAGTAAAAGCAAAAGTTGGTTAATCAAAAATGATACTGCTTTGAACATTTGGTTTACCTTAAATACGGAAGAAATCTCCAATGAACTTGGCATTAAACTAGAGAAGTGTATGCTATGGCAAAAAGGTTTTGGCGATAAATTAACAATACAGCCAATAAAACATTTAGAATATGCAGTAACTTGGTTTGTACTTTTCTTGGTTTGGTTGATTATATGTATAATTTATTATGGACAGAGTAAATGTTATCTGAATAATTGATACATGTGTACATGTATTGCGATTTACAGGTTATTTATGGATAAGTGGCTATTATCTAACTTGTATTGGAAAAGGCAAAAAAGCCTAACATAGTATATAGATAGTTATTTACTTTCTGATCCTGCAGAACGGAGTGTTTTCTACTGTCTTTGAATGACTTATAAGCTCATTTTTAATTTGTGTAGGTGTAAAAACTTAAAAATTTTTTGAAGACACATGAGGTACGCATAGTGCAAAAATTGAACATAAGATGCCTAACTATATAATATTACTTTTGTCGTTTGGTCTACACGAGAATTAAAAATAGCTAAACAACTCTATTATGGGAGGGGAGTTGGCAAAGTTTATCAAGTAAAGTAGTTTTTAGTTTATTTGCCTGTTTTTAAATTGAAATGTTCATGTAATTGTGAAAAATGGCAGGAATGATCAATAAATATCTAAATTTATTAAAAAAACTTTACTATTATTCAACTAAAATTTGAGAATTTCAATATTTTATCTGTACTAGGTAGAACTAAGTTTATTAGTACTATTGCTTTTCTTATAGAGAAGATTTTCTTACTTTTTCCTTGCTTCCGTTTTCGTTTTTAACGATCTTTTTTCCATTTAGTATATCTTTGATTTCATCTCCAGTTAAAGTCTCAAACTCTAGCATGTTTTCAGCAATAAGTTCCAGGTCTTTATGGTATTTGGTTAAGATATCTTTTGCCTTTTCATAACATAAAGATACAATTCTTTTTACTTCTTCATCTATAAGCTTCAGGGTATCTTCGGAAATTATATCGGAACCATATACATTATTTTGTTCACGGTTGTGATATATGGGTCCTATTTTATCACTCATTCCCCATTTTGTTACCATAGCACGTGACAAATCAGATGCTTGTTTTATATCTGAAGATGCACCGCTTGTGACTTTGTCATAGCCAAAGACCAGCTCTTCTGCCACTCTTCCACCCATAGCAACGGTAATATCTGCTATCATCTTTTCTCTTGTATGAGATACTCTATCTGTTTCTGGTAGTCTCATAACCAAACCTAAGGCTCTACCTCTTGGAATAATAGTTGCTTTGTGTATCGGATCAGATGCAGCCATGTTAACGGCAATTATTACATGACCAGCTTCGTGGTACGCAGTAAGCTTTCTCTCCTCTTCTGTCATAACTAAGGATCGCCTCTCCACGCCCATCATTACTTTATCACGTGCATATTCAAAATCATCCATGGTAACAATTTTCTTATTTCTTCTTGCAGCAATAAGCGCAGATTCGTTTACTAAATTTGCCAAATCAGCTCCTGAAAAGCCAGGTGTTCCCCTTGCAACTGTTTTTACATTTACATCTGGTGCTGTTGATATCTTTTTTATATGAGTATTTAATATTTTTTCACGCCCATTTATATCAGGTAAAGAAATAGTAATCTGCCGGTCAAAACGACCAGGTCTAAGTAATGCTGGGTCTAAAACGTCAGGACGATTAGTTGCAGCAACTATTATCACACCTTCGTTGGATTCAAAACCATCCATTTCAACTAACAGCTGATTTAATGTTTGTTCTCTTTCATCATTGCCACCGCCAAGGCCAATACCACGATGTCTGCCTACTGCATCTATTTCATCTATAAAGATTATACAAGGAGCATTTTTTTTTCCTTGATCAAACATGTCACGGACACGGCTTGCGCCGACGCCAACGAACATTTCAACAAAGTCAGATCCGGAAATACTAAAGAATGGTACATTAGCTTCACCTGCAATTGCACGAGCGAGTAAAGTTTTACCGGTTCCAGGGGAACCAATTAAAAGGCAACCTTTTGGTATTTTCCCACCTAATACCTGAAATTTTTGCCTTTGTTTAAGGAAATCAACAATTTCTACTAGCTCTTCTTTTGCTTCATCAATTCCAGCAACATCGTCAAATGTCACTTTTTTTCCGCTAGTCATAAGCCTAGCTTTTGATTTGCCAAAGCTTATGGTTCTGTTACCTCCTGCTTGTGTTTGTTTTAAGAGGAAGAGTAGTAACCCGATAAAGATAAATGTTGGAATCCATTGAATGAGTAATCCACCAATGATACTCATTGCAGAATCTCCAGTTGAAAAGGAGAATTTCACTTTTCTATCATGCAAGCTTTTTATTAGATCACTGTATATAATACTACTTGAATTAAAGCTTAATCCATCTTTGAACTTACCTTCAATGCTCTGGTTTTTTATGATAACATTTTCTATGTCATTGTCTTCTAGTCTGATTAAAAATTCTGAAAAAGGTATAGTTATTTTATTTTTACTTATATTTCCACTGAATTGGATATAGGCAACCGAGACAAGTACAACTATTACTAACCAGATCAATAAGCCTTCTAGAAACTTTTTCATTATTATTTTTAACTAGACATCAATTAAGCTTACCAGATTTTGTTTTATTATACTATTAACAATGAATTGAATCTTACCGTTATTAACATTTTCTTCATCATAATTTATATAGGGATAAGCAATTACCTTTCCATCTTTTTGTATCACGGGTAAGGAATAAAAAACTTCAAAGCAGCAATTATAATTCTTTAAAAATTTAGGAATCTTTTGTGTTTTCTTTAGTGGGGTAATAGTTACTGAACACTCTTGATTTTTAAGTATCGTGCAGCTAAATCTATTATCCCATTTAATGGAGCCATTTAATGGCAGATTTACAGATACTTCTTGTATCCTTGATGATTCTCTGATTATCAATATGTTTTCTCTATATTTCTTTATTTTACATTCGGAAAGCATACAATGAACATCAGTGTCTTTTTGCAATATTTTATTAAATATTGCTATAAGACTGTTGTATCTTGGTTTATAATATTTGTTACTGAGTGCCATTATGGAGTAAAGAAGAAGTCTTAGAGCTATTTCCTCTGGCAATTTATAAAATTCACTTAGTCTGATTTCAATATACCCGAGATTGTGAATATTAACACAGTCATTAAACGCAAGGCGAGTGTAATAAATCAGCGCTTTTACAGCTCTTTTTATATGAAAAGTAGTGAGACATATTCGCTCTGTTAAAATCTTCTGGTTATCACTTGCTTTAAGCAAGTTACGATATAATGTACGCCTGTATGTCAAACTCTGATTGCTTTTATCTTCAATCCATCTTAACTGATGGAGGTTTGCGTATCTCTCTACTTCGCTACGGCTAAAATTTAAAAGTGGTCTCAATATGTGAATGCCATTAAAAGAAGATTTCCAATCCATGGATGATAACCCATCTATACCGCTACCGCGTTCAAGTCTGAGTAAGAATGTTTCTGCTTGATCATCTTTGTGGTGAGCAATAAGAAGGTATTTAATACCGTGATTTTTACACCATTCTGTTAACAGCTTGTATCGTGCTTTTCGTGCTTGTAACTGGATGTTACCTTTGATGCTTTGATTTTCCCATTTCAATATAAATGACTCCTTTACTCCAAGTTTTTTTGTGTAATTTAGAACAAACTCTGCTTCTTCCTTAGACCCTGAACGTAACCCATGGTTTACTGTTAATGCTACAGGGAGTGAATACTGTCTTTTTTTTGTCCAACTAACCATTAAATGTAACAAACTTACACTGTCAACACCACCTGATACTGCAACTGCAATTTTGTTATCATCGATAATAAAACTTTTAATTACATTTTGAAATAATGACTCTAATTCCACTAATTTCATTTGTATTTCTTGCATGATTTATTTTGTTAAGTCAATTGTGCAGTAAATAAGACTTACTGGATTCTAACAACCATGCTAATATGTTCCTTTGTGTAATTCTTCCTTTTTTTTTAGGACTACTGAGTTTCTCTTGCTCTATTGTAATCCCAGTCCTCAATACTGGGATCTAGCTTTTAAGGCAAGAAAACTATTTCTTTGCTTCAGAAAATAAAAATTCTACCCTACGATTCTTAGCGTGCTGTTTTTCATACTTAGAATTCTTAGAGTTATCTTGTACATACACTAAAGGCTCAGCTTCACCTCTAGAGACGGTTTTTATTCTACCTTCTAAGTGAGGTGCACAGCTAACCATGAACTTTTTAGCTGCGTTTGCTCTTCTTTCACCTAATGCAATGTTGTATTCATAGGAACCACGATTATCAGTATGACCAATTGCAGTAACCTTCATATCAGGATTATTTTGTAATACTTCTATTATATCAAGCAGGGCATCTGCGCCTGCTTCGATAATATTAGATTTATCGTAATCAAAGAAAACTCTTTTTTCACTCATCTGTTTAGTAACAAAATTCATTCTGTTTATTGCAGTTACTTCTTTCCTATCGCAAGAGCTTGCGCCAGTAAGTAGCAAACAAAAAGAACATATTATAACCAATCTATTCCACATTGCTAAACCTCCATAAATTTTTAAATAATGCGTGGCTTTAAATTTTACTAATTGATGATCTCTCTATATTGTAATATAGTCAAGAAAAATAAAACACTAAATATTTTTCTATAATCTTGCAGTAATTCTCTAATAAGAAGATGCTGGATTTGATAGAAGAATCTAGTAAAGGCATGGTATACGCGATTTTTTGTTGTACTTTGAGTAAATATGCTTTTAACTTTATTGTTAATCTATTACGATGTTAAACAGATTTTTTCTAAAAGATGAACAAATATGAAATATTGTAAGTTCTTAGAGGAAGTATTGTATAGGGTAGGGAATATCGAGAATACACTAAAAGTGCTAAGTCAAAGTCAATTGAATGTAGAAGATAAAATTGAACAAATGGGTCTCCTAGAAGAAATTAGACATGAAATTATTTCTCACGGCATAATAAAAGAGTTATTAATAAAAGCAGGTGCTTTTGATAGTGAAAAGAGTGCTAACAATTGGCAACTGAAGTTAGTAGAAAGAATGCATAAAAATAGCGGTGCTATCTCCATTGATTTAGTGAGGTCCTTATCCAAGGCTAAAGTTGAGTGCCAGAGTTTATGGAGGCTATCTAGATATGAAACTGGTAACTTAGGAAAATTAAAAAAATGCTTTGCTGATTTAATTAGACTCATTCGTGAAGTAGCTTCTATAAAGTCGCAGCAGTTAAAGTGTTTGAAATATGATTCATTACTTGCTGACTATGATTTTGATATTACAGAGAGGAATATAAGGGAAATATTTCCTAAAGTAGGCAAGTTTTTTAGCAAAAATGTAGACAAAATAATTGAAAAGCAGAAGAGAGATAAAATTATTAATATACATAAAGTTGCTGCTCGGAAGCAAATTGAACTTGGTTCATTATGTTTACAGCAAATGGGTGGTACATTATGCCATACCTCTTATTATGGTCCTATAGATTATAACGAATCTGATTTTTGTTGCGGTTTGTTTTTACTTTTACGATATAGCGGTTATGAAATTTATCAAAAGTGTTTAGCACAAAATTCTGTAAATAACTTTATTGCCAAGCATGTTATATATGAAACTCAAGGGTTATTTATGGAGAGAATGATTGGAACATCTAGAGAATTTATTGAGTTTATTCAACCATACATAAAAGAAAAATTTGCTATAAGAGGTAAAATTAATGCAAAAGCCAGTAGCATTGAGAATTTATATTTGATTTTCAATAAAATAAATCTTTCTTCCTCTTTAAAAAATGCAGATGAATTTAGTCTGTTAGCTCACATTATGCTAAGAACTAAATTAGAACAGAATATGATAAATGGTACGTTAGAGGTAGAAGATCTGCATGATGCATGGTTAGAAGGCATGAAGCACTATAAAATTCCGGTAGAAGCTGAAAATGAACTAGATACTTATTTTCAAGATGAATGTTGGGCAAGTGGAATTATGGGATATTTCCCTATTAAAGTTATGGCTTTAATTGCTGCTGCACAGATTTTTTCTTTTATTAAAAAAAATCATTATGAAATTCTAGGTGCTATAATAAAGGGGGATTTTAGTTTACTCATTAAGTGGTTATCTAAAAATATGTACAGTAGAAAGTATAGTTCTTCAGATCTACTAAAAAAAATAACAGGTAAGTGGTTAGATGTTGAATGTTGTACTAGCTACTTGTCTGAAAAGTATAATTTACCTCAATAATAATGGTTTTTTGAATTTTATATGAAACTTTTTCAGAAATTGACCAGAGAGTTTTGTAATCTTTTCACTTTCAAAGGGTTATTTGCTAGCGATATTGCTATAGATCTTGGTACTGCAAATACTGTAGTTTATCAAAAAAATCAAGGGATAGTAATTGATGAGCCTTCAGTTGTGGCAAGAATAAAGGAAAAGGGAAGTTATGTTCCTTATGCCTTTGGTAAGAAGGCTAAGATGATGTTAGGAAAAACTCCGGGGGAAATAGAGGCAATCAGGCCATTAAAAGATGGCGTCATTGCTGACTTTAGAAGTGCAGAAGAAATGCTAAAGTATTTCATACGTAGTGCAAATACAAAACTTACTGTTAATAAGCCTGACATTATAATATGTGTTCCATCTGGATCAACTCCAGTTGAAAGGCGTGCTATACAGGATACAGCAGAGAGTGCAGGTGCAAATGAAGTGTTTTTAATTGAAGAGCCAATGGCTGCAGCAATTGGAGCTGGTCTTCCAGTTACTGAGCCTGAAGGTTCTATGGTTGTTGACATAGGGGGTGGTACAACTGAAGTTGCAATTATTTCTTTAGGTGGGATTGTTTATTCGCGTTCTGCCAGAGTGGGTGGTGATATTATGGATGAAGCAATAAAGTCATACATTCGTGAAAATCATAAGTTGTTGATTGGTGAAACAACAGCTGAAAAAATTAAGAAAAGCGTAGGTTCAGCTAGTTTACCGAGTGAAAATAATAAAGAGGGAATGATGGTAAAAGGCAGAGATTTAGTGAGCGGTATGCCAAAAGAGGTGCTTTTATCAGAATATCAGGTTGCAGAAAGTTTAACAGAATCTGTACATCAAATAATCTCTGCCATTAGAACAGCATTAGAGAGTACTCCTCCTGAGCTTTCTTCTGATATAGTTGATAAGGGGATAGTTTTATCTGGTGGTGGCGGGTTATTACGCAATTTAGGTAAAGTTATTAGTCAAATAACGAAACTGCCAGTACGTGTTGCAGATGATCCGCTTTGCTGTGTTGCCCTAGGTAGCGGTAAAGTACTCGAAAACATGGATTATTTCAGTCATGTTTTGTTTAAACAAGATTGATATTTGATATTGGTTGTCGGCATTTTTTAATTTTAAGGTTCTCAAGAAATATTTCTCGTTGTAAAGCCATATATAAATTGCACTAATTTTTTCAATTTTCATGTTGTTCTATATTATATCTATAGCTAAAATGTCTAGATTTACTTACAATTCAATAAGCATAAAACTTGTAGTTTTGCTTATTGCTTGTTAGTAAAGTCCATGCTGGGAACTAGGTGATATAGGAAAATTTGATCTATGTTAGCTATATTTAGTGAATTTAGGTAGCTGTGCTAAAGGAATTTAAGATTGAGCCTTTGTTAAGAGGTAAAGTTCCACAGCAAATTAAAGCTGTGATTGCAATGTCTGGTGGAGTTGATAGCTCTGTTGTTGCAGTGTTGCTACATCATCTTGGATACCAAGTGATAGGCATAACTCTTCGTCTATATGGTGGTGATGGTAATGTAAGAAAAGGTGCGTGCTGTGCTGGACAAGATATTTATGATGCAAAAAGTGTAGCTGAAAGCACTGGCTTTCCTCATTATATTTTAAACTACGAAGAAACATTTAGGGAAGAAGTAATAGAAGATTTTGTAAATACCTATATGCATGGAGAAACTCCTATACCATGTGTAAAGTGTAATCAAACAGTGAAATTTCGTGATCTATTACGGGTTGCAAAAAATCTTGGTGCGGATGTGTTAGTTACAGGACATTATGTGAGAAGAATAGAAAAAGATGGCAAAATAATGTTATATAAAAGCATTGATAAAAGTAAAGACCAAAGTTATTTTCTATTTGCTACGACAGAAGAGCAACTGAAGCTTTTGAGATTTCCTCTTGGTGGATTCTATAAATGTGATGTAAGAAAATTAGCGAAGTATTTTGGTTTACGAATTTCTGAAAAGCCAGATAGTCAAGATATATGCTTCGTTTCCAAAAGCTATAGCAAAACTATAGCTAAGTTAGCTCCACAGTCTATGCAAAAAGGCAGGATTATGGATGTAAATGGGAAAGTACTAGGGGAACATAATGGTATAGTGAATTTCACAGTTGGTCAAAGAAAAGGCTTGGGTGTTTCATACAATGAACCTCTTTATGTGATAAAAATTAATACGGAAGGTAATGAAGTTGTAGTGGGCCCGGTTGACGCACTAATACAAAGAAAAGTATTGATTAAGGAGTTAAATTGGTTAGAACAGCCAAGGAAGGGTATGAAAGTAACTGTGAAACTTAGATCGTCACATGCGGGAAGTTTAGCAGCGATATATCCAATTGAAGAACAGAATAAAGCTTGTGTCATTTTAAACAATGATTACTTTGGTATTAGTCCAGGTCAAGCTTGTGTAGTATATAAAAATGAACAAGTTATCGGTGGTGGATGGATATGCTCCCTTATCTAAAAGATTTTATGGTACTAGAGGTGTTCACAGACTAGTAAAATTAAGTAAAATTTCTTTTACCATAACCTTAGTTACAGCAAGATATGTAAAATTTTCAGTGGATGTTGTGACAAAATCTTATTTCTATTGATAGGAGCTTCCTGTTTCTGTTGATCCAAGCAGAAGGCTTTTCTGCAATTTGCCTTCTTAGCTGTTTTTTAAATCTTTACTTTATTATTGATAGCAACTTAGGTAGTGTATCTCTGTGTATCTAAAGTCTACTATGCTTTTTTCTTGCTTTTTACTTTTCTACTCTCATCGTAGCCTTTAGCTTTTCTGCTGTTTTAACAGATTAACTTTTACTTATACGAGGGTTGAATATTCATTTTTTCCTGTTTTCTTTTAAATTATGTTTGAAAATTCATAATTTAATTTTTCAAGGATTTCTGCTTTTTTCATTCCTAAAATTATTAATCTATTACTTTAAAAAGTAAATACTCAACTTTAAATATCATTATGATATTTTACTTAAAATAAATCTATGTTTGCATAGTAGGTTTGTATGCACTATTATTATAGCTAGTTTTATGGTAAACAAGTATGGCAAAGTTATTTGCATTATTGGTAATATTTTACTCGAATATATCAATTGCTTCTGTTCCTACTTCTTGGCAATTTGGGTTTCCTGCACCTGCGACTGAGATAATGGAGATTGTAGTTAAGTCGCATTCGTTTGTAATGAGTATAATGGTGGGAATAATGCTTTTTGTATGGGCGCTGCTTGTTTATGTAATATTTCGCTTTCGCAAAAGCAAAATAACAAATATAAGTCGAACGAATCATAACATCATTTTAGAAATTATCTGGTTTGTTATACCAACGATTATTGTTGGTGTATTGGCTTTTAAAAATGCCCAATTAGTTAAACTGCAAGAAAAGGTACCAAAGTCTGATATGACACTAAAAGTTATTGGCCACCAGTGGTATTGGAACTATCAGTATCCAGAACATCAAGGTATATCATTTGATAGCTACATTAAGGGAACAGATGATTTTACCGAAGAAGATTTGAGGTTATTTTCTGTTGATAATAATGTTGTTTTACCTATTAGTACTAATATTCGTTTACAGGTTACTGCAGGAGATGTAATACATAGCTGGGGAGTACCAGCTTTCGGTGTAAAAATTGATGCAATACCAGGTAGACTAAATGAGGCGTGGTTCAATATCAAAAAACCTGGTGTTTACTATGGTCAATGTTATGAGTTGTGCGGTCAAGGTCATGGTTTTATGCCAATTGTTGTTAAGGCAGTGAGTAAGGAAGATTTTAATGAGTGGATTGAAAGTAAAAAATTAGTAAGTTAGGTTTGGAGTATAGGTATGAGTGATATATCAAAGGGTGTAAGACGTTGGTTACTTTCTACTAATCACAAAGATATAGGTACATTATACATTGTTTTTTCTATATTAGCTGGAATCATTGGTGGATTGTTGTCAATAGCTATTCGTACTCAGCTAATGCATATTAATATATTAAATAGTAACTACCAATTATATAACGTAATAGTTACAGGACATGCAGTAATAATGGTATTTTTTATGATAATGCCAGCTCTGATGGGAGGATTTGGTAATTGGTTTGTACCTCTTATGATTGGTTCACCAGATATGGCATTTCCTCGTATGAATAATTTAAGCTTTTGGTTATTAGTGTCGTCTTTTATTCTACTTATTCTTTCGGTGTTTGCTGGTGAAGGCCCTGGAACAGGATGGACTTTATACCCACCTTTGTCGCAAATCATGTTCCACCCAGGTGCAGGGGTTGACCTTGCTATATTTGCACTTCATGTCGCTGGTATCTCCTCAATTGTTGGAGCAATCAACTTTATAGTTACTATATTCAATATGCGTGCAAAAGGCATGTCATTAACCAAGATGCCACTATTTGTTTGGTCTATTTTATTGACGTCGTTTATGTTAATTATTGCTTTACCTGTACTTGCTGGTGCTATAACTATGCTACTTGCTGATCGTAATATTGGCACTTCCTTTTTTGATCCTGCTGGTGGTGGTGATCCTGTATTATTTCAACATCTATTTTGGTTTTTTGGTCATCCAGAAGTTTATATCATTATTTTTCCTGCATTTGGCATCATAAGCCAAGTTGTGTCAACTTTTTCTCGTAGACCAGTGTTTGGTTATATGGGGATGGTTTATGCTATGATAGGTATAGCAACGTTTGGCTTTATAGTCTGGGCTCACCATATGTTCACTGTTGGACTTAGTGAAGATGCTATTATATTTTTTAGTACTGGCACAATTTTCATTGGTGTTATCACTGGTGTCAAAGTCTTTAGTTGGATTGCAACTATGTGGGGTGGAGCAGTTGAGTTTAAAACTCCTATGCTGTTTGCACTAGGTTTTATTTTCATGTTTATTATCGGTGGTGTAACTGGGATAATTTCATCTCAAGGTGGAGTGGATAGATTATTACACGACACATATTATATTGTTGCTCACTTCCATTATGTTATGTCGATAGCTGTATTGTTTGGAGCCTTTGCTGGCTTTTATTATTGGATAGGTAAAATGTCTGGTAAGCAGTATAATGAATGCCTAGGAAAAATACACTTTTGGTTTACTTTTATTAGTACTAATATCACATTTTTGCCTCAGCATTTCTTAGGGTTAGCTGGTATGCCAAGGCGTATACCTGATTATCCTGATGCATTTATTTTTTGGAATTATGTATCCTCAGTTGGTTCATATATGTCCTTTATTTCAGTTATACTTTTTGTGTTTATAGTTATACATCTATTCAAATGGGGTAAAAAAGTTGGAGATAACCCTTGGGGAGGTGACACCTTAGAGTGGACAGTATCTTCACCGCCACCTTTTCACACTTTTGAAAAACCACCAGTAATAAAATAGGATGCATACAAGTACTTTGTTAAATGTTGAATCAACAATACTGGATTTTTGGCGCTTGCTGAAGCCAAGGATAATATACCTTGTAGTATTTACTGCAGTTGCTGGAATGGTTGCTGCACCAGGTAATATACATCCTTTTCTTGCGCTAATATCTATTATATGTATTGCCCTTGGCTCAGGATCTGCAGGTGCCATAAATATGTGGTATGATAGGGACATAGATCTGCTTATGAAAAGGACACAAGATCGTCCTATACCTTCAGGTAGAGTCTCTGCGGAAAGTGCTCTTGAATTTGGTATAATTCTTGGAGTATTGTCAGTATTTATTATGGCAATAGCAGTGAATTATATTTCTGCTGCTTTACTTGCAATTGGCATATTGTTTTACGTTTTTATATATACGATTTGGCTTAAAAGACGCACTCCACAAAATATCGTTGTCGGTGGTGTATCAGGTGCTTTCCCCCCAATGATTGGTTGGGCAGCCGTAACTAACTCTGTAAGTTGGGAAAGTTTTATATTATTTTTGATAATTTTCATGTGGACTCCACCACATTTTTGGGCTCTATCTCTGAATAAATCTGAGGAATATGTGAAAGTGTCAATCCCAATGTTTAATATTGTTTACGGCTCAGAGAAAACAAGAAAACGTATATTGATCTATAGTATATTGTTAGTATTAACCAGCTTACTTCCATCATTATTTTTGAAAAAGGTTTTGCTTTACCTAACTATAGCAATTCTTGAGGGTTGTGTTTTTATTTGGTATGCTATATCTATTATTAGATTTAAAAGTCATAGCTCACAGAGAAAAATGTTTTCTTATTCGATTTCTTACCTATTTTCTCTGTTTGCTAGTATTATTTTTTGTTCCGTTGATTGGTTTTAGCTATGAAGGAACAGCAGAAACACAAAAACTACTTTTTACTTTCTCTCCTGGTAGTGCTCATTGTTGTGCTTTTTTTTGTTTCTATAATAAAATTTAAAGGTACAGCTTAAATTACCTTGTCCTGTAAGTTTCATTAAAATTGTGCTTTCATAGAAGCAGCTATATACTTTATTAGTTTATATAGTTAAAAATGAATAAGAAAGAAGTAACAATATATACAGATGGAGCATGTTCTGGTAATCCAGGAACAGGAGGATGGGCAGTAATAGTATTATTTAAAGGACATAGAAAGAATATTTATGGTAGAGAGAAAAATACTACAAATAATAAAATGGAATTAACAGCGGTGATCAATGGACTGAGGGCATTGAAATTTCCTTGTAATATTAATTTGTATACAGATAGCCTTTATGTTAAACGTGGTATAACAGAATGGATAAATAAGTGGAAAACAAACGGTTGGAAGACAAGTAATAAAAAGTCAGTAAAGAACGTAGAATTATGGAAAGAGTTAGATAATGCTGCCTCACAACACGAGATTAATTGGAAATGGGTTAAAGCGCATAGTTGTAACAAGCACAACGAGGAGGCCGATAATTTAGCAAGAAAAGCAATAATCGATGCTTAAGAAAATCACTATATTATTTTCTATAGTTTTGTTATTTATATTTTGCTTTTTTATTTTGTTTAAAGGTAGAGATCCTTTAGAAATCAATGCTAATTATATTAATTTCTATATAAAAAAGAAGATATTAAGAACGTTTGCTAATGCAAATATCAATATGGGGAATATTTCAGTTGTATGGCAGAAAGGCGGCAAAGATCCATGCCTAGTTATTACAGATTTTAAAGTAGCAAATCCTAATTTTGCTATAAAAATTTCCAACTTTTCTATATATTTTAAGTTAAGCTCCTTACTTAAGACTAATATACAATTTTCTCAGGTTTTGGCTGATAAAGTATATGTAGATATTTGGCCTATCGCTGTCATTCCAGCGCGTAACTCTAGAATCCAAGAAAAAAAAGAATGGATCTCAGTACCAGTCGCTTGGATGACAACAGACTGGACTACTAATAATAAGAAAAAAGCTGGCTTCAAAGAGGTTGATTTTAATTTTCAAAATTCTTTGAAAGTGATGAGGGAGTTATTTTTTAACTTAAGTGCAGATTCAAAGATTGAAATTACTAATATTGCTATCAGTAAAGATATAAAAAATGAATTTTTTATTAATAAAATATATGTAGGGAAGGGAGAGGATTTTGATGTTTTGGATATTTATGTCCACACAAAAGATAAAAGAGGGGTTTTGGATGATTTATCTATTGTGATAAAAAATCGCAATGGTTTATTAAATGTGAGTGGGACATTCTATAACTTGAAATTGGAATTATTAAATAAGTTTCTTACGTTAGTTAAAAATTACAGTTTGGGTAAAAACATAGGCTTCAAAGGAAGCTTTTCAATGAAGATCAACGGAAAGGATGAAGTTGTAGACGGAAATGTATATATATTGGATATAGGAAATCATTTAAATGAAGACTTATCCATAGCTAACGTAAATATAAATTTAATATATGCTAATGGAATCATTAATGTGAAGAATTTCCATTTTAATTTATATGATATATATATATCTTTAATGGGTAAGATGAACTTTAGTACAAGTAATGCTCTGCTTAGGGTTAATATTAGTAAATTTGCTGCAAGGGATTTATGTACCTATGTACCAGATGGTATAGTAAATAGTAAATTTAAAAAATGGTATTGTCGTAATATTGATGGGTATATTGTGAATACAGTTATAAGTTTTAACGGCAAAGTCAATAACTTAATTAATAATAATCTATCAGATGTTGTGGTTGTTGCTGATATAGAGAACGGTAGTATAAAATTTGATGAAGGCTCTAAACAAGTAAAGGAATTAAACGGTGACTTAGCTCTCAGAAATAACAATCTTAAAATTACTGTAAATAGTGCTAAATTTCAGAATTTTACTATTGATGATGGTTACGTTGAAATGGATTCTCTCAATAAAGAAGATTCAGTTCTTGTTATTAATGGCAAAGCTGTGAGTGATGCCTATGGGTTGTATGAGCATGTTAAATTCAAGCTAGATGATATTATTGAAGTTACAAAGGATAAGATAGATGGAAAGGTAAAATCTGTATTCAATTTCCGTGTTTTTAATCTGAACGCTGATGACAAAAAAGCAGACTTTTCAGCTAACTTCTATTCTAAAATTGACAATTTAGTTATCTGTGATGTAAGTCTTGGTAAGTATGATGTTAAGCTTGATTTTGGTAAAGATTTCATTAATTTACGTGGAAATGGTATGGTAAATAATACACAGCTAGTATTTGATCTAAAAAGTAGCAACAAAAATAGAAGTTTTACTTGGAATTTGACCGGAGATTTACCTGCTAAAATACTTAATTTTGGTGGTGGCTATGTCAATACAAACATAGAGTCAGTGATAAATCAAGATAAGACTGGGTATATTAATGGTAACGTGGATTTATCAGAGCTTGAATCGCATTCAAGCTACTTAGGGCGAAAAAATCATTTTGAGGATCACAATAAGATTTTATTTTCTACAAGGTTAAAAGGAGCAGGTGAGTTACTAATAGATAAATTAGATGTCATAGGAAGTGGCTTGGATATAAAATTTAGCGGAAAATTAGAAAATGGGAATTTATATCTAAACTCTAGCAACTTCAAACTACCAGATAATAACTTGAGTGTAGAGATTGAATTAGGTAAAGGGAAAAATATCATAACTATCTATGGTGAGAAAATGAACTTGGGTGATATCTTGGATTTGCTTGGCAAAGATAGTAATGGATTAAGCAGTGACATAGAAGTTGGTATGGATATTGATAACGTAGTTATGAAAGAAGATATCATTATTAAAAATGTTAAGCTGAATTTAACTTGTACTAAAGGTGATTGCAGTGGAAGTCGATTTACAGGACAGTTTTTGAAAGATAATGGTGATATACTAGCAGAGTATAGTGGAATAGGTCTTGAAATATATACGGATAATTCAGGCATACTTTTGCGTTCTTTAGGCATTAGTAAATCAATTAAAAATGGCAAATTATCTTTTTATCTATCTCCTCAGAGAAAGAGTGGAGACCATTATGGTATGTTATCCATTAGTAATTTCTACGTCAAAGATGCTCCACTACTTACTACTTTGTTGTCGATGTCTTCATTACCTGGTATTGTGAACGTCATAAAGAATGAAGGTGTATATTTTGATAAGTGTAACGTACCTTTTTCATACAAAGATGGTACTATTGAGATTGAAGAGTCCTGGCTTGAAGGAGCAGAATTAGGCATTAGCACCAGTGGTAAGTTCGATATTAAAGATCATAAGTTTCAGGTTGAAGGACAAGTAATACCAGCGTACTCAATTAATAAATCTCTATTAAAAATTCCTATAATTGGAAAACTTCTTACTGGTGGAAAAAGTAGAGGAATTATTTCAATAGACTATAAAGCAAGTGGTGATGATAAAAATAGTAATGTATCTGTTAACCCTATCTTTTCGTTAACTCCAAGCCTATTTAAGAGATTGTTGGAAGTGTTTGATCGTGCTATGACAAAAACTAACGAGGCTATCACCAGAGGCATAAAAGGCAGTCTAAAAAGGAAATTCACCTTCTAGGGTTATGAGACTAAAAAAATGTTATTCTGTTATTGAAATATAGATAATAGATAATATGCTTATGCTCTACTTGAGTGCTCACATACGCTATAAAAAGAAGTATTTAAGCTCTATTTTTTATTTTCCATTAAGTATTACTCTTTGTCTTCTTTTCAATATACCTACACACTATAATAGATAGCTCGTACAGAATCAACATTGGTACTGCGAGCCCTACTTGGCTTAATACATCAGGTGGAGTTAGAACTGCAGCAATAATAAAAATTACCACTATTGCAATTCTGCGCTTATTTGATAAACTTTGCGTGGTAAGTAATCCAACCCTAACCATTAATGTGAGTATGACTGGGATTTGAAATGCAGTGCCAAATGCGAACATAAATTGGAGAACAAGGTCTAAATATTCACTAACTGATGGCATAAACTCTATTGGTATACCGAAAGGTTTGCCACTATGTTCAAAAGTAATAAAAAACCTCCAAGCTAAAGGAAATATATAGTAATAAACTACAGCGGCTCCCATTATAAATAAGACCGGTGTTGCAATTAAATATGGTAACAACACTGCCCTTTCGCTTTTGTATAAGCCAGGTGCTAAAAACATATAAAATTTCCATGCAAATATAGGGAAGGAAAGTAAAAGGGCACTCATTATAGCAACTTTAAGGTATACAAAAAATGCCTCTGTCAAGTCTGTATAGATTAGAGAAAAGCCATTGCTTCCTTTTGTAGCTTCTATTAGAGGCGTGAGCAAAAAATAGTATATATTTTCTTTAAAATAGTAACAAAAACCAAAAACAATAAGAAAAAACAGAAAACAAAAAATGACCTTTCTTCTAAGCTCTGCAAAATGCTCATAAAATGAAGTATATTTATTTTGGTTTTTATTATTCATACTCCATTGTAGCACAATAACACTATGTCTAACATCCTAAGTGAGAAGGCCCATTCGTTATCGTACCACGCTGCAACTCTGCATATGTCACCTGTGACATATGTACCGGCTAAGTCTACAATTGCACTGTAAGGGTTGTGTACAAAGTCTATTGAAACTAGAGGTTCCTCGCATATGGAAAGTACATAATTTTCTGAATTCCTAAACATTCTATTTATTTCCTTAGCTGTTACTTTCTTGTCAGTTGTAAATTTAAAATCAACCATAGAAACATTGCTGACCGGAACTCTGATGGCAGTACCGTCTAGTTTTCCCTTTAATTCAGGAATGATATAACTAATTGTTTTTGCTGCTCCAGTTGTAGTTGGCACTATAGATAATCCACAAGCTCTTGCTCTCCGTGGATCTTTATGATTGCCATCAAGAATGTTCTGATCGTTTGTATAGGCATGTACAGTAGTCATAAAGCCACTTCTTATACCTAGGTTAGAGTGTAAAACCTGCACAATCGGAGCTAAACAATTTGTAGTGCAAGAACCTGCTGATATTACCTTATGCTCTTTTTTTAGCATATTGTTGTTCACACCATGAACTATAGTTACATCAGCATCTGAAACTGGAGCAGAGACAACTATTCTTTCTGCGTTATGCCTTATTGCTTCTACGCGCTTATTAAATGCACCCGTGCATTCAAGTACTACGTCAACATTCCAAGGAATATTTTCAGGACTTCGTTCTCTATATAAAGAAAACTTTCTGCCGTTTATAGAAATCCAGTTTTCAGAGTCACTAAAACCAACGTTACCGTTGAATTTACCATGAATAGAGTCATATTTAATCGAATGTGCATGTTGCTTAGCACTGAGTGACCCATTTACAGCTACAACTTCTATTTGTTCACTGTACTTTTCTATTTCAAAAATAGCACGTAATACACTTTTTCCTATTCTACCAAGGCCATTAATTCCTATATAAATTGTCATTTTTTATCTAAATAATTTAATTATAGAGAATATTGTTTGATATTTCATTCTGCTATACAAGTTAGCCTGCAAATTGTAGCGCTTGCACACTAAAAAGTATATGATGCTGAAACTCGAGAAAAGAGAAAGATACGACTTCCAGGCTAAAATATATCTCTTGCATAGCTAACATATGGTAAGAAATTTTAAAGAGGAACATAGATGAGCATCGCAGAATACTTGCAATGTTTGAGCGAGTATAGCAAGTTTTGATAAAAAGTTACCTGCCGGGAAAAAGTAGGTTACATGATGGATCTAATAATAGAAGTGATATAGTTAAATATCTATTTAAAACAGGGAACCTCTATCTATCTGTTCTTTATTTTTCCCTTTTTGCACGTTTACGTTCATTAGGATCAAGGAATTTCTTACGTAAACGTATAGACTTTGGAGTTACTTCCACTAATTCATCGTCATTTATATATGCTATCATTTCCTCTAAAGTCATTATTTTTGGCGGAGTAAGTTTTATAGCTTCATCACTGCCTGTAGCTCTTATATTTGTTAACTGTTTGCCTTTGAGTACATTTATCTCTAAGTCGTTATCACGATTATGCTGACCAATAATCATACCACAATATATTTTGTCTTGTGGCTTAATGAATATAACTCCCCTATCTTGTAAATTAAAAATTGCATACGCCACAGCTTCACCTTTATCAATGGAAATTAATACCCCATTACGCCTTCCAGAAATTGAACCTTTATATGGAGCATAACCATGGAATGAACGATTTATTATACCAGTACCTCGAGAATCAGTCAAAAGTTCTCCTTGATAGCCAATTAATCCTCTTGATGGTACTAGAAATGTTAATCTTGTTCTACTATTACCAGAAGGTCTAATATCAGTTACTTCACCTTTGCGGAAACTGAGTTTTTCCATGATAATTCCACTATACTCATCATTTACATCAATTACCACCTCCTCTATAGGTTCAAGTTTTTTACCATCTTCTTCTTTAAAGAAGACCCGAGGACGTGAAATAGAAAGTTCGAAGCCTTCTCTCCTCATATTTTCAATTAACACTCCAAGTTGTAGCTCACCACGTCCACCGACTTCAAATGCCTCACCACTTGATGTTGTAGTTACAGTAATTGCAACATTTGTTTCTGCTTCTGCATATAAACGGTTTTTTATAACAGTTGAAGTAAGTTTTGTTCCCTCTTGTCCGGCGAAAGGGGAGTCATTAACGCTTATAGTAATTGCCATTGTTGGTGGGTCAACCGGAGTTGAGCTTATTGCAGTTGTAGCTTCCGGTGCTGCTATGGTGTCTGAGACTGAAGCTTTTTCAAGCCCTGCAATTGCAATTATGTCACCTGCTACAGCTTGCTCTACTGGAATGCGTTTTAAGCCAGAAAATGATAGTAACTTAATTAATCTTCCTCGTTCAACTACTTTACCATCGAGATTAAATACCTTAAGGTCAGAGTTGACTTTCACGATCCCTTGGTAAATTTTCCCTGTCAATATTCTGCCAAGAAATTTATCAGATTCAAGTAAAGTGACTAGCATAGCGAAAGGTGCATTTTGGTTATAAACAAGAGGTTTTATATGATCTATAGCTGTTGAAAATAATGGGCTTAAATCTTTTCTCTCGTCAGAAAGTTTCTTAATACACCAGCCATTCCTACCAGAAGCATACAATACTGGAAAATCTAGTTGCTCATTGGTTGCGTCAAGATTAAAAAACAGTTCATATATTTCGTTTAATACTTTATTGATTTTGCTACTTGGTCGATCAACCTTATTAATTATCACAATTGGCTTTAAATTCGCTTTTAGCGCTTTTGACAACACAAACTTAGTTTGCGGCATTGGACCTTCTACAGCATCAACCAGTAGTAGCACTCCATCTGCCATGCATAGTACTCTTTCTACTTCTCCACCAAAGTCTGCATGCCCTGGTGTATCAATAATGTTGATCTTCTCATTGCCCCACATTATTGATGTGCATTTTGCAAGTATTGTAATTCCGCGTTCACGCTCTTGATCGCCACTATCCATAATTCGCTCTTGTACTTCTTGGTTCTCACGAAACATGCCACTTTGTTTTAACATGTTATCAAGTAAAGTAGTCTTGCCGTGGTCGACATGCGCAATTATTGCGATATTACGAATCGATTTGAATGCATTCATTTCTTATCATTTTAAGTTTAATTTAGTAATAAGTATATATGTAATATATCTGGAGTAAATAACCAAAGCTATGTAGAAGGAGATGCCATTCAAGTATCTGACAGATAACACACAAGGAAATTCAATAATTTATAAGGATTAATTTAAGTTAATAATTAAAAAATTTATGAGTAAATCACGTATCTATAGTGATTATGGAAAACAGTAAAAATATAAGTAAAAGCTAATTTATTTAAAAAAATAGTGAGAGATTTTTATAAACGTACTACGATAAAAAATCAAACTCCACTTAATTTTTATTAGTGAGCATGTTAACTATAAAACAATCTATATTACCATCAAAAACGGAGTTTATATTACCAACTTCATATCCAGTCCTTAAATCTTTCACCATTTGATACGGATGCATAATGTATGACCTGATTTGATTGCCCCAACCTATGTTGCATTTTTTATCATAATCTTGAGCTGTTTTTTGTTCTTTTTTTTTCAGTTCAATTTTATATAAACGTCCTTTAAGTAGTTTTAATGCCTCATTTTTATTTTGATGTTGAGACCGGCTGTTTTGGCACTGAATTATAACACCTGTTGGAATATGCGTTATACGCACTGCACTTTCAGTTTTGTTTACATGCTGACCTCCTGCTCCTGAAGCGCGGTAAGTATCAATCCTTAAATCCTTTTCATCTACAGCAATATCAATTGAATCTTCTATTACCGGGGTAACTCCTACACTTGCAAAACTGGTATGGCGTTTACTGTTTGCATCAAATGGCGATATTCTGACCAATCTGTGAATACCACTTTCACTTTTTGCCCATCCATAAGCTTTTTCTCCAATGATCTTTATCGTTGTAGATTTTATTCCGACTGATTCCCCTTCTAATTTTTCCACAATTTCGACTTTAAAGTCATGATAAATTTCAGCCCACCTTATATACATATTCATAAGCATTTCAGCCCAATCGTTGCTCTCTGTTCCTCCAGCTCCTGAGTGGATTTCTAAAAAGCAGTCATTAATATCTGCTTTACCAGTAAATAAAGATTCTGCTTCTTTACGCTTGATTAGTTTCTCTAGTTCTATTAGTTCATTTTCAACTTCAGAGAAAAATTCTTTATCATTCTCATTAATAGCAGATTTCATTAAGGTAACAACATCCTTGTAGTCACTTTCTAGCTTTAAAAATGACTCTACATCATTCTTGATTTTAGAGCGCTCTTTTAAAATTTTTTGAGCCTTTTGGTTATCTTGCCATAGATTATCACCTGCAGCTTGAGATTCTAAATCTACAAGGCGTGACTTTAATTTCTCTATGTCAAAGACACCTCCTGATAACTGAAATGCTTTTAGCTAAGCTCTGGAAATGTTTAAAGATTTCTAAATGAGTTTTCATTACGCTTTAGGTTTTAGTATATTCACTATCAATAGCAATAACAGTACACAAAATAGAAATTTAACCATATAATAGTTAATTTAAAACAATCTTATTATACTCTAATGTTTAAATGAATCAAGTATGTGTATTTATTGAGAAGTAAGGTAAAAATATGAATGTTGAAATAAATTCTCATTATGGCTTAGATAAAAAAGCTATTGATGACCTAATTGAATCACTTGATAACGAAAAGTTAGAAAATGCTCGTAAGATTGTAAAAACAATAG
This sequence comes from Wolbachia endosymbiont of Onchocerca ochengi, assembly GCF_000306885.1. Lineage (GTDB taxonomy): Bacteria > Pseudomonadota > Alphaproteobacteria > Rickettsiales > Anaplasmataceae > Wolbachia. Next base: position 517,101 of record NC_018267.1, read on the forward strand.
ATAGCATTCAGTTAGCATATTTTTTATCCACTTCAATCAGTGATCACAGAGAAAAACTAGTTAGTATTTTAGACCAACACTTGTTAAGTGATGCTTTAGTGCATGTAGTACCAGATTTACAAGTAGAAATCATAGAAACACTAGGAGTGAAAGATACCGCAGAGTTATTAATGCTTCTTAACGTAGAAGATATAGTAACCATAGTCAAAGATTTAGATAGAAAGTCTATAAGAAACATACTTAACTACTTGCCTAGTACAACTCGAAAGCCAGTAGAGGAGTTATTATCGTATCCAGAAGAAAGTGCAGGAAGGTTGATACATAAAAATATGGTTATAGCTCCATATTATTGGACGATAAATGAACTAATAGAATTTTTGCGTAACTATAAAAAAATACCAGAAAAATTTCATCAAATCTTTATAATTAATTCAAAACTTGAACCTATAGGTAGTGTTAACTTAAGTAAGGTAATATTCAATTCAGGGCAAACAACAATAAAAGAGATAATGAGCCAAGATATAAAGATCATTAAAACTGGAGTGGATCAAGAGGAAGTAGCAAGAATATTTAAAGATTACTCTTTACTATCAGCTCCAGTAGTAAATAAGCGAGGTAAGATTATAGGTGTGATTTTAATCGAAGACGTCATAAAAGTTGTTCAACAAGAAACAGAGGAGGACGTACTTAAAATAAGCGGTGTATCTTCTAAAGCCGATATAAATGCTCCTATACATAAAACTATAATTCAAAGGTTACCTTGGTTATTATTTAATCTCTTAGCAGCAACACTATGTTCTATAGTAGTTGGTTTTTTCGATAGTGTAATAGAAAGCTTTGTAGTACTCCCAATAATTATGCCAATAATTACATCGATGAGCGGAAACGCAGGATCTCAAACAGTAACGTTAACCATCAGGGCAATCGCAACAAAACATTTAACTGAGCAAAATGCGAACAGAATACTGATAAAAGAGTTTTTGATAGGTTTGATAAATGGAATAATTCTATCTATTATTTCGCTTGTGGTATTAACAATAAGATTTCACACTTTTAAAGTGGAGATTATTTTTGTGGCTTCCATGGTTATGATGTCGACTATTGCAACGTTTATTGGAACTTTCATTCCTATAATGCTCCATCGTTTAAAATCCGACCCTGCCGTTTCTTCTTCAATCCTAACATCAGCCACAACTGATATTCTTTCAGCTTTTATATTTCTCAGTTTAGCTGCGTTTTTTCTGCTGAATAACTAAGTTTTTCTAAAGCAAACCTGATGTACAGCTTCAACTATATCTTCTATTCGCGGTAACGCTTTTTTTTCTAGGTTTGCAGCATAGGGTAAAGGAACATCTTTGCCAGTTACTCTTACAACTGGGGCATCAAGATAATCAAACCCATGTTCCATAATAATGGCTGATAACTCTGCTCCTACTCCTGCAAACGGCCAACCCTCTTCTATACTCACTAATTTATTAGTCTTTTTAATAGAATTAATAACAGTTTCAGTGTCAAATGGTCTTAAAGTTCTAAGATCAATAACTTCAGCTTCTATGCCTTCATTTAGAAGCAAATCTGCTGCATTTAAAGCATCCACTAACTTTAACGAAAAAGCAGTGATAGTTACGTCTTTTCCTTTTCGGATAACAGCAGCTTTACCTATTTCAAGTAGATAATCTTTATTTGATAGCTCGGAATCAGAAACTTTGTGCTTATGTCCATAAGCGATCTCGTTTTCTAAAAATATTACTGGATCTGGATCACGAATTGCTGCTTTGAGCAAACCTCTACAATCGGAGGCAAAGTAGGGTGCTATCACTTTTAATCCTGGTACGTGCGAGTACCAAGATGCAAAGCATTGAGAATGTTGTGCAGCAACTCTCGCTGCAGCGCCATTTGGTCCACGAAATACTATAGAGCATCCAAGTTGCCCACCTGACATGTAATTTGTTTTTGCTGCAGAGTTCACGATTTGATCGATAGCCTGCATGGAAAAATTAAAAGTCATAAACTCAACTATTGGCTTGAGTCCAGCAAGTGCTGCTCCAACAGCAAGACCAGCAAATCCATGTTCAGTAATAGGTGTATCAATTACCCTACTTTCTCCAAATTCTTTTAGCAACCCTTTTGTCACTTTATAGGCACCATCGTACTCTGCAATCTCTTCACCTATGATAAAAACATCATGATCGTTTTGCATTTCTTCTCTGATTGCTGTGCATAAAGCTTCTCTAACGCTTAAAGTTGCCATTTATAAACTTTTGTAGACTTTTACTAAGGTGACTATATCAAAATTACCAGGGCCTAGTAAAGTAGTATATTTCTATAGAGAAAGAGTTTTGTGCTATTTTTGCTCTATGGGTCATGTGTTTACAACAAGTTTACTCTTTATGCTATAGCTTTTTCTTCTATTAGTAATTTTTTCAATATGAACTTAACTCGATTTAGATATGCATTTGCCAGTAGCTCTGATCTGTACCTTCGTTAAGGTCAAAAGATCTGTTTTTCTTAATCTTTTATTTTAGTTTTTATTTTTTCTAATTTTTCTTATTAAAGTCTGCTTCTTTTTTTTAGTAGACACTCTATTTCATCTGAATGATTAGATTATTGTGTGTAGCATGATGTAAAAGAGTTCATTCATGTTTCCGCTTGTTACGTTAAGACCTGTTTTGCTTTTTGCCTTGGATGGTATTAAATCTTCAGTTAGATAATCTATTAATTTTGCTGTTTTTTTCTTGGTCTTTTTCTCAAAAATCTATAAATGTTTTGCCGTTTATACTATAATGTACAAGTAATATAGGTTAAAACAACATTTCCAATCTTCGTCTTCTAGATCTGTTTGCCTCAATATATATTTCACTTTATCGTTATTACCATTACAGGATATAAACACTACATTGTATAGAGTGTTATGTAGTGAACATAAGGTTTTTATTGGTGATAAATATTTGTTTTGATCTTGTTGTGTCAATCAGCAGTGGTGTATGAAAAGGCTAAAATTTATTTATATTTTATGCTTAACTTACACTGAAAAAAACTTGCTTATAAGTTTTTATATAAATAACATTACTTGAGCCTGAGTTTTGAGTTTCTATAGTAAATATAGTTCTAACATTGTATATGTGAGCCGCTAGCTATTAACGTAGATGTTATAAGAGTTATAATTGTTAACAGAATAAGTGAGCCAGAAGCAATATACTAAGAATAGTACCCATCGCCTATTTTAACATAACTACAAGACCAACATAAACAACTTTTGAGGAGAATTGCCTTTTCTCTGTTTTCTTAATTCGCCTTTATTTAAATCTGTTCTACTCTTGATTTTTTCCTGCAAAGAATTCTATAATTTTATTAATTTGTTGTGGTAGCAAGATCTAAAGGACTTTTCCTGTTTTTTTATCTTTTATTTCAAAACTTGCTTTTTCCTTTGCGGGTATTTTACTTTATCCAAATAATCACTGTACGTAGCATGATATGAAACAGTCCATCCATTTTTATCTGTTAACGTTAAGATTTGTGTTACCCATTTCCTAATGTAAGCTTTGATTATAGTAGTATAATATATGAAGGAGTTCATTCTCTGGGGATGTTGCATTAATATTTTGCTCTACTTTTTAATTTTTCTCATTTCTTTTTTAGATGCTATTTTTATCTTAGAATAGTGAAATTTTATTTTGCCTTGTTCACTATTAAGTGAGTGTGTTTTTATTTTCTAGATCTTGTTTTTTTGTTTTGGTGATTGATTCTTTTTTCTCTTTATTCTTGAGCTGAACATATAATTTTTCTGGTTAAGCTTTAAGTTTTCCAATCTTCTCTTTTTGAAGTTGCAGTACATTTTTTAGAGCATGAATTAATATTTTCTTCAATATTATTGATTGATTTCAAAATGGGAAGAGTGTTGGATATAATTTCAAGTTGCCTCGAACCATGAACCACTTTCGTCACTAATACTCTTATCACTATATACAGAATCGTATAGTTCTGAATTGGAAATTCTATGATTACTCCGAGGGTGATGATAAGTACCTTTATTTTGAAGCTTTATGTTAAGATCTTTTACTTTCTTTAGTGAATAGTTTTTTCTGCTTTTCTTAATATTTATATTATGGTGTTCCTGCTTAGCAAATCACCAACATATCTCTTGGAGTTTTATTACTTTACAATGAAGGATTTACTCGATCATTACTTAATGATTGTATTATCTCTACTGTAAAGCAGCAACGTGTCTATTGTTATAGCGTCATCTAGGATTTACAGCTTAAACTTATTTTTTTTATAGAAGATGTTAGATTTAAATGTATTGCATACCATTATATATGTGAAGAATTCTGTTCTTTTTTATTGCTTCTTTCTTTTAATATGTTGTTGCTTGTTTAAGCTTTTACTTGCTTCTTGTAGCACCTTTACAAACTCTTTATATTTCAACCTTTTCCTTTCAGTTTATGGACTGTTGCTGTGCAGTTTTACAAAAATGATGTGGATTTATTTTTTTTGTTTCTTCACACTTATTCATAATGGAAGCATCTTTTTAGCACTGCCTATAATACTAATTAATCTTGTCACATAGCTTTTTACATCAAAGAACACAGTACAAAATATACTGAGTGCCAAAAAGTTTTGGCTGTGGCATTTTATCAAATATTGCGGAGCAAAGCTGTACCTATTATTATTTATGGGTATATAAGAGAGTCAGACTACTCTCTAAATGGGTTAAATGATATTACATGCTGCTTTAATAGTTGTATTCAAAAGATCAATGTTTTAGCACTGCTTGTATAAGAAAAGAAAATGAGTGATTTTATAAGAAAATGCTAATTCTTTTGATAAAGCTAAAATAATAATTGAGTAAGCTTGCATAGAAATGTTTGTACAGTTATGTTCTAAGCGCTATGTAATGGGGAACAATTAAAAAAACCTAAAACTACTTTTAACGTCGTTTAGTAAATTTTTTACTTTTTTTTTACTTTATTAAAAAAACCTTCAGGTTGCTGTTGCATGTTTTCCTCTTCTTCAAGTGCTTTTAATAACTCAACTTGCTTTTTAGTTAAAAGCTTTGGGTTTAAAGTTTCAACTATTACTTGTACATATAGATCGCCACGTACGTTTGAGTTCATATATGGCATACCCTTTTCTCTACAACGTAGTTTAGTACCGGTTTGAGTGCCTTCAGGAACCTTTACTTTTATTTTAACTCCATCAATTGACTGTACGTCGATTTCACCACCGAGTACTGCTAGTGTCATCCTTACAGGTACTTTGCAATGTAAATCTGCTTTATTCCGAGTAAAGATTTTATGTGGAACGATTTTAACGTATACATATAAATCTCCGTTTTTTCCACCTTTTGCTCCAGCCTCTCCTTTGCCACTTACTCTTACTTTAGCGCCTTCCTCTATGCCTTTTGGAATTGAAACTGATATATTTACTTCATCTCTTTTACGCCCATTTCCACCGCATTTTTTGCATTTGTTCTGTACTACTTCGCCTTCCCCGTAACATGTAGTACAAGTTCTTTCGATTGTAAAAAAACCTTGCTGAGCCCTGATCCTACCACTTCCTCGGCATGTGTGACACTGAATTGGCTTAATTGCGCCTTCACTGCCTGTACCTCGACACGTATCACATTTTACATTTGTAACGTAATGTATAGGTGCTTGTATTCCCTTAAACGCATCCTCTAGAGTAATTTCAAGATCATAACGTAAGTCTGATCCAGGCACTCCTGGTGTACTTCTTTTTGCTTTTGACCTTCCTGATTCCCCAAATCCTCCGCTAAAAAAGTCATTGAATATGTCGCTAAAGTCTCCCGCAGCTTGACTGAAGTCAAACCCACCAGAAGCACCTTCATGACCATAACTATCATAATTTGCTTTTTTTTCGGGGTTAGATAAAACCTCATATGCAGCTGTTATTTCTTTAAATTTTTCCTCTGCTTCTTTGTTACCAGGATTTCTATCTGGATGATACTTCAATGCTAATTTTTTGTATGCTTTTTTTATCTCATCAATGCTAGCGTTTCTGCTTACTCCCAGCAGCTCATAGTAATCTTTTGTACTCATATATGATAGTTCAGTATTTAACCTCTAAAGGTAAGTATTTCATACATCAATTTCAAGTGTGGCTTGTGTTTTCTGCGTGTACTAAAAACAGAATGCACCCTGAACGACTCGAACGCTCGACCTTTTGATCCGTAGTCAAATGCTCTAATCCAACTGAGCTAAGGGTGCCTTCTATGAAGTGAACTTTAGCAGGTTTTACAGCTTAATTCAATTAATTTGGCTAAAATAGAGTACAAAGCTAAATTGATGGTGTAATAAATTTACTAATGCTTTTAACTTAAATTTAATAAGTGTAAGTAAGAAAAATTCTTATATTTATAACTTTAATTCTCTCTTTTATATTTGATGCAAGTGTTATTAAGCAGAATAGAAGAAGCGATGAAACATTAAAAGTGATATGTAATATAGTAAAATATATCTCAAAAAGAATAGATAATTAAGTGCCTTTGGCTAATACTTTTTGCGCTTGGTGCATTTACTGTTGTGTTTTTTGGTGCACCAAAAATAGTGAGTGTGGTAGTACCAGATATGGCAGAAGCTTGTATAAGTTATTCTAGTAATTAGGAAATAGTTAATGATGCATGAGTTACAAAATGTACTGTAGATAAAAGGTAGAATGTGTTTAGGGATTTTTGAAACAGTAAGGGTAAAAAATAGTGTTTTGAAAGCACTATTTTACGTTTTTTATCTTACGCATAAAATACTCTATTATGCATATGTTAGTAATTTTTATATTAGAAGATTTTTTTAATACTTAAAATTAAACTGTTTTTTCTACTTTGTGTAGTACACTTTGAACTTTATTTTCCAATTCACTTAAAGTGAATGGTTTCGGTAAAAAGTGGAAATCTTCTATATTAATGTTGTCGTTTTTCAAAAATGCATCTTCTGCATATCCAGAGATAAAAATGACATTTATATCTGGTCTATGAATTAAGGCTTCTTTGACTATCTCTGGACCACTAACTTCTGGCATTATTACATCAGTGATTATTAGATCTATGTGTTGGCTTTTTTTACTTATTATTTCTAGTGCCTGACTGCCTATGCTAGCTTCTATCACATCAAATCCTTTTCTTTGTAATGTCTTAGTAGTAAATTCCCTTACTGAGTCTTCATCTTCAATTAATAAAATCGTACCATTACTTTTAACTTCATTGACTACAGGTTTTTCTATTTCTTTGATATCTTTCTCTATATCATTTTCATCTGATATATAAACCATAGGCAAAAATATGCTAAATTTAGTTCCACAGTTTACTTTACTAGCAACATAGATGTATCCTTCAGTTTGCTTGATAATACCATATACAGTAGAGAGGCCAAGGCCAGTACCAGAAGCAATATCTTTAGTAGAAAAGAATGGATCAAATGCTTTTTGAATTGTGTCACTTGTCATTCCACATCCTGTATCAATTACTTCGATTACAACATAATTTCCATGTTCAATTCTTTCTTTATCTGGAGAAAACATATTTTTAGGTGTAGAATTGAGTGAATGAATCTTTTTATTGAAAGTTTGTATGGTGAGTTCTCCCCCTTTTTCCATTGCAGCGTTAGCATTGACTACTAAGTTAATAATAACTTGCTCTAATTGTCCTTGGTCAGCCCTAACCATACCTAAGTCTTCACCATAATAAGCAGTGAATTTTATATTTTCGCCTATTAATCTTTTTATCATTTCGTAAAGGTTGGCTATCGTACTATTTACATCAATAATCTTTGGTTGCATAGTCTGTCTTCTTGAGAAGGCAAGTAATTGCTTAACTAAATTTGACCCACGTTTTGCATTTTGCTGTATCTGTATTATATCTCTAAAAGATGGATCACTAACTGAGTGCTGAAGTAAAAGCAAATCACAAAATCCTATTATTCCAGTCAGAATATTGTTAAAATCATGTGCAATACCACCTGCTAGCTGTCCTATAGCCTGCATTTTTTGATAATGTTCGAGCTTTACTTCTAGATTTTTATGCTCGGTGTTGTCAACAAAATAGCAAAGTATAAACATTGCCCTATTATGAAGAAACTTATTGAAGTATATTTTCATATTATCGTTGTTGCTGAGCTGTACATCAAAGGATGCATTATTTATTCTGTTACTCGAAAAATATTCATGTATTTTTATATGATAGTCATCTGATATTAATGTAAAGATTGAGTTAGTATCTGGACCTGCAAGTTTTATTAACGCTGTGTTTTTCTTTATGAAGTTGCCACTTGAATCACACTGTGCAATAGCAATTGATGAATTTGTAAAACATGGGTGTAGTTGATAGTCAGCTATGTTTGATTCAACTGGTGTAATTAAGCCATATATATAATTATGACTGTGTTTATCACAAAACATAGCAGTGCTCATATAAGCTTTAAATGGAACACCGTTTACGGTACAAAACGAAATCTCATTGCTAGTTGCTGTATTATTATAATTAGATTGAAATATAAAATCATTGATTAAACTGCCTTTTTCAAATTTTCTTAATTCAAATATGTCTAAGAACCTTTTATTTACATATAGAATCACTCCTTTAGTATTTGCAATGTAAGTTCCTATATTGTGCTTTTCTATTAATTCTTCATACACCTGTTCTTTGTTCATCTGTGTTGCTTTTAGCACAAAATACCCACGCGGTCTTGCTATTGGTGCTAATGACAAGTTTAATACCTTATTGTTATTTAGAGCAACTTGGGGATTATCTGATATCGGGTCAAAAAGTAAGAGAAAATTAGATATCTTATTTTTCTTGCTTAAAGCAATGCGTACTTGTGTAGAAGAGTTATTTTTTAGCGCATTATATAATGCTTTTTTGTCTTTCTCTGAAATATTTCCTGCTTCGAGAAGCTTATCTAGTGTAACATTATTATCTATGTATTCCTTGAACCTTTCGTAGAATCTTGCGTCAGCATAAATGACACCCTCATCTTTGTGCAAAATGAGACAAAACTCTGTATTATGATTGAGTGCACTTGCAAATATTGCATTTTGGAATTCTGTGATACTAAGCAGGTATCTATGACGCTTTGCGTTATATATTATAAAGAGAGTCATGAGGGTGCTAACTAGCATATTGACCTTTATATTAATATGCCAATCGTATTTATCAAGAAAGTAAAGTGCTGATATTATTATTGGAGGTAAGGTCATAATGGCTGTAATAAAGATGATTGATACTCCATGATTTCTTAATATGAAGTCAACCCTGTTTTCCTTCTTGCTATCTATGTACCTTTTGCTCATTTTACGTACAACAATTCTTTATTATATCTATTTAATTACTATAGACTTATTAACATCTTTGGTATATAATTGCTATTAGAATTTTTGGCACTATTGGTAAAACGTTATGAAAGAACAAAAAATGCAAGCTTTTAAGTGGTTCTGTGTGCTAAGAGATAAAATTGTAAAATCTTTCTTGTTGGTTGAAGAACGGTTATTTACAAATCCGAAGATTAAAAAAAGAAAATGGAATCGTCCAGGTGGTGGAGGTGGTGAATCTATAATTGTTTACGGTAGTGTTTTTGAGAAAGTAGGAGTAAATGTTTCAAAGGTATATGGAAAGTTTACAGATTCGATTATAAATGAAATTCCTGGTGCAAATGAAAGTAATGGAAAGTTTTGGGCGAGTGGCATATCTTTAGTGTCTCACATGCAGTCCCCTCTTGTTCCTGCGGCACATATGAATACAAGACTAATATATACATCAAAGCGGTGGTTCGGTGGAGGAATGGATTTTACTCCGACGTATAAAGATAGCGAAGATTATCGGTATGTTCATGAGTCAATTAAGAAAACATGTGATGAGTTTGATACTGCATATTATCCAAAGTTCAAAGAACAATGTGACAACTACTTTTTCTTACAACATAGAAAAGAACCACGTGGTATTGGTGGAATTTTTTATGATAATCTTGATTCTGGTAGCTGGGAGAGTGATTTCAAATTTATAAAAGCAATAGGCGAAACCTTTTTAAAAATTTATTTGCATATCATACATCAGCATATGCAAAAACCTTGGACGAAGGAGCAGCGGGAGGATCAATTGATAAAACGTGGTAGGTATGTAGAGTTCAATTTGCTTTATGATCGTGGTACAAGGTTTGGTTTAATGACTGATGGTGATCCAGATGCAATTATGATGTCAATGCCACCTCTAGTTAAGTGGTTATAGGGGTTACAGACTAAATAACGTGATATTACTGGCAGTTTCTGACGATAAACGATATTATTTCAGTGTGTATGACATTGGAACGTACAGGAGAAAATACGAGGGTTAAAAGGTATAGAAGTAAGGCATTTCTGAAGATGTGCTACAGAAGTTTTTAATTCTTTGTTTAAGATTGTAACCTTCAACTGTTTGATAGCTGTAGTGTTCACAACTACTCCATTGATGCGTTTAATGGTAAAAAACTTTATATAAGGTTTATTATTCATGTAAGGGTCTTTCAGTATTTTATCCTCCTTTGTTCAGTGTAGGTAGCATGTTGGTAGATTGATATGTTGGTACTTTTATTAAGGTATCTTTAGCTTCAAGCAATAAGCTTAGGTCAAAAATGTTGGCTTATGAGATTTTAGTAGTTTAGTGTTTTTTAATTTACTTCTGTTTATCGAAAGTGATTTATTTTTTGGAATGATATTCATCCAAGGAATAATACAAACATTATTTATTCACTTTCAATGAAGGCTTTATTTTCTTTCTTACTAAAAGTCTCAGAATCTTTTCCACTACCAGCTCTCAACATTAACAAATGCATTTTGCTAAGTAGCTTTTTAGTATTTAAGGATAAGCGTGTAACTTATAAGTTATGGTAGAAACTTTTTGAATCTTAGGTGTATTTATGTTTTTTATAAAATCATATTTAAATTTAGTACTGTAATCTTTGTCATCTACTGTTTCACTACTTTAACCTACATTAGCAGCATAGTCTTACAGTTTTCTATAATGTAATCCAATGTTTCATAAAGGTTCTTTGATTAGAAAATACTGTCGTATCGGAGGCGAATTGCTTATACGTTTATATATTTGACAATATTGAGAATTTTGTTTGAAAACCACTTTCCACTTTCTTGTAGATATAATCAGGAAGATACTTATTACTTATGCTAAAATCTATACTTCCTTCTGGATATTGAGCTACAGTTTCTATCGAATTCAAGCGTTCTTTGCAATTGTTGATATTACTATTTGTTTTATATAATTGTTCAATTATTGTAGAATCAACGTACCCTTTGCTCTTAATTTCTTTAAGTCTGCGAGATCATTTATCATTTTAAGTTACTCTTATGATACAAACTGATTCATTAACGGAGTGAGTAACATCAGTGAGTGGCTACTCTTCAAGCAGCACTACACATTATGTATAATACTTAACTAAGTTCAACGAGAAAAAACATAAAAACAATAACATTGTACAATATCTGTTTGTTCGTATTAAGCACTTTTTTAAAAATTTTTCAGGCTCAATCAAGTCAATGATTTTAGTATTAATTCTACACTATTTGTAGGACTGCCACTCTTTGTGATGGGTCTACCAATTATAATATAATCGGCTCCTGAATCTATCGCTTCTTTTGGTGTTGCTGTTCTTTTTTGGTCATCATGGTTGGGATCTATGCGAATTCCTGGAGTAATAATTTTAAAGCCTTTGCCGCACTCTTTACGCACTTCCTGAGCTTCCATTGCAGAGCAGACTATTCCATGTAGACCAATTTTTTTTGCAAGCTTTGCCAATAAAATTACCTGTGATTTTGTCCTTCTTGCTATTCCAAGCTTACTTAGATCTTTGTTACTCATGCTAGTTAATACGGTTACCCCAATCAGTTCTATTTTTGTGTCTTTCACTACGTTTAAAGCTTCCTTTAGCATTTTTGTTCCACCGCTGACATGTAATGTCAATATTTCAACACCCAAAGCTTTTATTGCTTCAACCGTTTTAGTTACAGTGTTTGGAATGTCGTATAATTTCAGATCTAAAAAAATTGGTACGTTACATTTTGCAACTTTTTTCACTCCAGAAGGACCATGGGCAGCGAAAAACTCTAATCCAAGTTTTATCATACCAACTTTATCGCGTAGAACATTAATCAAATATATAGCCTCATTTAAATCTTGCGTGTCTAGCGCACACACTATTGGATTCATTACATGTCTTTTTAGATAATTCTTTTGTAATTTATAAGATAATTATTGTATTTTGCAACTCTTTTACCTTAGGAAAATCATAAAACCTACAAGGTACTAGCTAGGTCTAATTAAAGTTCTATATATAGTTTAATCTACAATACTATGTAAATCATTTTAGTAGATCCAACCGGGTAAACACTTTCTACTATATATTTTGAGATCTTTTACATATTAAGCTTTATTTAGCAAATATTGAACAACTTCTTTTAACAAGACCTTATTTCTTGAATTACTTGTATAATATTATCTTTTTAGCATTACATCAGCCTTTCAACTTTTTCTTTTACTAATTCCTTTACCTGCTTAGCATATATTCTATTATCTGTTGCGCAAAACGCATCTCTTTTTTTTAATAAATTTTCTCACGTTGGCTTCTTTCAGAAAATTTATCTAAAAATGAATCTTCTGAATCTTTTTCCTTACTGCTGTAACATTTCTTTCTTCCATAGGTCTTAATAGACTGACTTTTGAGGAAATTATTTGCATCATTTGATTCTTTAAATTTCTTTTCTGTCTCTTTAGATAGATTAAAATTTTCTTAGTTGAGTTTTACAACTTTACGTTGTAGTTATCTAATTCTTCTGCCTTGCTAATTCTTTATTTTTTTAGTTCTTTATACTCTTAATATTGCTTATTTTACTTTTTAGTTCTGCTATGTATTCATTTTTTGGCTATTGCTACTTTCTGCTTCTTGTAACTGTTGCAATGTAACCCTTTTATTTCTTGTTTATAGGAAGCCATTCATTATCTTTTCTATTCGTCTACCACACTCTATATAATTCAGCTATACAATTCGTTTTTACCTTCTAATTTTTATTTTAAAGATTCTTTTTCTTGAGAAAGATTATTCTTTTCAGCTTCAGTTGAATTGCTTTTTCATCTAATCTTTTTGCTCTCTTGGTTAAATCTTACTTCTCTTGTGCTGATCAATGTAATTGAGTATTTAATTTCTTCACTTGTTCATTTATAGATTTTTTATCTTCTTTCTTTAAAGAATCATTTTATTTTCCAATTCCTTGCTTTTATTGAGTAAATTTACTTCTCTCAATCTTCATTTTCTTATTGTTACCAATTAACTTATATGGAAGTGAAAGCACCAAAATAGAAAGCATAGGTAAACCCAAGGCAACAGAAAAATTATGTTAAAGGATGTAATCGATGTTAAAGTAGTAAAAAACCTGGTGTAGGATATGGCGAGTTAACCTGTTATATAAATTTTTCATTGTCATTTCCTTACACATACAAGAATAGTTGTAGTAGAATGAGCATGAAAGAAGTCGAGATTACTTTATATAAGAATCAATATAAATTTGCTTTTACGATAAATCTTCTATTTTCAGTTTCAAATCCTAGTTGTATATCCTTACTCCATTGTATCACTTCAGCATTACATACTGTTTGCAAATCGTTCTGTGCAGATCGGTTCAACTTATCCTCCTGTAAGTTAGTTTTTATCATCAATTTCTTTATCGGATGCTTCACTGATACATTGTTATCTGCTTTTATTTCTCTCACAAGGTTTAATATCTGTACGAAATTATTTCCCATTTTTTCAGAATGTTTATCATAAATAAGTTCTTTTTTGTTTGGCCAATTGCTTTGGGTATGTACGGAATTGTAGCTATACAACTGGTAGTATATTTCTTCTGTGATGTATGGCAAAAAAGGTGCAAATAACCGCAAAATAATATTTAATGCATACGCTAAACTTTGTTTCGCGCTTAAGCTTGCCTTATTGCTAACCATATCGCCATATGCACGTTTTTTCACCAGCTCTAAGTAATTATCACAAAAATCCTCCCAGAAGAATTCCTCTACTGCATTTAAAGCTTCGCAGTACTTGAACTGTAATAGGTTACTTGTTGCTTTTTCTATAATTTTATATAGCTTAGACAATATCCACTTGTCCATTACCTCACTGACGGAGTTTATATTCATAGCTTGGTGCTTCTCCATGAATATGGAAACAAATTTACTTGCATTCCAAAGTTTTGTAACGAGGCGCTTACCGATTCTAAATATATTCTCAGAGTAGACTGTATCAGTTCCAAGTCTTGAATTTGCTGCCCAGTAACGTACTACATCAGCTCCATAGGTATCAAGTATTATATGAGGAGTGATAACATTACCTTTTGATTTACTCATCTTTTTTTTGTTATCAGCTAAACACCAGCCGCTGATCATAATATTTTTCCACGGCAGTGAATTTGCATGATAGTGTGCTTTCAAAATCGTATAAAATGCCCAAGTTCTTATTATTTCATGACTTTGACTGTGCAGATCTGCAGGAAATATCTTGTCGTATCGATGACCTGGCAAGTGAAACTCATTGTTTACTGCTAGTGCATTTAACTGGGGAGTAATTGCACTTGTGGACCAGGTATCCATGACATCTTGATCTGAAAAAACCTCTTCTTTACTATACCCTTTTGGCAAATCTTTGAGTGGATCCATTGGTAAGTCCTTTACTTCAGCTAAAATAATTTTACCTTCTTCGCCTTTACGTTTTGAATACCACACTGGGAATGGCACGCCAAAATAACGCTGTCTTGAAATACACCAATCCCAATTCAATCCTTCTATCCACACTTCCATGCGTTTACGCATAGTGTTTGGATACCAATTGCATTCTTTTACTTTATCCAATATTTGAGATTTTTGATCTAAAATCTTGATGAACCATTGATAGGTGGGCAATATCTCAAGCGGTGCACCAGATCTTTCTGCACACTTTACAGAATGAAATATATTAGTGCTTTCTGTCAAAAGCCCCTTTTTAGTTAGAATCTCAATTATTCTCCTTCTTGCTCCTTTGACCTTTAGTCCATTTACTTCATTATAGATTTCAGTATCGTACGTGATATCCTCCTTTGTCATCCAAGTAGTCCTTTCCTCTATTATTCTAGTACCTTGATATTGGGATATATTATTATGATACACTGAACCTAAATTTACTCTTCCATCCTGATCAATGATGATTTTCATCGGTAAGTTGTACTTCTGCTGCCAGTATATATCAAGTTCATCACCAAATGTACAGCACATAACAAGTCCGGTACCTTTGTCTATTTTTACCTTATCATCAGCTATTATTGGAATTTTTACTCCTGTTATTGGTGTTACAGCTATTTTTCCAATTAAATGAGTGTAGCGTATATCCTCTGGGTGGCAGAAAACTGCAACGCATGCTAGAAGTAGCTCAGGCCGTGTTGTTGTAATCTTAATTTGCTCATTTTTCTCAGTGAAAAAAACTATTGTATTTAGGGATGACTTGAAGACTTTATTTTCTATTTCTGCTTGTGCAATTGCCGTTTTATCAACCGGATCCCAAATAATGGGTTGCATTTTTCTATATACATACCCTTTATTGTATAGATCAATAAACGACATTTGGGAAAGTGCTACAGTTTCTTTGCTGATCGTGTGATATTCTAAACTCCAGTCATAACTAATGCCCACTGATTTAAATAATTCTTTGAATTCTTGCTTTGACTTTTCAATAACTTCGCAGCACATCTCTATAAATTTCTCTCTACCAACTTCTTTTGCACTAGTCTTATAGGTTTGTTCTACCAATCTTTCAGTAGGAAGTCCATTATCGTCAAACCCAATTGGATAAAATACATCTTTTCCAAGCATACGCTGAAACCTTGAAATAAAGTCTGTATGACAATAACTGAATATATGTCCGATATGCAATTTTCCTGATATCGTTGGTGGGGGTGTATCTATAGTAAAAGTGTTATCCTTTTCACCGTTCCATTGATAAATTTGGCTTACTTCCCATAATGTATTGTATTTGGCTTCAATTTCTTTAAAACTGTATTTTTCTTCTAGCATAAATATTTCTTAGTCTTAAGCTATAAGTTAACATAGTTATGGCAGTTTTACGCTAAAATTTTGCAAGTATCTTGTGATAAGTATTACTTGACATTAAATTTTGAAGTTATTATACTGTTTTAAGTATTATTTAATTGAGGTTTATTATGCCATTAGAACAGGAAATACAGAGAGTGTTAGAGGGGAAAGATATTAAAGAGAGGCAAACTACTCAAGTAGCACAAATAGTTCTAGCAGATAAGGCGATAAAAACAGCTGTTAGAAGTGAACTAAAACAAGATCAAAACCTAAAAGGTGAAGCTAGAAATGAACTATTAGGTAGAACAAAACAAAAGGTAAATGATCTTAAGCAGCTAGAAGCAAGCTTAGAAGTTCAAAAGGATACAGTTCAACAGTCAAAGAAGAATACAGAATTAGAAGCTAAAAGTAAATTCATTAAGCAATCAAAAGCTTCGATGTATACTGCTTCTGTTTGCTCTGGTCTCGTTGCTGGATTAGCAGTGTTTACTGCTCTTGGACGTACAGTTAGATTAGATATGTGGGTAGTGGTTAGTATAGTAGTAGCATCTACATTAGCGGTTAGTGGTGTGACATATTTTGTACTTGAACCTAGTACTCAAGCGAGTGAAGCACAATCACAAAAAATAAATAAAGAGGGCTATTATAAAGTGTTATCTTAATATAGTTTTGTTAAGTTAAGCTCAAGATTATATAGTTTCTTACTTCTAAAAATGGTTTTTACTGTATTTTTGGCTCTGTAAACAACAATAAAGATGTTACTTGTTTTCTCAGTTCCACCCAAGATTCTATTATTGCTTCTTAAAAGCAGAGAATAGTTTAATCTTTTCTGTACTGATTCTAGTGTAATCTAGCTATGATAATTAAGGTGTAAGTTACTAAAACTACAAGGCTTTGAAAAATATGCTTAGTGTTGTGTTGCGAAAGCTTATCTAAGTTAAGCTCATAATAGTGAGCAATATCAAGATCTTAAGATGGGATGGTTATTTATGCTATTGTTCGACTTGTCTTATTTTCTAATAAGAGCTGGCTTGTAAAACTAATACACACATTGCCTTTGGTGAGGTTTACTTACTATGATTAAATGGTTACTTTTTAAGTATAGTTAAAATAACTTTGTTTTTTAAGCACATCAATGAAATTAGCGAGAAGGAGATTTCTAAAAAATAATAAGAGGTGGTGTAATGATTGGTAAAATTTATATGTTAAATTAATGCTATTGGAGTAGAGAAAACATTTTGCTTATAGTCAAACTAAGAATTGATCAAGAATTTAATGAAAATTAAACTTAGTAAAGAAGAAGATAGGAAAAAAGTAGAGAAGAAGAAAAGATTGGCTACAGAAACAATGCTGAACTAATAGCATTGATATCAACACTGTTGTTAAGTTTTACTGATCTTTCCATCAGTGGAATCAAAAAGTTAAAGGGTTGAATTGAATGGCATAATGTGTTTGCTTTTAATTTTTATATTCCTTCATTTGTTTAACATGATCTATATTATTAGTTATATAATGTATTTAATTTTTTATGTAGTGTTTTTTTTGAAAAGTTTTGCTGTCTTCTAACCGGAATTTCTTCATTTCTTATCATTTTTCTATATGTTGCTAGTAGTAGCTAACATAGCTTCAGATTCCGCAATTACATGACTTATTGCAGTAAAACTATGCCAATAAATGCTCTATTATATACTATGCATGTGTGTAGTACGCAAAAGTATTATACTATTTATTATCTTATATCACTGTATGCCAAAGTTATATTGTCACATGAGTTTCTATTTACATGAATTACGGTGCTGTCTTAAATATTTATTTCATCACTTATTTTGTTAGCCTAACACCTCTTCTGATTGCTCAACTAAACCAGACCGTTTGTTTGTATCTCTTTCTATTTCAACTTTGTCTTTATAACATGTAGACCATCTGCGATAGGAGCACTTTTATTTATCTTTGATTCATAGTTTTTGTTGAATTTTAAAATGTTTGAGCCTATAATATTACACTACAGCAAATTCCAGTATATGTATGCAATTTTATTGAAATGTCCGCATAATTGTACTATTAATTAGTACACTATAAGCTTAAGATTATGAACTTATTGGGTAAATTAGCAATTTTGCTGTTAGTCTTTTTATTTCCTTTTTCTTCATATTCATATCAATTTAGAACTAAAGCAAAACAAGCAGTGATTTTGGATTTAGCATCAGATTTGTTTATTTTTGAGCATAACTCTGATGAAAAAATGGCACCATCTTCAATGAGCAAATTAATGACTTTATATATAGCTTTTGCTTATTTGAAAGCTGGGATAATGAATATGGAAGATAAATTTCAAGTAAGTAGGAAAGCGTGGGAAAGGAAAGGCTCTTCTATGTTTTTAAGAGAAGGTCAGTTTGTTACAGTAAAAGAATTACTCGAAGGAATCATAATAGTTTCAGGTAATGATGCTTGTATAACACTAGCTGAAGGCATTGCTGGATCAGAGGAGAATTTTGTGATTGAAATGAATGAGATCGCACAAAAACTTGGTTTAAATAATAGTCACTTTGTCAACTCAAGTGGGTGGCCGGATGAAGCTCATTTTATGAGCGCGAGAGACTTAGTAGTATTAGCAAAGAGAATTTTCACTGATTTTCCTGAGTATTATGATTTGTTTTCTGAACAATATCTAATGTACAATGATGTTTTGCAAAGAAATAAAAATCTTTTACTTTTTCATGGAATCGGGGTTGATGGGTTAAAAACTGGTTATACGAGTGCTGGTGCGTATGGAATTGTAGCATCTGCAAAACAAAATGATAGGAGAGTTTTTGTTGTCGTGAATGGGTTGAGTACTGGAAAAGAGAGGATAGAAGAAGCAAAAAGACTGATTCAATATTCTTTAGACCATTTTTATACTAAAAAAATATTCGCTAAAGATGATGTAGTTGAGGAAGTAAATGTCCTGTATGGAAAAGATAGGAAAGTGCCTATCACGGTTGCAAGAGACGTTATCATAACCTATAGTCGTAATTTGCATGACAAAATTAAAGTGCACATTGAGTATAAAGATATGATACCTGCTCCAATTAAAAAAGGGCAAGAAGTAGGTAAGATTTTCATAAAAATACCAGGTATCGAGCAGCAAACTACACCACTTTATACAGTAAATGATGTACAGGAATTAAACTATATAGAAAAATTTTTTAGGATTTTATTTTAAAGCTTAAGAAGTATGAAAATGTATAAGGCGTAAAATTTTTCTTATATAATATATGAACTACTTTTTTATTGAAAAAATGAGAAAGACATAAGTTGTCAGAAAAAAGAATTAAGAATCATAAGTTTTAAAACCACTTGATTTTATATTACAATAGCTTTTTTGTTTCTTTTTACATGATGAAATTTACGTTGTCTTGGTTACTGGAATATTTAAAAACCAGTGCTGGTTTAGAAGAAATTGTTAATAAGTTAACCTATATAGGGTTGGAAGTAGAAGATGTGATTAATAGTGCCAAGTTAGCTGAGTTTGCTATTGAAAAAGTGTCAGAAGTCGTGCCTCATCTAGATACTAATAAATTAAAGTTATGTAAAATAGATGATAACAGTAAAGTTCTGCAGGTAGTTTGCAGAAGAAAAAATGTTAGAGAAGGTATGAGAACTATGTTCACACCTTTTGGTAGTCCATTGCCGGAAGATGATTTTATGGCCGGATCTGCAAAAATACGAGGAATGTCAAGTGAAGAGATGTTCTGTTCTGCTTCTGAACGTGCGCTGATTCAAGGAGAAATTGAAGAAATAACTGAGGTTTCTGATGATTATAAAGTAGGAGATAAATTTTTCGATTGCAGCCCTGTTATTGATATAAATGTTACTCCAAATCGTGGAGATTGTCTAAGTGTTTATGGAATAGCACGTGATTTGGCAGCAACTGGAATAGGAACATTAAGAGCTTTAACTCACTTTGATGTCATTCCAGGACATGGAGATGAAATCCAAGATAAACCTCAGTTTCTAACTACCTTAATGAAAGGGAATTCTTCTATATATGTTAAGGTCACTGATGGGGAGAGCTTCATTAGTGGAATACATATTGTCAATGTAAAAAATAGAGAGAGCCCAAAATGGCTAAAAGATAGGTTGCAATCGATAGGGATGCATTCTGTTTCTATAATAGTTGATATTGCTAATTACATCATGATGTCTTTTGGTCGCCCAATACATGTATATGATGCGAAAAAGATAGAGGGAGAACTCGTGGTACGCAAAGCAAACAGTGAAGAGAAATTTACTGGTTTAAATGGTAAAGAATATTTATTAAATAAAGACATAAGTGTTATTGCTGATAGTAAAAATATTCATGCAATTGCTGGGATTATAGGTGGTAAATGTAGTGAATGTACTCTTGAAACTACTGATATCTTTTTAGAATCTGCTTGGTTTGATCCTATTTCTATCGCTAAATCTTCAAGGCAGTTGGGCATCTCTACAGACTCAAGTTACAGATTTGCACGTTCAGTTGATCATAAATTTGATGGACTAAGCTTTGCAATTCGGATGGTTTTAGATTTGTGTGGTGGAGAGATGTCAAGTGTGGTATCTGCCGGTAGATTAGATAAGGTTGATACCGAAGTAAACTTTGATTATCGAGATGTAAATAAATTTGGAGGTGTATCTGCATCACCTGATGAGATATTTGATATCTTGACAAAACTTGGGTTTAGTATTGATAAGAGAACTGGAAGTAATTGGAATGTACAAGTACCAAGCTGGAGGTCAGATGTTGCCATACCTGCTGATCTGATTGAGGAAGTAGTGAGAATATATGGCTATGATAAAATAAAGGAAGAACCATTAACAAGTAACGCTACGATAGAAACCAATGTGCAAGATGGCTTGCGTATTTTAATGGTGAGTAGAGGATTTCATGAAGTGCTCACTTGGTCATTTATGAGTAAATCAACAGCTGAAAAATTTGGTTACTCGAATAAGTTAGTTACTATCGATAATCCATTTAATAATAACTTTAATATAATGAGACCAAGTATTATGCCGAATTTATTGCAAGTTACTGCAGATAATATTGCCCATGGGACATCTGATCTTGCGATTTTTGAAATTGGGCCAGTTTATGATAGTCTCGATTATCCTAAGCATGTTTTAAGTGAAATTAGGTCAGGAAATAATTTGCCGCGGAACCATTATAATTCCGATAGAAAGGTAGATATTTTTGATGCAAAGGCTGATTTAATAGTAGCTTTAGAATTTTTTAATGTCAATTGCGATAGCTTGACTATAGAAAAAGTAGGAAAAGAATATTACCATCCAGGAAAGTCAGGCACTTTTTCTTTTGAAGGTAAAATATTGGGTTATTTTGGAGAGTTACACCCTAATGTATTAGATCTTTTTGGTATCAAACAAAGAGTTGTGGGTTTTGAGATGGTACTAGAAAATATTAATAATATACCTATAAATAAAAAAAAGTTTACTGATTATAAGTATCAAAGTGTAAAGCGCGATTTTGCATTTATTATAAATAAAGATATAGCAGCAGGTAATATAGTCAATATGATAAAAAAAAGCTCAGAGCTCATTACAGAAGTTTATATATTCGATATATACCATGGAAATAATATGGAGCCGAATAAGCTATCTATAGCATTATCAGTTACTTTTTGCTCTTCAACTCACACTTTAACCGAAGAAGAAATTCAAAAGGAATCAGGTGCTATAGTTAATTTAGTATATGAAAATACCGGGGGAGTTTTAAGGTGCAGCTAAAGTCTATTTTAGGGAGATAATTTAGTAAAAATGATAGGAGATTTTTTAAAGAGGATATTAGTTAATAAAGTCTATAAAAACTAACAATTACAAACTATTACTAGTAATTATTCAACCATATTCTCAAGTATTACAGCTTTTAACTTTACGATTACGAGTACAACTAAGAACAGTTACCGTATTCCACGTAATTATTCTATATAGTAACAACTTTTTTTATTTAAAAAATTAAAATGTTATATTCTAACTGAATAATAAACTTCGATAAAACTCATGATAGGTTCAGGAATCTAGCATATCTCTCGGTAAATAAATTTTAAAGTATCTTTATTGGCTTGGTTAAAGTGAAAAAATAACCTGTTTAAGAACTAACAAGTAGTTAATGCAAGAAGCAATTGAAAATTTAAGAAGAAGGGCGGCGATGGTTAAACTTACTTACCTGATGTAGCATCGGGAATGCTGAATTGATTAGGCATAAAGAGATTAACTATGGGTAAATATTTAGTCTGTTATAAAGAAAATATAGTTATTAGAAAGGTTTTTAAATCTTTCTAAAAGAATTGAATTAGAGGGGCTATTAAAAGGACGTTTTACAGTTATAACTCAATTAAAATCTTAGTGAATCATTATGCTGTAAGCTTGAAAAGTGTTGTAGAGTATAAGTAGGTAATTATAATAGGACATAGGAGTACATTCTTTTTTGAGTATCTTTCTTGGTAGAAGAAATAATACCTAATATGATAAATCCAGTTGTTTATAATGAGTAACTCGAGCTTTTTTAGGAAAGCGTGCAGTAAACTATGTTGCATAGATTTGTGATAACTAGACATAGAAAAATGCAAAGGTAAAAGTTTTGCTTAACTTTATGTTAAATGCTAGTATAGCTTAGTATTTATTATAGAGGCTTGATAGTAAAAGTGAAATTTGAAATGTCAGAAGAAAATAGCAAGAGCTTTATCTAGAGTGAAATGGATTACTGGTGTTGATCAAAACTATCTTGTGTTACTGAATAGTAATACTAATTTAACTAATTTTAAAAAATTAATAAACGCTTTTTACTTACTCTAATCATTGTAATCACTGTTGTAACAGCATCATCTCTTGGTTTCACTATGCATTATTCTAAATTATCTAAAGGGTTTCTACTAGGGTGCTTGTCTATAATTACAGTTGCTGTGATTTTGATTCCTTGTGTTACGTTAATCTGACTAGTTTTACTTGTACCATTTCTCATTTTTTAGGCTATTAGTAAAGATATATCTAACTGAAAAGCGTGAGTAAATATAGAAGACAATCAAGATCAAATGGTGAATAAAGTTGATAATGAATGGTATAAAGAGCATATTAAAAAAGAAGTTATAAACTGGAGCAATGAGACGATACGGATCAATTAAATACTGATTCATGCTAATCATTAATTAGACATGACCGCTAACTGTAAAAGTAATATCTGGAAAAATGGATGATAAGCAGGTTGTAGACTAAATTATTGTAACAAAGAGTGTAAATAATATGGTATAAAGAAAATTTTGCTGCTGCTATGGAGTTATTATACGCTATGGTTGGTGGAATAGGAATAGACTTTAATTTTAAGTGAGCAAAGGAGATAGTAAACGAAACGCAAAAAAAAGTTAATGACCAAAGTTAGTTAATGTGAGCTTTTCTTTCTGCAATGGTAATTTAGGTGGAAGCTATTATTTTTATAGTAATTTATTTTACTAGCGGTAAAGTAATACCGTACTGCTTCATATATTTTCCTTTCATGTCATCATATGATTTTTCACACTCGCTTTTGCTATTTAAGAACACAAATTGGCATGCACCTTCATTAGCATAAATTTTTGCAGGAAGTGGAGTGGTGTTGGAAAACTCTAATGTGACATAGCCTTCCCATCCAGGCTCTAGAGGAGTAACATTTACTATAATTCCACACCTTGCATAAGTTGATTTCCCAACGCAAATACCCAGTACATTTCTTGGTATACGGAAATATTCAACTGTACTTGCAAGTACAAAACTATTTGGTGGAACTATACATACATCTATTTCTTTGTCTATGAAGCTATTCTCGGGGAAATTTTTAGGGTCTATGACAGCTGAATTAACATTAGTAAAAATCTTAAATTTATTACTTACTCTTGCATCATATCCGTAAGATGATAGCCCAAAAGATATAACGCCTTTACTACTTTTGTGACCTATAAAGGGTTCTATCATTCCAAAGTTTTCAGCTTTTTCTTTTATCCATTTATCCGGCATGACTGACATGATTGTTCTTTAAAATTATGTAATACCTATTATAATATTAAATAAAATTTGAATGTAAACTATAGGCCTAGCAGCTTCTATTATTCTAGTATCTAAATAACTGCATAAATAGCATCTGAAAGTGAGTCCATGTTTTATGGTGCTTCTTTCCTCTTTGTCATTCTAGCACTTGATGGTGAAGTACGGGAAAAGAGAATAGATCTTAGTGTCAGCTAGTTGGATAACATTTATGGAAACTAAGTGGATCTAAAACACTTCTAGCTTTTATATTTCTTGAGACTTTTATTAGTAACAACTACTGTATTTGCAATCTTGTCGTGCCAAGTTTGGCAGCGTTTGTTAAAGCTTGATAATAAAAAGCCCAGAAATAATGGTGAAGCTGATAATATCATAGAAAAAAATCTCTTTGTTGCTTGTTTTAGGGTCACCTTTTTAAAAGTCTGTGCGTCTACGACTTTGAGTCCAAGTAGTAGTTTTCCGGGTGTAGCAGCAAACCTTATCCACATGTATGTGACATAACTAAAGAGTATAATGAATTGGGCTATTTGATTTAAGATTAATAATTTAATAAATCTACTTTGTACTACCTTTTCTTCTGTAGAAAGTGATACTTGCATTTGATATTTTGTAGCAATTTGACTTAGTACTTTGCCATTTTCTGAGTTTATAAAGAACTGGTTTAGGGTTTGGCCGCAGAGCTGTAAGAATAAGATAATAATAATTAAATCAAGTAATATTGATGTGTAGCGCTTAAGCCCCATCACATAACATATATTATTTTTATCATTTTTTGTTTTTTGAATAGTATTTATAGGAAAAAAAATAGAGAATAAATGATTAAAAATTTTGTGTAACATAATGGTATTCCCCAATATTTAAGTACTCCTGGCCGGACTTGAACCAGCATACCTTTTCGGGTAACAGATTTTGAGTCTGCTGTGTCTACCATTCCACCACAGGAGCTTAAGTTTTAATGCTATAAGCAACACGGAATTAGTCAAATTTTTTTACTTTCAAACGGAGATTAAATATTCTACTATAAGTAAATAGTTACTAGTTACTCTAGAAATTTAAAATGATTGAATCAGCTAATTTCGTCGATTCGGGAAATATAGGCAAGGAAATATGTAAATTACCACATAACTTAGAAGCAGAGCAAATGCTTATTGGCGCAATGATTCGTGATAATAGAATTTGCGATGCGGTTGAAGATGTAATCGCAGCAGATAATTTCTATGATCCATTGCATCAAAGTATTTTTACTCAGATATCTAAAACTAGAAAACATGGTATGGTTGCTAATGAGCTGACCCTCAAAATGTTTTTTGAGAACGATGAAGCATTTGCTAAGTGCGGTGGAGTCGAATATCTTGCAAAGCTTGCAGCAAAAGCAAGTATTGCGCTTGATATCCATAGTTTGACTAGAATAATCCGTGATACTTATTTAAGAAGGTATTTAATTAAGCTCGGACAGGAAATAATTGATGATAGTTATAGTTATGACATTGAAAACCCTGCACAAGTGCAGGTTGAACAGGCGATGACCAAGTTGTTTAACTTAGCAGTAAAAAAGCAGGGCGAGAAGACGTATGTAAAGCTTGCAAGTTCGGTTAGAAATGTAGTCGAAAGAATAAGCACACTGAAAAATAATCCAGAAGCGCTAGGTATTACAACTGGGCTTCAAGATTTAAACCAGCTTCTTGGTGGTCTGCAGAAATCTGATCTATTAGTTCTGGCTGCAAGACCTTCTATGGGTAAGACAGCATTGGCGCTAAATATCGCACTTAACGCTTGTAAGATTTTGCAAAAAAGAGGAGATAAGGAACACTATATAGTATTTTTTTCGCTTGAAATGTCGGCAGAGCAGTTAGCTGCGAGACTGATTACCATAGATTCAGGAGTTAGCTATTATAGAGCGTTAACCGGAAGAATTAGTGATTTTGAATTACATGAATTTATCAATGCTAGTACAAAATTATCTGAACTATCTTTTATAATAGACGATACTCCTGCATTATCAATCAGTGCTCTTCGCACCAGAATACGTTTGCTGTATCAATTGTATAATGTAAAAGTAGTATTTGTCGATTATCTGCAATTAATCAGAGGAACAACAAAAAGAAGTAACGAGAACAGAGTACAAGAAATTTCAGAAGTAACTCAGGGTTTGAAAGCAATTGCAAAAGAACTAAATATTCCCGTTGTTGCACTATCCCAACTTTCACGTTCTGTTGAGCAGAGGGATGACAAAAAACCACAACTTGCTGATTTGCGTGATTCGGGAAGTATAGAACAAGATGCAGATATAGTAATGTTCCTTTATAGAGAAGAATATTATGAGCTTAGAAAACAGCCAAGTGAAGGAAGCAATAAACATCGAGAGTGGCAAGAGAAAATGGAAAAAATTAGAAACATTGCAGAGCTTATTATTGCAAAACAAAGAAACGGGCCAGTTGGCAGTGTAAAGCTATATTTTGACTCTAATCGAGGTGCATTCAAAGATTACACGGAAAGATACAGTTTATAGTCTTTAGCGGTCTTTTGTTAATACCTATCTTTACTATGATTTACTAATTTGTTAGTAAAATTAACTCTTCTTTTTATTTGTGCTAGAATTTAAGTGCTAAATAATTTTAGCGAGGTATGTAATGGAAAGTATGTTTAATAAAATCAACGCACTTTGAGAAGCAATTGGTTAGTAAAGAGAAAGCAATATGGAGGTTAATAATGAAGTTGTTGCTTATCTTGATAAGCTGAAACGTCAAGGGCATAGAAGAAGAAAGCAAGAAAAGACTTTGGACTGTACAGATCTCAGGAATCCATTTAAAGAAAGAAAACAGGGTGACTTTTAGAATCTATAATTTTTAGCAGTCTGTCTGGCGAAAATTTTAAAAAAGGAGATAAGATTTTCTGGCTTAGAAAATTAGCCAGCTAAAAAAGAAACTAAAGTTAACGGTTATTTAAATTAAAACAGTAAGTGCAGTAGTTAGTTGGCTTGCTCGTTAAGTAGCAAAATTCGCACCTTACTTACCTTATGTTTCCTATAATTATTTTACTGCTTCTGTGTCAGCACCGTTTGATAATGTTGAAATTACTGAATTATCTGTTACTAATCAAGGTATAATAACAAGCTCAATATTTTAAAACAAAATGGTAAAGAGTAATACTATGTGCCCTCTGCTTGATTGTTAATCTTTAAAAAGACTGGTGTAGGTTTAGGTAATGTTACGCCTGAGGTTATGCATGCGCCGCATAGGGATTTTAAATTGCGTTGCTTCTTTGGAATTTGCAATTGGTCAAGTATTATCTCTGCTGACTTTGGAACGATTGGTTGCAATAAAATACCGATTATTCTAATATACTCCAATAGTTTGTGGATTATTAAATTCATACGCTCTCTATTGGTTTTGCTCAGTGTCCAGGGTGTGCTTCTATCTATATAAGCATTAGCTTCAGATGAGATATTGGTGATCAGAAGTATGATATGGTTAAATTCATACTTTGATAGATGATTCACCACTTGATTGAGTATAGCTTTGCAATTGGGTAAACCCTCAGCATCTTTGAGTAAGTTCCGGTTGATTGTTGGTACAACCCCCGAACATTGCTTGTGTAAAAATGAAATTGTTCTTTGCACTAAATTACCTATGTTGTTTGTCAATTCTGAGTTTATTCGATTAACCATATTTTTCTTATTAAAGTTGCCGTCTTGACCGAAGCTTATTTCTCTAAGGAGAAAATAGCGTAACTGATCAACACCAAACTCTTCAGCTAATCTGATTGGATCTATAATATTGCCAAGTGACTTGGATATTTTTTCTCCTTCGTTTAGCCACCAACCATGAACTGCGATTTGTTTTGGCAGCGGTAAATCTGCTGCAAGGAGAATTGCTGGCCAATATACAGCGTGAAAACGCAATATATCTTTACCAATTACATGAACATTGAAAGAGTTATCGTTTGCCCAAAGCTTTTTATATTCCTTGCTTTCAATGTTAGGGAAACCTATCGATGTGAGGTAATTAGTTAACGCATCTATCCAGACGTAGATTATATGTTTATTATTACCTGGTACTTTTATTCCCCAATTTAAACTAGTGCGAGAGATCGAAAGGTCAGTTAATCCTGATCTTGCAAATGATATCACTTCATTTTTTCTGCTCTCAGGAAAGATAAAATTTGGCTGATTTTTATATAACTCTAGTAATTTATTCTGCCAATCCGACAGACGAAAAAAGTAACTTTCTTCTTTTATCCATTGAACTTCACCACCTGTTGGTGTTTTACCATCTATCAGCTCCGATTCTTGATAAAATGCTTCATCGCGTACTGAATACCAACCTGAGTAGTAATCTAAGTATATTTGTCCTCTTTCTTCAAGTCTATTCCATAAAGCTATAACTACTTTCTCGTGACGTCTTTCCGTGGTGCGAATAAAATCATCATATTGAAAATTTATGGATTCAGCTAGTTTTTTAAATGAGACGCTTACTTTATCTGTAAATTCTTTTGGCTGCATTCCTTTTATTTTGGCTGCTTTTTCAATTTTTTGTCCATGTTCGTCTGTGCCAGTAGTAAATTTAACGTATTTTCCAGCTAGTTTTATGAACCTTGCTGCCGCGTCGCACAAAAGAGAAGTATACGCATGGCCAATGTGTGGTTTGTCGTTTACATAATATATTGGTGTGGTGATGTAAAAATTCTCGAATTGTTTCATTATGTAATGCTTAAAGTTTAATCGTACCTGCACTAGTAATAAAAATCAATAGGTTAACCATTCGCTAAGCCACACAGTATATAATTGATGCTCACGTCTTGAGTCAAATTCCACTCACGCTTTATCACATTATATGTCATACCAGTCATACTTTGTAACGTTACGTTATTTTCTCTTAGGTGATTTGCAATTTCTGATGGTTTGAGAAATTTATTCCAATTATGTGTACCTTTTGGCAGCCAGTTTAATATGTACTCTGCACCAATTATTGCAAAACAGAAGGACTTAATGTTTCTATTTATTGTGGATATAAATATCAGCCCCTCTGGTTTTAGTAGCTCTACCGCTTTTTTCATAAAAAACTCTAAGTTATTCACATGTTCAACTACTTCCATAAGTAGAACTACATCATATTTTTTGCTGTTGCTTAATTCTTCAATACTAGTGTGTATATATTCTATATTTGACCCTACTTTTTTTGTATATGATTGTGCTGCTTTTATGTTTTCTTCGCATATATCTATTCCTACGACATTAATACCAATGCGTGCCATTGACTCTGATAAAATACCACCACCGCATCCAACATCAAGAAGTGATATTTCATTTAAGTCGCATTTTTTAAACTCTTTTATTTTCTCTATAATGTAAGATCCTCTCACAGGGTTCATCATGTGTAATAGCTTGAATTTGCCGTCCTCATTCCACCATTCACTTGCTATTTTAGCAAATTTTGACACCTCGTCTTCATTATAAGTTTGTGTGTTTTTTTTTCTACTGATATTGCTAAGCTTATCAAGACGTTTTTTATGCCTGCTTTCTTTTGAAAACTCTGTTTCGAGAAATTGTTTAACTATGTCTTTTGCTAACTCATTGTTAGTGAACCCTGCGCCAAGACACAGTACATTTGCATTACCGTGTTCGCGAGCCAATTTTGTAATTTCAACACTATCACATAAAGCAGCATAAATTCCTTCAAAGCGATTCGCTACAGTACTCATGCCTAACCCTGTGCCGCAAATTAATATTCCATAATCTGCTTTTCTGTTTATTATATCTTTTACAACCTTAATAGCATAGTCTGGATAATCTACACTCTTTTGTTCAGCAGTGCAGCCGTGATCTGTCACTGTATAACCTAGTGTTTTCAGATAAGGTTTTATCTCTGATTTTAATTCATAACCAGCATGATCTGAGGCAATTGATATTATATTTGACATATTAAGAATAATGGCTTAAAGGTATTTGATATAAATAATTTATTTTGTTTTTTTGTCAAGTTGTCTAGTGCTAATGATCTTTTATTAGTCTTAAAATTTGAAATAAATTTTCAGTTAAATATGTATAAGTACTATATAATTCTTATCCTACTACTAACTTAATAGAATGGATTGCATAGATATTATAAAGTCAAGGTTATTATTATCTGACATAGTAGGTAAGAAAGTTAGGCTAATAAAAAGAGGAGACAGTTTTGTTGGACTCTGTCCGTTTCATAACGAAAAAACTCCATCTTTTTTTGTGAGCAATATTAAAGGATTATATTATTGTTTTGGCTGTTCAGCTCGTGGTGATGCATTTGAGTTTATTTCACAGACTGAGGGCTTGAGCTTTAAAGAAGTATTAGAAAGACTGGCGTCAGTTACAAGTGTTGAGTTGCATAAAAACTTCAGTGCTGCTAAGTTTAAGGAAAGTGACAAACTGTTTTCAGTGCTAAGTTTAGCTGCAAATTGGTTTGTACAGAAGAGGAATCAGGGTGTTGTAGCTTATCTAAAAGAGCGTAAGATTTTACCTAAAATTATAGATAGATTTAAAATAGGTTATGCACCAAGCTCTGGTTTGAAAGAATATTTGAACTCTTCCGGTATTGAAGATAAAATTTTGGCTGATATTGGTTTAGTAAATAAAAGTTTTCGTGATTATTTTTGTAATCGGCTGATGTTTCCTATATGCAATATCACAGGCAAAGTTATTGGTTTTGGTGGGCGTGCGTTAAGTTCTGGGCAGAAGCCAAAATATTTAAACAGTCCAGAGAGCCAGCTATTTAAGAAAAGGGAAAACTTATATGGATTAAACTTTGCTTTGAGCGAAATACTCAAAAAACAACACGTATTTGTTGTTGAAGGGTATATCGATGTGATAGCACTTCATCAAGCAGGAATTAGCAATACAGTTGCCACGCTTGGCACTGCAACTTCTATAGAGCAGATAAAAAATCTATGGAGGTTTGCTAAAGAAATTTCCATATGCATGGATGGCGATGGTGCTGGATGTAATGCTGCAATTAGAATTGCAGAATTTGCTCTATCAGTTCTTAAACCTGGATACACATTAAAGTTTGTGACTTTATCAAAAAATAAAGATCCATATGATATATGTAACGAACTGAAATATAAAAAAGAAGATGTGCTTTCTGCACTTGATCATTCAACAGAACTGCATTCTGAATATCTATGGCGTCACATAGTCAATAGTAATCTCCGAGGCTATGAAAAACCTACTCCGGAAAAATATTCAATTCTTGAGCACAAGTTCATGAGATATATCAATGCTATAGGTAACAGTAGTATTAAAAGATACTACAGAGATTACTTTTATGATAAAACCAGTGAATTAAGAAGAGGCTTTAAAAAGCACATTTTCAATAGTAAAATTAGAATAGCAAAAAGTGAGTATTTTTACAATAAATCTCCAGAGCTAATTGAAGCGGAACAAAATCAGGCTATAATTCTACGTATAGCAATAGAATTTCCTAAGATCTTACATTATCCTATATTTTTTGAACAGTTTTCTCATTTTGAATTTACTAATATAAAAATGAAAATATTACAACGGCGTGTGATTAATGCTGTAAATAATGGAAGTATATTTAATAAAGAGACTTTATTACAGAGGTTTGAACAGTCTGATGATATTGAGGTTGTAAAGTTTATATTTAAAAAAACTAGTGTACTGAACAGTCAATTAAACGAGAGAAAATCAGCAGAGATTGTGTGGAATAACATAGTGCTACTGAAAGAATTGAATATATTACAAAAAGAAAAAATCAAGGCAAGGCTCAGTGGTAATTTTGGCTTAGAGGGAAGGTTAATAGAGCAAATAAAGCAAATAGAAAGTAGTGTACAAGAGATGCAAATGAAATTTATTCAAAAGTTAGATAGATCACAAATGTAAAAACTGCTTGACAAGTTTTAACAACCATTTTGTGCACCATTAAGGTTATCTCTAACTCTAAAACTTGTTTTTGATCTGTAGGTTCAATGACAAAAATATAGTAAAAACTTAAGGTATTTTTATAAATTGTATAAAATTATGGTAGCTTACATGTCTTGTAAGTTTTTTCTGCATTCAGTTCTAAATTGCGCTTAAATCAGGCGAAAGAATTGTCAGCGCCAGTTTTAAGGATTAGTAGGATTGAAACCAGCAATCACATAGTTTCTTTTACTTCGTAGTCTTTTAAGTTTTTGTGATTAAAGCAATATTTTAGGCTCCATTATTGGCTATTTATGATGACAGGAGGAGGATATCATTTTAACTCGTGAAGTTAGAATTTAGTAAAATATTTGTAAATTATGCATTAGCATGTTGCAGAATAAATTTTTGCTTCAGTAGTTTATTATTATAGTAGCTAAGTTGGATAAGTATTAGGACTTTTGTAAGTAACTTTAAGAGTGAGAAAAAATCTGAAAGAGTTTGATAAAAGGACATAAATATAGCAACTGTAGTACAAGATAAGTTTGCCATAAACTTAAAAACATTGTACATAACAATGTATAAAAGTCTCGCGTTTTGCTTGCTAAAGGGTTAAGAACCATTTTCACAATGTTATTTTATTCTCAAGGTGTTAATTTGCTGGAGTCTAATCTAGTTGATACGCTGTAATTCAAATTTATCAACAAAAATGGAGAAATAGTTCTGGTATGTTTTCTCTTCAATGCAGTAGAATGCACAATAAAAAGGTCTATAGAAAAACTGAGAATTTTAAGTGGTTAGAGTTGCTACTACATAAATTTTCAACTTAATCTTGAACACAATAAGCTGTAATAATTAAATAAGAGGATGAGAAAACCAATTACTGTTATGTATATGCTAAAAAACGTTTAGTAAGATCGGCGATGAAATTTGACATAGTTTATTTCATGGAAATAGAAAAGGAAAAGACATTCATGTAGAGGAGTTACATTGGATAAAGAATCACTACTACTTTAAAGTAATAGATCATTTTTAATAGGCATTTATTACTTCTTTATGCAGAAACAAACTAAGAAAACAAGGTTTATGAATAGCTTACTCAAATTAAGCGATGTTCCTGATCAGATGTTATGTTGAAATTATGGTAAACATAAATTTATTTTAAGTGGGAAAACTCTTTTAATGAAGAGTGAAATGAACAAAAGTCTTAGTGAAGCTTTTCTTTTAAGAGAAGAGGGTTTTCTATTATTGATGTTAATACTGAGAATGCTGTTTCTTAGTGATCATGAAAAATAAGAATTTAAATAAAAAGCTTGAGCATACTGGAGGATCTGTATGCTACCTTTTCAAAGGAAGGTGGTAATGCTAAAATCTTAATCAGATTATTATATATTATTTTGATAAGCTTAGATGTAAATCTAATTGCATTATTCGGGTAAAGATATCAAAGAGAATCAGCTTTCCGTTAGTGAAATTGAAGAGTTAAGAAGAGGTTTCTTAAATTGAAAAAATAGCGGTTAAGATAATGCCTAAATGACGGAGTAAGAAACCTAATCTACTTTCAGCTCCTTAGCATGTAAGTTGTGTGGTAAAAATTCGAGTTCCTTTGCAACACTTAATTCTTTATTTTTTGTGTGTATGCCAAGCTTATTAAATTTCCGAGCAACAGGGAACACTCTTGCTTCAAGCGAACCAGTGGTTTTATTATAATCATCAACAGCACTTTTTAAGCTTTTTCTTAAATTATTAAAATTTTTGCCCATTGTACAGATGCGTTCATATAAAATATGGCCCAATTCACTAATTTTTTTTGAACTCTCGGCTATCATTTCTTGTTTCCACCCATATGCTATTGTTCTTAGTAGTGCAATTAAAGTAATCGGTGTTGCAATAATCACTTTTTTTTCTATTCCAATCTCTATTAAAGTAGGATCATGCTCTAATGCTGCACTAAAAGCTCCCTCCCCTGTTAAGAAAAGCACCACAAACTCTGGCGTATTTTCAAACTGATTCCAATACTCTTTTTTGCTCAAGTAGCTTATATGTTTTTTTATTGCCAAGGAATGATTTTTTAATTTCTCTCTTTGTATTTTTAAATCATTTTGCGATATAGCATCGAGGTAAGAATCAAGCGGCACTTTAGCATCTATTATTACTTGTTTTCCAGAGGGCATCTTGATTATTAAATCAGGGCGTAATAAATTATCCTCATTTTTATCAACTATTGACGGCTGAATAAAAAAATCACAGTATTCAATCATTCCCGCCATCTCCACTACTCTTTTTAACTGTATTTCGCCCCATTTTCCCTTAATGTGAGGTTTTCTTAAAGCATTAGCAAGACTGGAAGTTTGGTTTATTAACACTCCAATTTGCTCTTTTAAGCCTTCATAAGCTCCTATCCTTTCCTTTTCTAGCTCACGTATTTCACTATCAAATTTTTCCAATCTTTCTTTTATTGGAGCTACAACTTCATTAAGTGTTGTCTTTCCTTTTTTAAAATCACTTTCTGTTTCTTTTAATTTATTGTTAATTGCTTCCTTTGCTAAGCTCAGAAAATTATTATTATTTATCTGTAAAGCATCGAGAGACAATGCCTTAAAAGTGTTTGTAAGCCTTTCTTCTGCTTCTGTTAATAGCCTTATTTCTCTCTTCTTCTCCTCGCGTTCTTTTTGCAAGGTTATTTCAAGTTCTGCATTGCTTACTTTTAAATTTATTATTTCCTCATTTTTACATAGTAAAATCTCTTTTGTTTCTTGAAGCTCACGCTCTAACTTATATAAGTTGTCTTCAAGATTTGCTGCATTTATTTTTTTTTCACTCAGTTCCTTGCTCTTTTTTATACTAATATAGCAAAATAATAATAAAGAAAGAAAATTTAACCCAAGAAATATAGAACTCGAAAGCATCAAAACACGAAAAAATCTTACTTATAATGCTATCTAATTTTTGTGTATATAGGAAAAGAAAAAAAGAGCATTTAAGAGATACTGTTTATGTAAATGGTTTGCTACATGATTATAAGTTAATAGCTTAACCAAGCACTAGCAGTGTGTTGTTTTGCTTTTAACTTGGTAGTTTTTAAACTTGATGTGTTGCCGCTTGTCAGACACTTTAGATACAGGACTTGTAACTTTAGCTACAATTGGAAGTTGAGCGTATATCTTGATTTTTTATTATTTTGCTAAATGTAATAACTCTTTTATTTTTTTTGGTTTATTATTACCCGTAAAGTCGTTTACTGCTATCTTGCATTCAGCTGAATTTATGGTAGGTTATATAATCATCCTCTATTTCTTCTTTTGAGATTATGACTACCAGTGATATAGAGTTCTTTTCTGGTTCTCAAAATATCTAAATAAAATTCTTTTAATTATTAATTGTAGTATTATTCCTATTTTAGTTTAGAATTGTGCTTGGAATGTATTGTAATTAGTAGTTGATGTAGCAATTTTGTTTACTATTGATAAGCTTTAAAGAACAAATTAGATTCGATAAGTTACTAAAATGGTTTTTGCAGCTTAAATTTCCAAAAAAATGTGTAAAACTTCTGTGTGATTAGCAATCTACTTAGAAAACTTTTTTATGCTTTTTACATACCTTATTCTTTAAATTAATAAAGAGTTAACTTAATTATTAAGTATAGAATTTGATATGTTAAATATTTTGTACTTTGAAGGGAAAATGCATGGTATAAGAAAGTAGTTTAGTTCTTTTTCTCTTTGATCATCTACGGTATTAATGATTTGGATGATACCATTCGCTTGCAAAGCTTAATGTTTATATGGTTACATGTTAACTACTGGAGTAACATCTCCTTTTGGATTCTTTTAATTACAAATACTTAGGAAAATTACTAAATCAAAAAAGGCAGAGAGAACTTGTAGGCTGGTTTTAACTCTTTACCCTCTAAATTGGTGGTAGTAATTCTTTACTGGTGCTTAATTAAAGTACGATTTGGTTAAATGTAGAAAAAATTCAAAAAATAGATGGCTACTATAATTTTATGTAACTTATAAAAAACACCTTTAATTTTTTACTGAATTTTATTATTGAATTTGTAGATCAAAAATAAGTTTTGAGGTTAGAAGCAGACTATGCTGATGCAGTTACTGAAACTTGTCGAGTAGCTTTTAGGTCTGTTTTTTACAATCAGTATTATGTGTTGTCTTAGAGCTTTAGCTGTAAATCCCACATCTTAGCGCACATATATTTTAACTCCATTGGCATACAAATTTGTATAACTTTTTCCAGTGTTAAGCAATGCAAGTCCGATCTTATCTATAGTAGAGCGCAGCTCTCCTATTTCCTCATTACTTTCATTTATTATTTTAGTTCCAATATTCGGAAGCGTATTATTCCCTTCAACAGGATAAAGTTTTCTTCTGAGTGTTTCTTGTCTACTCATTCGGTTTACAACTTCCTGACCTATATAACATCCCTTATTAAAGCTTATACCATTTATTTTATCGATTAAATATTGCAGCGGAAACGACGAATTTTGCACCATATCTTTCGTTCCATCTGGAATAAGGTTTTCAATTCTAACTCTTTCATATTGAATAAAATCTCCAATTGGTTGACTTATTTCATCTTTGTGTATTATTCTCATTCCTAAAGACTTGTGCCTTGGATCCTGAAAAATAATCTGCGATTCATTACTATACTCTATTGATTTAGTATTAAACAAAACTCCAACTCTATATAGTGTACTAACATTCTTAACTTTCACTCTTAGGTAGGTTTTAAGCAAATTTAATTTCTCAATAATTTGTTGCAGGTACGTGTTTTCACATTCCAGTAAAGTATATTTACCACATTTAATGAGAAAAAAATCGTATAAGTACTTTCCTTGAGAATTAAGCAATAAAGAATAAATAGCTTTTTGGCTACTCAGATTATTGATATCGTTTGTTATAATGCCCTGCAGGAAATTCTTTGTATCTGGGCCATATAGGACTACTACACTACGATTTTCTAATGGTATATAACTCATGCAATTTCTGTTAATAAGTCTAAATCTTACTATACAATACTAGATGTTTCTTCTCTTTCAACATTTTAAGAGTTCGAGCCCTTGAAATCTAATTTGCTAGTACATATATAAGCTTGTAGGTTAATTTGTTGATGAGGGAAAACAAATGTCAAGCATAAACTTAAGTGTATTAGATGATAGTGTTCTAATCAAGCCTATCAGCGAAGAGAAACAGGGTGGAATTATGCTTCCGTCAAGTGCTGAAAAGAAACCTACTAAAGGTGAAGTTATAGCAATTGGTCAGGGTTCACGTAGTCCAAGTGGTGAGCGTATGTCCTTAACTGTAAAAGTTGGTGATAAAGTGTTTTATCGTCAATGGGCTGGTACGGAGATAGAGCATAGTGATGAAAAGTTTATCGTAATGAAGGAGTCCGATATACTTGCTATCGTTAAGTAGCAGTCTTTAATTTTATTAAATTAGAATAAAGCACAATATAGTGTATTACGAGTAATTTTATTATAGTTTTCTGAGTTTTTTTATTAGTAAGGGGTTATAAAGATGACTAATGTAGTAGTATCAGGTGAGCAGTTACAGCAAGCTTTTCGTGAAGTTGCAGCAGTAATAGACTCAACAGTAGCAGTAACTG
Organism: Wolbachia endosymbiont of Onchocerca ochengi; assembly: GCF_000306885.1. GTDB lineage: Bacteria > Pseudomonadota > Alphaproteobacteria > Rickettsiales > Anaplasmataceae > Wolbachia. The sequence goes on from NC_018267.1 coordinate 554,762, forward strand.
CAGGACCTAGAGGAAAAACAGTAGGGATTAATAAGCCTTATGGGGCACCAGAAATTACAAAAGATGGTTATAAGGTAATGAAGGGTATCAAGCCTGAAAAACCATTGAACGCTGCAATAACAAGTATCTTTGCTCAAAGTTGCTCTCAATGTAATGATAAAGTTGGTGATGGTACAACAACATGTTCAATACTAACTAGTGGTATGATAGTGGAGGCTTCAAAGTCAATTGCTGCTGGAAATGATCGTATCAGTATCAAGAATGGAATGCAGAAAGCAAAAGATGTAGTATTAAAAGAAGTTGCTTCAATGGCTCGTACAATTTCTTTGGAAAAGATAGATGAAGTAGCGCAAGTTGCTATAATTTCTGCGAACGGTGATAGAAGTATTGGTAGTAATATTGCTGATGCTGTTAAAAAGGTTGGAAAAGAAGGTGTGATTACTGTTGAAGAAAGTAAAGGTTCAAAAGAACTAGAGGTTGAGCTTACTACTGGTATGCAGTTTGATCGTGGCTATCTTTCTCCTTATTTTATTACAAATAATGAGAAAATGATTGTGGAGCTTGATGATCCATATCTCTTAATTACAGAGAAAAAACTTAATATTATTCAGCCTTTGCTTTCTATTCTTGAAGCTGTTGTTAAATCTGGTAAACCTTTACTTATCATTGCAGAAGACATTGAGGGTGAAGCATTAAGTACTTTAGTTATTAATAAGTTGCGTGGTGGTCTAAAAGTTGCTGCAGTGAAAGCTCCAGGTTTTGGTGATAGAAGAAAGGAGATGCTTGAAGATATAGCAGCTTTAACTAATGCTAAGTATGTCATAAAAGATGAACTTGGGATTAAAATGGAAGACCTAACTCTTGAAGACCTTGGCATTGCTAAAAATGTTAAAATCACTAAAGATAATACTACAATTGTTAGCGAAAATAGAGTTACTGACAGAGTAAAAGCTAGAATTGAGCAGATTAAATCTCAAATTGAGTCTTCAACTTCTGATTATGATAAAGAGAAATTAAGAGAGCGTTTAGCAAAATTATCAGGTGGTGTTGCTGTACTAAAAGTTGGTGGAGCAACTGAATTAGAAGTTAAAGAACGTAGAGATAGGGTCGAGGATGCGTTGCACGCAACAAGAGCTGCAATTGAGGAAGGTATAGTTCCGGGTGGTGGAGTTGCGCTTCTTTATGCCTCATCTGCTCTTGATAAGCTGAAAGGTGCAGATGATGAAGAGCAAATAGGTATAAATATTATCAAGAAAGTTCTCAGTGTCCCTATTAAGAGGTTAGTCAAAAATGCTGGTCTTGAGTCTGCTGTTATAATTGACTATTTAATTAAGCAGAATAATAAAGAGCTTATATATAACGTTGAAGCTATGAGTTATGCTAATGCGTTCGCTGCTGGTGTTATTGACCCGGCAAAAGTTGTTCGTATTGCTTTTGAAACAGCGATATCTGTTGCAAGCGTGCTGATTACTACTGAATCTATGATAGTTGATATACCAAATAAGGATGAAAATGCTTCATCTCCTATGGGAGCAGGTGGCATGGGCAGAATGAATGACTTTTAAATAAATGAAACTTTGGGGCAGGGTCTGCTTGCTCCAAGGTAATGTTTTTTATTCTCTAAAGGTTAACATTTTGTTTTATTTTTTTCGCTTTATTTGCTTCCTTATAATGAATAGGTAATATAGAAGTTGGTAACCTTAAGGTAGTTGTTACTTATGTTGGTGTATATTAATAAGCAGTTTTATGTAGTGTTGTTTATTATAATAACTGTAATCTGAATTATCTCTTTATATGTAAAGGATAAAATTATCTTTTTACTTGTACTTAACTGCAATCTGGTAAGAAAAATTGCAAAATTTGACTTGTTTTGGTAAGGTATAATAAAGGTTATAATGAGGGGCTTAAGGGTTATGGTCTTTTCCACTTCTATCAATTATTAAGGTAACACGTTAAAAATATATATCCATTGGTACCTACTCGTAAGAGTGTATGGATGAAGCAGTAAGAATAATATTTTTATCAGTAATAGCATAAAAAGATATAGTATTATCCTTCTTCAAAATGATATTTTTAAGATAATCAGCAAGTTGTTACTTTCAAGTGCGTGATACACAATCATATACTAAGGGCACCAAAAAAAACTTTTAGGACAATAAAATATAGAGGAACAATGATACCTGATTGATGATTTGGGAACTGTTATTCTGTATGTTAGTGTTAATCTATGCTAAAATGTAACAGATGAATTACAGTATTACATAGTCAAACTTAAATTACTTAAAATTTGAACTTTTAACTTAAAGAAGTACTACATATATCAAATGGTTTCAATTTCAAAGAGTTTTTTATCATTATGAGATAAATAGTACAGTACATCAGGTAGTATATAATGAATGGTATCGTACACTGTGGGAGTTAAAGTAGCACAAGGTAGTATAATTAATACAATAAGCACTATAAAAAGACAAAAAGCTATTTTTTTTTGATTATTAGGCTTTAGCCGAGATTTCTCTGTACACGCATGTACATTAGTTGGTTATAATCTGATATATGCAAAAATAAAATGCAGCCAAACTAAAAAACAGGTAAAGGTTTCTGTATATACTAATGGGATTTCCTCCTTTCACTAAGGAAGATATCGTTTAGTCTTTTGTCTATAATTTTTTCTATATCTTCAATTAAAAGCTGCTTTATCATGGCTATTTTTTGTTTTTCTTGAGCATGACGTTCATTGTTGTAACCACAATGATCTTTGCTTTTATAACTGCTGTCGTTTGCTTTACTATTCTTTTTGCCTTTGATCATGAATTTAAGTATCTTTTTTACCTTTTCCTTTAAAAAGAGTTTCCATCCTGTGCTTAGAAATAACTTATAAAGAAAATGCGGAGCAAGAAATGCTATCAACATCCTAAAAGAAATTCCATAATTCAGGTTTCCTCTATTGTTGGAGTACCATTTGCAATATTGAAATAAATGATAAAATGCTCTTTTAAAAGAGCCGCATTTTGCAGTATACCAAAAGCCGTTGCTAAGAAACATGAGTACAATACTGGATGCATAAAGGTAGATTATAAGTAAGAATAACTTTACAGTTATGTCTTTTAGGCTGCTTAGTATGTAATTTAATAGCCTCAATTTATAGAAAAGTGGTATCACTTACATCCTCTTCAATATGGCTGGGGTGGAAGGACTCGAACCTTCGCATGGCGGTACCAAAAACCGCTACCTTACCACTTGGCTACACCCCAATACTTGTTTATATCAAAACATTATTAACCCAATTAGTAAAAGATTTATTTGTCTTTTCTATTGGTATTACTATAACAGCTGGCTGATCATAAGAATGCATTGCCTCAATTTTTTTTATGATTCCATCTACTTGATCGCTTCTGCTTTTCATAATTGTCACTATTTCATAACTGTTGTGAATTTCACCTTTCCATAAATATAGAGAATTTACTTTAGGAAATATGTTGACACATATAATTAACTTTTTGTTTAATAATTCCTCAGAAATAGCTCTAGCTTCTTCTAGATTTGAAAAAGTTGTATAAACTAAAACTATACTATCCATTAGAAACCTACATAAACGTATTTTTACTATACTTTACTTAGCTTAATTCATCAAGAGAAAATAGGCAGAGCTTCTTTCAGAACCTCCATTTAGTTTAAAAGCAATTCCCTGCCAGAAAAGCGTCTAAACTATTTATGCGAAATCACCTATTACTCAAATTACCTGTAAAAATTGAAATGTTCATCCACCAAAATACGCGAAGATGGAATGTTTTAAATTAAACTTTCGGTTAGAAAAAAACAAAAGAGGATGTTACTCGTTGAGTAACATCCTTTTAGAAAAAGTAGTTAGTTTTGTTTGTCTTTATTTACCAGCTGCAACTGCTTGCATAGATGTATGTAATTGAACGTCAGTTTTAACAGCCATATTTGTAGAAGGTTGTTGTTTTGCTAGTCTATCCAGATAGCTTGTTTTTTTAAGGTCAGCTTGTTTTTTTACCTTGCAATCTGATTCGGTAATCACGATTGATTTTGAAGAAGAACCAAGTAGATTGATTCTTCTATCAGCAGAACTACTGCTTAAGCTACTAGATGAAGGGCATCTTTTAAGAAGATTAGAATTGACTGTTACAAAGCTTTTAGAATCTAAACTAGAGCCAATAGTAGTACTGGCAGTTTTCATAGAACCAACATCTGATAAACTATTTTCTAATGAGCTGTCAATAGATTGTATTGAACCTTTTCTACTTCTATGCTTTTTTGCCGTTCCATTAAGCTTTTCCATAACATTAGAAAGTTTGTGTTCTATTTTGCATCCTTTAACGACTCTCTTAATCTCATCATGATGTTCAGAGAAAATTTCATAAAGATTGTTGTCATCTTGAGCTAACAAATTTTGTAATTTCTTAGCGTTTAACCCACTAACAAAATCTGCTTGCTGTCCTAATTGATTAATTAACTGATCCTTTTTGAAACCTTGCTGACCATCAACAGAATAAGCTTTTTCTAATATTTTTCCCTTCAGCTCGGAGAATATCTTTTTGGTTAAAACAGAGTTGCCTACAGCTTTATCCTCAAAAACCTCCTTAATGAACATTTCCTTTATACTGTTGAAATTTTTCGTTTTTTCTTCTGTTTTTAAAACAACAGTTTGACATTGGTGATCTACTGAATATGAAATTTCATCTAGATTAGATATATTTTTACCAAAATTATTCATCTTATTCCCTATTATTTTCAGTGCAGAACTAGTTTCCTCTCTTGCTGCTTGCCCTATATAACTTACAGCTTCTTTTACTGAGTCCTTAGCGCACACAGCACCATCTTTAGTTTTGTCTGCAGCATATTTGAAGCTATTTTTTATTTTTACCCTGTGTTTATGTACAGCTGTACCAAGTATCACAAATGCTACAGTTGCAAATATCCCACTTACTATACTACTGGCAATTACTGGAGCAGCTGCGATAGCAAAACTAGCACCCACCGTTATAGCCGTACCTATTAGCAAACCAAGTATCACTTTGTTTGTTACTTCTAATGACTTTACTCTCTTCTCTAAGAATTGCATCTGTTGCAATAGGTCACTTGAAGAAGGTGTAGAGCTGCTGTATTGTTGATTTTGCTGAAGTTGTGCGTTAATAATACCTGGATTTGTTCTGCTGTGATTTAACATTTTAAACCTCATTATTAATGAAATATGTTTATATTGTACACTTCAATTCTTAAGTTAGTGTTAACTTACCTATAAATAGCTCTACTTAAAGTGTTTTCTGGAAGCATAAAAAAATGAAACTGAAAGCTTTTTGAGTTAAAGCGCTTATTAGGTAACAAAAAGGAATATTTATACTTTTAGGTATCACAGTTGTAATAGCAATGATTTTATCATTTTGTTACTATACTGATCTTTACGGAAACATAGTGCATCTCAAAAACGACAACAAGGAATTTAAAATAAAGCCAGAAAATTTTATAGAGTCAACCATATCACATAGAGAAAAGTATACAATCAGTTTCTATTCCGGTGATTAACCCGTGAATAAAATAGATTTGCAATTTCCTATTAAAGGGGTAATATTAGTGTATTAATTATAGAGTTAGTTATTGTGTTTGATGAGAACAATCCTTGGAATTTAGGGAAGAAACCGATAAGGAGTAAAATCTCTAATAATGAAGATGCTTTCAGTAAGGCTGTGTCTGAGGTAAGGTATTTTTTTCTTAGTTTAACAAGAAATGGCAGCAGAAAACCTTATTTAATTATTTTTGTTATTTTATTTTTCTACGCTTGTACTGGTTTCTATATTGTTCACCCAAGTGAAGAAGGTATAGAACTTATTTTTGGTAAATATTCTAATACAGAAACACCTGGTTTGCGTTATCACTTTCCTTACCCCATTGGTAAGGTTTTTAAAGTAAATGTTAAAGAAGTAAATCGTGAAGAAATTGGGGTAAGTAGTTCCTATGGGAGAGATGCAGATCGTGGTGAAGGTGTGATGCTTACTGGGGATGAAAACATAGTTAACGTTAATTTTGAGGTTCAATGGCGCGTTAAAGATGCTAAGGATTATTTGTTCAAAGTGCGGGACTATAAACCTGGTTTTAGTGTTAAAAATGCTGCTGAAAGTGCTATGAGAGAAATAATAGGTAAAAACACAATCTCTTTTGCACTTGGTCAAGGTAGACAAGAAATTCCTATAGATACTAAAACTTTACTGCAACAGATTCTTGATGGGTACCAAATGGGTATAGAGATTTTATCTATTCAAATGAAAAAAATTGATCCACCAGAAAAAGTAATTAGTTCGTTCAGAGATGTACAAAGTGCTCGTGCAGATAAAGAGCGTATTATAAATGAAGCATATGCTTATGGTAATGATATTATACCTCGAGCAAAAGGTGAAGCAATAAAGATAAAGCTAGATGCGGAAGCATATGAGAATGAGATAATAAGCGAAGCAAAAGGTAATGCAAATCGTTTTTTTTCTCTTTATAAAGAATATAAGCATAATCCTTCTCTTGTTAAGAGCCGTATTTATCTCGAAACTATGGAAAATATTTTTAATCAAGTAGATAAAATTGTTATCACTGATGATTTGAAGGGTGTGTTTTCTTATCTACCTCTTACAAGCTTAGGGAAATAGTTATGCTTAGTAACGTTAAAATTGCTTTTGTTTTTATATTTGCTGTTTTGCTAGTTTTCTTATTTAATTCGATATTTGTAGTACAGGAAGCAGAGCAAGCAATAGTTATGCAATTGGGTAGAGTTGTAAGGGATATTAAAAAAAGTGGTTTGTATTTTAAGTTGCCATTTATAAATAATGTAGAATTTTTTGATAAGAGAGTTTTAGATTTAAGCCCAGATACAACTGCAAGAGAAGTCATAACTGCAGATCAGAAGCGCATCATAGTAGATGCTTATGCAAAATATAAAATAGTTGATCCTGTTACTTTTTACCAAACTGTGAAAAATGAGTTAGGATTGATTAGAAGATTGTATCCAATCATAGAAGCTCACTTAAGAGAAAATATAGTCAGATTTTCACTGATTAGTTTATTGAATGAAAAGAGGTCGGAAGTTATGCAATTAATCCAGCGTGGAGTTTACTCTGAAGCTGGAAAGTTTGGTATAGAAATAATAGACGTGAGAATTAAAAGAGCAGATTTACCAGAAGAGAATAGTTCTGCAATATTCCGCCGTATGCAAACTGAGAGAGAAAAAGAAGCAAAAGAAATAAGAGCAAAAGGAGAACAAATAGGGCAAGAAATTAGGTCAAAAGCTGATAAACAAAAAAGGGAAATTATTGCTAGTGCAGTAAAAGAAGCCTATGAAATAAGGGGGCGTGGCTATGCTGAAGCAACCAGGATTTATAATGAGGTGTTTAAGGCCGATGAAGAGTTTTTTAATTTTTACCGTTCTATGAATGCTTATAGTAAATCGTTTACTGGAAATAACACTAAATTCGTACTTTCACCAAATAATAGTTTCTTAGATATTTTAAATAAGGGATGGAAATAGTTTATGAGAAGTAAGGTTTTATCTATATTTTTATGTTTTTTAATTTCATTCTCTTTATATGCTAGGGTATTTAACTGGAGCACAGAAAAAGCTGCAGATATCAATACTTCTATATATAATTGTAATCAAGGGCTTGCTGATCTGGTAGAAGAACTTCTCCCTGCATTCGTAAGTATTTCGAGCGAGCAGGTTATCAAGCAAGGAAATAGCAACAGAACTAGAGTTCCCTTGCCAAGAAATGATTTTTTTGACGGTTTTAGAGAATTCTTTGAGTACTTTGATCAGTTTTTTATGGACAAAAGTCCTAGCATTAACAGAGAGGCAGTGCTACTTGGGTCTGGGTTTATTATAGATAAAAGTGGAATTATAGTAACTAATTACCATGTTATTAAAGATGCCCAACATATCACGGTCACTATGAACGATGATACTTATTTTAAAGCAGAGGTTTTAGGCTATGATGCAAAAACTGATCTTGCTGTACTTAAGATTAAGGCTGATAAGGACTTCTCTTTTGTAACACTCGGTAATTCTGATGAAGCAAGAGTTGGTGATATGGTTATGGCAATAGGTAACCCATTTGGCTTAGGTGGTTCTGTAAGTACAGGAATTATATCTGCAAGGTCTAGGGACATTAGCATTGGTACCATGAATGAATTTATTCAAACTGATGCTGCAATCAATAGGGGAAACTCCGGAGGACCGTTATTTGATTTAAATGGAAAGGTTATAGGTATTAATACTGCTATTTATTCTCCGTCTGAGTCTGGAGGCAATGTAGGTATAGGCTTTGCTATACCATCTAACTTAGCTATACCGGTAATTGATAAGTTAAAAAACGGTAAAAAGGTGAAACATGGTTGGCTAGGTGTACAAGTTCAGCGTATAACAGTAGAATTTGCAGAGTCCTTAGGTTTAAAAGATACAAAAGGCGCATTAGTTGCAAGTATAGTAAAAGATAGTCCTGCAGAAAAAGGTGGGATTAAAGTAGGTGATGTGTTATTAGAGTTTGATGGTAAAATAGTTGATAGAATGGCACAATTACCTCAAATAGTTTCAAGAACTGAACCTGGAAAGAAAGTACAAATTAAATTATTAAGAAAAGGTAAAGAAGTTAATATCAAGGTTATTGTTGGAGAATCTACGAATGATAACCAAGATATCAATCAAAAAGAAAATGCATCGACATCTGATTATATAACTGGCTTAACTATTTCAAATTTATCAAGGGAATTAAAGGAAGGTAATGCATCTATAAAAGGTGTAGTAATTACTAGTGTGGATATTTATAAGAATCCTACATTACGTGACCTTAAAAGAGGAGATATTATTACACAAATAAATGATGCTGATATAGAAAACGTTGAAAGTTTTCAAAATCAAGTAAATTTAGCAAAAAAACAAGATAGTAAAAAAGCAATAATGCTGCTTGTTTATCGTAATGGTAATCAATTTTTTACTTTAATAAAGTTAAAAAAGTAAATTTTTTACTAAGTTTACAAAACAGTGGTGTCATCATTTTGCCGCTATAACACTTTAGCTTTATAAGTAAGTTAAGGTCTATATTATTTTGCTAAAATGTAATGAGTCATAAATAAATCAACTTCCTAAAATTTGTTGAGCTATACTTTTGAGACAAATAAGTGCCGGAATGTGAATATGATGATTATTAGTATATAAAAGTTGTAGCAGATATACTGAAACGGCAAGTGCCATGAAGTTAGGCAAGATATATTTAATGCTTATACGTTTAATAAATATGACCCACTAGCATAAATGGCTATTTTCTAGAGAGAATGCAAGGTTGCAACATAATTGAGGGAAATGTTGGCTAACGGGCAAAGAACAATGATTCCTCCGCTTAAGCTTTGAGTGAGATGTTTAGAAAATGTCCTATAAACTGGTTCGATCAAACGTTAGTAATTGAATTCAACAAGAAAAAAAGAGGTGATTGTTTTTACGATGCATAGTTTTCCTTTGGTAGGAAGCAGTTGCATAATAAAAATTGGATTTTAGTATTGATCGCTGGAACGACATTATTTGCCTACTTGAAAAGGGATTAGTTGCTGTAGATGAAGGAAAAAGAAAAAGTTAAGATGGTAAATGCTAAACTTGGAGGTACGCTTTTGTTAATTAATATTAACAAACCTTTTGTTGCTTTTGAGTGAGTATAATATTAAAAAGAGTGGCTGAGTCGTTATGAAAATTTTTCTAGTGATTTCTTACATGAACTCAAAGCTGGACATTATGGATTCAATAAAAGCTATGCTAGTTGCTTTAGCGTCTACTCTGCCTGGATAAAGCAAGTTGACCGAGTTTTTATTTGCTCAATTGCATTTATGTGGATCTTGAAGAGTATCCAAGTTTATAAAGAGCAAGTTTTACTCTTGGTAGCAAGATGGACACAATAGCAATTTTAATTAGGGTAAAAACAAGTGGTTAACAATTAGCATAAGATCTAGCATAGTAAGCTGCTTAATTTTATTAAATTTTCTGCTTGTAAAGCATGGTTTTGCTATAGCAAGTAATGTTTACTGGATGACTTTTACATATAGCCAGTGCCTAAAGTTTTCAGCTCTGCTTCTGGTAGATAATAATAAGTTGGCTAAACAAAAATGAACGGTATAACTTAACTAATATGTACGCGTGTTTTTAACCTTCGAGAAATCCAACTTTTCTAGGTAGGTTAAGGCTTTGATTTCAATGGCTATGCAACTCTAGCATGTAGCGCACTAAATGTGGAGTAGATATAGAAAATTTTTGAGATTTAGATTCTTGGTTATATTTTCTGCATAACATCAATCCATATACATAGCACTAAAAAACAGGAATTATGACCGTGGCCTGCTTACTTTATATGAAAATTTCTGAGCATTGACTAAACTATAGTAGTGAATCTCAATTACAGGAGATTCACTACTAAATTCTTGTATAATTTTTTGAATAAGTTGTAATGAATACTGTAATGCGTCAGGGATAACTATAAGAGTACCTATCAGAACGTTTTCAATTCCAGTCTTCGGGATTATTTTTCTTAGATAGATATGATATCTTTGTTGTTGAAAAGAGAATCTGAAAAACAGCAATTAGCACCGAGGTAAGGATAAGTAGTGATAATATGTGCTTATACGCCTATTATAGTAGCGAGCTTACTCACTTTTTTTAAGTTGATTTAATATTATAAAGTCAGTAAAAAGAATTTTACTGTAGCGGGTGATAGCTGGATAATTTTCAGATATGAAATTTTGATGTTCTTGGAGACTTGCCGAACGATGATTCAGTCGATAGTATCGTTACACAATACTATACCTATAGCGGATAAGCAAAGTTAGTAATACCCTCCAACGTCAAAGAATTTTGACCACGATTCTAGCTGGATGGAGTCAATTATAAATTAGCTAATCAAAAAAAGTAGTGCGGCTTAACCAATATTCCAGGTACTTTGCTCTTTTTGCTTCTGCACATGTTTTTTAGCCTTCGGTAAATCTATCTTTCCTGGCGGCAGATCAAGTTTTGACTTTGGTGATTTTGTGATTTCTTTATATAGTACACTAAGAGGAGTGCGTACAGAAAGCAACTCCTGAGGTTTAAATTCTTGACTATGCTTTCTGTATAACATTAATGATATACGTGGAACTCCAGTAATTGCAATCTTAGGAATTTTTTGCTTAAGGGGAGATAACATCTTTGTTATGAAGGATTTATCATCAGTATTTAGTGTATTGAATTTCTGTAACTCTAATGGAGTGCTGCTATTTGATTCTCTTTCTTTGCTACAGAGCGAACTAACTCTATGTTTCTTTAAAAATTCACTTCCAGGTTCACTGTTTGCTCTGTTCTTTACATACCCTGCTTTAGAACGCTCATCGCTATTTTTATCAGAAGCTGAAGAGGAAGGGAACAGTGGTACTTTTTGATTACTGTGGGGCATAGGCCTGCATGCTGGAATATCATTACTTAGAGAATACTCAGAATATCTCTCCCTTAAAGATTTACCACTTATCCCAGATGAATTTATATTATAACACGGCTTCCCTTTTTCTGCTTCTTGTCCTGATCTTTGGTTGAGCAGCTGTTGTACCCTTGCTTGTTTGAACAATGGCTTTAGTGATTCACCCTTATCGTCAGAACTTAAATGTTTATTAGACACTTTCTTTGGTAACGCTAGATTTGAGCTGCTCTCATTAGTATAATATTTCTTGTCTATATTGTTATGAGATTCATTACTAAACCATACACTACTATTATCTGAATTATTTTTACTCTTGAGATTCAATGTAGCCGGTGCATAGTGAGAACTACTGTCCAATAGCCTACTTGAACTTTCTATAATACTCGCAGGTTGTAGTGAATCTGATTTAGAAAAATAATCGCTGCTCTGGCTCAATGTTGAACTAAGTTGTATATCAGCTACCTCAGGAGTACCTAAACAGCTAACACTCTCACCATGATATTGAGATGTAGTAATCACCTCTAAATCAGACTTAGGAGATCCAAAATCAGCTGTAAATTCAAAATATCCAGTTCTTTCATTATATGCAATTGGAGATTGCATAATTTCAGGAAGCACCTGAGCAATTTTTTTATTAGAGATAGCGTGAACTGGGCTTTTACAATTAGTAACACTTAGTCTTGTAGTCTTGCCTCTAATATCGCTCATGAGGGTTTTGCACACTGCTGCATTAATTTCATACACATCGTCACCATTTAGGGGTTCAAGCTGACCATCATGCCTTTTTATTAAAGGTATAAGGGCAAAATAATTACCACCTTCTCTTTCCTTTTCATCCGTAAAAATATCATAATCATAACCATCAATAAATTTCCCTGCCCATTTAGAAATTAAACCACCAAGAATACCTTTGAGATTCTCAATTTTAGAATATTTTTCGCCTGGAGTTTTAAAGCTAAGTGCTATTCGCCCTTTAACATATTTTACTACATTTTCAACTACTTTATCGCTCACATTTTTAATGTATAACATGTCATCTTTATAGTGATAAAAGTCAAAACTTTCAAGACTGCATTCTCTTAACCTTAAGTTAAGTTCTTGAATATACATCTTTTTAAACAATTCAAGAGTTTCTGAATCATATCCTTCCCTTTCAAAGTATTCGCCGTCAAAAGCTATACAATATAGATAATGCTTTTTCAAAGGGTTAGGTCCATAAAATGCTCCTATTTTAACAGTACCTCTTACCCATTCATGGCCTTCTTCTTCTGTTATCCCTGTTTTTACCACTAAGCGTGCAATCAATTTCAATGTCACAGCTCTATCAAGTTCATTAACTAAATGTATCTTTAAATTGCGTATTACTTCTTTATTTGTGGAATCTGCAAGTTCCACTGCTATAACGTTTTCATCTAAATATTTTTTATTAGTATTGGCACTTAAAACAAATGGAAAACAGTTTAAGTTATAATATCTACCTGCCACTACCTCTCTGTCAAGATATTGCTGTTTTATTATCTCCTTTCCTATTCTATGTAGGTATTCTGCTACATTAGTGCCATGAGCAAATGAACCAACAATTTTTTTGCCTTCTACAGTTAAATTAGTATTAATCCTATCACAAAAATAATTGTTTAAGTTAAACACATTAACCAGCTCTTTTATAGAATTACCCATAATTCCTCTTGTTAAAATTGTTATGAAATAACATTACTATTTTTACTTTTACTACCACTGGCACTAGTAGAAGTGCTACTACCTAGTTGTGTGTTAGGTTTGTCACTTTCGCATTTTCGTTTTTCTAACCTATATTTGTTAATATCAACTTTTTCATACTTATCGCTTGGAATCCATGTACCATCAGGTTGAGGTCCCCAATTATCTTTTTCACCATTATTGCCATGCATGTTGCCCCTAGTAAGAACATTAGGTAACTAGTATGCTAGAAATAAATTTGAGTGTAAACACTTTTTTATATTTTCCTTTTAAAAAACTTTGTTCTTTTTTTTTGTACTTCTAAACTCTAGCGTCATGTACTAAAATGGTACTTTTCTTTATTACTAAAGTAATCAACACTAAAATCTAGTTTTTTGACAATTTCATTAAAATACCTTATTAAAACATAAATCCTATAATCACAAAATCTAATTTGCTATTAAGCCCTACTCTTTATGTTATCTACTTTTCGATGATGCTTCTTCTAGTGCCTTTATTAAGGATACATAATTATTGACTTTTACACCTCTAAATTCACCTGTTGGTTGGTAATTATTAACAGCAGTAGACTTTTCTCTTTGTGAACTCCTCTCAGCTACTTTTTCTTTAAGCTCATCAGCAAGGTCATTCATTTCGTACCTACTAGTAAACTCAGATTCTTTGCTACTAATACTACTAGCAGTACTGTATTTATTGATAGATGTAGCCCTTGTTTCAATAATATCTTCATCGAAATTTATGTTGTAACCAGTAGATATTCCTTGGCTTTTAGAATCAAACGCTATTCCACCAGCCACAAATTTTTCCTCTATAAGTTTTGATGAACACATAGCTAACTTCAGTTCTTCTTTTTTTTCTACCTGTTTTGTTTTTTGCTTGTCATGTTTTAGTACCTTGGATTTATTCTTATTCATATCATCCTTGTATGTAGTGGGCTTCGTAATCTTTAAAGATTTTGGTAAAAATTTTTGTTCTTCTTTGGTCAGAAGGATTGGCTTTTTCAACCATATTCCAGTGCTTGACACTGAAATAATACCATGTGTGAATTGGAGCTTTTTTCTTCCATCAACTTTAATTTCTACCTTTTCGTAAGCTTTTTTAGTTACTTCTTCTTTTGGCAATGTTTCTTCCGTTTTTTTATCTTCTTTTTCGGTTGTTTCTGTTGGAGATATAATTCCACCTGAAAGTAGCTCTGCAACTGATGAGGTTAACCATCCAACTAGGAATATTTGAATTTTTAGTTTCAAATTTTGTAATAACTCCAAACGATCGAGCACTTTTACAAACTCTTCTGGAGATAACTCACTACTGCCTAATTTTTTCTGTAATTCTTTCATTTCTTTGTTCAATCTTTCATTGAAACTTAAGTCTTGTGAAAAAGACCTTTTGATTAATCCCTTAAGTTTGTCATGAATAAGTTTTATAATTGTAGCAACGTGGTTTTTTTCTTCTTTTTCCTTTATTATACGGTAGATTTGTGGATCTATATCTACTCCAAGCTCGCTGTCTGTGAAGTTAAAAAATCTAAAAAGTTTCTCCAGTAAAGTATTTATACCGATTATAAAATAGTTATCTTCCTCATTAGAATGTACCTTTGAACCAGATACTCTATCACTATTAGAGTCTTTTTCAAGATTTAGTTTTTTGGATAGCAGGCTGTCAACATGACTCAATGCCTGATTTTGCAATTCAATGCGTTTAGTAGCAACACGCTTCTCAATTTCTTCTGCAGCAGTTTTAAATTGGTTAGTTTTTTCTTTTGCAGATAAGTTTTCTGCTATAATTTTTCCAAGATAAATTGAACTATCGCTTGAGTTATTATTAGAAAAATTGTTTATCATGTTGCCTCCCGACATAATTAAAGTATATACTTCAATTTTACAGTACTGAATATTTAATAATTATTAATCCTAAAGTTGCCAATAAACTTTTCTAAACTTGTATGCTATACATATTATACTATACACCATATAGCTTTTTAGTGCAATTTCTGCTATTTCTTCAAACTTTAGATTTTCAATGTACTTCAACACCTGCTTCACAGAATTAATTTTACGGACTTTGCTTTAACTGTCTTTTACCTTTGTTGTATAAAGTGTTTAATATAGGGCTATCATAGCTTTTGATATGATATTATACAGCCATTATGTTCCTTTCTTCAAAAGATCTTTTTACCCTATAACACATATAACTGGCGTATGATCAGATGGATTTTTCAACTTGCGCAATTTGTCATCTATATAGCATGTTTCTAACCTATCGGCAGCTTGGGGTGATAATAGTATATAATCTATTCGCATTCCTTGATTATTTCGGAATGAATTATCTTGGTAATGCCACCAAGTAAACTGCTGTAAATCTGGATTAGATATTCTAAATGCGTCTTTAAACCCAAGATTCAAAATTGCTCTCAATTTTTCACGTTCTCTTATATGGAAACACACTTTGCCATTCAATAAAATTGGGTCAAAAACGTCAATTCCATCTAGTGCAACATTATAATCACCAGCTACAATAGTTAGCTCTTCATTTTTCAATAAATTGATTATTTTTTCATATAAATTGTCAAAAAACTTAAGCTTATATGCAAATGCATTAGAATCTGGGCTCTGGCCATTTGGGACGTATATACTCACTACTCTTATCTTTTGATTATCGTACTTTACTACACATTCTATATAACGTGCTTCTTGGTAACCTTCTACAATGTCAATTTTAAATTTCTCTAGTATTAGGTATTTAGATAAAACACAAACACCGTTTCTCGCAACTTGCCCATAAACAGCACATTTATATCCAAGCTTTTTTATTTCTTCGTAAGGAAACTGTTTTTCTGTGCATTTTGTCTCTTGTAGCAAAATTATATCTATTTGATTATCAATTATGAGATTGCAGATTTGGTCAATTCTTTTACGTATAGAGTTCACATTCCAAGTTGCAATTTTTAACATCAGTAATTCTTATTAATTATATTAATTAAACTTTCCCTAGTAGGTAACCTCGATGTTATAATTTTTTTCCATTTGATCGACTTTAAACTGTCAGCGATATTTTTACTCATAGTATATGCAATTATATTGCTTATTGTGTGAGATAAACCACTTTTTAGAACTAAAGAACAAAATACTCTCGCTGTCTGTGAAGAAAAAAAAACAACACCATTAATTTTATTACCCGATAACAAGTTTTTGCACCTGTTAGTTAAACTTTTTTTAACGATTGTTTTGTAGAGTATAACTTCTCTTACACAAAAACCTTCTTCAGATAACCTTTTTTTTAAATCGCATGATACCTCTTGTCCTCTTATGTACAAGAACTTCACTGCTATTGAATAGTGATTTTTTATGAACGATATCAACCCATCAACATTACTATCTGCTGATACAATATCAGAAAATCCTAAATCCTTTGCAGTTTGCATCGTTGAATTGCCAACAGTAATGATTGGAAGATCACCTATCTTACATATCTGACTAAATGCCTTTACACTGTTCTTGCTTGTGGATATTACTACGTCAAATTTATATGCAGATATGTCAGGCTGTAAATGCTTTATTGTGAATACTGGTTCTATATATACTTTATATCCATGTTTTTTCAGTGCATTTCTTGTGTTTAGTGAATCTAATAAAGGCCTCGTTAATAAAATAGACTTCATTCTCATTTGCTTTACTATAGGTGAAAATAATACCTCTATAAACGAATTGCTGAATAAAAATTTTTGAGCTACAGCAATGGTAAGGAGTACTAGTACTCTTACTGATTTAAAGTTTTCTAATTTTCATTACTTTTTATGAATTATCTTCAGTTTTAAGCATAAAGGTTAATTCTTTTTCATCTAGAGTTGCCTTATTCATCTTATAGCAACTACTTATGTAACATCTATATTTGTTGCTGACTTTTATCCACTTTTTCATTATTAAAGATTTTAGATATAATATTATCCATCTTTCTACAGCTCCTATGTTCTATATATCAAACTGTTTTCACTATACTTAATTACTGTATATATATCATCTATGAATTTTTGATTATTCTTATTAAACTTAGATACTATATAATTTATATCTTTCTCAAAAAAAGTTGAAGTAATTATCAGAAAGGCTATTGTATTCAACTATGTAATTTGTGTAGTTAGACTCAATTAAACTAATATTTTCTTCAGAGAACTCTGTAGAAGAGCTTATAAAAGCTATTATAATATCAACTAATTACGTTAATAAATCATTAATATAATGACTGTACTCCTATATAAATTAAACAAGTTAACTTGTTAATGCACATCAGCAATTTACCTATTGGTTTCTTCTATAACTTGCTAATCATTAATCATAAGCTCGACCAATGTTGGTTGTCATAATAACATGGCCTAAGATGGAGAAGTAGTAGAAATGAAAGGGATGGTAAAAGGTTCTAGCAAGTATAGGTGTGACTTCTTTTATTAGGAAATTAGATACTAAATGCGATATCAAAACAAATTTTTATTAATTTTTTTTATCTAAGACAAGAGTACTTTCTACGCTAAGCTAATTATTAAGATAATATTTCAAAAATGATCTTTTAGTAACCATATATTTAAGGCAGATGAAAGTGTATTTAATGTAGTGTCAACAATACTGAAATGCTGACCTGTAGGCAGGAAAGATATATCAAAGCTGATACTTGCTGTATACTCGATAAAAGAAATAATAGATAGTACAATAGTTAAACGCTTTTTTTGTAAGTAAGCCTTTCCTCTTAACAAAACTTGTGAGCTTAGATACAAGTAAGTATATTACGGAGTTGATTTGTTTAAGAAACAATATAAAAATTAAGAGTGCCCGAGAGAAGACTTGAACTTCCATAACTTTAAAAGTTACTAGCACCTGAAGCTAGCGCGTCTACCAATTTCGCCACCCGGGCTTTTTATAGTTTACTATGTTAAAATTAAATAATATACTTAAGCAATTTTTAGTTTAAAGGTAATGCCAGATAATGTAAATTTAGATCAGATATTTTTTGCTCATAATAATGTTAATATTAATAATATATATAAAATAGTTAACAGTGTTTTGAGCAATAGTAATTGTGGTGAGCTATTTTTAGAATTTTGCCAATCAGAGTCCTTGATTTTTGATAATAATGTACTGAAACATATAGATTTGAATACCAGAAGGGGGTTTAGTTTAAGGGTTTTTTGTGAGAGTAGTACGTCTTTTATCTGTTCTTCTGAGATTAGTGAAAGAGAAATTAGTCATGCTGCTTCCATAGTAAGAAGTTCAATATCTTTAGATAAAACAAGTTCAACAAGCTTGAAAAAAGAGACAAAAAATCTGTATCCAAGGATTAACCCCATAAATGAAATAGACCTGATCTCAAAAATGAGACTACTCGATGAAGTTAACGAATATGTAAGGTCCAAAAATACCTTCGTGAAACAAGTAAAAATAACTCTGAGTGGAGAATGGCAAGTTGTGCAAATAATAAAAGATGATCACAGATTAAGTGATATCAGGCCTCTAGTGTGTTTTAATGTGTTAGTTATTGTAGAGAAAAATGGTCGCACTGAAAGGGGTTTTGCAGGACATGGTGGGAGAGACTCTTATAGTAAATTTATTTCTGAGAAAATGTGGAAAAAAGTTGCAAATCAAGCATTAGAACAAGCATTGGTAAACCTTGAGGCAATTCCGACTCCAGCTGGAGAGATGATAGTTGTCTTGGGTCCAGGTTGGCCGGGAATATTATTACATGAAGCTGTGGGTCATGGGCTTGAGGGTGACTTTAATCGTAAGGGAGTTTCAGCATTTTCAAACTCTATTGGTAAGCAAGTAGCAGCTGGTGGTATTACAGTAGTTGATGATGGAACTCTACCTAATTTACGTGGTTCTATTAGAATAGATGATGAAGGTACTGCACCTTGTTGCAATGTATTGATAGAAGATGGAATTCTTAAAGGATATATGCAAGATCATATGAACGCTAAACTTATGGGTATGAATTCAACTGGTAATGGTAGAAGGGAAAGCTATAAGGAAATTACTATGCCACGCATGACAAACACTTATATGTTACCAGGGAAGTATACACCAGAAGAGATAATATCTAGCGTAAAAAGGGGTATATATGCAGTGAACTTCAGTGGTGGGCAAGTTGATATAACGTCAGGAAAATTTGTTTTTTCATCCTCAGAGGCTTATTTGATAGAAAATGGTAAAGTTATACAGCCAATCAAAGGGGCGACATTGATTGGTGATGGTCCAACAGTGTTGAAAAAAGTATCTATGGTTGGTAACGATTTAAGATTAGATCCAGGTGTTGGTACATGCTTAAAAGATGGGCAAAGTATACCCATTGGAGTTGGTCAACCGACACTTAAGGTTAACTCAATCACAGTAGGCGGAACTGAGTTATAAGCTATGCTGACTTTCTGTTACTTTTCGCCGTTTATTTTCTTTTTCTTGGAAGGGCTGATTTTGGTTTGCCTTAACTTGCTTAGGTACAGTAGATGGCTTACTATTTTCTCTTGCTTGAACAGATTGTTTACTTTTCTCAATTTGGGTTTCTAAAATTTTACTAATGCCCCCACTAATTTCATTACTCCACTTTTTCTTACTTGACGAATGAGGATTATATAAGGTACCTTTTTTGTCATTAAAAAAAAGGCTCTTTATTGCACCTGATATGGGCAATATAAGAAGAATACCATTGATTGTTGATGTGATTGGGCCAGTGCCAAATATTAGTACTGAAAAAGAAAAAAGAATAATAGGAAATAAAAGTTTACGTAAGAACGTTATTACCATTTCTTCATCGCTAAATGGTAGTTTATCATCTTCTTTTTTACCTTTGTCGGAAAATAGCAATCCATTCTTAAAAGAACTAAAGAAGTTCTTAGGATCTATCTTAACTCCAAATAATCGTCCAGCAAACTTTATAAGAGAGTCTTTAGCTTCTGTGTTGCATATATCAGATATGCACTCATTAACTACTTTTCCTATTTTATCCTTATTTGAATTTTTTTTATTCGCTAAATTTTTTTTCCTGATTTTCTCAAGTACAGAAAGTAAAAATTGAAGGAAATTCTCTTCACTAAGTTGTTTTATATCTTTTGGTCTGACATTTTTAAATATAGCCTGATTTTGATCTAGCATAAAAGTAAGTGTTGCCTTGTCATCTTCCTTTAACTCTTCAGATTGTACTTTATTTTTTAGCGACTCTATAAAGGTATCATAGATCACTCTATGTTTCTCTTCGAAAATTACTTCACCCTTTATTATCTGAGTAGATGACTTTGAAAGATTTAAATCCTTCGTTTGCAGAGGTATCATGACTGACCTATTTGCATTTGCCTATACTTTAATTATAATGTATCTTTCATATTAATTCAAATGGTTTATTTTTAGAATTTACAGCGTTTAAGTCATAATTAAGAGAATTTGAGCCCCAGTTGTCGCTAATTTTTATCTCCACTTCAAGCGGTACAGAAATTTTTACTGCATTTTCCATCACGTTTTTCATAAGTTTTGCTGTTTCTTGTACTTTACTGTTCTCCACCTCAACCAGTAGCTCGTCATGAACTTGGAGAATTATTTTACCTGACTTTAACTGATCATGAAGTTGAACCATTGCAAGTTTTATTATGTCAGCAGCAGTTCCTTGCACGGGTGCGTTTATTGCTGCCCTTTCTGCAAATTGCCTTAGATAAGGGATTGTGTTGTTTATGTCTTTTAGAAAGCATCTTCTACCGAATAAGGTTTCTACATAGCCGTGCTGCCTTGCAGCAGATACCTTTTCTTCCATATAGATCTTTATCTCTGGATAACAGGAGAAGTAATAGTCAATATATTCAGCAGCTTCTCGAACGGTAATTTTAAACCTTCTCGCAAGGCCAAATGGGCTAATGCCATATATAATTCCAAAATTAACAGATTTTGCTTTTTGTCTTAGCTGCTTATCCACATTTGCACCTTCTTGCACTCTAAAAACCTGTCTTGCAGTGATATTGTGAATATCTTGTTTATTCACAAAAGCTTCTTTAAATGCTGTAATATTTGCAATATGTGCCAAGAGTCTTAATTCTATTTGTGAATAATCAGCAGAAATTATCTTACATCCTTTTGGAGCAATAAATGCTTGCCTGATAAGATTTCCCTCTTTGCTCCTGATAGGAATATTCTGCAAATTAGGATTACTGGAGCTGAGCCTACCTGTTGCAGTTGTTGAGAAAATTGTATGTACTCTACCATCAAGGGGATCTACCCGCTTTACTAGTGCGTCAGTGTATGTACCCTTTAGTTTACTTAAATGTCGCCAACCTAAGATCTTACTTGCAATTTTAACTCCTTCTATTTCAAGTTCTTCTAATACTTCAGAGCTTGTGCTATACGATCCAGACTTTAACTTTTTCTTTTTACTAAGCCCCATCTTATCAAACAAAATGTCACTTAATTGTTTTGGCGAAGCAATATTAAATCTTTCTCCTGCTAAGTTATATATGTTACTCTCAAGCACAGTTAGTGATTGTTGAAATTTACCGGATAGCTCCTGTAGCTTTTGAGTATCTAGCAATATTCCATTTTTTTCCATGTTGAGTATCACTTTCACAAGTGGCTTATCGAAGCGTTCGTAGATTGTAAAAAGCTTTTCTTGAAATAGTCTTTGCGTTAACTTTTTATGGATCGTTATTAAAGCTTTTGCTGAGAAAGCCTCTATATCTTCACTTAAACTATGTGCAACTATACTTGGAATGCTGTGATCGTGCTTTCCTGTGTCAAGACTATACGACATCGTCATCAAATCATCAACTGAGCATAATGCTTTCTCTATTGCAGGAAATATTTTTTTGATCTTTCTAATATTGTGTATTATTTTCAACATCCCATTTGCAAGTAAATTTGAGTTCACTATAATGAGCGAATCTTGTAGGCAGTTTTGATTTATGTAAAAAATACTGTTTTCACTGCAAGATAAGGAAACTTTACTTAACACGTTATTTTCAAAATGGCAATAGATTGCAATTTTACCCTCATATCTGCAATGCTCCAAAAATTTTTCTAATTCTTTGTTTCTATATTCTATTTTCCTTTTAATGCTAGGTTCACTATAAGGAAAAAGCTTTTCTACTTTGCCTATTAATGAATTAAATTCATATTTCTTTAAAAAAAATAATAATTTCTTCATATTTGGAGGGTAGACCTTATGCTTTGCAATATCACAGTGAAGATTCACTTTTTCACATAGCGATAGAAGCTTTCTTGAAATGAATGCTTTTTCCTTATGTTCAGTGAAAATATCACGAATCCTTACTTGCTTGATGCAACTAATATTTGCCATAATATTATCTAACGAATCAAATTCATCCAGAAGTTTAACTGCAGTTTTTGGACCTATTCCTGGAATGCCAGGAATGTTATCAGATGCATCTCCAGTTAGAGAAAATAAATCAAGAAGCCTGTTTGAATTTACGCCAAATTTTTCTATTACTTGTTTTTCATTTATGTATATATTTTTAATAGGATCAAATATTAGTATGTTGTAATTCAACAGCTGAAATAAGTCTTTATCTGATGAGACTACTACTACTTTAAAGTCTTGGCGGTTGGCATATTTTATAGCTAGTGTTGCAATTATGTCATCTGCTTCATAGCCTTCAATTTCTTCGTAGCTAAGGTTAAAAGCTTCTACTGCCTCTCTCAGTATTGCAAACTGTAGAGTTAAATCCTTAGGGGGTGTTATTCTGTTCGCTTTATACTCAGGATATGAATCGTGCCTGAAATTTTTCTTGCCAGAGTCAAATGCTATAGTTAAGTAATCTGAATATGTAATATATTTAAGAATCATATTAAGAAAACCATACACAGCCCCTATTGGGGTACCGGTTGTGGTAGTTAAATGATGTAAAACGTAATAAGCTCTGAAAAGAAAGCCGTAACCATCAATAATTGTGAAAGTTTTTTCTTGCACTCTGAGTATTCACATGTGTCCTTGATACTCTATTATTTGGATGTAAAAATCAAGTCTTTGTTTTCTGCTTTTGATCATTACAAGAGATTTTTATTTAGAACAATATTAATACATAGTTAATAGTTAACATTTTAAATTAAGTTGTATGCTAGCAAATTGAAAGCTTAAAATGGACAAAAAAGAGAGCTAAAAGGATCAAGTCATCTAGCTGAACTATAAAAGCAAGGCGTAAATTCAGTAAATTAGATACTGGCAGCTTGATTATTCTTAACTCTGTTTCAAAGTAATCGGTAGAGCAACGTTAATAAAAGTAAGATTTAGGATTAAAGAAAAATAATCAAATCTCTGAGAAAGATAGAACTCACTTTTTGTTAACCATTCACCTTAATTCAGGTGTAGAGTTAGTATCAAATGATAGCGGAATATTGTTAAGCTCTAGTATAATAAATGACAGCGAAATGCTTGTAGCATCAAAATAAAGTGTTATCTGGTTAAACATACTGGCTAACTTAATAGCAAAAGATCACCATTAATCAAGATCGGTGATTAGTGGAAAATCACTTATTCAGGAAAAATTAAAAAAGTTAGCGTTTCTGGAATGCTAACACTAAGAGATTTTGTTACACTGGGAAAAGATCATCTCAGATAAAGAGTAAACCTAAGTAAACTCAAAAAGAGGCTAAGCAGGCTACTAGTCTTGACGATCAAATTAAAGCTCTGTAGAGTAGCAAAATAATTTGCAATAGAAGCTTGCTAAGCCTAATCGAGTAGAGGAAGTCATTTATACTTATAAAAGTAAAAGAGCATAAAACTAAAGAGAGAAAGCTAAATGGAGAGTTGAGAGCTTAGTAGAAAATTTTAAAATGATAAAAGCTTAGAATTTTGGATTCTACAAATGGATCTTGCGATATAAGTAACCCTAACAAATAAATATTTAAAAAATGAATAGATAAAATGGTATAGGTGTTATATGTGTGCTAATAGCTGTGATGGTTTTTTTTGAATTCAATGTCTCTAGTATGTAAAGCTCTTCAAGAAATACTAAAAAGCTAATTCTTTACATATGAAAGTAAATAGATCCAGCCCTCAGATATGATGCATCAAGTTAAAGCTCTATTGTAAAGTAGTAACATAAAAGAAAAATGCGAGAAAAATTTAAAAGAGATATATTAAGTTTTAAAGAACGAAATAGGTAAAAACGGAAAAAACTTTAACTTTAAAAATGATCAATGTATTAATAGATTAGGAAAATAGAAACGTGTCATTAGGTTCAATCATGGAATCTATACAAACAGTGTAACTATTGTAACAGATATCAAATTTCTGGAGAAAAGATCTAAGATTTAATGTAAAAAACACAAAACAATGGCTACAACTAATATAAACTATTTTCGTTATCTTATAGCAAGATCGCCTAATCCTATTGTAATTATTGTGATTAACTTTATTGATTATTCTTGGGCTATTAAATTTTCTTTGTTGCTCCAGTTCTCTTATATTGTTAATAAAACTTAATTCCTTATCATGGAGTTTGATTTTTAACGTTTGTATTTTTCTTTAAGTCTTTATGATTTGGTTTATTGCCTACTATTTTAGTAGTGCTATTATTGTTAGAGCTTAGTGTAACGCTACATTCTTTTTCGTTGATGTACCTGCTTGAATTCATATTTATGTAAGAAATTAACTAATTCATAATATATAATTTTTTTATCATTCTTATCTTTGCAATATAGTAATTATATCTTTTTTTTAGTATCATCACCTAACATTGAAAAACCTATGATCTTATTATTTTCGTAAAGCTTACTATCTAAAAGTTTGCTTATTTCAATACCTGTACTCTTATCTTTCAATATTATTCTCGTATGAAGACTACTATTGTTATTACAGTGATCTTGATGAATTGATATATAATTAATAACGCTACATTAATATACCCGCAAATTTTGCTTCAGCTTTTTTCCTAAACAGGAAATACTAATAAATTAGTATATTTTATTAAAGTATAAACTTAGATAAATTAAGCTGCTTTGAAATCGATCCTAGTCTATCTTTCACATATTTGCTATCTATAACAAATTTTTCACCATTTTTCTCAGAAGAGATAAAGCTTATTTCATCTAAAAGCTTTTCCATGATGGTATGTAGCCTTCTTGCACCTATGTTTTCCACTTGCCTATTAACTGTAAACGCTATTTCAGCTATGGTTTCGATGCCGTCATCAGTAAACTCAAGCGTTACATTCTCTGTTTTCATTAGAGCTATATACTGCTTCAATAAACTAGATTCTGGTTCCTTTAATATTTTTATTAAATCTTCTTGAGTAAGTGCTTTAAGTTCCACTCTGATTGGTAACCTTCCCTGTAATTCTGGTAAAAGATCAGATGGTTTAGATTGATGAAAAGCACCAGATGCAATAAATAATATGTAATCTGTTTTTACATGACCATACTTGGTCGAAATGGTTGTTCCTTCAAGCAGTGGTAATAAGTCACGTTGTACTCCTTCTCTATTGACTTCACCTTTTACTTCTGTACATGCTGCAATTTTATCTATTTCATCTAAAAATACTATACCTTCATTGCTAACAAGATCAAGGGCTTCTTTGATTATCTTATCTTCATCTATTAACCTTTCACTTTCTTCATTAACCAATATTTCACGGGCTTCTTTTACTTTAACCGTAATGGTTTTTGTTTTTTTGCCCCCATTAAACATTTTACCTATTAGTTCTGTTACATTTACTATGCCGACTTGCCCGCCTGGCATACCTGGTATATCAAAAGCCGGTAACATGCTCTTGCTTTCTCTGACATCAATGGAAACTTCTCCATCTTCAAATTCCTTATTTTTAACCTTTTTTCTAAAAATCTCTTTACTCTCTTCGGTTGCATCTTCACCGACCATAGAATTAACTATTATCTTTTCAGCCAGATCTAAAGCTTTTTTAGCCAAAGCTTTGCGTGCTTTTTCTTTGACTAAAACTATTGCTGCATCAACTAGATCACGTATTATCGAGTCAACGTCACGCCCAACATATCCTATCTCAGTAAATTTTGTTGCTTCAATTTTTATAAATGGTGCACCTGCAAGCTTTGCTAGACGACGAGCCATTTCAGTTTTACCGACTCCCGTATGACCAATCATCAGTATATTTTTAGGTATGATTTCATCACGTAAAGGAATAGGAACTTTGTTACGACGCCAACGGTTTCTGAGCGCAATAGCAACAGCACGCTTTGCATCGTTCTGTCCAATTATGAATCTATTTAGCTCTTTAACTATTTTTTGTGGTGGCAGATCATCTAATAAAATTTGTGTACTGTTGTTAACTTGAGCACTGCTATCATTTTCATTTGAATCACAACTACTCTTAGTATCTTTACAAGGATTACTTTTTTCATTATAGGCATCCTTATTATAAGTCTGCTCTTCTGAAAGAGTCACGGATTGATTAGAGAAATTAGTGCATAAAAATTTTTGTTCAGAATACATACTACCCCTCTACCTTTTCAATAATTACATTATGATTTGTATAAACACATATATCAGCTGCTATCTTCATAGCTCTTTTTGCAACCTCCTCTATTGACATCCCTTTAACCTCAACTAGAGCTCTTGCTGCAGATAGAGCAAAATTCCCTCCTGAACCAATAGCTGCTATTCCATCTTCAGGTTCAAGGACGTCACCCATTCCTGTAATCACTAATGAAATAGATTCATCTGCAACTATCATCATAGCTTCTAGCCTTCTTAAATATTTATCCATCCTCCAATCTTTCGCAAGTTCAACACACGCTCTCATTAATTGTCCTGGGTGTTTATCAAGTTTTGATTCCAATCTTTCAAAAAGAGTAAATGCATCAGCTGTTGCTCCAGCAAAACCAGCGATTACAGAATCATCAGAAAGGCGTCTGACTTTTTTTGCTCCTGATTTTATAATGGTGTGACCCAGTGAAACCTGTCCATCACCTATTACTACTACACTTTTACCTCTTCTAATTGATAATATAGTAGTTCCATACATTCTACTGTTGTCATGTTGAATCATTTTTTTATAATTTTAAATAGTAATTTCATTATACTGTAACCATTAATTAAATATGGCTTAGCTATAGCGTATAATATAGTACTTTCCTTATAACATTTAAAGTGTAGATGCAAAACATAATTCATCCAAATTTGGAAAAAAATATGAATGATTGGTTTGAGGTAAAATTTGACGATTTTGCATTGCCATTTTATAGCTCTGTCGACCTTAGAAACTCCGGTTATAAAATTGCTCCAATAGACGCTAATTTGTTCCCTGCAGGGTTCAATAATTTAAGTGAGGCATCAAAAATAATAGCGGCAAAACTGATAAAAAGGTACTTTAAAAAAAAACGATATAAAAAAACTCTTGTGATACCAGAAAACTATACACGAAATAAAATGTATATAGAAAACGTATTTGCTATAGAAAAGATACTACGACTAGCAGGTTTCGAAACTAAAATTGGTCTCCTTCATGATGAAGCCTATAATTTAATAGGACCGTATGAAGCTATTGTGAAAGATAACTCTCTATTGAAGACAACCTCAGGATTCGTGCCCGATGTTGTTGTATTGAATCGGGATATGACAAGCCATATTCCAGACGTATTAGAAAACGTAAAGCAGGAAACAGTACCGAGTCCACTATATGGTTGGCACAGTAGACAGAAATTTCGATACTTTGAAATCTATCAAAAATTGGTGTCCGAATTTTGCGGCGAATTTAAAATAGACCCCTGGCTTATTTCTGTATTTACAGAGAGCTGTAAAGGGGTCTATTTTGATGATGCTTTATCGCTGGAAACAGTGGCAGCCAAAGTTGATCAAGTGTTGTCTCTAGTGCAAAAAAAATATGAGGAATATAAAATAAAAACTCAACCTTATGTTTTTATTAAAGCAAACAATGGAACATACGGAATGGGTATTATAACAGCAATAAGTGGAGAGGAAATATTAACTCTCAATAAAAAAAAGCGTCATAAAATGAAAAAAATAAAGGAAGGTGTAGAAATCAATAGCGTTATTATACAGGAAGGTATACCAACCATAGATATACTCGAACATAGTCCTGCAGAGCCACTAATATATTATATAGGAAATACACCAACATGCTATTTATATCGGTGTAATAGTAGAAAAAATATATATTCTAGCTTAAATTCCACTGATTGTGAATTTCATGACATTAGCCAAATTGTAGAAAATAAAACCTTACTACTCTGGAATATGGTTGGCAAATTAGCAGTGCTAGCATTGTCAGTAGAGATGAGGTCTTTTCATATTTAGTTTTTTACCTTTATATAGAGTGGCCATTTGGTAAATTGCTACCTTGCTGAATATGGTAATCCCTGTCAAGTTCAGTGGAAAGATTATCATTGATAGGCTGATTAAGCAATTTGTCAAGCCAGACTAATAGTAATACTGTGCTGCATATTATACTAACTGTTACACTTAAGTTGAAGCTATAAACTACACCATTACCTAAGTTTATCGGTGTAGTTGCAGTATCCACCCTTTTAAATATGAAATTTAATAATCCTAGTGATAAAGTTAATGTATTAATAGTAAGATCCTTCTTACACTTAGTAAGCTCTTTCTTGCATTTAATAAATTCACTAGTACCTTTTTTATCCTGATATTTTTTATGTGCCTCTTGATATTTTTTGTATATATAATAGCAGCCTACTGGTTCTGAAGTAAATAAGAATAGGGCTGTTGATATTAATTGAATACGACTTATTGCATTCGTATTACCTTTAGTTAAGAAATGGAAAACTTGTAACATTATTAACACTTCTATGGCGTTACTTGAAAGACTAGCTAATTTGCCTACTATTTTTAATAGTTCTTTTTTACTATTATGATTCCTGTAATCCTTGATTAGATCGCGTAAAGTAAGTGTAGAATGAACAATCAATAGAATGAATGTTGGAAATTTTACCCATTGAGCAATCTCACGTATAAGGAGGATGTTTGACCTATTATTATCAATAAATTCGCAACAAAATTGTAGTGAAACCTTACATAACAAGGCTGTTAAACCTGTTGTGATACAAATTACCTTTTTGATATCATGATTGTAAGCATCATGTACCTTTTGTGCAAACGTGTTTGGTTTCTTTTTTAGCTCATTTAGCATAATAGCTAATGAAATAACAGTTTTTTGTTATTCTATCACAAAAATCTCAAAAAGAAAGTGCTGTGAATCAGGACTTTAATAATGGCTTTTACATAAATCAGCCAAACATTTAATAAATAAGGAATCAGTACTGAGAGTTGGTACGCGAAAATAATATCCGCTTTTAATTATTGCTTTATGTTCCGTATCAAGTTCAACAAGCGTTTCTGAATGCTCAGAAACAAAAGATATAGGCGATAAAACCACAGGTACACTATCAGCTTTTGCACGCAATAGTTCACTTTCTATGCTAGGCTCCAGCCATTTTACAGGTCCAATTTTGCTCTGGTAACATATCGCCCAATCAAGGTCTTTAATATTTAATCTTTTTACTATTAATTTTACTGTTTCTTCTATTTGTAAAGCATAAGGGTCGCCTTTTTTAATAACACTCAGAGGTAAACTATGGGCCGAGAATAGAATTCTTGGCTTATCAATTCTGCTAGCTAACTTGTAATACTTGGCTACCAAGCGGGTATGAGCTTCAATAAAGTCTTGATTATCGTAATAATGGTAGATTGTTTTTGTACTACATTTTAAACCATGTTTTTTAGCACTTTTTTGCCAATTTTCGATGGATGACAAAGTTGTAGTAGTTGAATATTGAGGATATAGAGGCAGTAGAATTACTTCATCAGGATTAAACTGCTTTACACTTTTAACAACTTCATCAGCAAATGGGTGCCAATAACGCACACAGATGAATACTTTGGCAAGCTTTGGTGTCATTTCATCACATGATGATGAAATCAGGTGCTTTTTTCTAGATTCTAGTATCGTGCTACTTGGATGACAAAATACAGCTTTGTTAAGCTCCTGCTCAAGCGCTTTAGCTTGCATTCTTGTATTCTCCAAGATTGGTGATCTGCCTCCAATTTGCTTATATATTTTTTGTGCAGTATTTTCTCGTTTTGCAGATATAAACTTT
This sequence comes from Wolbachia endosymbiont of Onchocerca ochengi, assembly GCF_000306885.1. Taxonomy (GTDB): domain Bacteria; phylum Pseudomonadota; class Alphaproteobacteria; order Rickettsiales; family Anaplasmataceae; genus Wolbachia. The sequence goes on from NC_018267.1 coordinate 585,039, forward strand.
GCTAAAAGAAATCGAAAAGGATTTGGTAGATTTATTATTCTTCTATCATAAAAGAGATTAAACAAAAAAGGACGGACCGCACTGAGTGAATCAGGTCCGCCAAGATTAAATAAGATAATTGCCTTCTTCACTTATGTATTACAACAAGTTGCTTTTGAGATGCCTATACGTTTAGCTATGAGTTCATTAAGTCTAGATATAGCTACTAAATTTCTCATACTAGCATACAATAAGTGACCAGACCTCTGTAGATTACTTCCTGTAGATGCAAAAGAACTTTCACCGAAACTCAAATCAACGCAAAAACTTGATTTTGCTTCAAGAAGTTTAACAGTAGCTAAAAATAACATAATGTAACTTTGTATTTTCTACTTTGATTAGAAATTGGAAACCTTATAGTACCTTTCTTAAATTCTGCGTCTATTATTTCTTTACTGTAATCAGTAATTTTTTCTAATAACCACTCACGTACATGAAAGCTTTTTACAAAAAAGCATGCTCCTGTCATCAACATAGCACATATAAGTGCACACTTTATAGTGTTTATATTGTCTATCATAGCTGGCGGTGCAAAACAAATAAGCGGTACTATGGTTGTCATTTCAAGAGATGGAATAATGTTTTTTTTTATTATGAAAGCAGCATCTTTTTGTAATTTTGTATTGTGATGTGAGCCATACTCCAAATAACTTAAAAAAGCCAAGCTGAAAGTTAAAAATCCTTTTGTAGCACAAAAAATCGATAACTTTAAGTTATTAACTAATTCTTTAGTAGTAAGTCCAGTTTTAACTGGTTGTTTATAAGTGGACTCGTCTTGTTTGTTGATATAACGGCATTTACCCATATAATAAATACTATCTTTGGTAGCTTATTTTTAACTATAAATAAAAAACTAACTTGATAAAATAAAAAATTTGTAATAAAATAAATCTATAAATATAATATCCTATACAAGGAAGTAATATGGCAATTGAAAGAACGCTCTCGATATTAAAACCTGATGCAGTAAGAAATAACATTACAGGTAATATAAATTCCTATATCGAAAAATCTGGGCTGAAAATTATAGCACAAAAAATGATGTTGTTGACAAGAAGGCAGGCAGAGCTGCTCTATGAAATTCATAAAGATAGACCTTTTTTTGAGGAGTTAGTGGAATTTATGACTTCTGATCCTGTAATAGTTCAGGTTTTAGTAGGTGAAAACGCAGTAAGTAAATATAGGCAAATCATGGGAGCTACAGATCCAAAACGTGCAGATAAAGGTACAATCAGAGGTGATTTTGCTGATAATATTAGTGAAAACAGGGTTCATGGTTCAGATAGTCCAGAAAATACTCGTAGGGAAATAGCTTTCTTTTTTGCTGAATGTGAGTTAGTGTAGCTTTAAAGTTAACTGAAAATAAATACATAGCCGCTTTATTCTATAATCTTATTTATTCAGGAAAGTGACAAAATAAGGTGGATTAGGTAATGCAAAAAGATAACCGTAGAGTGGAAATGAGTTTATAACAAATACAGATGATTTTTTATCCTAATATCAACTATGCGACATTCTTGTATTGTGTTAAAAGTATTTAATCAACTGTGTTTTAATCTTAAGCATTAGATTGAGAAGGGAGAGAAACTTTGAATAATATCACTTTTAATTTAATGTTTGTGCATCAACCACACTTCTGAATAGATACCGTAATTTTTACTAAAAGTAGCATTATTCAACAAAACAAGATTTAAAGCTTTGTGTGATGCTATTGATTATGGTTAAATATGCGTCTTTTCCAGGTTTTATATTTGACCCAATAGGGTCTAAAATTGCTGTTTTTGCATCACTGGAAAGAGCTTTAGGCTTTATACTATCTTTTTGTGAAGGAGAAAATATACATTTAATGTTTTCTTTCTTCATTATTTTCTTTAGTTTCATTAAACTTCTCATGCCTATATAAGTATCTTCTTCTACAGATAGAATGACACTTGGGTGACTTAAGCTAAAATGTTTTTCAAAATATTGATAAGCGTCATGAGTAACTATGTATTTTTTGTTTTTAAAGTTACTCAATTCGCTTGCAATTTTCTCTGTTTCCTGTTCTATTCTTTTTACGGTTTTTATTGCATTATGGTTATATCGATGGGCATTCTTCTTATCTATGTTAGATAATGTTGCACTTATAGAGAATATCATATTTTTTGCATTTTCTGGACTAAGCCAGATATGTAGGTCTTTTTCGTCTTGAATACGAGTGACATGCCTGGAGAATGAATGTGGTCGAATAGAAAGTAGACTAACTGCCTTTGATAACTGTACAAGTTTCTTATTGTTTTTAGCAAAGGTCTTAACGAATGTTTCTAGATTATCATCAATATAAAATATAACATTACCTGATTCCAAATTACTTGCGTCAGATGGTTTCAATATGTAATCATGTGTAGAAGTTGTTATATAGTCTAGTAAGACTGGTTCTAAAATTCTGTCTGTAACAGAAGCTACAAGCGAGTGTACAGGTTTTATTGTGGCTATAACTTTTAAAGTGGATGAAAAGACAGTACTGTGGTATAGTGTAAGCAAAAGTAATAGAAAAGAAGCTAGTAAATGTCTCATGAAAACATTGAGAAAGAGTTAAGTCTTGTCAAAAAGTTAAATAATGTCAATAGTAGTGTTCTAAAAATAGAGAACCTTACTCTTGCATATAATAATAAGAAAATTCTTGATGATATCAACTTATCAATGAAAAAAGGGGATGTAGTTACTATACTTGGTCCAAATGGTGGAGGTAAAACCTCCTTAGTAAAGGTGGTTGCTGGTATAAATAAGAACTATACTGGTAGTATTATATTTGCTGATGATATGAGAATTAGTTATATGCCACAAAATTTTAGTATTAGCAGTTTGATGCCGATAACAGTTGAATATCTTCTTTTAAATAGCTTTTCAAAAAGATTAGAGAAGAATCAATCGATTATTACAGAGGTGGTGAGATTAGTTGGTATTAGTAATATTTTGAAAAGGCAGGTGTTGGAAATTTCTGCGGGGCAGACACAATTATTGTTACTTGCGCGCTGCTTAATTGCAGAACCTGACTTGATTATCTTGGATGAACCAGTTAGCGCAATGGATATTAATGCTCGAACTAAATTTTATAATATAATAGGTGAAATAGCAAAAAAAAGATTAATTTCGATTCTCATGACATCTCACGATTTAAGCTCCATAGTGCCATGTTCAGATTACATTATCTATATAAATCATATTATATATTGCCAAGGTAAACCTGAAGAAATCATGAAGAATAAGACTTTAAGCGAGATATTTAGCAGTCATATAACAAAATGATTCGAAGTGTTCTGCGCCTTTTGTATATAACTGCAGTGTTAACTCGTTATAGCATATTGTATCGTTTACTCTTTCCTTCAAAGGAGTCAATAAATAAAATACGTGGCTATAAATTAAAATGTGCTCTTGAAAAGTTAGGTCCAGTATTTATTAAATTTGGGCAGTCTATTTCATCACGTACTGATATTTTAAATGAAGATATAACAGACAACTTATTGTTAATATGTGATAAATTACCGTCTTTCTCCTATAAGATAGCAGTTAGAACGATAGAGAGCGAATTTAATTGTAAGTTAAGCGATATTTTTTTAAGCTTTTCTGAAGAGCCAATTGCAGCAGCATCAATTTCTCAAGTACATAAAGCAACTACAACAGAAGGTAAAAAAGTTGCGGTCAAAGTCTTAAGGCCAGATATTGAGAAGATATTCTCAAAGGATATAAAAATGCTTTTTTGGCTTGCAGGGATTATAGAAGGATTTAGTGAGCAATCAAAGAGACTAAAACCTATTGAATTAGTTAAAACTTTTGCTGAAGTTTGCCGATTAGAGCTAGATCTACGTTTTGAGGCTGCTTATTCTTCAGAACTGAGAGAAAATACAAGAAATGATAAAGGTTTTTATGTACCTGAAGTAGATTGGAGTAGGACTTCAAGGAAAGTTTTGACATCAGAATGGATAGAAGCAACACCAATATACGAAGTTGAAAAACTAAATAATCGTAAGCAGATAGCTATCAATCTTATAGAATCATTTTGCAATCAAGTATACAGAGATTGCTTCTTTCATGCGGATATGCATCCTGGAAACTTAATGATTGATATTAACAATAATATTATTGCTCTAGATTGTGGAATTATGGGCCGAATAGACCGCGAGACGTGCTACTGTGTGGTAGAGATACTGAAAGGTTTTTTAAGTCGGAATTATGATCACGTTGCAAAGGCACACTTTAGAGCTGGTTATGTTTCACCACAGCACAAAAATTTTGTTACAGCGTGCAGAGCAATAGGTGAACCTATTATAGGGCAGCCTATACAGAAAATTTCTTTTGCTGATTTACTTGCCAAATTATTTAAAATAACTAGTGATTTTGATATGAAAGTTCAAACACAATTGCTAATGCTGCAAAAAACTATGATTTTGTTAGAGGGAACTTGCAGAAAAATCTATCCAAAAATCAATATGTGGAAAGTAGTTGAAGCATGGATGAAGAATCAACATAAAGATAAAATGGACTATAAAGAAAAAATAAAAAGCTCTTGTCTTGTAAAAGCAATTCAAGAAATATTTAGTCTTATAGAGAAATTAAACCTAATAGCTGACCAAAAGCTAGAGAATATTCAAGTTAAGATTAAGTCAAATGTAAAAAATTACTTTTTATTGTGGTCTATAATTATAGCATTAACCATTAAGCTTTTAATTTTTTGATAACAACTTTTCACATAACTGCTTCTTGTATAGAAAACATTAGTACTTCTTGATATCGTTTGAGTGTCTTTTTTCCTATCATCCAAGTAGTAGATACAGGGATTCAGAAAGAAAAAGAGATATAGATTCTAGTATCACGTGCTGAAGTAGCACCCATTACTTTAGATAATTTATCAAGTTGTTTCATTTTAGACCTTAGAAGTAGTTTCTATAATAAAGACACCAACTATACAGTGCTTTTGTTATTTAACTTGTATAGATTGAAGATAAATAAGAACTTCAATATTATATAGTAAGAAGTTGATAAGATTTGTTAAGTGTTTTTCCGTTTTTGTCAAATTACATATCAAAAATAAGACTATTTTATTAAGTATTCCCGGCTTCCTGGTTTAGTTATTGGTAATCGCTTTAATTCTTCAGGAAGCTCTTGCTCGCTGTAGTTTTTAATATTTAGCTCAAGCAAAGATATAACAGGAAAGGGCAATTGCGTTTCACTATTTCTCTTGATTATAGAAGCTCCAGCAACGACTTTGCCTCCCATATCTTCTGCGCATTCTGCAGCTTCAAGTGAAGATTTACCCGTAGTTATTACATCTTCAACTAATAATAGTTTTTCACCTTGTTTAATTTCAAATCCACGGCGCAATTCAAACTTGCTGTTAACACGTTCACAAAACATCGTCTTAATTCTAAGCTGTTTGCCAATCTCATAACCCACAAGTATTCCACCAATTGCAGGAGATAGTATTAAATCTATAGAACTATTTAATTCTTTTTTTATTTTATGTGTTAGTAATGCACAAATTTTCATGGCTTTGCTTGGATTTTCAAAAATTTTAGCACACTGTATATATATGCTACTATGCAGTCCAGAGGATAAAACAAAGTGCCCGTGTAAAATTGCCCCAGCTTTCTCAAGTTCTCTTATTATTGGATTATCTTTATCTAGTGTCATTTTTAAAGTTTCACCTTCGCGTTCTTTGATTAATTATTATCTAATCTGTGCAAATATTAGACTATATATTTACTGCAGTTTCGCACATATCGATAATTGTATAAATAGATAAAACCAGTTTCATAATATACAGAGGAATCTTTCTTAAGACAAGGTAACTAGTTGCCAAAAAAATTCATATAAACATTTTGTCTAAGGAAAATAATGCTCATTCACCTCTACAACAAACATTATTGTAATCAAAATAAACAACGTACATACATTTTGTATTAACTGTTGTACGTGTTAGTAAAATAAAGGACACTAATTTTTTGGTACTTTTAGCTTTTTTGCTTACAGTCTAAAGTTATTAGAATGTTTTATATTACTTGTGTAACTTAGAAAAAGATGCAAGCATTAATGTTATTGTTTATCATAACTCCTTTCAGCATTTGAATTGGTAATATGCCTTTACTACATAAGCAGTGGTAAAATCAGAGACGCTTGTTCATGAAATTTATAGATTTATGCATTACATAAATAAAACACTACAGAGGCTATAGAACTCATTGCTATTTTTTTAATCCGTGTAGAGAAAACTTAATTTAATATATCCTGTTTTTCTTTTGAAAAGAATGAGTGATTTCGAATATGAAAAAAGCAATTATAATTCCATTATTTATATTTTGCTATTGTGTTACTTATGAAATCTTCTTTCGCTGGATTTATTAGTAAGCAAAAATAGTGTAATAAACATGGCTATAATAGTTGTAGGTGGTGTGTAAAATAGTGTTTTCTTAGCTAAAGTTTTAATTGAGCCCCTTCAAAGCCAAAAAATTAGGAACTGTATAGTATAGATAGGAAAACTGAAATTAAACTTATTAAGTTGAGTCAGCTAATAAATATATCATAAAATAGCTTTTGCTATTTAAATTTAACTTTGTTGTTTAATAGTAAATAACTTTGCAAGCAACGTAGAAAAAGTATTGTAAACTTATATATTAAGGCAAAAACTCAAGATAAATATTATATAACAATTTTGTTATTTGGAGTTAATAGTACCGTAAATTAAAGTACCAGCTTTTCTGGGTTCACGCACACTTCTATTAGAAGTTTTGTAACTATGATTGCAGAAAACATTGAGCATAAAACCCCTATTGACAAAGTAACGGAAAAACCTCTAATTGCTCCGCTGCCAACTATAAACATTATTCCTGCAGCAATTAATGTAGTGATATTTGAATCAAGAATTGTTTTTATTGCGCTTTTGAAGCCTTCTTCAATAGCGCGAGCTGTTCTTTTTCCTAATCTTATTTCTTCACGAATACGTTCAAATATCAAAACATTTGCGTCCACTGACATACCAACAGTTAGCGCAATACCAGCTATTCCTGGTAGAGTTAAGGTTGCTTCAAGTAGAGTAAGAATTAATAATATAGAAATCACATCAAAAAGCAGTGCAACGGAGGTTAACAAACCTAACTTACCATAAATGATAATTATAAGCAAAGTAACTGCTGTAATAGAGATTATCGCTGCTATTTCTCCTGCTTTTATTGACTCTTCTCCAAGACTTGGACCGATATTTTTCTCTTCTATTATTTTAAGTGGTGCTGGCAGTGCTCCAGATTTTAAAAGTATTGCAAGTTCGTTTGCTTGTTTCTTAGTAAACTTACCACTGATTTCTCCTTCTCCATTTAGAATTGGTTCACGTATTATTGGCACAGTTAAGACTGTGTTATCCAAAACAATTGCAAAGGGCTTTCCTACATTTTCTTTAGTGATTTTTGCGAATTTTTTACTTGCTATACCGTCAAATTTAAAATGTACTGTTAGTCTGCCTAAGTGATCAAATCTAACTGATGCGTTAACCAATGAATCGCCACCTATTTCAGTTTTGCGGGATATTGGATAGAAATTACCAGAAGTGTCTTTGAGCATGATGGTAGTTTCGTGATCTATATCCTTAATCTTGGCTATGTTACTGTTTACCAAATGAAAGCTTAGCTTAGCAGTTTTGCCAAGCAGAGATTTTATTTGTTCAATGTTTTCTACTCCAGGTACTTGGACTAATATCTTATTCTGTCCTTGTTTTTGTACACTTACTTCTTTAGTACCAAGTTTATCCAAGCGTCTCTGAACATTACTTATTGATTTTGAGATTACTTCATTGATTAGAGAATTTTTGTAATGAGGTTTATATGAGATGAAAATTGAGGTACCTTTTCTGTTTAGCTCTAAATTTGGGTTTATTTTATGGATTAATAACGAAACTTTTTTATAGTTATTGATGTTATTTAAAGTTACAATTACTTGTTGATCGCTTTGTACGCTGGATTCAATATCTTTTATTAGCAAACTTTCTTTTATTTCATCGGCTAATATGCTTAATTTCTCTTTTAAAAAAGAATTTAAGTCTACATTAAGAAGTAAAGACGATCCACCTTTTAGGTCAAGCCCTAGGTTTATTCTTTTTTTTGAAATAAGGAATTTATTATTAAAGTAGTTTGGCAATATTATATATAAAGCAAGTAGAAAGATACACAGTACCAAAAAAGATTTGACTATAATCCTATTGTGCATGAGTTGTAAATATAAAATATTGATTGTAGACTAATTGTGTAAACTGTTTAAGTTGAAATTTAGATACATGTTAATTAGAATAGGTACCAGAGGAAGTAGTCTTGCAATTGCTCAAGCTTTGGAAGCAAAACAAAAACTGATGGACTTTTTTCCTGATTTATCTGTTGAGATTATTAAGATAAAAACTTCTGGTGATAAATATGCCAATGTAAACCTTGCCGAAATAGGTGGTAAGAGACTGTTTCTCAGGGAAATTGAGATTAAATTGCTTAAGAATAATATAGATATGGCAGTTCATTCAGTAAAAGATGTCCCTGCATTTTTTTCGAAAGATTTAATAATTCCCTGTATTTTAGAAAGGTTAAGTCCGCACGATACGTTTATTTCTAATAAACATGACAGCCTTGAGACTTTACCGCGGCAGGCTACAATTGCAACTTCTTCAATAAGAAGAAAAGTACAGCTGCTAAATTTTAGACCGGATTTGAATATAGTGCCGTTACGTGGAAATGTAATAACTAGACTGCAAAACCATAGTTTTGATGGAATAATTCTAGCTGAAGCTGGGCTGAGGAGATTAAAAAAACACCTTTTAATTACAGAGGTATTGCCGCCAAAAACCATGTTAAGTGCAGTGGGACAAGGGGCAATTTGTATTCAATGTCGGAAAAATGATGTAAAAGCTATCGATCTTTTAGAGAAAATTAATGATAACAAGTCTTTTATAAGGGTGAGATCAGAGCGCAGCTTCATGAAGACAGTAAATGGTTCATGCTTTACACCGCTTGCAGCTTTAGCAGAATATGTAAGTGAAAACATGCTACGTCTTTGTTGTATGTTAGCAGACGAAAAAGGTATATACTTTGCTGAGCGTACTTCATTTGTAGAAGATGCAGAGGAAATGGGTATGGATGCAGGATTAGAATTGAAATCAAGATGCTTATAAGTTTACCTAAGGTGCGTGGAACATATCGATACAATACTTTAATGTCTAAAATAACATGGTTAAATGTCGGTGGACAAGCTGATGTATTATTTAAGCCACGTGATATTGGAGATTTAACATGCTTGATTAAAAATACTGAGCTACCAATTAATATTATTGGTGCAACGTCTAACATAATAGTACGAGATAGTGGCATTCGAGGAATAACAGTAAAATTAGGTCAGGAGTTTGGATATATTAAGTATAGAGGTAACAACTCTATAGTTGCAGGTGGTGCTGTACTGCTTAGTGATTTAGCTTACTTTGCGATGGAACAACAAATTAGTGGACTAGAGTTTCTGGTTGGAATTCCAGGAACAGTTGGTGGTGGAATAGAAATGAATGCAGGTGCATATGGTAGTGATATCGCAAGTGTTGTACAATCTGTAAAAGCAGTAAATTTAGAGGATGGAAACCTGTATGAATTCTCAAGTAAAAAGATGGATTATGTTTACCGTGGGCATAGTTTAAACGGTAGGTGGATTTTTGTTGAAGCTGAGTTTAAAGGAGTAAGTTCAGAGTATAAGATTATACTTAAAAAACTGAAGGAAATTATTGACGAAAAAAGCAAAAGCCAACCAATAAGAGGGAAAACTGCTGGGTGTATATTTAAAAACCCAAAAAACTATCAAGCGTGGAAACTAATTGATGAGTCTGGTTGCCGAGGGTTAGATAATGGTAGAGCTAAAATTTCTGAGAAGCACTGCAATTTTTTGCTCAATTATAATAATGCAACTGCATCTGACTTAGAGACTCTTGGTAATAGGGTAAAAGGTGCAGTGAAAAATAAGTTCAACGTTGAACTTGAATGGGAAATAAGAGTTTTAGGTAGTTATTAGGCGGTTTTTTACAGCTGCTATATTGTTTAATTATTCAACATTTTACAGTGGTTCTAATTTCTCCGTCATGTAATTTGAGAAGTTCATCACTTTCTTTATCCTTTAGATGAGCTCGGTGAATATAGCTATGATTTTTGAGATCTAGAAATTTAATTAAGCCGTTGCAGTCATTTCCATAATAAGAAATTATACTTGCACCACTATTTTATCTGTTTTTTGTAATTTTTTATCTTTAGCCACTATGCTTTAGCAAGCGCAATTATAAGCTTATGGTGTGTAATTTGCTTCAATAAGCTTTCTTATCGATGTTCTTAATCTAAAACAGGCACTGGTAGTTTGTAACTTGCAAGAAATTGTACTATTCATTGTGCTCTTTTGTTTTAATAAAATGCTTCCATACTTGGTTAATCTATTTTTTCTTTTTTCCGTTTTCCTAAAATTTCTTCATTGGTTCTTGTTTTGCTGGGATGATTTTATGCATAAACAGAATTTACCCTATAGAATTAATCTAATATATCAGATAGACAACTGCATTTTTTGGAAATAAGTCTTCTAATTTTAGCTTTTTTACTATATTGTATAAATTTACTAATGTCGGTTTATAATGCCTGCTGTTATTATCTATATAAGTTATTTTACTTCCCTTTACCTTCATTAAAGTAGAACATGAAACCGGTTACTAACTATAAGTGGTGAATTACAGTAAGCTAATCCATCTTTATTAGCGTTAATATATTTGTGAATTATTAGCTTTCTGTTAAGTGTGACTTAAGCTATATAATTTCCGTTCTCAATTTTCTTTGCTAATGAGTCTTGTTTAGTCAGCTTACTTATTTAAAGTAAAATATTTAACTCTTGAATTACTTTCATAAATCTCTCTTTCTTTAGTTCCTATCTCTGGAGAGTAGTAATAAACTGGGGGAAAAGATGTTTGAATGTGTGGCTTTACTTAATATAAAGCCTTACTTTCAATGAGAATCTTTTTGTTACCTAAATTAATAGGAAATTGTTGTTTCTTTTGATGCTGTTTGGTGATCAGATCTCGGTACTAGCTTTGCTAAATTCTCTAATAGGGTATTTAAGTTTTCTGGTAAGCATTTCTTTCATTTCTCTAATGCTAATTTATGTTTTCCTATTAAATATCTTCTAGGTTTTTTTGAAAATTAACATCATTTTTTCACTAACTGTTATTTAATTTTATATTACAGTGACTAAAAAGTCAGCTACTTTATAAATATATTAATAAGAAACAGTAATAAGAAGAGAAATGAAATAAGTTATATATAAATACTTGAAAGACTCACTTGCGTTAATCAAATATAAGTTACTCTTCATTAGAAGATTAGTAAAATTCTGGTTTACTTAAAGTTTGTTAGTTGCTATTTAAAGAGCATAACATTTATGACACTATATGCTTAAGATTTTTTCTCGAGTTTTATTTATACTAATATTTTTGGTTTTTAGCTTTTTTATTGTATGCAGTACTGAAGCTAAGTCTAAACTAAAGCTTAGTGAGAAATATAAACCTCCAGGTAACCCTGGCGGTGTAAACTTTCATGAAGATGAGAATTTTGTTGAGTCGTATAAACTGTATAAGAAGCGTAGAGAACTTCTAAAGAAGAAAAAGTTGCAGAGTAGGGTTAATGCTGACGTAAGTAAAGAGAATTTAGCTAAAAAGTTGGAGAAAAGAAAAATTGCTATTCTTAATAATAGACTAAGTGCTTTAGAAGCTTGTATAGTTGATGATGGAAAGGAGGCTATGATAAACCGGTATGGTATCGATATTGCACGTCTGAAAGGAGCTACGTTCATAGACCAAGGGCAGATTTCTAAATATAAAAACGAGCAGCTCGAAGATAAACGGCAAGAGGAAAAAAAGGTTAAAGCGGCACAAGAGAAAAAAAATTTTCCTATGAATGTTACTATAAAAAACATGCCATTAAAAAAAACGTGCTCACATGATTCCGGTAATGATCTTAATAATGAGGCACACCATAATTTAAATAGTTTGGATTCATTTGAGAGTGTAATTGATACTACAGGGTAGATTTAATGATGTGCTGGATAAAGATCTATGGAACAAACTACACGAATCTTCTCGACATAAGACAAGACTCATGTTGTAAAAGTTTAGCGAATAAAGATAGGCGGGGTAACCCCATAGTTGTGCAATCTATGGTGCATGTAGATCCTAGCAGCGTAAAAAAACAGTGCTGGGCAATATTCGAAAGAAATAATAGAACTAGCTCATGCGGGTTTAGAGCTAGTACGAGTTGCTTAAAGCTCATAAGAAGTATAAATGGCAAGAGCAATACTTTATATACTAGAAGAGATAAATAAAGAGGGTTTTGATAGGTATTAGTAGGTTGCGGACAATATGAATTGATAGGTTAATTCAAAACTATTCAGAAAACATCAAAATACTAGATAAAATTAAGATAAATCTAGGTAATATAGGTTTTAGCAATAAACGTGATAAGAAATTTGAAAGAGTTATAGAATATGAGTAAAACATGGTCTTTCTATTTACGTGAAGTACTTATAATGTCTGTCTTAGCAGTGCAAAAAAAGCTGAAAAATTGGACTCAGCTCAGACAAAATAATTATTTCTTGTAAAATGAGTAGGTGCAATATCTAATTCTAGTTTGCCTGGCACTTGCAAGGATTTCTAATTATGCTTTCTTACATAAACCAGCAAGTAATAAGGGGTGTTATAAGTACTATAGCAGGGCTTGCTTATTTATTACAAAATGGCGCTGGAGATATGATACTATGATACGTACTTTTTTAACTTAATGTCTTGGTGAATCGCGAATTAATGAGGTGAGAGTGTGTTAAGAAATATTGCAATCCATAGCTTACACCACTTTAACCTCAAGTTAGCTTATGTTCAGGATGTGGACGCGCATAAGTAGCGATTGTTTCCGTGTATTGACTAAAGAAGTAAATGATTACATAAAAATTTACATGCCGGCCTGAAAGAAAAAACAGATGTAGAACATATAAATATTGCTGTTATGAGTTGCGTCGTAAACGGTTTCGGAGAGAGTAAATATATTAATTTAGGAATTAGTTTACCTGGATATGGAGAAGAGTCAGTTTCAGCAGTTTATAAAGATGGTAAGTATTTTAAGATTTTACAAATCAACAACATATCCGAGGAATTTAAGACAATTATTGATAATTATGTGAGGAACATTTTATTAATAAATCTGAGTGTCTTTAGTTATAATCCATATACTAGTCATTTATTTTCAAAGCTTGAATAAAAGTATTATGTGGAATATTTACTACTCTTCCTATAGAATATAGCTTTTTCTTACCTTTCTTTTGCTTTTCTAAAAGCTTCATCTTCCGCGTTACATCTCCACCATAAAGTTTAGCTGTTACATCCTTTCTGTACGGATTAATTATCTCTTTGGCAATAATTTTACCACTTACTGCTGCTTGAATTATAATTTTGTATTGCTGGCGCGGTATTAAGTCTTTTAAACGAGAACATATTTCTCTTCCTCTTTTTTCTACTCTGCTTTTATGAATAATGCAGGTTAATGCGTCAACTAGTTTCCCATTGACTAAAAAAGTTAGTTTATCTACTTGACTTTCCTGATAATCGGAAACTTTCCAATCCAAACTTGAGTACCCCTTAGAAATTGATTTCAGTCTATCATAAAAGTCAAAAACAACTTCAGACAGTGGCAGCTTATATTTTAGCAGTGTTGTTGATGTGTTACCAATATAAGATAAGTCCTTCTGTTTTCCTCTTCTCTCTTCACACAAAGATATAATTTCTCCTAAATATTGGTCAGGTGTTATTATGGTTGCAGTAATCCACGGTTCCTCAACTATCTTAATTTTTGTTAGATCTGGTATTTCATTAGAGTTATGAGTGTTCAGAATTTTGCCATTTTGTGTTGTAATTTTATATATAACACTTGGTGCGGTTACTGTTAAGCTTAAATTAAACTCCCTTTCAAGCCTTTCTTGAATAACTTCAAGATGTAATATTCCTAAAAAACCACAACGAAATCCATAACCTAGCGCATTCGAAGTCTCAGTCTCGAAAGTAAAACTTGCATCATTTAAGTGTAATTTTTCTAGCGCTTCTTTTAAATATTTAAAGTTATCTGTTTTGTCAGGAAAAATACTACAAAATACCACAGGGTGGACTTCTTTAAAACCTGGCAATGCCTTACTGCATGGTCTTATCTCTTCGGTAATAGTGTCTCCCACTTTACAGTCTGTTACTTTTTTTATTGAAGCAGTTATAAAACCAATTTCACCTGTTGAAAGTTCACCAGTCATGACCTTTTTAGGGGTAAAAATACCGATATTATCTACCTGATATGTAGCATTGTTAGACATCATGATAATTCTCATGCCTTTTTTTAGTATTCCATTTTTAACTCGTACTAAAATTACCACTCCCAGATAAGTATCATACCAACTATCAATCAAAATTGCTTGTAGCGGAGCATCTATGTCACCACGTGGAGCTGGAAGCTTCGTCACTATTGCTTCTAATACATCCCTTATTCCGAGTCCAGTTTTTGCCGATATTAAAATTGAGTTACTTGTATCAATGCCAATTACTTCTCCAATTTGAAGTTTTACCATCTCTGGATCTGCAGCAGGAAGATCGACTTTGTTGAGTACAACTATTATCTCATGATTATTTTCAATTGCTCTGTATACATTTGCAAGGGTCTGAGCTTCAATTCCCTGGCTACTATCCACTATCAAAAGCGAACCTTCACACGCAGCTAAGCTTCGACTTACTTCATATGAAAAGTCAACATGACCTGGGGTATCTATAAGGTTTAAGCAATATTGATTACCATCATTTGCAGTATAGCTGAGTTTCACTGTCTGTGCTTTGATTGTAATTCCACGTTTACGTTCTATCTCCATTGAATCGAGCACTTGATTGGTCATTTCTCTTGCTTCAAGGGCATTACACCACTCTATTAAACGATCAGCAAGAGTTGATTTTCCGTGATCTATATGTGCTATTATTGCAAAATTTCTTATTTTATTCATTAATCTACTTATTTAAGTAAAACTATTTTGTATTTTAAGTATTATTAGGACAATTATTTACTTATCCTTTTAATATAGATGATACCTGCTTTGCGCAAGAAATCATTTTATTAATCATATAATTTTCGTGATTATTATCTATTTTAGACAATTCATATAAGTAATTCACCATCATTCCAGCAGATTGACTAATGCCCTTTTCAGAAGTATCTGCCATCCAGTTTAGTTGCTTTATTGATGCACCATTGCTTAAATGAAAGTGTGCCACTTGGTCATAGGCATTGCCATTATTGTTTTTAACCTTTAGTAAGTAATATGCACAAAGTTTCAGCAAGTATTGTTTTTCGTATTCAGTGTTAGTTTTTAATTGTTCTATGCTTTCTAAAATCTTTGTAATAGACTGTTTTATACCTAATTTTCCTAATAAAATAGTATCCTGCCTTAGATTTCCTTTTAGCCATTTTGTAAAGCCAGGTATCGGAGAAAGTGTTGCGTATGTTTTTATACTTTTAAACTCCTGTGATAGCTTTTCTACAACCCTTTTGATCAAGAAATTACCTAAGCTAATTCCAGACAATCCTGTTTGGGTATTTGATATTGAATAGAATATAGCAGTATTTGCATTGCTTGGATCACTTGAGGGCGTTGATTCATCTAAGAGGTATTGAATGCTATCTGCAATCTTATTCATTAATGCAACCTCTACGAAAATCAGAGGTTCATTTGGTATTTTATAATGAAAAAAGGTAAAACAGAGACGGTCAGAGTCTAGTCTATTTTTTAGATCACTCCATGAAGAAATTTTATGCACAGCTTCATACTTTATAAGTTTTTCTAATAATGATGCAGGTGAACCCCAGGTAATTTGACGAAGATCAAGTAAATCGACGTCAACCCAGGAGAGAAGTATGCTTTTTAATTCACTTTCTAATCGGTTAAGCTCTTTATATTGATTTCTTAACTTAAGTACATCAGAACGCATATCAACAATAAACTTGAGGCCTTCTGGTAAAGAAATAAATTGCTTCAATATTTTAGAACGCGGTGATTCAAGGACTTTTATCAAGTCCTGTTCAAATTTATAGTCTAACTCAGGATTCTTATTTTCCTTGTATCCTTTTATTTTCTTATCTATTTCTGCCTTGCTTGTATTAAATTTCTCTGCCAGAGTTTGTAAAAACCTTATTTTACCTTTCTCTGATAAACTTAAATACAAGTTACCGAGAGATACAGTATTCTTACGTGCTGAGACTTCTCCTCCTTTTGGATTTAAGCACTCATTCATCTTCGAAACTAGACTATTAATATCACGACTATTATCTAAATCAGTGCCAATGTTACCAATCCACGACCTTACAGCATCTGTTACTTCACCTAGTATTTTTAAAAAGCCTTTTGCTGCTTTTTTATCTTCAACTTGCACTACATTAGTTTTTGCTAATGATTCTTTCATCATAAACTTCTTCTATTATACATCTATATTAAACCAAAGGAGAATCTTAGTCTATACAACAGGCACCGTTATCAGATTATTATTAATTTTTATAGTATAGTTAAGGTTTGGTAGGATACTGCTATAGTAGAAGCAAAGAAAAGTCCAATGGTTATATTGAAAGCTTAAGTCGAAGATTTCAATTTTAGTAAATTAAGAGTTGTAAAGGAATAACAAAGGAACAAAATCCTTGAACACCAGTATATGATGATTTTTATAAAGTGAATTTCATTATTAATGACGAAAATATAGACAAAACTTCAATTAACTTGTTGATAGGAAAATCTTGAAAGCAATATGCATGGATAGGATTTAAGCAAAATTTAACTAGCGCTGATACACGCGGAAAAGAATTTTACAGCAGTGAAGAACAGTTTCTTTTATTAAGAACAAGAGTAAATGAAAGCAAGAATTATCGTTAAATTACAAAAAAGTTTTTAGAGAAATGTTCCAGTACATTAACGATCATTCTAAATAACTATGTCTTAGAAGAGCTAGTGATTAATTGCAATCAATTTTCTTACTGGTAAGTAGAGGATTAGTAATGAATGTTTTTGTTCCTGTAATTCTTTGCCATAAGCTAGTGTATCAAAGTCAAGATGTTTTATCTCTATATCTACTGTAGCAATAGAAACTATGTTAGCGTTAAGTTTGATAACAGAAGTACCTATAACAGATATATACTATTATGTACTTTTATGAATAACCTGTCGGCCTAGACTTCAATTAAAGCAAGAACTCTTTTTTAGAAAAGTAAGCTGAGATGTAGTTTCTATTTAATCTTTAGTTAATGTGTTTGAGTTTTTAGTATGCTAAGTAGAGATATTTTGGTATTTCTCAGTAAAGAAAAGCAGGTAATACCTCTTTTTAAAGGTGTGTCCTTTTAGGAAGTGTAGATGTGTAAAAGATACTACCTGTTGCATCGAGAAAATGCCTAAGGTGTTAGGATCAATAGTTCTTCTAGTAATACCAGTTATTATTAATGGCAGTAACCATTATTTTCAAGTTTTAGCTATTACTTGGAAAAGTTATAGTAATTTTGATCAAGTAAATATGTTGTGCTTAACCTAGTACATAAATTTGGATTTGTGCTATCAAGATTCCTGTTATATAAATTATTTACTCCTCCATTCTATAGCAAAAATAGGTGGTATTACCTAATTTTAAAAATAATTAACTCAGGTATTTTTCTATTGAGCAGGATAGTATTGGTATTGTATATTACAGTGTTGCAGTGTAGTATATGGTTATGATATTCTAGTGTAGATTTTGGATCATAATAATATTTTGAGTAATTGATGTGATGATAATTACTAATCTAGCAATGCTGCTAAGCAGCACAGAAGTTTAGCTACACATGCTCTATATCCTTGAGGAAAATCCAATTAAGTTGTAATCATCACAATGAAACGAAGAATTCTTTAATATTTATGTACATGTATTTTTCTACTTTGTTTTAACGATTAAAATTACGTCAAAGGGTTATACTTTCTTACTTTCAGCTTTTTAAAACATCTCTAACGTACATGTTTTAATAATATTACTTAGTTGCCAGTTCACGCATCTGTTGTATTTTATGTCAATTATAGTCTAACTTGTTTGTCAGATATGCGTCTTGCTTGGAGATTAGGACAAACGGTAAAACTATTGACAGTTGAACCTTTTGTTTGCCATTCAATTGTGCGCTTTTATTTTTTTGAATTAGCTGTTACTCCTCAATGGTTTTCGTTCGTTTTGCACTATATATTTTCTTGTAGAGGTAGCAGTATATGTTTGTTTGCGTCTCAGCATCACTCGTGTAATTTCAGATAAATATGTAAAATATAAAAACATAATATTATAGCTTTTATAATTTTAGTTTCTACAATATTTAATCCTTTTTGTAATATTGAAAGCAATTCATCTGAAATTTTATTAGCAATTTTCATGCAAAAATTCTTTGTCATTTTTACTGCACATAGGTAATTGCTTATTAGTTCTCTTGTCATTGAGTTGCTTTGCACAAAAACGAACTTACAATAGTTACTAGCATTATAATATGCCTTTGCAGGACTGCTTACTTTTCAGATAATTACTACTAAAATTTCTATTGAATTCCCGTTTTGCATCATTCACCTTAATTTTTCTACGTTAATGCTTAAAAATTTTAAAAAAATAACATATTTGTTTGTAGGTGAAACTGTAATAGATATTCTAGATTTAAAATAAGCTTCAATATAATATCCAAGAAATTTTGTCACTCTTGCTTTGTTAGGATTATTAACAAAAATTTTTAAAAAAGAATCAGTATTGAAACAAGAACAGCTTCAAGCGCAACTATATTATCATAGGTTAAAAGTACAATAAGATTAACTTAATACTATTAAGTACGAGAAAAAACGGAATTGACTTAAATTTTTATTATTTATCGTCTCTTTCCACGTACCTTTTAAACTTTTTTTCACTGAAATTCTCTTTATTGACCGTTTTGTCTATCTTATTTACGAATAGTTTAAACTCCTTTAATTCATGATCAATTAACTTTACTTTGCTTTTATGTGCTATTGTAAGTGGATCAATATATTTACCGTTGTATATGATCTCGTAATGTAAATGTGGCCCTGTTGAAACACCAGTGCTACCAACATAAGCAATGACCTGCCCTTGCTTTACTTTAGAGCCTAATTTTATATCGCAGCTAAATTTACTTATGTGAGCATAGCAGGTTGAATACCTATTTTTATGTTTTATTTTGATATATTTACCATACTCTCCATTATTTCCTATATATTCTATTACACCATCTGCAGCGGCATGTATGTGAGCACCAAATTTAGTTGCATAATCTACTCCTTTGTGAAAAATAACTTTACCGTGAATAGGGTGTTTTCTATTACCAAATTTCGAGGATACGTGAAAATCTCCGTTTAAAGGGCTTACGAAAATTTTGCCACCTCTTAAGCTTATTCCATCTTTATTAAAATACCTTTTTTTACCGTTTTGTGGCTTATAATGATACAAGCAAGTAGTTTTTTTGTTTGTTGTCAGTGAAGTGTATAAAATATTTTCTTCGGTCTTTTGGTCATTAAACGATCTCTCAAAGAGAACCTTCAAATTGCTTTCTGGTACAATGTCTTTTTCAAAGTTTGTACCAAAATTTTCATATATGTTGATTAACTCCATTACTGTATTTGGCGCTAATCCTTGTTCGATCCCAGTGGTAAAAAAGGAAGATTTTATGTTACTGGATATTAACAAGATCTCTCTATTGTTACCTGGTGTTTTAGAGGCATGTAAGTTGAACATTGGTAAAGTGTAAAGCAATATAAGTATTATTAGCCTCATAGTTTAAATAGAATCAGCAAAAGTAAAATTACCATCAACGTATTGTACATCATCATTATCTTCTAGCTCTTTAACTAACGTAGATAATTTCTTAATTAATTCTTTATCGCTAATTTCCACTAGGTCCTTTGGTTGCCATGAAAGGCGAACAAGCTCTGGCTTTCCAAATTTTGCATAAAAAGCATCGCGTACTCTACTAAAATCTTTTACTTTACAAGTTATGATGTATAATCCTTCTTTATTATTTTCTTCAACATCCAATACTTCTAATTCGATTCCATGAGTAAATAGACTTTCAAAATTTACATTCTCTGCTTTATAGATGATTAACCCTATGTGGTCGAAAAGATAACTAACATTCCCTATTTCTCCTAAACTTCCACCTTTGCGAGAGAAAATATGACGCACCTCAGAGGTAGTTCGATTGCGGTTATTCGTTAAAGCATGAACAATGAGTGCAGTACCAGAGGGTCCATAGCCTTCATATTGTATTTCCTCATAATTTTTTCCTATAACACTACCAGTTGCGTTTCTTATTGCTGTTTCTATTTTGTCTTTTGGTAGATTCTCTTTGCGTGCAGTAGATACAGCAGAGCGAAGGCGTGGATTAAGTTCAGGATCAGGTAGTCCTTGCTTTGCAATAGCCATTATTTCTCTAATGAGCTTTGTGAATTTTTGAGAGCGTTTTGCATCCTGAGCGCCTTTCCGATGTTTTATGTTTGAAAATTGTGAGTGACCAGCCACATTTGAATAATTAAAGACTTCATTATATACTAAGGTATAGAAAAAACTAAAGCAAATTTTTAAACTTGCTATTATTATTTTTATGTGAACTTTATTTTTACTTTTTAGGGTTTTCTGCTAACAGGTTTTCATATTGCTGAACTTCCAAATCAAGGCCGAGAGCTAAATGGGCTGTTATTAAATAGCTAATAGATTTAGGAGAATAGCTAGAATCCTTATTGCTTATTACATTTTGAAAACGTTTAATCGCTGCTAAATATTCACCACGTCTTAAGTAGAACCTACCAATAGAATATTCTTTTGCTAATATGTGCTCTGTGACTAGCTTTATTTTTCTTTTTACCTTTTCTGTATATATGCTGTTTGGAAAGAGATTAATGTACTCGGTAGCTAAGTCTAAAGTTTTGTATGCAGTTTGTTGTTCAAGTTGCACTTTATGAATTTGCATGTAATAAGATAATATCCTTAAGTAATATACATACGGTAAATCTTCACCATTTGGATAAGTCTGTATGTAACCATCTGCATTACTTGCGGCACTGGCATAATCACCCATGTTATAGTGAGAAACACTAGATAATAACCCGGCTTTCATTGCCCCATAAGAGAGGGGATATAAGTCTTCAATTTTTTGAAATGCCCTGATAGCCTGTTTGTATTTTTTCTGGTCGAAAAGTTTAACTGCCTCCTTGTATAGCTCAGCTTCGGTTCTTTCATAATCATTCGCATAAGATTGCATAAAGGAGCAAATAAAAAAAATAAAACACGTGATTAAAGTCTTACACATAAGATTTTTTTTAATCAAAACACAGTATAGACTAAATACCAGTTAAATAAATAGATTTTTGAGATTCTCAAAAATCATTAAGTAGCAGAAAAATTGTATAATTAATTCTTGTGCACCATTGTTACCTTCTAAATTTAAGACAGTGCTGTTTGCCATTTAAAGAACTTTTTCCTTTTACTTTTAGATTCTTTAGTGTCTTACTGTGAAAAATATATAATTAATACTTACTGTATAACCATAAAAAGCCAATACCTCTACCAAACCTAAAGTAGATCCAAACAGCATATGGCTTAACGGAGGTGCCAATGCCATTAACATTGGCCTTCTTATTAAGAATACAGAAGCATCAGTAAGCGCTAATCCGACAGTAGGTATTATTTGCTAGTTGTTCACTCTGGACTTCTTATTAAAATCATGCTTCCTGTTTCCTTTTTCTTATTTTTTTCACACTTAAAGAAGTGTAAAAGAAAAAGAGATTGTATTAGAAAGAAGTAAAATTGTATCCTTTGTTCTTTCAAATAAAGGTGCTTTACTCGTTGCTATACTTACAATAATTAGTACAGTTGTTATGCCTTCGATGTAGATTAAATACTCACTTACATTAATGTATTATACTCTTTTCTTTTTGCTTCTTTTCCCATTTTCGATATTTCTAACCCTTATTCTTTTTTGCTATCTTTCTATTATTATAAATTAAGTTTAGCATATAAATAAGATATAAGCCTGAGAAAGGCTAATATAGTGTAGTTTAGTGCACTATCTATACCATCAGCAGTGCCTGACTGCTACATATTAGCCATCAACAATACAAATAGAACCATTATGATTAACGATATGTATTGTTATTTATATAACTCTCTTTTTTTTCAACGTTAATAGTTCTTGTTCAAGCTCTTCTTTTAGTGTTAATAACTTCTTGTTTAAGTCTTTTTTTCGAATTTCTTCATCAACTGTTAGCTAAAAGCCCAGAAAAAAAATCTTCAGTAGAAAATTTAGCCCTAAAGCTACTAGTCATACTAAAATCCTATTGGCTTACATAATACACCATACAGGATTTCGATTACTTAATTAAGTTTATTGAAGTCTTAATTATTTATATATTAATTGTTTCTTGAAAAATTCAGCTAGTCTGTTTAATACCAGTTAAAACATAGTTGTAGCCTGACCATACGGTTATGATAGCTGCAATCCACAGACAAGTTGTACCTATACGTTGGGCTATCTCATAATTGTTTACTATTAGCGCTATAACAGCAACCATCTGTAAAAATGTTTTGATTTTCCCAACTTTGCTTACAGGCAAGCTAGCATTTGTAGCCATTAAAAACTCTCGTAAACCAGAGACTAATATCTCTCTACAAACGATTATAACTGATGGTATGACTGTAAAATCATTTATTTTGTGCTTATAAATTAGCATAATTATTGTTGAAACTACTATTAATTTGTCAGCAATTGGGTCAAATAGCCTGCCGAATTTTGATTGAACTTTCCATGTACGTGCTAGGTAACCATCAAAAAAGTCTGTAATGCATGCAAATATAAAGATTGATATTGTTATCAGGTTTGCATATTTGTTTTCTACGTAAAAACTTAATATTATTGCTGGTATTGCAAGTGCACGAGAAATTGTCAACAAATTAGGCAGGTTTTTCTTAAGCATGCAATGTAATTTTAATGCAGTACAGTAAACTTATACAGAAGTGGGGTGCAATTCACAAGCTAATAGTTTACGATTGAACATTTATAAAAACTCTATATACTTAAAAATTTATTAACTATGAACTTAAAATATAAGGATGTAATGATGAACGATGATTTAGATAGTACTACAAAACAAGAAGCACTTAAGTATCACAATAGAGAAAACAATCCTGGTAAAATATCTATCTTGCCAACAAAACCTTTATTTACTCAGCATGACTTGTCGCTTGCTTATTCACCTGGAGTTGCAGCTCCATGCCTTGAAATAGCTAAAAATCCTGAAGCTGTCTATGATTATACAACAAAAAGCAATTGCGTCGCTGTTATTTCAAATGGTACTGCAGTGCTTGGGCTTGGTAATATCGGTCCTCTTGCCTCGAAACCTGTTATGGAAGGTAAGGCTGTTTTATTTAAGCGCTTTGCTGATATTGATGCAATCGATATAGAAGTTGATACGGAAGATATAGAAGATTTTATCAATGCAATAAGATACCTTGGGCCAAGCTGGGGAGGAATAAATTTAGAGGATATAAGATCACCTGACTGTTTCATAATAGAAAGGCGTCTAAACGAATTGATGGATATTCCAGTGTTTCACGATGATCAGCATGGAACTGCAGTGGTTGTTGCAGCAGGTATAGAAAATGCTCTTGATATTGCAAAAAAAAAATTAGAGGACGTTAAGGTTATCATGAATGGTGCTGGTGCGGCTGGTATTGCATGTTTAGAAATACTGAGGTCCATGGGTGCTAAAAATATAGTACTGTGTGATAAAAAAGGAGTAGTATACAAAGATAGAAAAGAGTATATGAACAAATGGAAGGAAAAATATGCGATTGATACTAGAGAACGTTCTTTACTCGATGCAATAAAAGATGCTGACGTATTTATCGGATTGTCTGTAAAAGATGTGCTTAATGAAGAGATGTTAAAGAGCATGAGTAAAGATCCGATTATTTTTGCTCTTGCTAATCCTGACCCAGAAGTAAGGCCTGAGTTTGCGAAATCTGTAAGGCCAGATGCAATAATCGCAACTGGTAGATCAGATTACAATAACCAAGTGAATAATGTAATGGGATTTCCTTATATATTCAGGGGAGCGCTTGATGTACATGCAACGGTGATAAATAACGAAATGAAAATTGCAGCTGCAGATGCAATAGCAAAGCTCGCACATGAGCCAGTGCCTGATGAGATATCCGCAGCTTACGGTAATCGTAGAATGAACTATGGGCGTGAATATATAATACCTACTCCATTTGACCCAAGGTTAATTTCGGTAGTCTCTCCTGCTGTTGCAAAAGCTGCAGTACACTCAGATGTTGCTAGGAAGGCAATACAAGATTGGAGTAGATATGAAAGCCAATTAAAATCTCGTCTTGCGAATGCTCTTAACACACTAAATTTAATGTCTTCGTAGTAACTAATTGCATATAGTTGTTTTAGATTTATAATAAAAATATTGTATATTCAAGGTGAATTAATGGTTATTACAGTTCATGAATTAGAGAAAATCATCAAACAGTCATTTCCAGATTCTGATATAGAAATTAATGACCTTGTTGGAGATAGTGATCATTATCATTTAAAAATAATTTCCAAGTATTTTCTCGGGAAGACAAAAGTGGAACAGCATAAAATGGTATATAAGGCTCTAGAAGGCCAGTCTATACATGCGTTACAACTAGAAACTAGTGCTTAATTTTGGGGTGATATTTATGAATGATTTTGAACAAATAAAAAAAGATATAACGGAAAATGATGTAGTATTGTATATGAAAGGTACTTCTGATTTTCCTCAATGTGGGTTTTCTGCGCTCGTTGTTTCGATTCTTAAAAAATTAAACGTTAAGTTTAAATATGTTAATGTATTAGAAAATAATGAAGTACGTCAGTCCATAAAAGAGTTTTCCGACTGGCCAATGATTCCACAATTATATATAAAAGGAGAGTTTATTGGTGGTTGTGACATCACTCGTGAGATGTATGAAAAAGGTGAGCTGCAAAGCCTGCTAAAAGAAAAGAAAATCATACAGAATAAGGAATAGTCTATCAAACTTACAATTTTTGATGCAGTAAGATCTAATTCCCTAGTTTAAAGTTTTTATTGTTTACAGGAGGTAAGCTGCTATACTAGATAAGTTAGAGGTAAAGAAAATTTTGAGTTATGCAAGATGATATTAAAAAAGATACAACAATGAAGGAAGAAAAAAGCATATTAGGTTGGATAGAATATAGATTACCCATATTCTCTTTTTTAAAACATACTGCTTCTTACCAAGTGCCAAAAAATTTAAATTATGCTTGGAATTTTGGTTCTTTAGCTGGTATAGCGCTGATTTTGCAAATAATAACAGGCATATTTCTCGCTATGCACTATACTCCACATGTTGATTATGCGTTTAACAGCATAGAGCGCATAATGCGTGATGTAAATTATGGATGGCTAGTACGCTATACTCACGCTATTGGAGCTTCGCTCTTCTTTATGGTGGTCTATATTCACATAATGCGTGGATTATATTACGGATCTTATAAAAAGCCGCGGGAAATGGTGTGGTTTATTGGTATACTCATATTTTTTACAATGATGATGACAGCTTTTATGGGATATGTTCTTCCCTGGGGACAAATGAGTTTTTGGGGTGCAACAGTTATAACTAACTTATTTTCAGCTATACCTTTAATTGGTGATAAAATAGTCATATGGTTATGTGGTGGTTTTTCTGTTGACAATCCAACGCTTAATCGTTTTTTTGCTCTGCATTATTTTCTGCCTTTCGTTATTATCGCTTTAGCTACTCTACATATTATTGCTTTGCATAGGTTTGGCTCTGGTAATCCAAGTGGAATAGAAGTGAAATCAAATAAAGATACCATTCCACTCTATCCATATTATATAGTTAAAGATTGTATAGCTCTTAGTATATTTTTTATAGTTTTATTTATGTTTGTTTTCTATGCCCCTAATTATCTTGGACATCCGGATAATTATATAGAGGCTGATTCTATGGTCACTCCAGTACATATAGTACCGGAATGGTATTTTTTACCTTTTTATGCGATGTTACGCTCAATTCCAAATAAGCTTATTGGTGTGTTTACCATGCTTGGGTCTATTTTAGTATGGTTCCTATTACCTTGGCTTGATAAAGCAAAAGTTAAAAGTGGTGCTTATCGTCCATTATTTAAAGTTTTTTTTTGGGTCTTTACAGTAAATTTTGCATTCCTTGCTTGGCTTGGAGGGCAGGAAGTAAAAGAACCTTACATTACCTTAAGTAGGCTTTCCACTCTTTACTATTTTTTATACTTTGTAGTAATTTTGCCGCTACTTAGTAAATACGAGAAGCAAAGAGAGCTGCCAAAAGCCATAAGTGATTCTGTGCTGGAGATGAAATAGTGCTAGTAAAAAATATATTTGCTGTGTTTTGTTTATTGTTTCTTGTTAATTTTGTGTATGCAGAAGAATTCAAGCCATTACCCAATAAAAAAATAAACTGGAGTTTCAATGGAATTACTGGATCTTTTGATAGAAAGTCAATTCAGCGTGGCTATAAAGTATATAAGGAAGTTTGTGCTGCTTGTCATTCAATGAATAGGGTGGCGTTCCGTAATTTACAAGATGTTGGTTTTTCTGAAGAAGATGTGAAACAGATTGCAGCCTCTTATCAAGTTAAAGATGGTCCAAATGATCTAGGCGAAATGTTCTATAGACCTGGGATATCTTCAGATTATTTTATTGCACCTTTTAGTACAAAGGAAGCAGCTGCAGTAAGCAACAATGGTGCAGTTCCGCCAGACTTATCGTTAATTGTTAAAGCAAGGCACGACGGTGCGAATTATGTTTATTCACTTTTGACCGGCTATCAAAATGGTGAACACGATGGGAATGATTTATATTTTAATCCGTACTTTCCAACAGGTAAGTTAGCTATGGCACCACCTCTCTCTGAAGGGATGGTGGAATATGATGATGCAAGACACGCAACAGTTGAAAATATGGCGTATGATGTAGTAAATTTTTTGCAATGGACAGCAGAGCCAGAATTAGAGCGTAGGCACAAGCTTGGATTTAAAGTAGTAGCGTATTTCATAATTTTGACGGTATTTTTTGTATTAACTAACAATAAGGTTTGGAGTGAACTTTACAAAAATAAAAAATAGGCTTTTTGGGCATTTATTCTTATATCTTTTTTACCATAGCGGATATATTAATAATAAAGTGTTATAAGAGCATAGGAGTTATGGAGTTTCAAATTGTTACACACTTTAAACCAGCTGGAGATCAGCCGCAAGCAATTGATAGTTTAGTTACAGGGCTAAACAATAATAAAAAGGATCAGATTTTGCTTGGAGTTACTGGCTCCGGAAAAACTTTCACTATGGCAAATGTTATTGCAAGAACAAACAGGCCTGCATTAATTATGGCACATAACAAAACTTTAGCGGCACAGCTCTATGAGGAAATGAAAGGATTTTTCCCTTATAATTCTGTTGGATATTTTATTTCTTACTATGATTATTATCAGCCTGAAGCTTATTCACCTCAGACTGACACTTATATTGAAAAGGACTCCACAATCAACGAAAAAATTGATATGCTACGTTATTCTGCTATTTGCTCTCTTTTAGAGCGCAAGGACACGATTACAGTTGCCAGTGTTTCCTGTATATATGGTCTTGGTTCGCCTAAAAGCTATATTAATATGACTATATCATTAAGTGTTGGAGATAAAATTTGTGTTGATGATTTTCTGAGTAATTTAGCTGATCTTCAATATAAGCGTTCCGATATTAGATTTGAACGAGGATATTTCAGAGTACGTGGAGATATTATTGATATTTTCCCTGCTTGTCATAAAGATAAAGCTTGGCGTTTATCGTTGTTTGGCAATAAAATAGAAAAAATCTCTCAAATTGACGCTATGACTGGCAATGTTATTGAACATATAAATAAAATCACTGTTTTTCCAAATAGCTATCACATTACATCACGTAAGACTCTATTACAGTCAATTCAGCTGATTAAAAAAGAACTGCATGAACGCTTGGATTATTACTACTCACAAAATAAGTTTGTTGAAGCAAAACGTCTTGAGCAGCGTACTAATTTTGATATCGAAATGATGGTTACAACTGGAACTTGTAAAGGTATTGAAAACTATTCACGTTATCTCTATGAGATGGAAGCTGGATACCCGCCACCTACTTTATTTGAGTATTTGCCTGAAGGTGTAATTTTATTTGTTGATGAAAGTCATGTTACCATTCCTCAGATTGGTGCAATGTATAGTGGTAATGAGGCACGTAAAAAAAAATTGGTTGATTACGGCTTTAGACTTCCTTCCGCTTTTGATAACCGTCCGTTGACGTTTGAAGAGTGGGAAGCGGTACGACCGCAGACTATTTACATTTCAGCTACCCCTGGAAAATATGAGTTAGGAAAGACCAATAATGTATTTATAGAGCAAGTTATTCGTCCAACAGGGCTTACAGACCCAGTCTGTATTATAAAATCGACAGAAAATCAAGTTGATGATGTAATCCATGAAGCACAACTGACAATAAATAATGGATTTTGTGTTCTAATTACCACATTAACAAAAAAAATGGCTGAAAAGCTAGCTGATCATATGAGTGAGATGAATATAAAGGTGAGTTATTTACACTCAGATATTGGTGCGTTAGAGAGAGTTGACATTATATGTAAATTAAGATCAAAAGAAATCGATGTGTTAGTTGGTGTTAACTTACTGCGTGAAGGTCTTGATATTCCGGAGTGTGGCTTAGTTGCAATTTTGGATGCTGATAAAGAAGGATTTTTGCGATCGGAAACTTCTTTTATTCAAACGATAGGGCGTGCTGCACGTAATGCTGAAGGTAAGGCAATTTTGTACGCAGATAAAATAACTGGTTCTTTGGACCGTGCGTTGAAGGAAACTGAAAGAAGAAGAAAGAAACAACAAGAATATAATGCGTTGCATAATATTACACCAAAAACTATAATAAAGAATATATCTAATACCCTACAAAATAAAGTAGTAGCTGAGGAAGGTATTAATTATATTAATAACGTTGATCTAAAAAACTTAAAGAAGCAGATGTTAAAGCATGCTGAGAATCTAGAGTTTGAAGAGGCAGCAAAAATAAGAAATATTATCAAAAGGTTTAATAATAAATAATTTATGATATAAAAGGAAAAGCTAGGTTATATGTACTTAGTTTTGTAAGTTTTTTAAATTTATTCTCCGTTCTTTAACCA
This sequence comes from Wolbachia endosymbiont of Onchocerca ochengi, assembly GCF_000306885.1. Classification (GTDB taxonomy): domain Bacteria; phylum Pseudomonadota; class Alphaproteobacteria; order Rickettsiales; family Anaplasmataceae; genus Wolbachia. The sequence goes on from NC_018267.1 coordinate 614,487, forward strand.
CCTAATTCCCATGAAGAGAGGAGAGTAAAGGTCCTCTTGCATTGATATCTTAACGCTTTTTTCCTCTTCTATAGTTGGTAGACGGGTAAGAAAGCGAATTTTTGGTGCATTTCTAATTATTGCTAGTGGTGTTTGTTCTGCACCTTCTCCCATAACTAAAACAGCAGATGTTGCCAACGCGTCAAGAAGATTGACTTGTGTTACCTGGAGTGGATTATTATAAAGGTCTGGTTTGCCTATATAAGAATAATGTGGTTCAAACCCGCACCAACCAAGAGCAATCCCTGTAACCCCAAGGCGCATAGGTGTTATATTACTATCTGTAATTAAAATACCAAGATGTTCTATGCAGTGTTTTCTTCTAAGGTAGCTCCACACTGATGCAGCTGTTTTCTGAACATCTTTTGGATATAAAGTATACATTCTATCACCATTTGATTCATCGATACCGGCAGATGGAATTAAGATATCATCTTTAATTGTTAAGTGAATTCCACAAGGATTGTAACGTGTATCAGCAATCGCACTAGCTTCCTTTCTAATTAGCTCTTCTTTAGAATAAGCGTTTTTGCGAATTATTCGTTTTTGGCAAACGGAAATGATTTTTGATGTAATAGCAAGCACAACCTTTTCTCTTAACAATTTTGGAATATAGTAATCAAGGATTTTTTCTAATGCCTCACCGCATTGAATACGGTGGGTGTAAATTGCTTCAACATGCATATCTAATTTGTTATTCTATATATAGAATAATCTTGCGTTTTTGTGAGGATAGTTTTATTCCATCTATCAAGGAGTATTAAGTTGAAATATACATCACCTTTATAAGACCCATGAATTTCTGTTATGATAAACTCTGAGATTAGATTATGTTTTAAGAAAAGATGTGCTATCTGTGCTCCACCGATCATGTAGATTTTAGAATTATTCTGAGTTGATAGAAATTCTCGCATAGAAGAGACAACTGTACATTTTATATCTCTATTAAAACACGAATTTAACTTATTACGAGAAAAAATAATGGGAGTGCGACCTTGTAATATGCTTTTAGGTATTGTTTCAAATGTTTTTCTTCCCATAACAATGACTTGTTTGTTGGTTACCTGATGGAAATGCTTTAACTCACTTGGATAATACCAAGGCAACTTGTTATTTACCCCGATCACTCCATTTGGATCAACAGCCATAATTCCGATAATCATCATTTTTGTAAGGCAGCTTGAGCTACAAAGAACTGCATGTGATCGCGTACATTATGTACGCGAAGGAAATCAACTTTGTTGTATAATGCAGATGATATAGAAATTGTTTCTAAATCTCGATTAAAGACAGGCTCTGTGGAAAAAGAAGAAATGAATGATTTTCTGGAATGACCTACTAGGACTTTGCAGCCAAAACTTTGCAATGTTTCTATATTCCGTAACAGCCAGATATTTTGATATAGAGATTTTCCAAAGCCAATACCAGGATCAATGATTATCGAATTTTCATTAAAACCAAAGGTAAGTAACTTGTTAATGTTCTTTTCTGCCCAACGATTTATGGTGTTGATGGGGTCAGTATCACTTGGAATAATATTATCCTTGTGTGATGGTATAGAGAGTGAATGCATGATAACTATACTACATCCGCTACTTGCAATTGTTTTTAAGGTATTATCATCTAGATTTCCTTTCACATCATTTATCCAAGTAACTCTATAGTGTTCTAAAACATTTAAAATAACATCCGGCCAGAAACTATCAATGCTAACTTTAATATCATTAGCTTTCATATAGTGACTGAGATTATCAAGTACCGGCTTTAAGCGTGCATATTCTACTTTCGAAGGCTGTATAGAAGATCCAGGCCTTGTTGATTGAGCACCAAGATCAACTATGCTTGCACCATCTGATATCAATTTTAGTGCCTGTTTAGTTGCTTGATCAGAATCATAATAAAGGCCACCATCTGAAAATGAATCGGGAGTAATGTTAACAATTCCTACAAATTTTGGTGAAAGCGTAAAGCTTTTTAAAAAGCAATCCTTGGTATTAAGGTTGTTGTAAGCAATAGTATCAAACGTTTTGCTAACTACTGGAATATTATCCATAGGACTCAGCATTGCCATTAAGTGAAGCAAAAATGGCCTATTCATCAATTCTGGATGAGGAATTGTAAGATACGGTGTATTGAGTATTAGGTTATCCCATAACAAAATATCTAAATCAATAACGCGAGGTGCCCATTTTTCGTGGACCTGTGTACGACCAATGTCATATTCGATTTGCTTGAGTCCTTTTAGTAGCTCTTCAGGAGAAACAAGACAACTTCCATATACAACCATATTGAGAAATGGCTTGTTCCACTCATCTGGAGCACCATTTGGTAAAATGGCCTTGGTTTCTAAAATAATTGAAGATTTTAAATCTTTTAAATAGCGCTTTTTTAGTAGCTGAGTAGCCTTTTGTAAATTAGAGAGGCGATTCCTTAAATTTGAGCCAATAGATATATAAATCATCAGTTGTTCTCCTGTTTTTGCAACGCATTGCAATAAGTGAAGACAACACCTCCGTGTACATCGGGAATAGGTGGTACAACTTTGTGAGTAATTACTTTTATAGAAGAAATAATATGCTTTTTCTGCATTAAGAGGTTACTAATAGTTATGTATACATCATGGGTAAAATGCTCGATTAAATTGAATTGCTTGCTTTGAGCAAGAGATTTAATGTTCTGTACTACTTCTAGATAGCAGATAGTATCTTCAAGTCGGTCAGTGATAAGTCCTAAAGGAGGAGATTTAAAGATAAAATCAACACTAATGCTTACTAGTTGGAGATTAAACTTTTCTTCCATACTATGTCCTAAATGAATCCAAAGGCGTAGATCCTGGACAAAAAGGTTACATAAAGGTTGTTTCATACTTTATCTCCATCTTTATATTTTGCTATTCTCTCCTACATTCTCTTAAAGACCACCAAAAATAATATAGAAGTTTTATTCCCTTTTTAGTGCCTTGTACAACTTTTTCTTGTTTTTCTTTGTTTAAATCTACGATAAAGTTTGCATATTTATCAGTATGCCATTCATCAGTGGCTGTATGAATAGTGAAAATCTGTCGACTTCCATAAAGATCAGGCCATGTAACACCAAACCTTTCAGCAAAACATTGACGTAACTCTAGATGATTTTCATCATCTTGCTTTTCTTCCATTAAACTGTTAAACAAAATCTGTTGCATTTTTAGATTCTGACACAAGGAATGTACATTGCTAATGTAACAAAGAAATGCAGCAACATAATATAATGTAAACTTGTAGGATTCACAACTCAATTTCCCTTTCCTTTCATGATTGGTAAAACTGGTCCTTCAGTAAATACAAACTATTTTTAACTCTCTATCAAGTAATTGAATAAACGTTACCATAACTCTTTGAATTAAACAAAGCTATTCTAGTTTATTCATAAGCTTATTAATGTCAAGAGATATAAGCACCTATAAACTACCTAAAAGATATAGATAGTTGTTACTTAGACACTTCCAAATTTATCATTCTATGCCACTGACCTTCATCTAAAATTTCTATGCCTAACTCTACTGCTTTTTTGTATTTAGATCTTGGATTTTCTCCTATAATTAGGTAGTCAGTTTTAGTAGAGAGACTTGAGCTGATTTTCGCTCCTAGAGCTTTGGCTCTTGCTTTTGCCTCTTCTCTACTCATGGTGAGTAGCTTACCAGTAAATACTATAATTTTATTGTTCAAAATAGAATTGCTAGAATTAGAAGTAACAGGAAGGATTTGGAAACAGGAGATCAGATCATTTACCATTTTGATATTATATTTCTTGGAAAAGAACGATTTCAAAGACTCTAATGCTTTTTTTCCTATTCCATCTATACCTATCAGCTCATCACTAGAAGGCTTGTCTGTTTTCTTCTCTGTAGCACCTATACCTATTTCAGCGCTACTTGATGACAGTTTGATCATTGAGTTGTACCAGGTCTCATAAGAGATATAATAATTTGCAAGCAATCTTGCTGCAACTTGTCCAATAAATCTAATACCCAAAGAAAATATAAATCTATCTAGAGTGACTACCTTTCTGCTTCGTATAGAATTTAATAAATTAGTTAGTGATTTCTTACCCCAGCCAGACTGACCTTTCAGATTAAATTTATTTAATTTTTCTTCTAGGGCAAAAATATCTGGAATTTGCTTTACTAGGCCAAGGTTATAAAAAAACTTTATCTGCTTTTCACCAAAGCCAACAATATCAAACGCATCTTTTGATACAAAATGCTTCAGTTTTTCTATTACTTGAGCTCTACAGGTAAACTCTTCAGGGCATCTTACTGCTACTCTCTCAATCTGTACCTTACTACCACATTCAGGGCATTCTTTAGGAAACACAAATTCAGGCGTATCTACATGACGAGAACTTCTATCTACTCTAGCAATTTGAGGGATCACGTCTCCTGCTCTTTTGATTGTTACGACATCTCCTTCTCTTATATCTTTGCGTTTTATCTCATCTTGGTTATGCAGGCTTGCCCTACTAACTAGCACTCCACCGATATTAACTGGTACTAAACTTGCAACTGGAGTTAAAACTCCTGTTCTACCTACCTGTATAAATATTTTTTTCAATTTTGTCTTTGCATAAACTGCAGAAAATTTATATGCAAGTGCTGAACGCGGTGCTTTATTAGTTCTTCCTAGACGATTTTGCAGTATCAAATCATTAACTTTATAAACTATTCCATCAATATCATAATCCAAGTTATAGCGACAATCGTAGATCTCGTTATAAAACTTTAACATTCCATCCAAACTACTTGTTAAAGATCGATGTTCATTTACACAAAAACCAAGTGCTTCAAGCCTTTCTAGTACTTCACTTTGGCTTTTTTCTGCTCCACCGATTAAAGAATAAGCAAAATATTTAAGTGGTCTACTTGCTGTAACGTTTGCATCTAACTGCTTTAGAGAACCAGCAGCTGCATTTCGAGGGTTGGCGAATTCATTATTTTTATTTAGCCTTAAAAAGTCACTGTTACTAATGTATATTTCACCTCTCACTTCTAACCTACCTTGTACACCTTGCAAAAGTTTAGGGAAGCTTTTTATTGTTGCAACGTTGTGAGTGACATCTTCTCCTACGAAGCCGTTACCTCGAGTTGCAGCCTTAACAAATTTCCCATCCTCATAAACTACAGAAAACGATAATCCGTCAATTTTTGGCTCACATAATATTTTTATTTCATTCTCGATTAAAAACCTCTTTACCTTAGATAAAAATCTCTCTACACCTTGCTCGCCATAGGCATTTTCTAGAGAAAGCATAGGTTCTTGATGTTTTATCTTGGAAAATCTTTCATCAGGTGCGGCACCAACACTCTCTCGTATTGTATAAATTTCTGGAAGTTGTACTTCTATTTTAGTTACTTTTCGCTTTAGCTCGTCGTATTCAGCATCAGTGATTTCTGGCTTATTTTTTTGATGGTATAAAACATCATGATAATTTACTTGAATTTGCAATTCAGCAAGCTCTCGTCTTAAATTTTTTAAATTAATCATATTCAAACTACTCTTTAAATATTAAAACTAGTGCACAAAAATGTGTTATATTAGGTTTTTGTCAGCTGTAAATTTTCACGTGTTTAATATATGGTAAAAATAAAATGCTAGAGAATCAAGAAAAACCGCAAATACTAAAAGTAGATAAGAAAAATAGATTTATTTGCAACTAATGATCAGAATTACTTATTATAACTTTAGAGCTATATAAAATTTTGTATGATTATATTAATAACGAATGATGATGGTTTTGAAAGTGAAGGAATAAAATTACTCAAAGAGGTTGCACGAGATCTTGCTTCAGAAATATGGGTAGTGGCACCAGATACTAACAGGAGTGGAGCAGCAAGGTCTCTTGATTATCCAATAAGGCAGTCTATTAGAGTAAATCGACATGGCGAAAAGGAGTTCAGTATATCTGGTACCCCTGCGGATTGTGTTATCATTGCACTGAATAAGATTATGGATAAAAAACCAGATTTAGTACTGTCTGGAGTAAATATTGGATCAAACGTTGGAGATGATGTCTGTTATTCAGGAACAATTGGTGCTGTAATGGAAAGCGCTGCAAGATCTATACCTTCTATTGCATTAAGTCAAGTATATTATCATAATGGGATAGATTGGTATAATACAAAGGTTTTTGCACCAAAAGTTACTGCTAGATTAGTCGAAATTGGCTGGCCTAAAAATATAGCAATGAGTGTAAATTTTCCTGCTACAGAAAAAGTGAAAGGAGTAGAATTTGCCGAACAAGGCGAATATAATATTGATGGAGATTTGACTTTTACTGAAAATTCAGATGGTTCTTTAAGTTTAGATTGGTCTCGAGAGTATTCAGGTAGTGGTAGTGTAGGTAAAATCAAAGAAGGATTTATTACTATTACGCCAATAAAACTAGATTTTACAGATTACGATACATTGAATATTATGAAAAATTCTTATGCGAATAAATTTTTCCTTAGTTAATTAAAAAACATTTGCAAATCTTTTGTTAGCCAAATAGTATGTACCTACTAGGTGTAATAGCTTCCTACTTCGCACCTTTTTAGGTGCGAGTGAAGAGTTATAGGTTGTATCATTTAAGTAACCGTTCGTTGGGCTTCAGTTATAAAGAGCAGGATTAAAAACTGCTCAACAAACTCTGCCATTCTCTTTATTATGAGAATAAGAGTATTTAATTATCTTCAATCTATATAAGTTGAGCAACGAAAGTATTATATAGCTGGTATCTTACATTTAATTTTGTATGCTATGTATACTTTATGTCTTCATTAAGTTTCATGATTTTATTACTATATAAGTTAAAGCACGCCTATAAAGTATTCAAGACAGTATAGAACATCACCTTATAGGGTAAGAAGAAATAACTAGCTATTACGGGATTTCTTTTGTCTTCTTTCTCTATTTAGTAAATTCTTAATATTTAGAGTTGAAAATTGTATAAATGTTGCAATCATAAAATCAATTCCTACTAATGAGAAGTCATTTTAGCACTTCTATCACGTCATCTCAGTTGTTCTTATGGAATCATCTAAGTAGCTGATGATGATGTCTAGTATGAAAAGTTATTATATTTATATAATTTATAAATGAACATAATAAAAAGTTCTACACAACGGAGTTTGGGAACATAAGAGCAAGGTTATTTTCAGCTTTACATTAAAGTATGATGTGTGGAAATTAGTTTCCTTTAAGGAATTTCAAAACGTGAACTCAGCTTTTAATAGAGAAAACTACTAAAAAGCTGGAGAAGAGAATTAAAAATTGATTTAATTGTGAAAGGAAAACTATATTAAGCTAATTTATATAAAAAAACATTAAGTAGAATTAAATCTTAGTGCTTAACGCTGGGATGAAAGAAGTCACCTGGATGACATTCTTCCTGACAAACTGAAATCACAATATTAGCACTACCTGTGAATGTACATTACATTACCTTAATCATATGTCTCATTTAGGAATTAGTCAGTAACTACCTTATTTCTGCCATTATTTTTTGCCTTATATAAATACCTGTCAGCACGTACTATAAATTTTTTGATATTATCAAGGTCAGATTTTTGCATTTCTGTAATTCCAATGCTTACAGTTACATTATGAATTTTATTTTTGTCTGAAAACGTAAAAGGTTCCATAGCAATGATTTTACGTATCCTCTCAGCAACAACATACGCATCTGATATGCTAGCATCTGGCATTACAACAACAAATTCCTCGCCACCAAACCTAACTAGCAAATCTGTTACTCTTATGTTTTCAGAAATTCTTTTTTGTATTTGCTTTAAAAGTTCATCGCCAGCACTATGCCCGAAATTGTCATTTACTACCTTGAAATAGTCTATATCAAGTATCATAAGGGATAGCCTTTTATTCTTTTCTATAGAGTTCTTAACAAGGTTTCTTAAGTGTGTATCGAAATATCTCCTGTTATAACAGTTAGTTAATGGGTCCTTTATGGACATTTCCACGTTATTGAATAAGTTCATTCTTAAAGCGTCTTGATACCTCTTGTGTTTCACTTGTAAATTAATTCTTGCTATCAATTCACTTTCATCTAAAGGCACTGTTAAGTAATCATTAGCACCAACGTCGAGCGCTTTTACTAAGTTACTTTTATCGTGATCTTCAGAAAGAATCAGAATAGGTGTATAACGTGTTTCTACTTTACTGCGAAACTCGGAACATAAACGTAGGCCATTGGTTCTCGAAAATTGCATGTCCGAAATGATTAGATCATAATTATCTTTAATACTAACCTTTAATGCTTCAGTTGGATCATTTAGTATTTTAATCAACCTAAAGCGTTGTTTCAGTACATTATATATCTGCTCTGTCTGAAAGATATCCTCATCTATAACAAGTATGTTAGCATCAAAAATTAGGTTGGAATAACTCATGATACTATTCCCTTCTGCCAGATTAATCTTAGCATTAGTTTCTCTCTCTTAAACGCAATTCATCTATTATTATCTTTAGGTGTGTAAGAGACTTAATTCGTGCAGACAGAGCAATTTCATCTATTGGTTTAGTTAGAAAGTTATCTGCACCAGTGTTAGTACCTTTCACTCTATCGTGAGTATTATGCAGTGCAGTTACCGTAATTATTGGAATATGAGTTATTAAGAGATTACTCTTTAGGTTCTTACAAACTTCAAAGCCATTTATTTTTGGCATCATGGTATTAAGCAATATAATATCTGGTTGTTGCTTTGCTACTAAGTCTATAGCTTCTTTACCATCATGAGCTACAATAACTGCATAGTACTCAGCTTTTAGTCGAGCTTCTAAAAGCTGAACATTGGATAGTATATCATCTACTACCAGTATCTTCGCTGTCATTATCTTTAGATATATTATCTATATTGTAACTAGGATAAAACTTGCCATTTTTACCAACTATGTAATTCACTTTTTCAATATCATGCTTTTTATAATATAAGTCTTCGATTCCAGTATTTTTTAACAAATTTCTAGTTCTTGACTTTATAATTATAAAATATCTATATATACTTCTAATAAAACTAATAAATACAGGTACTTTACTTTTATCAAGAACAATTATACCCACTAAAGCTACAACTAAAATTTCTGGAAGACCTATGCTAAACATTTTTCCTATGAGGCAAGTACTTTGATTCTTTTAATTATAAATATTAATCTGCTTAAATCAAGTTTAGAAGCAACCATTTCGTCTAGGAAGCTATTGTAACGTTCTATGTAACCTATATCATCACGGGCCCAAGTTTGAACCTTATTTTCACAGTCATTAGTAAATTTTATAACTTTAATAGCTAACTTATAGTGATAATTGCTTAAATCATCCAATAAGTCATTGATTAAGCTACGATCCCAATAAGAAGAACGATTTTTCATCTTAATGGCAATTGTTCTAATCAGATCGAATCTTAGTAGCGATTTTAGCTCAAAGTATATTTTACCAACATCAAGAATAGATAAAGATGTTTGTTCAGAAATGAGTATAATGTCCAATGCATAGGCTAAAATGCATAAGTCAGCAACTTTCTTAGCTAGATCTTTATCTATATTAAGTTCTATTAAAGAAACGGATCCATAACGATAGTTTTCCAACAGATGTTCATCTAAAACATGAGTTAAGTTTTGGCTTAAAGTTTCAATTGCATTCTTAAACTTTGTAACATCATCCAAATTTATAAAGCTAAGTTTATCTAGATTTTTTACTAACCAAAATGATACCCTGCCAATGAACTTTTGCACACTTCTTACCACTTGCAAGTATGAGTTAACATCAATTTTTTCATCTAATTCATCAATTTTTCGCCATAAGCTACTTAAATCATATAGGTGATTAACAATAATATATAAATTAACTGCTTCGTACACCTTAATTCCAGTTTTCTCAACTAGATTATTAATAAATATACACCCCATCCTATTCACTACATCATTTGCAATGCAAGTAGAAACAATTTCTCTGCGTAATTGGTGTTTCAATATGAAATTCCTGAACTCTGTTACTATTTTTTGTGGAAAATAACTTAGTAAGTAATCATGACAAAAGGAATCCTTTTCAGGTAGGTCAGAGTGTATAATTTCACTTTTTATTGCTGTTCTAGTATAAGACATGAGAATAGCAAGTTGAGGAGAGCTAAAGCCCTCTGCTTCAGTCAACATTTTTGCTATTTCCTCATCAGCTGGAAGGAATTCTATACTTCTTTCTAACAATCCAGATTTTTCCAAATTGAGCAATAACCTATGGTGCTGTTCCAACCTTTCCTTAGCTTGCAAGCATTCAAGGAGTAATGCTTTTGTTTCAATTCTATTGTGGTCTTCAAGCACCTTAGATGCAACTTCATCTACCATGCTAGCCAGTATTTCATTTCTTTTTTTCAAAGAAATACCACCTTCTTTCATAATTGAAACAAATGCAATTTTGATGTTAACTTCAAGGTCGGAACATATTACTCCTGCTGAATTATCAATAAAATCTGCATTGATGTACCCACCGCTTTTAGCATATTCTATTCTTCCAAGCTGTGTGCAACCAAGATTACCACCTTCTATGAACATAGAAGCTCTAATATCTCTGCCATTTACTCTTAATTCATCGTTTGTTTTATCACCAACTACGTTATGGCTTTCACTTTTTGCTTTAACAAATGTACCAATTCCTCCATTCCATATCAAATCTACCTCTGCCTTTAACAAATATCGGATTAAGCTGTTTGGGGATAATACATTTTCTGTTATACCAAAGCATTTTTTCATTTCTTGAGAAACGTTTATCTGTTTACTGCTACGCTCAAACACTCCTCCACCTTGAGAGATCAAACCTTTGTTATAATCCATCCAAGTTGAAAATGGTAACTTAAAAAGACGCTTACGCTCTGTGAAACTATTTTTTACATCAGGGTTTGGATCGATGAAAATGTGCATATGGTTGAATGCGCCAATCAAACGCACATTTCTTGAAAGCAGCATGCCATTTCCAAATAGATCGCCAGCCATATCTCCAATCCCAATAACAGAGACATCTTGATAAATATTTTTGTTCATCTTCCAAAAATGCCTTTGTGCTGCAATCCACGCACCTCTGGCTGTGATACCCATCTTTTTATGATCATAACCAGCTGATCCACCGGATGCAAATGCATCACCAAGCCAAAAATGATATTCAGAGGCTATTTGGTTAGCATAATCAGAAAATGAAGCAGTACCTTTATCTGCCGCAACTACTAAGTATGGATCATCTTCATCATACCTAATCACATTTTTTGGTGGAATTATTTTATCATCAACTATATTATCAGTAATATCAAGCATTCCTTTGATAAAATCCTTATAACACTCAATACCTTTTTTTCTTAAAGAATTTCTGTCTTTATAGACTTTCTTTATTATAAACCCACCTTTTGCACCAACAGGAACAATAACTGCATTTTTTGTCATTTGAGCTTTCATAAGCCCTAAAACTTCAGTGCGAAAATCTTCTGTTCTATCTGACCATCTTAGACCACCACGTGCTAATTTTCCTCCTCTTAAATGGATTCCCTCAAAGAGGTTTGAGTAAACATATAATTCACGGTATGGGTGCGGATTAGGTAAACCGTTTATTTTATTTGAATCAAACTTTGTAGATAAGTAAGGTTTATCGTTCTGATAATAACTGGTTCTCAAAATAGACATTATCAAGTTAAATATGGAACGTAAAACATAATCATGTGAAACATTGCTGACTTTCTTTAGAAGTTCTTCAATTTTTTCTTTGAAGATATTAGTAGTTTCTACTCTATCGATATCTATGTTAGGGTCAAATCTTACATGAAACAGTTGTATCAAATACTTTACTATTTTTGGATGCTCTGAGACCACTTTTTGAATATATCCAGGGTTATAGTTAAATGATATTTGCTTTAGGTAAGCGCTTAACGCTCTAATTAGAAGCACTTCTTTCCACTTCAGCCCAGCAATAATAATTAAGCTATTAAAATAGTCATTTTTGATTTCTCTACTGAATACTTTTGTAAGTGTCACCTCGAACTGCTCTTTTAGAGTGATATTATTTATTAATTCATCGACTCTTGATAACACAAAATGGTGTATCCACATTCCATCATTAATTTCTACGTAATAACTATTATGAGATAGGATCTTTGTTCCCAAATTCTTAGTAATTTTTAATATTTTCGATAATTCAAGTCCCCCGTTGCTTGGAGTGTAAACCTTTAATTGATAATTAAGATTGTCATGAGTAAGCCTTAGATCAACCTCACTTATTCCTTTCCTTCTTACTGTTTCCAATTTCTTCATATCATAATATGCACTGTGAGGTTCAAAACTCTCCTGATAGCTTATTGGAAATGCTTTGCAGTAACGGATGAATATATCTTCGACAGTATTGAAAGTGCTATATAGATTATCTATAAAACGATCTTCCCACTTTTCTGTGATGTTTCTTAATTTGTTTTCGATGTGCAAAATTTTATCGTCAAGGACACTAACATTTTTAGTCTTTAGGACTACATGTAATTTCATTAAATCATATTCATTGATAATGTGGTTGTTGTAAATATCTGAACTTTCCGCACTTGTCTCATTTTTCAATATATCACGTATTTTGAACATTAACCTGGCACTAGCATATCGCATTGGTATTAGTATTATACAACTAATAAAATTTCCTACTTTTCTTAAAAAGAGTTTAACTCTTGGCCTAATTGCAAGGGACATAATTGAAGTACAAATCTTAAATAACTCGTCTTCATTTAACTGGAATAATTCGTCACAAGAGAATGCTTGTAAAATAGAAACTAAAGCCTTATTATTGTGCCCACCAGGCACAAATCCTGTTTTTTTCTCTATTGCTTTGACTTTACTTTTTACTATCGGAATAATGCGAATGTCTTGAACCTCTGCTACTGAAGTAAATAACCCAAAAAAATATCGCTCTTTTACCACGTTACCATGATCATCTAATTCTTTCATTCCTATACAATTCATGTATGTACGTCGATGAACTATTGAGATCAGATCTGACCTTACTATGTACAAATTCAAATTCTCAGAAGAAACAGAAGAACTTTGGTATTCTTTGCTTACTCTCATTAAACCAAGATTTTTCTCATCACTAGAAACAAGTTTGCCATCTTTATCAGCAATGCGCTCTTGGTAACCTAAAAATAAAAAATTATTATTTTGCAACCAATTTAGAAAATCTACAACTTGATTAGTAGTGTGTGACGATCGAATATGGACCTTGATACCTGTTGCCTGAACGACAGAACAAAGTTCATTTTTCACTTCGTCTATCTTCTGGAGCATCAGAAGCCAATCTTTTACAACACAATTAACCGCTTTCAGTGTTTTTCGTAGAGATTCTTTTAGAGTGTTAACAAAACTATCACTTATACCCTTAATAATTACGTATATTACTGACTCCTTTACACCATTATTCTCTTCTAAATCGTAAATCTCATCAATCAGTCCACTTTTTCTTTTAATATTAATTATACTATTACTATAATAACATATAGTTAAATCGTGCGATTTAATAGTAGCAACAATAGAATCAACTAGAAAAGGCATGTCGTCACTCGTTATTTTAACTACAGTAAAATTGCCTTTTATTCCTGGTATATCATTTATATTATTTATCTTCAATTTGCTTTTTTCTTTTTCCTTTTTGAGGATGAAGTTGTATGCGTCCTTTGCAATGTACAAAAGGAACCTATCATTAACCTTTAAATCACTATTGTAAATAAAACTATAAAAGTATTTTATAAATTCTTTAATTTTTTCTTTTTCTTTTTTGTTCTCTTGATTAATCAGCTTGAATAAAGATTCAGTGTCAACATTATTATCTATATGCATTTTTTTATGCAACACACAGCCACTTTAAACCTTTTTAATTAAGATTTCATTATTAAGAGCGTACACTATTAGCTCACTACCTTCTGTTACTTCTTCCGATAAAACTAGCTTGGCTAGATTATTTTGAATACATTCCTGTATTACTCTTTTTAGAGGTCTTGCTCCATATTCAGGGTCATAGCCAGTTTGTGCTATTAGTTCTTTAGCCTCCTGTGACAAACTTATACTTAGTTTAAGCTTAGCAAGCGTTTTTTGTAAATGAGAAAATTGAACATCTATTATTTGATAAATGTCGTCCTTGGTTAAACTATGGAATATAATAATTTCATCCAGTCTGTTTAAAAATTCTGGACGAAATGCTGACTTAACTATTTGCATTACTTCACTTTTTATAGAGTCAGCAACTCCCTTTAGCATTATCTCAGCGCCAAGGTTAGAAGTTAAAATTAGTATAGTATTGCGAAAATCAATCAATTTGCCATGGCTATCGGTTAGCCTACCTTCATCTAAAACCTGTAACAATAGGTTAAATATGTCAGGATTTGCCTTCTCTATTTCATCAAATAGAATTACTTGATATGGTCTCCTTCTTACTGCTTCGGTCAATCTTCCGCCTTGTTCATAGCCAACGTATCCTGGAGGTGCACCAATTAGCTTCGAGATGGAGTGTTTTTCCATATACTCAGACATATCAAAGCGCAGGGGTGTTCCTTGGTTGTCAAATAAGAACTCAGCAAGAACTTTCGCTAGTTCAGTTTTTCCAACTCCGGTTGGGCCCAAAAATAAAAATGAACCAAAGGGACGATTAGTATCCTGTACGCCAGAGCGAGAGCGCCTAACCGCATTACTTATTGCTTCTATTGCATCTTTTTGTCCTACCACCCTTTTCCCTATTTCATTTTCCATGCTAAGAAGCTTTTCTTTTTCACTGTGCATCATACTATCAACTGGAATACCTGTCCATTTCGAAACAATATTTGCAATGTCGTTCTCAGCAACTTCTTTTTTTAGGAAACTATCAGTAACTTTCTCCTGATCTTTCAACTCATTTTCAAGCTGAGGAATTATACCATACATCAACTCCCCTGCTCTCCCTAAATTTCCACTGCGCTGAGCCAATTCTAACTCTTTTCTAGCGCTATCTAATTTTCCAGCTGTCTCTTGTATTCTAGCTATTTTACTCTTCTCCATCTGCCATTTGCTGTTCAAATCAGCAAATTTACTGTTTAGGTTTTCAATTTCTTCATTTATCTTCTTTAAACGCTGCTTAGAGTTTTCATCGTGTTCTCTTTTTAGAGCTTCTGACTCAATTTTCAACTGTATTATTTTCCTCTCAAGTTCGTCAATTACTTCAGGCTTGCTATCCATTTCAATTCTTACTCTGCTTGCTGCTTCATCAATTAAGTCGATCGCCTTATCAGGTAAAAACCTGTCTGTTATATATCTATTGGACAACGTTGCAGCAGCAATTATTGCACCATCTGTGATTCTTATACCATGATGCACTTCATACTTTTCTTTTAAACCTCTGAGTATTGAAATAGTATTAGCTTCAGTTGGTTGAGAGATAAACACAGGCTGAAAACGTCTTGCAAGTGCAGGATCTTTCTCTATATGCTCACGATACTCATCTAATGTTGTAGCTCCTATACAGTGAATTTCTCCACGTGCAAGAGCAGGCTTCAGTAAATTTGAAGCATCCATTGCACCACTTGTTGCTCCTGCTCCGGCTAAAGTATGAAGCTCATCTATAAACAAAATAACTTTCTCATCCGTTTTCAAAAGCTCATTAATAACTGCTTTTAGTCTTTCTTCAAACTCTCCTCTAAACTTTGTTCCAGCAATTAATGCGCCAAGATCTAATGCTAAGACCTTTGCATCGCGTAAACCAAGTGGCACATCGTTTGTAACAATTCTGTTTGCTAATCCCTCAACTATCGCAGTTTTCCCAACACCAGGCTCACCTATTAGCACTGGATTATTCTTTGTTCGCCTAAGCGATACCTGTATAGTTCTTCTAATTTCATCATCACGACCAATTACAGGATCAAGCTTGCCTTGCATAGCAAGCTCTGTAACATCCTTTGTATATTTCTTTGCTACAGTCAACTTTCCCCTTATTCTTGGCGCGCCCGTACTGTTATCTCTCCTTGTTTCTGTAATAACTGAGTTCAATTTCTGCTGTGTAACACCGTTTTCTGTTAGAATTTTACCCACAGTATCACTCCTCTGTGCAGCTAAACTCTGCAGTAATTGCTCAACAGTAACAAATGTATCTTTATTCCTCCTAGCAATACTTACTGAATCCTCAAAAACTCTTGCCATTTCTCTTGAAAGTTGAAGGCCACTGCTTCCTGGACCTTCAACTACTGGAAACTTTTTTAGTGCACTATTTGTAGCATCAGAAATACTTTGTACATCCCCACCACAAGCTACTATTAAATCCTGAACTAAATCTGATTCATCTTCAAGCATTGCTTTTAGTAGATGCTCAGGCATAAAAACTTGATGTCCAGCTCCCAACGCTTTCATTTGAGCACTTTGGATTAAGCTCTTTGCTTTTTCGGTAAATTTATTCAAATCCATAATATAAGTTTAGCTAACATTTACTAATATATATAGTAACTCCTTCCTTAATTTTAAACTGAAAACAGCTAACTAGGTAAAAATTTATCCTAATGTACACAACTTAAACTTTATACGTATAATACTACTACTAAACTCCTGGAAATCACATAAAACCCAAGATTAATATTATATGTTGTGGCTAAAGCTCGTCAAGTATTTTCTATGTTGGAAAATAATAAGCTTTGAGCTTACTAAAACTTTCTTCAGCATGATATGATGACCTGGTTAATGGACTTGATGCAACCATTAGAAATCCTTTAGAATAAGCAATATATTTATAATGCTCAAATTCTTCTGGGGTAATATATCTATCAACTTTTGCATGTTTTGGAGTTGGCTGCAGGTATTGACCTATTGTTATAAAATCAACTTCAGCATTTCGTAAATCATCCATGACCTGAAGTACCTCTTCTTTTGTTTCTCCAAGACCAACCATGAGCCCTGATTTTGTGAAAAGTTTAGGATTAGTCTGCTTTACCATTTTCAACAAATACAATGAATGAAAATAACGTGCCCTTGGCCTTATCTTTGCATATAACCTTGGCACTGTTTCAATATTGTGGTTATAGACATCAGGTGATGCAACAGCAATTGCTTCAAATGCACCTTTTTTATTTAAAAAATCGGGAGTTAAAATTTCTATTGTTGTTTCTGGAGTAATCTTTCTAATTTCTTCTATACACTTTACGAATTGACTTACGCCACCATCTAATAAATCATCACGGTCAACGGAGGTAATGACAACATATTTCAAGTTTAATTTTTTTATTGCCCTTGCTAAATTTTCTGGTTCGTGAGGGTCTAATTTATCAGGGGTACCAGTTGCAACGTTACAAAACGCACAAGCACGAGTGCAAACAGAACCAAGAATCATCATAGCAGCGTGATGTTTGTTCCAGCATTCACCAATGTTTGGGCAAGCGGCTTTCTCGCACACTGTATGTAAGTTATACTGTTTAACAGTGTTTAAGGTTTCATTAAATATTTTACTAGCTGGAGCTTTTGTCCTGAGCCATGGAGGCTTACTATGCATCTGAAGTGGCTAATTTTACCTCTTGCCTTGCTAAAACTTTTTTTAACCTTCTTTTTATTTTCTGTGCTTTCTCACTTAGCTTAATTGTTTTTGTGTTGAGCAAAAAAGCATCAAGGCCGCCTTTATAATCTATAGTCCTTAAAGTTCTCGCCGCCACACGAAACTTAAATTTCTTATTTAAGATGTTGCTCATCAACGTAACACTATGCAAATTTAAGAGAAAGGTGCGTTTTGTTTTACGGTTTGAATGTGATACCTTATTACCAAAAGACTTCCTTCTGTTTGTTAGTTCGCAAACTCTACTCACTTTGATATACCAAGTTATTCTATGTGCCAAGATTATCTTATATGTTGAAATAATCAACACTTTCCTGCTTAATTTTTATACTATATACTACTTTGTAGCCAAAGAATATTGTGATTCTCTCTATTATAAGAGAGATCATATGTTGAATTTCCAGTGCCTTACTACCATTTGCTACTGTGAGATGTAACACACCTGTATTTATATTTTGTGCATAGGAAATCTTTCTTGGCTTTGTACACTCTGCTATTTCTGCTCCAACTATGTTCCTCCAGTTTAAAATAAGACATATTTCATTTTTGCTCATCCTGCCCTTCATGCATTTTAATGTATAACTTTCTACTATAGATCTTAATTTCCTTGGACCACTTTGTCTAAGCATCTTTTTATTACAAACTAAATTCCTTCCTATAGTTACAATATAGTAGTAATGAATATTATTCACAAGCCTCAGTGATCGCGTCAATAATAAAACTAGTCCATCACGGTAAGTTTAATAGAATCAACCTCGTTGAATAAACTACTACCTTAGAATCAAGTGTGATAGGATGACTTATTTAAGGTAGATCACGTACAATATATTTAAGCTTTTCTATTAAATCACCTTCATCATTTACTAACTTTATTTAAATTGTTTGTGTAGAACTGAAAAAATTGTTATAAAATAACCAGTAAGTAAATTAGTTATCAATAATATTAAAAAGGTATTCCTTAATCCAAAGATTATATAAATATAGTAGTAAAATATTTTGTACTATAAAATAGCTTTTTATTATCCTTTCGTCTTACAATAGGTTAAAAATCTTGCATTATAGTGGTGTGCTGGAATGCAGCTTTACTCCTTGTCTTCATACCGTAAAAGATAATATTTTATGAAAAGTCTATGCTGATACAGAATCTGTCAGGCATATTACAATCATTCCATTTACTAAACTTGTTATGCTATGCTGCCACTCTCATTTCATAATTGATTAACTTTTCTGCTTCTAATTAGAATTAGTTTAATCATTACTACCGGAGTGAATTTTTTCCTCTCGTTGTTATTCAACACTTTATACTAAAATCCAGGAATTTTACTTATAAGTAAGCACACTGAGCTGCTGCTAAATATAAAAGCAGCTTTTTATACTATACTAAGAGAAATTTTTTTGACAAGCTTGCACAGCAAACTGACTACTAGTGTTAGCTACTTGCACGATATCCTGCTGGTAGGTTCAAATCACAATGTTTGTATAGCTATGGATTATATGTTAAAATGGTAAACAAGATCATTTAATAGTAGCTGCCATTTCTATTTGTAAGATCTCTCCTCAATCCAAGCTGCTTGAATAGCTTCAAGTATTTTTTCATTGCAGCGTTTTTCATCATCATCAAACTTTTCTAAACCTAAGACTTTTTTCTTAAGCTCAGTAAATCTGATATTAATTATGTCCTCGTTTGGAAATTTTTTTTCTAAAGCTTCTACGATGCTTTCTATATTGAGCCATTTCATATTTCTTGTATCTTTTCATAAACTAAACTGGTGCCCATGGGGAGACTTGAACTCCCAAGGCCGCAAAACCCACGGATTTTAAGTCCGCTGCGTCTACCAATTCCGCCACACAGGCCCTTTTATTTTACCTAGAGTAAAATTCTACTACTAAATTAACTTCCATATCTGCTGAGTAAGGAACTTCAGAATACTGAGGTACTCTTAAATACTTTACTGAATGCTCTTTACTATTTATTTCTAAATAACCTGGAGCTTTGCGTTCTTGTTTTTCTATGGTCTCTATTACTACAGGGATTTTTACTGCGCTTTCTCTTATTTTCACTATATCACCAGGTTTTACTCGATAACTTGATATGTTAACCACTCTATCATTAACTGTAACATGCTTATGAGATATAAGTTGCTTTGCTGAGTAAATTGTTGGCACAAGACCAGAATGATATAAAACAGCACTTAACCTTGATTCTAAGATGCCAATAAAATTATCAGCTGTATAACCTTTTCTGTTATAAGCATCTAAAAATATACGCCTGAGTTGTTTACTTGAAATTGCATAATAAAACTTAAATTTCTTATGTGCAGCAAACTGCTTACCAAAATCAGATAACCTTTTGAACCCAAGAATACCATGTTGTCCTGGGGGATATTTCCTTTTGTTTACTTGGTCTTTTACCCTACCCCATAAATTCATGCCAAGCCTACGGCTGATTCTATACTTTCTACTAACAACAGTTGTCATATCAAAATCTTAACAATATAACTCTAGATTATTAAAGATTTTAGTATTAAGTGTCAACTTGTTTTTGCTAATATAGTATATTACACTTTACTTTTAAGTTCTCTTATCTATCGACATATGAATTATCTACTTTTGAAATCTATGGCAAATGCCATCCGCTTTTTGTCAATTGATGCAGTACAGAAAGCGAACTCTGGGCACTTAGGTATGCCACTTGGCATGGCAGATATTGCAACTATCTTATTTACCAAATACTTCAATCACAACTCTGATGATTCTAAATGGTTCAATAGAGACCGTTTTGTTTTATCAAATGGTCATGGTTCAATGTTACTATATTCCATATTATACCTGACAGGTTATATTAGTATAGATGAGTTAAAAAATTTTAGGCAATTCAGATCTAAAACTCCAGGTCATCCAGAATTTTGTCTAACTCCTGGGGTGGACGCAACAACAGGTCCACTAGGGCAAGGGTTCGCTATTTCAGTAGGTATGGCACTTGCTGAATTGATTCTTGAAAAGCAGTTTGGAATTAATCACTACACTTATGTAGTGTTAGGAGATGGCTGTCTCATGGAAGGAATAAGTCACGAAGCAGCATCACTTGCTGGGCATCTTAAATTGAATAAGTTGATAGCCTTTTTTGATGATAATGATATCACCATAGATGGTGCTACTAGCATCTCTTGTTCTGATGATGTAGAAAAGCGTTTTTTAGCATATGGATGGAACGTTAATAAAATTGATGGGCATGATTTCGACTCTATATCGCTCGCAATTGAGCAAGCACAAAGGTCTAATAAACCTACATTAATTTGTTGCAAAACTATCATTGGGAAATTTTCAAGCTGTGCTGGCACAGCTTCCGCTCACAGTGGTGCTTTTACAGAGAAAGATGTAAAGCAAATAAGAGAAAAATTAAATTGGAACTATGAACCGTTTTATGTTCCAGAAGATATAAAAAATGCTTGGATGAAGGCAGTTAAGAGAGCAAAGCAAAACTATAATTCAGTGTTATTTAAGCGTATGGATAGTGAAGAAAAAAAAGAATGGATTCCAGTATATGATACTGGAACGACAAGATATCATGCAGAACTTCAAAGACGGCTAGATAAACGTTTACCAGATAATATTAACAGTGATTTAGCAAACTTAAAGAAACAAATACATGAAAGAATGCCAAGTGAAGCTACACGATTTTCTTTCGGCAAGGTAATGGAATTTTTAACTAATTCTATGCCAGAATTAATTGGCGGGTCCGCTGATCTTACCGGGTCAAATTGTACTAAGTATGGGCATATGAAGATAATAGATAGAGATAATCGCAATGGTTCTTATCTTCATTATGGAGTAAGAGAGCATGCTATGGCAGCCTGTATGAATGGCATGGCTCTTCATGGTGGTATTATTCCTTATGGAGGCACTTTTTTGGTATTTTCTGACTATTATCGTCCCGCTATACGCCTTTCAGCTTTGATGAAACAGCAGATTATATATATAACAACTCACGATTCAATTGGAGTAGGAGAAGATGGTCCAACTCATCAACCGATAGAGCATTTATCCTCTTTTCGAGCTATACCGAATCTGTATCTTTTTAGGCCGGCTGATGCACTTGAGACTCTAGAATGCGTTAGTATTGCATTGGAAAAAAAAGAATCACCTACGTTGTTTGCACTTTCAAGGCAAAGTGTGAATTATACACGCAAATTCCACTTTGACATTGATCAATCCGCTAACTTATCAAAGCTTGGTGCATATATTTTATGTGAATACTTAGAAAAATTACAAGTAACGATATTTGCTACTGGATCTGAAGTTGAAATTGCAGTTGAAGCAAGGGAAAAATTACAGGGGAAAGGGATAGGTACAAGAGTTGTTTCTATGCCATGCTGGAGACTTTTTGATGAGCAAAGTGATGAATATAAAAAGACAATATTAGGTAATGACAGCATTAAAGTTGCAATTGAAGCTGGAAGTGAAGTTGGTTGGCACAAATATATAGGTTCAAACGGTATATTTGTTGGCATGGAGAGCTTTGGAGAATCGGCGTCTTATAAAGTACTTTACAAATATTTTAACATTAATGCTGATTATGTAGTAAAATGTGTGTGTGAGAAACTGGTTTATGTTGAGTAAGCTTATGTAACTATATGAAACCCTATTCTTTTTTACTGTGTTAGTATGTGATGTACAACTGTATAAATATTATGATTTGAGAATAGGAGAGCAGAACTGCCTAACAAATTTCACTAGCCTCTTTGGTATAGAGTATCGAAGATGCTCATTTATCTTTATTCTGTGCAGATTAAATAGCAGAAAAATTTAGCATATTTGGTGCACCATATGCACCGTATATCTTTAAAAGCTTCTGTGTCTTTTGCTTATACAAGTTGAAATGTGCTTATGAAATGTTCAAGACGTCAAAAAAATCTATATTATTAAGATAAGCAGTGAGTAATTAGCTATTTGGAATTTCTTTTGCCTTTCTTCTTTGCTTGTAAATTTTTTAAGATAGTTTAAGGGCAATATAGTATTACAAAAAGCACCAATATGTTAAAATGTACACTCTTTTTCCAAGTTATATAAGAAAAGTCTATTGCTTAATAATAATGCATCTTTTTGTTCCCGTTAAATCATACACATATTCTTGCAAAAATAATCCATATGAAGGAATTATTTTATCAATGTCACTTTGATCTTCACCTACTTCTAATATCACAAACCCATTTTTCTTAAGGCATTTTCTCAATATTGGAAAAATACTTAAGTAACAGTTTAAGCCATCAATACCACCATCAAGGGCTATTCTCGGTTCTTTTTGTACTTCGGCTTGCAGATCTTTCAACTTATTTCTTTTGATATATGGAGGATTACTAATTATAAGATCAAATAAGCCTCTGCACTCTGTCCATGAACTTGGAAGTATTTTAGCTCTGTCAAGTAAATTATGTCTTTTTACATTCCGGCAAGCAACTCTATATGCTTTTAAACTCTTCTCAAAACCAACACCAACGGCATATTCATATTCACTAAGTAAGGATATTAGTAAGCAACCTGTACCTGTGCCAAAATCTGCAATTTTTAATCTCTGCTTTTTGTTTGGATAGCATTTTAACACTGCTAAAATTATTGTCTCACTGTCTGGTCTTGGATCCAAAACATGCTGATTGACTATAAAATTTTTACTCCAGAATTCACGTTTACCTATTATTTGTGATATTGGATACCTTTTCGCTCTTTTTTTTGTTAATTTCCAAAATAACTTTTCCTTCTCCATCGGTACTTGATCGGTACGGTTCATAATTATGTATGATCTCTCTACTTCAAGAACATGCTGCATTATGATCTCACAATCCAAACATGGTGATTCAACTTTATGTGACGATAACAGTTTTGATCCTTCTTGAATTAAAGTGCTGATCGTTTTCATTGTTCTAAAAGTTTGACCTTTTTAATTGTATGCGAACGTTATGATTTAAGTCCGATAGGGAAAACATTACATTTTTTGCTTATCATCTTCAGGTAACTAATACTAGGACCTAATTTTCATTACATAATTCTATTAAAAACAGTACACCAATTTGCAATTAAGTTTTCTAGATCTCAAATGCCAGTGCCACTTGAATGACAGCTTGTAGATATACATAAGTGCAAAGCCTAAGTTAGAGTAACTGTACTAAATTTTAGTGTCAAATAAATTATAGCCTGATCTACTTCAGTTTCACCGTCAGTTTGTGAAGTTTTTCTTAGTTCTGTTAAAGGATTCTCTATTTTTCTCAGCTGAGAGTGCCTAAATTGTTATGTATGTTTTGTTTGGTAAAGCTGAATCAAAATTTTTATTAACCTATCTTGCTCCGTATATTACTTACTAATTTCTTAAATCCTTCTACATTGCATAACTGCTTAATTTCGTGTAGCATACTTTCGAATATTTTTTTATTTAAGATAAGTTTTGACGAATTTTTCTGATATCCAGCAATCTTTTACTGATATATAAGTTTAATTATTTTTTAGTATGCGCTATCCCTAAATGAATATTCACTTTTTTCTTATGCAAGAACTCTGAAAGCTTTTACAATTAAGGGCTGCCTAACCATATTTTTTATGTCATTTAATTATACTAGCATTAACTTACCTATTTTCCTCAAGTTTTTCTTCCGTTATTCTTTTTTTCGATTGCATTCTTGGATTTATCTTATCACATAAATTTCCATATTTTTTATATAAGGTACTATTGGTTGCAATACTTCTTTTTCTCTATACCTTTGTCGTAAAAACTCTTTAACTCATTACTTTGATAGTACTGCTGTAACGTTGTCTCTTTTACCATGTAATTTAGAATACGTTTCGTTGAACGAATTATCATGGTTTAATAGGAAGTCTTTAATTGGTTCTTTTCTTTTTACCTAAAACGATTTCTCTAATATTCTAATACATTTCAACATTATTACAAAAAGTTGAGCTCAACTAACTTAAATAGATAAAGAGGCTATCCTTAACTTCTATAAAAATTTCTAATTGTTTTTACTATTGATTGTCTATTATCAGTAAGTCTTTTTAGTTTTACTCTCTTCATTTTAATCTTTTCTTGAGTTTCTTTCACATTTTTTGAAAACTTTCTGGTTTGCTTTTTTGCTACTGAGAGTTTATGAAAGGCTTTTTTATGTTAACCTTTTTGAAAACACCAATAGCTTCTTTAATCGTTTTTTCTCTATTTATTGCCTTGGTTCTTATTCAGCACTAGATTATTAGGTACTTAACTTCCGTGAAAACATTACCATAAACACTTCTAGTAACATTATAAATAATATATTTTACAACTTACTTAGTTACATATAATTTATTTTCTTTGCAAGCCAATCAGCAAATAGTCGCTAAATCTCTTTATTAATAATTTACTTTTCTTATATTTGAAATCTTCTTACTTTTAAAATCCCAAAACAGTATAGAGATTTTTTTAAATCAATTACTGACTTGTTATTACTGTTCTATTTTATTATTTTTACTAATATAAAGATTTGCTAATCTTGATTGTACCTATGATATTACTTCAACACCAATCCTAAAGAATAAAAGTGTAAAACTTAATATTTAATTTTTACTTACTGTTACCGTGATTGATACAGTAAAGTATGGAAGCATCATGCTAGTTTTATTTTTATATTAAAACTTTAACTTTCAACTTATTATTAGTAATATCATTGTATAAATATCTATAACTTATGTCTGAGCTTGGAAACATATTGCTACTAGCAGCTTGCTTATTATCATTAATATATTTATTTTTACCGCTTAGTTCTTACCGATTTATTACTATTGCTGTATTTTTCTGTGTATCAGCGTCAATGGCTATTTTGATTTACTGCCACATTACAAACGATTTCTCACTTGAAAATGTATATTACCACTCTCATACAACAAAGCCTTTGATCTATAAAATCTGTGGTGTTTGGGGGAATAAGGAAGGGTCAATGCTGCTTTGGACCTTAGTGCTTACCTTTTACCTGTTTCTGATGGGTACTTTCATTGATAATAGCAGTGAATTGAAGAGGGTGTCCTTAATTACTCAAAGCTTGATTTGCTTCTGTTTTTTGTTGTTTACTTTACTTGAATCTAATCCTTTTGTTAAAATGACAAGTATTGAAACGGATGGCCTTGGTTTTAATCCGATATTGCAGGATATCGGTCTTGCAATCCATCCACCGATATTATATTTGGGATATCTTGGGTTTAGTGTTCCCTTCTCGCTTTCTATAGCTGGGTTAATTGTAGACACTAAAGGAAACCTTTGGGCTAGGATTATCAGGCCTTGGGTACTTGTCTCTTGGTCATTGCTTACTTTTGGCATTAGCTTTGGCAGTTGGTGGGCATATCGTGAGCTTGGTTGGGGCGGGTTTTGGTTTTGGGACCCAGTAGAAAATGTTTCCTTGATGCCGTGGTTAATTGCAGTAGCACTGATACATTTGCTACTTGTAGTACAAAATTTTAATGTTTTAAGGAATTTTGCTACTTTGCTTGCACTTACAACTTTTACACTGAGTGTGGCTGGAACATTTTTAGTTCGCTCAGGAATACTTGCTTCAGTGCACACGTTTACAGATGATCCAAGGTATGGATTATATATATTAGCTTTACTTAGTGTAATTGTAATTAGCAGCTTAGTAATATTTGTAGTGTGTGCGAGAAAAAAACATATATCTTTGTTGTCATTACAGTATTTAACACTGAAATCTAGAGAGAAAGAAAATATAAAACCTGGTGGTCAAGTTGATCAGATACCAGGGAGTAGAAGATTCTTTTCACGATTTACAATGATGTTAATAAACAATTTGTTGTTTATTACAGCATTTTTTATTGTTTTTGTTGGTACCTTATACCCTGTAATGCTCGAATATTTGACTGGTGAACTTATTTCAGTTGGAGCACCATATTACAATTCCTTATTTAACCCTATTGTGCTAGTCGTTCTAGTGCTCATTATGGTAGGACAATATTGTCGTTGGCAAGGAAATAGTTTATCATCAATACTCCGTGAATATAAATTCACATTTTGTAGTGCTGCAGCTATTTTACCATTTATTTTTCATATGAAGTTAATGATCGTATTATCAATTACCATTTCTATAGCATTATTAGTCTTTATTTTGGAAGCATATAGTAAAAGAATCCGTTTATTTAAGATGGCACTGGGAGAATCAATTTTATTAGCAAAGAGAGTTTCCGGGTCTTACTATGCTATGATGCTCGCTCATGCTGGAGTAGCAATTCTAGTACTTGGTATAACCTGTTCAGTTGGTTGGCAAGAGAAAAAAGAGAACTACTTAAAAATAGGGGATAGCATAACAGTCAATAAATTTGAGGTCACTTTACGAAATATCGAATTAATAAGAGAGAAAAATTTCCAAGCAGTAAGAGGCACAATGGATATTAGGAATCTATTGAGTAACAGGGTGCTAGGTGAAGTAACTCCTGAATACAGATTTTATCTTGTGGAAGGTCAGAGGAATGCTGAAAGTAGCATTTATCACAATTTATTTTTTGATATTTACGTTATAATCGGCAAAATCAATAAGAATAAGAACAAGATTGCTACTAAAGTATATTACAAACCTGGAATGTCTACAATTTGGCTTGGATCTTTTCTCATTGCTTTTGGCTCGTTTTTCGCTGCTGTTTCTTCTTATAAACGAGCAAAGGTTATCTAGCAACAGGTTGTAGCTAGTACTACTGTATCTTGGAAAAGGTTATATTAAATTTAATTGAGAAATATAGGTATTTTATAAAAGCTTGCAATAGAAATTTTATACAGCTGATACCATAGAGATAGCTGTATTATGAATGTATAAAAAGTTATAGAAATTAATATATTATGGTAAAGCCTTATGGCAGGATATAGTTTATTTATATAAAAAATAGTATTAGCAATATCAATGATGGTAATGATAAGAAACGTACTGATTCTATAAATTAGAAAATATAGCAAAAGATAAAACATTGGAGGCTAATGCGGAAATATATTCAGAAAAATTTGATAAACAAAATTAGAGTACCGAAACAGCAAGTACTAAAATATGACAAGGGTAGAAGACGTTTATCTATACGCTTTCCATATTAGAGTAAAAGTGTTTTATTCAATTGATATTGAAGATCTGCTTCTTGGACTAAAAATTCTAAGAGAAAACAGCTATTTTAATTAAAAGTAAGTACAAAGGAAGCATAATCTCATAGAAAAGTACACAAAGCAATTCTTGAACTAATCAAATTTATCTAAGCTGAAGAGAAAAGTAATGCAGAAGCAGCGAGAATAAAAATAACAGAGATCTTACTTAAAGCAGGATTTTCTGCTAATATTATTTATCAAGCAACTGACTTATTAGCCGATGAATAGGTAATTAAAGAGAAAAAAGTGTATGTAAGATCTTATGTATAAACTATAGGACAAAAGATAAGGGATAAGAAGTATGTTCAGGCAAATTTAGCAAGCAAGGCCAGAGTGTTATAACAGCAAATATCAAGATATAAAAAAGTTACCAATCTTTTGCGAATTGCAAATTAGATGCTATAGCAAAGAAACTATTAACGATAGTTGAAGTTATAATATTTAATGTAAAAGAAAATCGTTAAAAGTTGGAGATCGTAAAACAGAAAAAGAGCTATTAAGTTTAATAGAGCATGCGAGAGTGCAAAAAATTAGTAACCAAGACTCACAAAATGAATTAGATGTGTTGATATAGTTTTTTTATTCAAAAGAATGTAGATTCACAAAGAAAAGGTTAACAAAGTAAAAATTAAATTATTAGTGACTTACTCATATTAGGTATTTCTGTTGATATTATATTCTAAGTAACTATAGCTTATTAATTGATGAAATTATGTGATCTAAAAATTATGTTACTTAACTGTAAAAAAAGTAAAGCTTAGTATAGTTTAATCACAAGATAAACTAGTAAATCTTTTGAAAAATATATAAAGTTAGAGTTTAAGTAAAGAGTATGGCAGTCAGACTCGTTTCAGGTAACTTCGATATCGAATTTAGCAAATACAGAAAGTTAACTATACTAATTAGTATTATTCTGGTTATTTTTTCAATATTTACTGTCATGTTACGTGGAGTGAATTTAGGCATAGATTTTACAGGAGGAATTTTGATAGAGATAAAGTCTTTAAATGAAGATCATGTTATTCTTAATGTATTAAAAGAAAACAGTTTTATGGTGCAGAGTTCAAAAGCAGGTGATAATTTAGTTATGCGCTTTAAAAAAGAAGGAAGTGAAGATAAAATCAAGAAGATAAAAAGTATACTAGAAGAAAAGCTAGGTAGTTCGATAAGCTATCGTAAAGTAGACTATGTTGGTCCACAAATAGGCTCATCACAGGTGTTTGAAGGAATATTATCAATGTTAGTTGCAATTGTTGGAATATTTTTTTACGTCTGGCTTAGATTTAACTGGCAATGTGGGTTTGGTGGAATAATAGCACTTGTTCATGACATAATTTTAACTGTTGGTTTTATTAGCCTGACTGGCATTGAGTTTAATACTTCATCAATCGCAGCTCTTCTTACTATAATTGGTTATTCAATCAATAATTCAGTAATTATGTATGATCGAATTCGAGAATATCAAAAAAATGGTGAAGAGAGGAATATAAGTAAAATAGTAGATGCAAGTATTAACGCTACATTATTTCGTACTGTTTTAACCTCAGGTACAACTTTACTTGCTGCTCTTCCTTTGATGTTGATTTGTACAGGTATAGTCAGAGACTTCAGCTTGATCATCTTCTTTGGCATTTTAATTGGCACTTGCTCTGCAATATTTATTTCTGCTCCTATATTAACCTGCAGAGTTTTAATAAGGAGATTCACAATATAATATGCATAATATTAGCTTATTCTCTCTTACAGAGAAACAAAAATACCTCAAAATCCTATTTTCATTTAAGATACTTAAACCATTCTAGCTCTTACTTGACCTTTTACAGCTTCATGCATTTTTAAATTTTGAATATTTTGTAAGTTAAGGTAAGCATAAGTGTATTTTTTTAGATAGAACAATTTATTTTGAATCTTTTCTTTATATGGTGAAAAAGTACTGAGAAATCTATTTTTTAATCTACTCCTTTATAAATATAAGCATTCTAGTGATAACTATTATTAGTAGTTAAATAAATGGGTTTTTTACTGTGTTTATATTGTTAAAATGTGAAGCTATTATAATAGATAGTAATAAAAGATTAGTGTTAAAAGTTATTATTAAAAATAGGCAAACTTTATTGTTTCAGTACAATATTTAATATACACTTTAAGGAAGTATATTTAGCTCAAATTTATGTCAGAAGCAAGAAATCTAATTTTGGCAGCTATCCTTTCTGTATCAATTATAGTATCGTGGTGTGTTATTTACGATAATTTTCTTAATGTAGATCAAAATAACCAATCAATTGAAAATATTGAACATATAGAATCTTTTAATGATCTTGCTTCTATGATACACCAAAATCGTTCCGAAATTATTAATTCTACTCAAGGACAAAGGATTAACCTAACCAATAATATGGTTAAAGGGTCGGTTTCCTTAAAAGGTGTCAGGTTTGATGACTTAATCTTAACCAATTACTACTTAGAACTAAATTCTCCTTCTTCACAGGTGGTATTGCTGTCACCTGCAGAATCAAAAGATGTATATTTTGCAGAATTTGGTTGGCTCGATCCAAGTGGCAAAATTAAAATTCCAGATTCTAAAACAATTTGGCAAACTGATAAAGCTGAACTAACTAATCGGAAAATAGTTAATTTGTTTTGGGATAATAAAAATGGCATCGTATTCAGAACAAAAGTTAGCCTTGATGACAGCTACATGTTTAAGATTGAGCAAATTGTTGAAAATAATACAAAGGACAATGTAATCTTAGTTCCTTATGGTAAAATTAATCGTAAACGTGATAATATTAACGAATCTTATTGGATATCGCATGAAGGAGTACTAGGTACGTTTGATAATAAGCTAGAGGAATGGACATATAAGGATATTGCCAAGAAACGTTTAATAAAAACAAGTACAAGTGAAAAAAGTTGGTTTGGTTTTGCTGATAAATATTGGCTTACAGCCATTATACCTGAGAAACCTGACAAAATAAACGTTAGTATCAAACATATAAATGTTAATAACATTGATAAATTTCAAGTAGATTTTGTCAAGCCTTACAAGAGCATATTTCCTGGTACAAGTGTTTCTAATGTAAATTATTTTTTTGCTGGAGCAAAAAAATTGAATCTATTAGATTATTATAAAAGTGCTCTCAATATACCTTTGTTTGACAAAGCTGTAGATTTTGGTGTCCTTTACTTCGTAACCAAGCCAGTATTTTTACTGCTTGAATATTTTAACTTAATCTTAAAAAATTTTGGCTTAGCAATATTGGTGCTAACCTTAGTAATAAAACTTTTGATGCTTCCTTTGTCTAACAGGTCATATGTTTCAATGTTTAAAATAAGAAGTCTGCAGCCTGAAGTGAATCGCATAAAAGAATTATATAAAAACGATAGTTTAAAGCAGCATAAAGAGGTAGTTGCACTGTTCAAAAAAAACAACGTTAACCCAATGTCAAGCATTCTTCCTATAATAGTACAAATACCAGTATTTTTTGCTCTGTACAAAGTATTATTTGTTACCATAGAGATGAGGCATGCTCCTTTTTATTTATGGATCAAGGACCTTTCAGCTCCTGATCCGACAAACATCTTCACACTATTCGGATTGTTTAATTACAATTTTCCTGTTTCTATAGGAATTTTACCAGTAATTTTAGGCATTACTATGGTAGTTCAGCAAAAAATCAGTGAAAAAGATCAGAATAATAAAGATGACATTCAAGTAAATATCGTGAGGTTTTTACCTTATATCTCCATCTTTATTTTTTCTTCTTTTCCTACAGGCTTAGTAATATATTGGATATTTAGCAACATTATAACTTTAATTCAACAATCTTTAATGAAATTCTTCTTAACGAGAAAAGTGGGTGTAAATATTGAAAATACTAATAGTTAATTCAGTTTATTATGATAAAATAGCAGATTTTTTGCTTAAAGGTACGACTGATAAGTTGAAAGATGGTAATACTAGTTATGACCTAGTTAAGGTTCTTGGTGTATTTGAAATGCTGGCTGCAATTCTTTTTGCGGTCAAAAATAGGCATATTAATATGAAGGTTATTTAGTTTTTGGATACGTAATTTGTGGTGAAACTGATTATTATCAATACCTTTGTAAAGGAGAAATCGGAGGATGAAATGGAGTTATTATTATGTATTATGCAGTACCTTTTGGCATGGGCATAATTACTGTTGATAGCAAAGATAAAGCTTTAGTAAGAACTGGTAAAAACAAAAAGAATATAGGTGATTATGCAACCTTGACTGTTTTGTATATGATAGATTTATACAAAAAGTTAAGCTAATGGAGGAAAGGCTTGTAGAAAGAAAGTGGTGTATGAAGAGAAGTACAGCGAGATTTTTTACTATACAAATTGCTTACTCAAATATTTTTATAGACTACGACAAAAGTACCTTTAAGCTAGAAAACTGTGAGCTTAGGAGCTATGTAAATAAGTTAGTAGATATATTTGAATGTCAAGAGTTTGATTATCAATTTTTAGAAGAGCTATCATATAAAGTTATAAGAAACAGTGAAGAGTATGATAAAATAATAGAACTTTATTTACACCCAAGCTGGTCTATTGCGCGGTTGAATCTCATAAGCTTATCTATTTTGCGTGTTGCAATATGTGAGTTAACTAATTGTGATACGCCGGCTCCAGTTGTTATTAATGAATATACTAATATCGCATCTGATTTGCTTAATAAATCAAGCGAAATTGGTTTCATTAATGGATTATTAGATAAAGCGAAAGATGCAGTTAAGCTAAATAAGTGTTCTTAATAATTCTCTTAACGGTATTAGCATGGAAGAATAAAAGAAGTTAGTGAAAAAGGTCTTTTATCTTCTTTAAGATCTATGGTAGACTGACAAAGATTATTAACTATAGTATAATAAATGATAAAAGACGAAAAGTCGAAAACAATTTTTGAGGTAGAAGGAATAGTGACTGTCTTATTACCTGCGGCAGAATTTAGAGTAAAGTTAGATAATGAACATGAAATCATCTGTCATGTGTCAGGAAGAGTAAGAAGAAGCAAAATACGCATTGTTATCGGAGATAGGGTGCTAGTTGAAATGAGTATTTACGATAGGAATGCAAAGAAAGGTCGGATAATTAGAAGGCTTAAAGGTATAAGTGAAAGAACTATCTCTAAATAGTCTTATTCTTGCCTCATCATCAGAAGGGCGAATAGCTTTACTAAAACAAATAAATATTAAACCAGGCTTAATTTTGTCAGCAGATATAGACAAAACTCCTTCGAAGAAAGAACTTCCAAGAGATTATTCAATCCGCATGGCAAAAAGTAAAGCTGAAAAGATACAAAGTTTAAATCCAAGTTATTTTGTGCTTGGTGTTGATACGGTTGTTGCCTGTGGCAGGAGAATATTGCTCAAAGCCGAAAACGTTGAACAAGCAGAAAAATACATTCGTTTATTGTCGGGAAGAAGACACAGAGTATATACCAGTGTGTGTTTATTAACCCCTAATCGATTTAAACAGCATATTAGAACTGTAGTTACAATAGTGAAATTTAAACGTCTCAGTGTACAAGAAATTAAATTTTATTTAGCATCAGAAGAGTGGAAAAATAAAGTAGGAGGGTGCAATATACAAGGCCTTGCTGAAATGTTCGTATTGTTTTTACGTGGCTCATACTCTTCTGTTATAGGGCTACCATTACATGAAACTTATTGTTTACTAAGTAATTATTTTAACCTCAACTTATATTGATACACTTTTATCTTTTTCTTGTTGCTGCTTGAGACGTTTAATCCAAGGCAATCTGGTTTACAATTCTATGCATAATCACTACTATCAGCATTTTCTACTATACGTTTTACCACTGTGATTTTTATATCTTTTCCACGTTCTCCTGATAATTTGCCTTTCTTTTGAAGACTTAACCTTTCTTTCTTCCTCAAGCTTGTTAGTTAAATGTTCATGGTCTACTTGAGATTATACATGATTGATTATTGTGGATTGGAAATGAATAGCTTGGATTTACTTTGTCAGCATTTCTTCTTTTTTCCTTCTATTTTTTAAATGCTTTACTTATTTTTTGAAGATTCTTCTCTTTTTTCTCAAATTCTTTATTTCTTTTATAAGAACTTTTCTATAATTGAGCTTTATTATTTTGCCTAATATCTACATTTTCCTCGGTAGTAACGAAGATATCGATTCTACTACTATCGCTATAGAAGGCACACTATGTGCGTGCGCTTTTCTACACCTAAATCATTTCTACTGTTTGGTGTTGAAGCAGAAATATCAATAGTTGATCTGCCGTTTTTTATATTTGTTAAACTGTCATTTTGTCGCTTTTTTTGATTGATACTTTCCTATTACTAACATCAACATGCCGTAAATCATTTTTTATTAAAATTTTTAATATTTTGCCATAAACCTTTCCTTTCTCCTAATTTCCGGAGCTCAGGTGTTAAATTTTTTTGCTTATTTCTTTATTCACCTCTGAGTGAACTAGTTCTTAGGTAGCTATGGTAGAGGAGTTTCTTTTTTCTGAGAGTTTTTTCCGTCACTTAAATCATTTTCACTAATAGACTGTAATCTAGTGGTCTGAAAACCTAAACCTTCAGTCTCGAGCAGCTTGAACAATACTAACACAGTTATTATTTATATTATTTCTATAAAAGCTTTAGATGATTGTCTACTGTCTTGTTTTATTTCATTTTGCTTTTCTTCATCTTTCTTGAATTGATTTTATGTAAGAATAAACCACCTATTTTTAGATCTCTGTTTACCTTTGACTGCTACCTTTTAGTTCTTAGCTAGTATAATTATTACGGTAATTAGTTAAGTTTTTATAAAAGGATTGTGCTGCTTAGGTGGTGACTGCTGCATTTTAGTTATGCTTGTAATTTTAAATATCTGTTACTCATAGTAAATACTTCTGGGTTTCTAGAAGTTAGTTTGAGTATAGTAAGTATGTTAATAAACAATAAAGCAGCAATCGAAATATCAGCAATATCCCAAAGTAATTGAACTCTATTTATTGCACCAACCGGAATAATCACAGTAAAAATTACAATCCAGATTTTAATATATTTATCATTCATAGATACGTAGCGTATTGTTTGTTTTGAACAAAAAAACCAAGTAAAAATAGTAGTAAAAGCGAAACAAAACATTATGACCATGATTAAATAATCAATATAAGGCCAACTCATAGCTCTTTTAAAAGCAAATATACACATATTAGTACTCTCTAAATCAGTGACCCAAGAATCTGTAACAAGTAGTACCATTGCTGTAACAAACACTATAAATGCAACTATAAAAGGTGATATTATTGTAATCAGACTCTGTTCAATGATAAATTTATTGCTATTTTTTTTAGGAACAATTGAAGAATGTACAGTACCTTCAAGGCCAAGTCCTATATCTGTTGCAAAAATACCACGTAAAGTTCCTACTCGAATAATGGTTAACACTTCCAAAATTAAGCCTAGAGATAAACCAGAGTTGAAACTACTAGTTGTAAGGAAACTGCTTGTTATTAGTTTCAAAGAAGGGAGAATATTTTTGCTAAACTTAAATAATATAATACCACAAAGTGTGAGATAACTTACCGTCATTATCGGTATCATAGCCGATATAAAAATTTTGATTTTTTTTAAATTAAAAGCTGCAACAGCAAAAAATATTATAGCTATTATGACCCCACCAACAACCATAGGAACATCTATTATGCTAAGCGGTATTGATAGAGAATTTACTTGAACAAGGTTACCAACAGTTATGGAAGTCATTATCATAATGGCTAGGAACATAGCTGTAGCTTTCTTAGAGTTAAATGCATCAGCCACACAAGATATAGGACCACCTATAAACTTTCCATTTTTTTTCTTTCTGGTCTTCATACTCAGATAACAAGTAACATATTTTATTACAGAAGTGATGACAATAATTATTGTCATCCATAAAATGGAGCCAGGTCCACCGGTTTTTAGAGCAACGGCAGTTCCTGAAATATTTCCTACTCCTAAATTTCCCCCTAAAGTTGTAAATAGGGCAGCTATAGAAGAAAACTTATTTTCTCTTCTTTTGATTCCAATGAGTGAAAGCGCGTATGGTAATCTAAATATTTGTAACCATTTTAGTCTAACCGATAAGTAAATACTGGTAATTAATATCAGTAATATTGTCAGCATTAATAAAACAAATTTTATTGTATCCATCTACAGGCTGAAAATAAGTGTTTTGAGTTGAGTATACAAACAAAAGTTAAAAACACCTAAAGCTATTTCTGTAAGAGTTCATGCAATTAACAAGCTTGTTTCTATCATCTTATGGCTTCTTTAGTATAAGCTAGACAACCCAGCGTGCTAGGGTGACGAGGAAGGAACGTTAGAATGATATCAATGGAGGTGCCTATTGTTTTTTTAAGGATTTAGGCTTTAATTAGCAAAATGAAAAATAAGACCAGCCTCTATACCATGTGTAGTCAATAATCCACTACCTGTACTTATATCTTCTTGTTTTTCAACTCCTATTAATGAAGCTTCTTTAACATTATCATCAAGTGTCGATTTTACTCCTGAGGTACCTGGCTTTACTTCTCCTAATAAATCTACTTTTAGCTTGTAGCCTTTGCCAAAGGTACCAAAATGTCTATATCCAACACGCATATTTACATCTTTGCTTATACGATAATCAAGACCAGCTTTTAATTGATATGCAGGTCCTATTAATGTTTTCCCGAACATCTTCATTCTTGTTAAACCGGTTCCAGCTCCAATATAAGGGGAAAAGGAGAAACTGTTACTTTTTAAGTGATAGCAAGTATTTACCATTACAGATACATTTTCAATTTGGTCACTATCAGCTTTAGCAGCATACATATAAGTTTTTCTGTTTGCACCTTCTCCAATTCCTTTGAAGTATAATATACTCGTCCAGCTACCTTTTTGGCTAAAATTGCCTGCCTTTACAGAAGAATATATTCCTTCTAATTCAGTTCTATAGCTACTGTTACCTAATTTCCCTTCATAACCGAATGCTATACCTCCAGCAAAGGGTGGATTGTAGTCTTTTTTATACTCACTTAGTTTTTTATCTTTAATCTTATTGGAAATATACATCTTGTTTATAGTTATGTGTTTTCTAGGGTTATTCTCTATTTTTTTCACTTTCAGTAAACCTATGTTATTAAAAAATTGACCGTGGTATCTACTACTAAAGTAAAACCCTTCTGTTTTACTTGCAAAAGACTGTTGCGGTAACAATAAAGCAAATACTGTAACCGCTAATGTTTTTTTGTTACTCATTATTATTTCTCTATTTAAAATAGTTAATTTAATACTAATTAATTAAAAATGGCTTAATGTAGAAAACTTAATATAACTTATTTTTTGAGTCAGAAAATAGGTAAAGTTGGTTTTACTTCTCATTGTTTTTTAGCTTATCGCTAATATTTTCATCTTCAAACTCATCCTCTTCGTCATCAAACCTGTCATGATCTTTTTCTTCTTCAAATTCATCATCGAATTCATCGTCATCTTCTTCATCTTCAAACTTACCGTCAACATCTTCATTATAGATATCTTCATCTTCAAATTTATCGTTGATATTTGATTTATCGTATGCTGCATCCTTAGTTTGAGCTTCAATAGGGTAATCAACAATGTTAGGCTTCTCTTCAACAGCATTACTTTCTTCGTTATTGACTCTACCGTTGCTAGTAGTAGAAAAGACTTTATTTGGGTCATATGGTTCCTGTGTAGGTACACGGGTTGGCTTAAGTAGTTTTCTTCTGAAGGTACTATCATTATAGTATAAAATTTTCTTTGATTTAATTGGATAAGTCGATTCTATCAAGATTATTTGCTCATCACGCGGCAACATAATAATCTCTTGAGGCAACAGCAATGCTCTCTGTGTTTCAGAGATATGTAACGACCTTGAAGCGGGGTTCAAATCTAAAAATTTAGGTTTATTTAATGATTCCTGTTGTACAGTTTTGTTTCCTATAAGCTGCGATATTAAATTAGCCGTTTCAATGTTATTGGCTGCAAAAGTTATTCTATAAGTTGAGTTTGATAAAAAAGAGTTCATTCCTGCTTCTTCGTATATTCCTTTGAGTTGTTCAGTATCTTGAACAATTAAGAATAATCTAACTCTATACCCACGAAAATATGCAATACCAGTTTGAAACTGCTCCATTTTTCCAAGTGTTGGAAACTCATCCATTAAAAATAATACGCCATAAGGCTCGTCATCCAAAGGTAATTTTCTACACAAGAACTCAGTTGCTTGCTGATAGAAAACTTGCATTAAAGGTCTTAACCTATTTAAGTTATCTGGAGTTAAACCAACGTAAACTGTAACTTTCTCCTTTTTAAAATCTAAAATATTAAAATCACTCGTTGTAGTTGCAGTATCAATTAGAGGGTTTGCCCATAATTCGAGCGATGAGTTCATTGTTGAAACAACACCTGATCTTTCTTTGTCAGCTTTTTGCAAAAAGGCTGCAATATTCATATACGCTACAGGATGTATAATTTTACCCATCGTATCTAAAACAACAGCAAGATTATAAACTACGTCATCACTACGCATTGTACGTACAACTTCGCCAAAAGATTTCACCTTCTCTGGTGTAGCAAGTAAGTATAATACTACTCCAACAAATAAGCTTCTTGCTTCATTTTGCCAAAAATCTTGCTCAGGCATGATTAAGTTTGCTATTTTTTGCACGTCATCGACCATTTGTCCAGGTTTTTCGCTAATCCACTCTAATGGGTTATAACAGTGGCTAATTCCATCTGGCTGTGCTGGATTCCATACATATACTTTTTGTCCTTGTCGTTCTCGCCAACCGCTTGTTATTTCATAGTTCTCTAATTTTATGTCGTGTACAATTACCGAATCAGTCCAGAATAATAAATTAGGAATTACAAAACCAACACCTTTACCAGAACCTGTAGGTGCAAACAACAATGTGTGTTGATATCCGTCAGCAATAAAGTAGCCTCTTTTATCTTTACCAAGCAATAATCCTTTCTTGCTTCTTAACCCTGCCTTTCGTATGTCTTTCTCTGATGCCCACTTTGAATCTCCGTGGAGCGATTCTTTCTTTTTAAATGGACGCCATTCAATTATCCTCTCTCTTAGATTCCACAAAACAGTTATTAAAATAATGATAGGTAGTACGGAAGATGCAATTAATTTAATTGTGAGTTCAGAGCTATATAACTCTGGATGATGCCAACAATATTGTATGTGATCAAAAATTGTTGGCCAGAGAGCTTGAGGAAAAGGAGTTAAACTAGGGTTAACTGCTTTAAAATCTACACCATCTGGACCATCAACAAATAGATGGAACAATATTCCAGATAAATAGAAGCAAAACTCCAGTATACTGAAAACTACAACACCTCCTATCAAAATGTTGCGTAGATGGTTTCCACTATGACTCATAAACTACTTTCTTTTATTCATATAAATTTATAAGTTTTTATTTAAAGATCTAGTAAATAGTATTTCAGAAATACTTCTTCTTCCCCCGTTGGTTCTTTTTAGTTGAATGATAATATCAATTACATTCTTAATGTATGGCATGATTTGATCTGGAGACATACCGAGGTTTGCTTGCATAACCATCAATTTTATTTGCTCAAGGGCCATCGTTGGACTATCAGCATGAATGGTTGATATTGACCCTGGATGACCAGTGTTTATTGCTCTAAGGAAACTAAAAGCTTCTATTCCACGTAGCTCGCCAACTATTATTCTATCTGGCCTTAAACGTAAACACGCTTCTATCAAATCTTGAGTAGTTACTTTTGCCCTGCCCTGCCCTCCTTTGGAGGCAATTAGATGTACTCTATTGAGATGATCATTCAAAATGATTTCCCTTGCATCTTCAACGGTAATGATTCTTTCTTTAGCTGGAATAGCACGCAAAGTAGCATTAGTGAAAGTAGTTTTACCAGTAGAAGTTCCACCACTAATTATGATATTTTTCTTATTTACTACAGCGTACTCTAAAAACTCTTTTATTTTCTTTTGCTTTAATAACAAATCCAGGTGAAGATCTACTGGATTATCAGTTACTTCTATAGCAGTTTCAGAAAAAGCTCCCATCTTCTCATAATCGTCTAATACCAATTGCATGGTGGAAGGTTTACGAATTGACATGATCGCTTTATCATGCTCACATGCTGGAGGAAATACTATCTGTATACGGTAACCATTTGGCAATGTTGCTGAAAGCAGTGGTTCTTCCTCACTCAGTTTTTGTTCTGTAGCTTGAGCGATTAATCTGCCAAGAGATTTTAAATGGTCAAGATCAAATACTTCTAATTTTTCACACCTCATTTCACCACGATTTTCAATCCATACTTCCTTTGGCTTATTTATTGATATTTCATTTACACCTTCTTCCTTAAAAAGGCCTTGTAAGGGTTCTAAATATGTGTCAAGTGCAGCATAGTTCATCTTATTAATTTTAATATTGCCTGTGGAGAAAATACTATATCTTGGTTAACAAATACTTTCAACGCAGTGCCTTGATCAACATAAATAGTTGTTTTTTTATCTGTATATTTGTTAACTATATCTCGCATATCTCTAGAAAAATCGTTGATTGATTTTCCAATTGCTTCTTCATAAACAGACTTGTTTTCTTGCTTTTGTAGTAATAGTTTTATATCTTCTAAATTAACTTCATCAACTTTATTACTGTCAATCGAATTTGACCCTAAGTCTTTTACTACTTGCTTAAATATCTCAACCAGACTTCGCTCGTTAGATGCATTCTTAATTTTCCTAATAGCTCCAATCTTAAGTTTCCACTCATCATTTTTTGCCTTCTCTTCATCTTGCTGGGAACTGCTCTTTCTGCCAATAATATCCCTAAGAGGAGAGATATCTATTTCAGTTGCAGTGATAGATCTCACTAGATTCATGACAGTAAATACATTAATAAGATTGGAAGCTTTTTGTGCTATAACAGCTGAACCAATTGAGACGCCTGCGAGTAATATTGAAGAAAATAATGCGCTTGCTATTTTGTTATCAATTATGCCAGTGATTCCCGCTCTACCAAGTTTATCGGTACCAAGTGATGAAATAGTAATATCTATTCCATGAGGAAGAATAATTCTATTCCAATTTATATTTATGCTGGCTCTTGCCACATCTGAATCGAACGAATAACTGCCTATTAATCTCGAACCTTTAGGTATTAAAACTGTATCACCAGCTTCTGCATAAACATCATCACTAACTACAGCACGCAACACACCTTGCAGATCAGAATCTATTGCAGTCTCAAGGATAGCATCAATAATTTTACCTTGAGTAATCATAAATTCTGGTTTTCCTACTTTGTTAGCTGTGCTTAATTGCGCTGAAGTGTTGGATAAAGTAGCATTGGCAGCCTTCTTCTCTTTTCCACTATCTAAAACTGCTAACATTTGTGTATTACGTCTATCTTTAGGATAACCACTGTTTCCTATTGTGGGCAATGAAGTAGGTAAATTGCTACTACTAATACTGCTGTAAGGGAAGTTTTGTTTCGGCAGGACAGGTATATTTGACAGATGAGCTTCTTTTGGTTTTTCTTCTTCTCTTTTTACTACTTTTTCTTTTTTAATCTGCCTTACTTCTGGTATAACTTGTGGGGTAGAAAGAGGAGGTAAAGACGGCAAATCAGTTATTAACCTTTCATGAAAAGTCGTATCATCTGGAACTTTTTCCAATTTTTCTTTTAACTCTTGAACATTTTGCTTTATTTCTTCTTTTTTAATGACTTCTACACTCTCTTTATTAGAAGAAGGATTAAAATATAGGTAATACACTCCACTAACTAGAAATACTAAAATAATAATCACTAATATTCTATGGCTTTGATTAGAGCCAACTGTTACTACTTTGCTCTCTATTTCTGACTCATTGTCCGAATTATTATGCATCTCTTTGTTCATATTATATGTACCAAAGCTAAAGTGATCTATTTATAATTTCGATCTCATCATCTTCGTAGCGTATGAATAGCTTCCTATGTACCCCTTTTATTATAACATAACCATCAAATAACAGTCTTTTACAAGGCAATTTAGCTTTGTTTTCCTCTACAAAAACCTGAGGTATTTTGTTACCATCCTTAAATTTAAAATAGGTTAAATAGCCGTCATCAAACAACTCTATTGGTATTAGATCAGTTTTAACACCTTCATTGATATACGTATAATTGTACTTTGTGGCATTTTCCTGTACTACATCTTCAAGATTATCTACAACATATTGCATTTGAGTAGGAGTAGATATTTCATCTAAATCAACGTCAAACTCATCTTCTTCTTGAGGATAATAAAAACGTACTACATAAGATATATCTTTTTCAGTAGAATAATCATAGCTTGTTTTTTCAGTATTAGTATCTGGGTGTTTATCATAATTCGGTCTTGAGATTAAATCAAAAATATAATCCCTTTTTTTTGTAGTTGTAATAATCATATTAGTACGACCACTAACTTCAAATGGCATAATAAGTAATTTATTATCATAAGGACTAATTTTCCAACTAGATGCATCACCAACGGCGATATTTTTGACTTTCTCTCCTTCTGCAAACTGTATATAAGAATAGTAACCTTGACTGAAAACAACTGTAAATACTTCGTTAGGACTATACACAAAAGTTTTTATTCTGCTGTCTACAGAAATAGGCGTACTATAATTGACTGATGCATTTAAATTATTACTTATCAGTAAAGCTAAAGCTAATAATGTTCTATACATATTCATCATCTACTCTATAAGAAGTAACCTGAAATCCTAACGGGTTAACATACCTTTGCTGATCATTCATTTCAAGTGATGCATATCTATATGACATAATAGCTATTTTATTTTTTCTTATAGAGTTTCCATCTTTTTGTGTAAATTCCACAGTGAACCTCACCTGAAAGGTATTATCATGTAATTTCTGAATTGAGCGAATCTTAAACTCATTTTTAATAAAGTCTGAATATAAACCAAAAAGATCATCCATATTCTGTAGTTTTGTATAATTTTTAAACTCATTATATACGCTGGGTGAGGAAAATAATCTTACCTTTGTGTAGTAGTTATAATTATAGTTATATGGGTCAAAAATTTCTCTTGACTTTATATACTCTGCAATAAAATGATTATTTAGCACTTCATCTGCGGAATATTGTTTTACCGTAATAGGATCAACCCATTGCACTATTCCTGATTTTTTTTCAATTTCTATAACGAATGGCTCAATAGTACTACTAGTGCTAATTTTGAATATAGCTAATATGCTTATAAAAATTGCTACCGATAATATTAATGTAAATAGAAGTAGAGTATTTCTCTGAGCAACAACTATGCTATAACGATTCGAATTCCAATTTATATCTTTATCCAACAACTTATTATTTTTTTCTTGCTTAAAAAACTTTAGCATCTTAATTGTCTAAAATCTTAACTTATATTAATGAATCCAATAAATTAACGAAGTAGTTAAAACTAAAAAACTCTTAATCTATGACCTAGCTTACTAAATTTTGTCTCCATATATGAATCATTATATTTATTACGTTCCATAATAAGTGGTAGACACTTTGTAACCTCTATGCCACTACTTTTCAACTCTAATAACTTCTTATCGTTATTTGTAAGTAATTGGATTTTTTTGATGCTTAATTTCTCAAGTATTTTAGCTGCAACAGTAAAGTTTCTTTCATCATCTTCAAAACCCAGTATTCTATTCGCATCTACAGTGTCAAGGTTATATTTTCTCTGCATAGCATACGCTTTCAACTTATTAGTTAAACCAATACCTCTTCCATCTTGCATCAAGTATAATATAATTCCGCCCACAGAGTCAGACATTATCTGGATTGCTTGATGTAACTGGCTTCCACAATCACATGATAAGCTGTCTAACAAGTCACCTGTGTAGCATGAAGAATGAATTCTCACTAATGGTTCACCTTCTTTATTTGGATTGCCAATAATAATTGCATAATGTTCTTTTCCGCGATTTTTAGTTCTGTAAGATATGATATTCGCCTTTTTGGTTTGCCTCAAAAATAGAGATGTTTTGCATACTTCATATATATCATAATCTTGTTGGTAATGATTTACGAATGATGTATACAATGCAATAACATCATTCTTCTCACACCAATATTGCATTTCATTCTCATCTTTAAAAGTCATATCAACCACCAACGCATATGGCAATAACTCTGAAAACTTAAGCAAAGTGGTAGCATATTTATCTATTGTTTTTGAGCATTGTAACCTCTTTGTATAATCTTCTATCGAACAATTTATTAAATGGAGCACTTCATTAAAGTTGCTTACTTGCAAGCGTTTGTTACCACTTTCTCCATTCTTTAATGTATGCCGCATCTTGCTTGAAGTTAAAGTGATATACAGATTTTCTGATATAAGCTTATGTTGATTAAATAAATCTCTCTCCAAAGTTTCAGCAGCAGTAAACAATAGATAATCATTTTTATTATATATTAAAATTGGTAAGCCACGCTTGATTTCGCTAATTGCTCTTTCTACCTTATTTTTACCTTGATTTTCTATAAACATCTTACCTAT
Organism: Wolbachia endosymbiont of Onchocerca ochengi; assembly: GCF_000306885.1. Lineage (GTDB taxonomy): Bacteria > Pseudomonadota > Alphaproteobacteria > Rickettsiales > Anaplasmataceae > Wolbachia. Next base: position 658,856 of record NC_018267.1, read on the forward strand.
ATAAACAATAATAAGAAAACTGGTGCGGACGAGAAGACTTGAACTTCCAAGGCCTTATAAGCCACAGCGACCTCAACACTGCGTGTCTACCAATTCCACCACGACCGCACTTCATTCTAGTTTTTATATAATTATTTTAAATTACTTAATCACTTTAAGATTTTTTATCTGAAGTGTCAATCTGATACTAGGATAATTTAAAAATTGTCTATACGATTAAGTAGCAGATTTTATGATTATAAACTTTACCTATTTAAGGTGATTACATTACTAACTTTTAACTTAGGTTTTTATATAAATGAATATAGCTAATATTTTTGTTTTTTTGACTTTACTCCTTATAACCAATTTCTATTCTGTTTACGCACAAATATTGTATACTTGGTCTCAAGTTATTCCAGGAAACAAATTAAGTGTACGTGCAATTATAGGTAATAATATATGTCCAATTGCTTATATTGATGGTGAGAAAGTAGAAATGCTAAATCGCAGCTCAATTAACAGTGGCAATCACACCGAAACGGTTTGTGAACTGATAATAAAGGCAAGTGCTAAAAACATTAGTATTGATAATACACAAATTCCCACACTACCAGAAAAGATTAGTAAAATTGCTTTTATTGGTGACACGGGCTGTAGAACAAGTGCATTATTTCAGCAGGAATGCAATTCGGAAGATAGCTGGCCTTTAAAAAAAAATTTAGATTCTATTGCTCTCCATAAACCAGATCTAACTATTCATGTTGGCGACTATCATTACAGAAAAACAAAATGTAGAAAGGCAAAAAAGTGTGGTAATGTTTATGGATATAATAAAGAAGTTTGGTACGCTGATTGGTTTAATCCTGCAAAGGATATTTTATCGCAATCTTCCTTTCTTTTTGTTAGAGGAAATCATGAAGATTGTAATGGAGCTTATGAGGGATGGTTTAGGTATCTAGATCCATATCCCATTTCATCTGAAAAGTGTGTAGATTGCATTCCTAGCTGGTCTTTAGATGCTGGACCGATTAGATTCTTCGTCTTTGACTCTTCTTCTGGTAAGGATGTTTTTTCAAATCAAAAGATGACTGATACTTTTAAAAAACAATTTAATAAATTAGTGCAAGATAATTCTGATAAGCCTACGTGGTTTTTAACTCACAAACCGCTTTGGAGATCCCCAAAGAAAGAATTTCTAACATTAAAGAGCCATGGCAATCTTACACAAATTGAAGCTTTTGGAGATAAATTTCCCAGTAACGTAACTACTATAGTCTCTGGACACATTCATATAGCTCAGATATTATTAATGGACAGTGTTCCAGATCAGATCATAATTGGGAACGGTGGTGCATTACTACATGCTCAAGATCAGAAGCCGGTTTACCGAAATGTAGAGTTTAGTTATCCAAATAATAAAAGTTATTTAGCATATGAAGTTAGAAACTTTTTTGGCTTCGGTTTTGCAATATTAGACTTGGATGATCACGAATTTACTTTCTATAATCAAGATAATAAAAAAATGCATTCTGTAAAATTGACGGAAGACTTTAAGCTTATGGTATATTAAAGCTATCATTTAGCTTAATATGGCTCTCTTTTATGTTTAATAATGAAAATATTAATTATTTTTCTTATTGCTTTAATGTATATAGTATTAAGATCTGCTAATTATGAATTAGCCAGTAAAGAAAGTGTTAGAAATGGAAGGTTTTTTTGTGGTGTAAAGGATATGAAATAAGCGTAGAAAAAATGTGACTAGGAAGTTAATATGGGATTAGGTAAATATGTTCTATCTCAAGTCTACCTTTGAGGCATATAGAAGCTATCTTATAATAGGTCTTTTTTTCAGAAAAAACTTTCCATTTAATAAAATTAATGTGGTCTTTATATTTTTATGTTAATTAATAGGCTTGAGGTTTTTATTAAACAGTTTTTAATATAGTCCTTACTTTAAAGTATAAACCTATTGATTTTCGAGTTAGATCTAAAACTAATCCTCTACTATTTAACATTATTTTTTGCTAGAGTGAACCCTTGAATTTCACTATTTTTATTGATTACCATATGCAGTTTGGAACTGTAAACCAGTAATGTAAGTGCTTTTGCTTAACTTTGTAATTTCAGCAAAAACTTTATTTTTTGGGACTCTTTTTCTATAGCTTATTGTGCAATTAGGTATCGAATTAATATAGGATATACGTATTTCTTACTATGCTCGCATAGCCATTGTAGCAAAATCGAATATAATCGGCTTTAGCTCAATAAACCTACATATGAAGGAATATTAGAAAGTCTGACTTATGCAATACCTTTTAAGTAATAGTTGATAAAACAATTTGAAATTTTCGTATCTAATTTCAATATAGTAGAATTGTTATTATAATTTCGGAATACATTATTTTAGTACTCTTGTATTTCCCTTGTCATTGGATAATAGCCTACTTGTGAAACTTTCATCTATTATTTCGCAATTATTATCTATAAGACAACTCTATTATATTTTACTTATTGAGTAATCTTCTGCTATAGCTATGCTTGGAAGTTACCCTGTTTTTCTTCTTTTCTCTATTCCCCTTCTAGTTCATAGTTATAGCTAACTTATTTGAAATATTAAGTAAAAAAAAGATTAATAAACAGAAGAAGCAATAAAAACAGATATAATTACCTACTTTTAAAATAATAATCGTATATCTATTCCAAATAAACGTTGTCCACAATGAAAAGGTTTCTAGTATAATAGTAAATACTTTAACTTTACATTAGCATACTGCGGTAACTGTTTTCTAAATCTTTCAGATCTACTTTTAAGGTATCTTTTATATTTAGAATCTTTTCCTCTGTCACTTTGCCGATGCATGAGAAAACTATACCTCTAAATAATTCTTCAAACTTTTGTTGATTTTGCGGTGATATAGTAACTAAAATTCTACTTTGTGATTCAGAAAACATTATTATCTTGTTTATTATGTTCCTATTTTGCGTTTCTCCAATTGGTACTAGTGAAAGATCAATTTCAGCACCTAGGTCTCCTGCAATCAGCGATTTTACCAGAGCAATAATTAGCCCTCCTAAGTTTGATGTGATCGCGGAGACAATCATATCATTTTTTATTGCAAGATTATAACGCTGATACAACTTCTTAGCGCTCTTTGCATCAACCTTTGGTACCCTATTATCGCCTATTCCACTGTATAATTGATATTCAGATCTACCAAGCTCGTCGTAGGTTGTGCCAAGCACATATATCAAGTCCCCTGGCATTTTTACATCAAGCGATACCACGCTCTCGATATTTTCTACAACTCCAATTGCTGAGATGAGTAGTGAGGGTGGCGCAGAGATCATCACTTTCTTGCCATTTTCATCATATCCCTTGAAATCATTAAACATACTATCTTTCCCAGATATGAATGGAGTTTTAAATGCAGTTGCAAAGTTGTAACAAGCCTCTGCAGCTCTCTTTAGCTGCCATAGTCTTTTTGGATTATAAGCATCACACCAACAAAAATTGTCTAGCAACGCTAGATGATTTATATTTCCTCCTGCAGCCACACAGCCGCGTATGGCAGTGTCGATTGCACATGCTGCCATATGATAAGTATCAATTTCTCCGTAGCTAGAGCCAAACCCTTGCGATTTTACAACTCCTTTATTTGAAGAAAGGATTGGCCTTGAAACAATAACTTCGCTACACACTCTTCCCTTTCCTTGCAGTGGTTTTAACACAGATGAACCTTGAACTTCATGGTCGTATTGCACCACTATAAACTCTTTACTACATATATTTGGTCTGCTTAGCATTTCTTTTAGTTCAACTTCTAGAAAAGTAAGGTCTGTTGTCATTCTAGTGTATGATATGTGAGGGGTATTATCCCAGTACTTAACTCTGGGATCCATTTTGTGCTTAAACTTACCATCATGTACACTTTGATACAAGGATTCAGGTTTAGTTTTTATAGACCATGGCTTTGTTTGTAAATAAATTTTAGGGTTGCCATCATGCAGAAACTTAGTTTCCATGTCCATTATTACTATCCCTCCTGGATATTCGACAATAGCTTTGCCACTGTTGTTAAATTCTCCAATTACGCTGATTTCTACATCATGTTTTTTCATGATTTGCCTAAATGCAGGAAGGTTTTCTTTTGGTACTGCTAAAGTCATTCTCTCTTGTGATTCTGATATCCATATTTCCCATGGAGCCATATCATGGCTTTTAAGTAAAACCTTGCTTAAATCAACTTTAAATCCATCTCTTCCCATTTCACCAATGGATGATGATAGGCCACCTGCTCCATTATCTGTTATTGCATTATAAAGACCAAGACCTCTTGTTTCCATTACGGCATTTGATAATTTTTTTTGCGTAATAGGATCACCAATTTGTACAACTGTTAAAGAACTGCTCCTTGATAGTGCCTCTGAAGAAAACGTTGCACCATGAATTCCATCTCTTCCAACTTTTCCACCGATAATTACGATTTTATCACCATTTTTAGGTTTCTTAATATGTGAAGGTACATTATTTATACTGCGCGGGATAATTCCAACACTTCCAACAAAGACTAATGGTTTGCCACAAAACCTATCGTCGAAGTATACTGATCCAAGTTGTGTTGGAATTCCAGAGGAATTGCCAGCAACATTAACACCATGAATGACTTCTTTCATTATATATTTTGGCCGTAAAATCTCATCGATACGTTCTTTATCCCTATAAAATCTGTCTTTTATTTCTTTAGCAAAGCAAAAATAATAGGTATTCATTATAGGTTCTGCGCCCTTGCCAAAACCTATTATATCGCGATTAACTCCAAGTACTCCAGTCATTGCTCCTCCAAACGGATCAAGAGCTGAAGGGCTATTGTGGGTTTCAACTTTATCTACAATTAAGTAATCTTCATCGAAGATTATTCCTCCTGCGTTATCAGAGAAAACTGATACGCATATTTTAGAATCTATCTCATGTGTTGCACGCTTAATATAATATGTGTATAGACCATCTTTTATTTTGTCAATAGGAGAACAAAAGATATTGTGCTTACAATGTTCAGACCAAGTTTGTGCAAGGGACTCAAGTTCAATGTCGTATGGATTTCTGCCAAGTTTTTTGAAGTGATTTCTTATAGTTTTCATTGCCATAAGAGAAAGCCCTAAAGGGCCATTACCATCGATTCCATCTCTGCTGATCTTCTTAAGTTCTTGGTTACTTACGTTTAAATCGATAGGTTTAGCTCGATTTCTATCTGCAGTTGTTTCCTTTTCTGTTATTATATGGCTTTGTGCTGGAACGATACTATAGTGAATGTGTGATCTGCCGTAATACTTCCAATGACAATTGCCGTTTTCCTTATAAATAAGTTTACAATACTCAGTGATAGGGTTAAATTCTTGTTTTATATCGTCTTTAGTTGGTGCGCTTCCTTTACCTAAAATTAACTTAGAGCTTCTTGCATTGATGTAAATATCTTCATAAAGATGGCCTTTACTTATTAAATATTCTCTAACAATTTGTTTTACTGTATTACCTACATTATCGTTCATGCCAGGTAGGAAGCTTATCTCTAAACCCCACTTGGCTTGCGGTTTTATAAAATCGTATCTAACCTCTTCAAAATCTTCATTGCAGAGGTAATAACGGTAGTCTTGTATAACTCTATTGTAAAATAACTCACAAATTTCTTTATACAGCTTTGGTGGTAACTCTTTACTTATGCAGATTGAGTAAATATCGACTAGCCACCTGTGGTTAACCTGCTTACATTTATTTAGGACTTCTACTCTGATATTTACCATACAATATTATGAAAAGTTTTAATACATAATAACATAATAAGCTTCAAACACATTTGTATTTTACTATACAATAAGCATCTTATTAGTCGATATCTTTTGTGGGGAAAATTTTTACTATTAATACATGTGAAACTTTCTTTGATGTGCTGATTCAGCATATATTTTTTGAATATGAAAGAGAAAAAATTCCTGAAATAAAGATCATACTTCCTTGTAAAAGAGATGTTATAGCGTTGCTGAGTGCATTCAAGAGCTACAGCGCTAGAAAATGCATAATTCTACCGGAGGTAGTTTCACTAGAAAACATTGATGAAGAAGATTTAATATTGAATCTTGATAAAATCAGAGTTATCAAGCCGACAAAAATGACGCTATTGTTGATTCAATTCATACTGGAGTGGAATAAAAAAAATAATGATAACTTTCCCATTGAATTGGCTTGTAGCCTACCATTATTGCTTGATAAAATTCAAGATACCAAGACAAAGGACTATTATCAGTTTGGTAGGTACTCAAAAAAAATAGAGAGTTTCATAAATTTGCTTGGTGAAACTTGGAGTAGAACTTTAAGAACTCTAGGAGTAATAGATATATCAAAACATAAGAGTGATTATATAGCAAATATGGTTACTTCTTTGCAAAGAGATCAACATGTAATCTTTGTCGGAATTGGAAAGGGTAAAATCTACAAGTTATTAATCAAAGCTATATATGACCTGCCATTTGGAAAAATAATCTTACCTAACCTAAACTTTAAAATTAAAGAGAAAGATTGGGAGTCACTCAGCAAAAGACATTATCAATATAGTGTAAAAGACCTGTTGGATTACTTAAATGTAGATAGAAAAGATGTGAGTTTTCTAGATGAAACTTACATTGCTGTTGTTCCAGGACGTGAAGCTGGAATCTGTGATCAAGGAACTGTAGAATATTTAGATTATATCTTTGATACAACTGCTGATCTTAGCAAAGTTAGTAGTGGGTGCATTAAAAATATTGAAGTTATCGCTTGTGCTTCTAGAGAAGAAGAAGCACAAGTGATATCATTAATTATAGAGAATGAAGGTTATGAAAATGTTTCTTTGGTCGTTCTTGACAAATTACTTGCAACCCGTATGGCTTGTTTATCAAAACCTACATCAGAAAATAACTCTTACATAATGCTTTTGCTTTACAGCATCGAGATTTTAACCTCAAATTGGAATAGTGTGGCATTGCTTGCACTTCTCAAACATGAGCTAGTGACTTTTGGCTACTCTAAGGAAGAATATGCTCAGATTTTATCTGAATTTGAAATAGAGGTATTACGTAGTTTTAATACCAACAGTCTAAGTGATATTATAAATGTTATCAATACCCATGAAAAGCTAAAATATAAAAAGGATATATTACTTATTATCAATAATTTAAAGATTATATACGAAATATTAACTAATGTTATAAATTACTCAATTTATGATATAGTAACAGCTCATTTACAGTGTATTCATATGCTTTCTAATGTAAATCTTTTAAAGATGGATAATGAAATAGGTGATTTTATTTGTGATTTTTTGAATGCATGTGAGGGTGTGAAAGTTAAATGTTCTTTGGAAATATACAAGCAAATTCTAACTTTCTTCCTGAAGAAGGAGTTTTTTTCTGTAGCAAGTGACTTAAATAGATTCAGTTTATATTACAATAGAGTTGTAATACTTGCTGGATTTTATGATATGCCGAGTTTTCAAAATCCATTTTTGAATACACTGATAAGAGAAAAATTTGGTCTTCCTTCTGTACAAGAGGAACAGGGGTATTTTTTATATACCCTGCGTAATTTATTTGGTGCAAGCAAAGTTTATATTATAAGCTTGCTGAGCGGCAGGAAGCCAACTATATTAAGTCGTTTGGAAGTTCTGTCACAAAAACCAAAATATCCTTATCGTGATTGGCTAAGAATATTAAATACACCTGAATGCATTGTTCCATGTACCCAGCCTACACCCAAGCCTCAAGCTAAAGTTAGAGAAGAAAAAATGCAAGTGATGTCTTCTAGTGCAGTAGAAAAACTGATTCGTAACCCTTACTCATTTTATGTTGAATATATACTGAATCTTAGACAGCTAAGAGAGTTAAATTTTAAGCCATCAATACTAGAATTTGGTACTATGGTGCATAATATTCTTGAGAGGTATTTATGTGATAAGAAGCCACTTATGAGCATTGCAGGCGAGATATTCTCAACTAGTCAGTTTAATTTCTCAAGTATGTGGTGGGTAAAGCTGCAGAGAGTAATTCAATCTTTCGTTAAATTTGATAAGGCTAGAAACAATCATATTGAGTTAGAAAAAAGCTTCTCTTATCCAATACCTCATATTCCAGCACATACCGGTAGTCATGTTACTTGGATGACAAAAGGGATTTCACTGATAGCAAGATGTGATCGAGTTGAATACCTACCAAATGGACAAGTGGCGATTATAGACTATAAACTTGGTTCACCACCTTCCAACAAGGAAGTTATGTCAGGGTTTTTTCCACAATTAATTTTACAAGCCTTAGCGGTCGAATACACAACCAAAAAAGAAATTTCAGAACTTGCTTATTGGAAGCTTGATTATGATAAAATAAAAATTATTCGTTTGAAAGATTATAGACTAAAAATGCAGGAATTTCAAGATAATTTACCAGGTTTTCTGTCTAGTTATTTAAGGGAGAGCACTCCTTTTATTGCTTCTCCATATTTCGATAAGTTTCTAAGATTTAATAATTATAAACAGTTAGAAAGAGTAGAAGAATGGTTTTAAAATTAGTAAATAGTATTATAAAAGTAACTAATGCTAGAGTGGGCTTATTATACTGCAGCGTTAACATATGGCAGTGTGTTGGTAGGTTTTTATGTTATTTTCACTTTGAAATTTTTGAAAATGATATAAAAGCAAAACAATATTTTTGATTACATTAAATTAAAAACTGGGTTTCAGAATGTCTGCTAATTTTGTAATGCCGTTATAAAATGAAATGAGATACAAGTTGACTAAGTAAGAATTTTACCTTTAGGGTCACATTTTTACTTTAGTCCCTTGAGCGAGTTGCTAAAGTAATATTTTGTGTTAAATTATCCTGGCTAAGTGAAAGTTATAGTCTCGAAAATATATAAAGAGGCATTTAAAGGACATGGTTATCAGAGAGTATAGATGTAGAAGAGATTAAGAAGGCACATTACAAATTTATACTGGAGTAGTATCATGATAGAATAGTTTTAGCTACAAGGTGAAAAAGAGAGTGTAAAGTAACGGAAAAGACTAAGGAAATAGAGGAAACAACAGTAGTATATTGAGTATTGAGTACTAACAGATAAGATTAAGGAAAAATTTATTAGTCAACGGCTTAATGATAATTAAGTTAATAATTTAACTCAGTTTTATAAAAACTTTAATAGAAAACTCTATGAAAAGCGCTATGGTTCACATTTAAGTGAAGGAAAGGTTGACTGTTTAAGGCTCTTGAAAAATAGAGATCTAGCCGAAATAAAAGCTTTGTTAGAAAAAGTTCAAGATATCAATAAATAAACTAAAATTTATAATATATATACTGGCACTTAATATTGGATTTCTTGTGAAGAATTTTTCTAATAACCTGAACTTGGTTAGGTAAAGTTTCTTAAAGGAGTTTTATTTAAGTATAGTATTAATATAATTCAACACCGGTTCATGATTGTTAGTATCAGACCATGATTGTAACTTACATACATAAATGTAATATTATGGGTAACAGTAGGACTATCTTGCGTGTCGTATGTCATGAACTAGGCATAATCTTAATGTAAAAAAATATAGAGTAAATCATAATACATTTGATAACTAAAATTTACATTACTGTATTACCCTCTAAGGGAAAACAATGTTGTTAAGTTACTATTGAGTATGGAATTAAAACCGATGTAAAAATTCTGCTAAAGAAAAGCTAATTATTGATGGTATTGTAAAATACAAGTTAAGTACAATGAAAATCTCTTACTGCATGTACCTAGTAGGCAAAAAAACAGATTGTCACAGTCTATTACTTTTAGTAATTATATAGAAATTGATCACAATATTGAAATTACAGAATTCCTATTGAAGGAAGGTGCTAGCCATGAATTTTATAGTTAAGTAGAAAAAAAAAGAATTATATATTGGTATATTATATTTGACTGAGTAAAAAGGGAAAATGAGCTTATAAAATATTTCCTTGAATACAAAGAAAATGTAAATAACGATAATTTACATCGTGTCTAGCTACTCATAATAGATGGTACAAAACATGACCCTCCACAGAAAGCAATTTTCAAGAATTTCCTTAAGAGAATTGGCAGTCACATAGGGTTAACCTATTGTTCGGTATTATAGCGATACACTAGTTGTAATAGAAATTATACTGAAATTGTTGCTATTGAAACAATTACACTTATTGTGTTATTAGAAGTTGCTAGTGTTAAGGTAAATAGTATATATAGTATAAGATATCTTGCTAATGTAGTGGTAAATCAATGTCGTAGTAATTAGTAATGTATATTTTAGTGTAGCCCTACTCTAGGGTATATCAATCATGAAAGCAAATTAAACACTTTGTAAGTTTGCTCAAAGCTCTGGCTGTAGGTGTTTCTCTTAATTTTACCATTTTAAGGTTTTATATAAAATCAGGTCTCTTATATAACCTATTTTTGTGTTAAAATTTGTTTATGCCCCTTCTAAGTACTTTACGGTTCTGTTTCTCTTACAAATTCTTTATCATAATCTAACAAGATTTAGTGTTTTCCAGAGTACGTTAAAATTGCTGTAAAAAACTTAGTATTGAAAAGAATAAAATGCTTGTGCTTTACCTACGCTAAAGTAAAATTAGACTTTACTCAATAATTTTTATGCTTGATAGAATGCATGAAGAGTGTGGGGTATTTGGTACAAGCTCCAACAAAAATGCTGCTTTTGACTCCATAATAGGCCTTCATGCTTTGCAGCATAGAGGTCAGGAATCTTTTGGTGTAACGACAAGTAGCAATGGTAAGTTACATTCTTATCACTTTCAAGGTCAGGTTAGTAGTGTACTTGATAAAATAGGTGAAATAAAAAAATCCCTGCCTGGAGATTATGCAATAGGCCATGTTCGGTATTCAACAAGTGGCAGTAAGTCTGGGGCACAACCTATGCTTGGCAAAAGTAGTAAATTTGGAGATTTTGCTATAGCGCATAACGGTAATTTGATTAAAGTTTCTTCAATACGCGAACAGCTAATCAAACAAGGATGCGTTTTTCAATCAGATATTGATACAGAAGTAGTAGTGCGTTTAGTAGAAGTCAATACTAGGAGTAGCTTCTTAGAGAGTTTTATATACGCATTAAAACAAATACAAGGTGCTTATTCCTTTGTTGCAATTAACCAAGAAGTGGTTATTGGAGTGCGCGATCCAGCAGGAATTAGGCCTCTTGTTTCAGGAAAACTAAACGGTTCTTATGTGCTTGCATCTGAGACTTGTGCTTTTGATATAGTAAACGCAGAATTTGTCAGAGAAATAGAACCAGGTGAGTTAGTCACTCTTGACCGGAATGGTAACTTAGCTTCAGCATTTCCTTTCTCACAGCAAAAATCAAGTTTTTGTATTTTTGAATACGTTTACTTTTCACGATCAGACAGCGTCATGGAGAATAAGTCTATATATAATGTAAGAAAAGAAATAGGAAGAACTCTTGCAGAGGAAAGTCCACCAAAAAACAATGTGGATATGATTGTACCAATACCTGATTCTGGAACACCTGTAGCTATTGGATATTCAAGGCATTCAGCTTTACCAATGGAACTGGGAATAATTCGCAATCACTATATAGGAAGAACTTTTATACAACCAACCGCTGAAGTACGTAAAGTTAAAATAAAATTGAAATTTAATGCTAATAAGCGCATCTTAAAAGGTAAAAATATAGTTTTAATAGATGATAGTATAGTACGTGGTAGCACGCTCAGAAGTATAATAGTTATGCTAAAAGATGCAGGAGTAAGAGAAATTCACCTAAAAATTTCAAGCCCACCAATTAAGTACTCTTGTTTTTATGGAATCGATACACCAGAGCGTAAGGATTTAATTGCTGCAAACCAATCTATAAAAGAAATGGAGGCAGATATAGGAGTGAATAGCTTAACCTTTTTGAGCATTGATGGTCTATATCAAGCTGTTAAGGAAGAAAAGCGCAATAACATAATGTCTCAATACTGTGATGCTTGTTTCACTGGTGATTACCCAATTGGTAGGTAATTTAGTTAGTAAAAGAATATAATTTTGAAAGATGTTTTTACGAGTCAACAATTTTTATGAATAAAAAATAGTATTAAGGTAACTACTATCTTCTCAGCAACCTATATCAGGCTACATTTCACTTTTGTATAAAATACCATAAATTCCTTTATCTTAATGAACTAACTGCATTAAGCTTTTGATATGCTTTGTTGATTTTATTTTTGCTCTAGGGTTTAGTTAGCTCCAATATTCTTACACCTTATTTGTAGATATATTACTACCAGTTTCATTCTTAGTAAAACTTATTTTATTTCTTTTCATCAGGGAGAGAAAAATACAATGACGTTAAGTAAGGTAAATTTAATTACTATAAATGTTAAGAAAAGAAAAAAGATGAACGATATGTATACTTTTTTATTATTTTATGATTAAATAGTAACAATTATAATCCTATGGTAAGTAATATGTTCATTCAAATCAAAGAAACACCAAACCTAAATACGCTAAAATTTCTTCCTGGGTTTATGATTTTAAACGAAGGAGAAACGGTGGATTTTTCAAGTGCAAATGAGACAAAAAATTCTAAATTAGCAGCAAATCTTTTCCGAATAGAACATGTGATAAGAGTATTTTTTGGTCATGATTTTATTTCAGTAACAAAATCTGATGATATTAATTGGAATACATTAAAAGTAGAAGTTTTAACTACAATTATGGATCACTTTGCGTCTGGTGGAAAAGCTCTAAATAGAGAAGGGACGAATGATAATGACATACTAGAAGAAGAATTTTTTGATAAAAGTGACACAGAAATTGTAAGTAGGATAAGAGAGTTAATGGAAAGTTATATCAAACCTGCAGTTGTTCAAGATGGTGGCGATATCAAATTTCGTGGTTACAAAAACGGAATAGTTTATGTTGAGCTGCAAGGAGCATGCTCTGGATGTCCGAGTGCTACAATTACTCTTAAGCAGGGGATACAAAACATGTTGTGCTACCACATACCGGAAATTTTAGGCATAGATACTATACTATGACTACTCAACCAGTTAGAGGAACAAAAGATCTACTGTTTGATGAATGGTATAAATTTAAATATATAGAACAAACAGCAAACAGGATTTCAAATTTATATGGTTTTTTGCCTGCTCAAACTCCGATATTTGAATATACAGAAGTTTTCACAAAGACTTTAGGTAATAGTTCAGATATCATTAATAAAGAGATGTATACCTTTAATGATAAAGGAGGAAAGAGCATAACTTTGCGTCCTGAGTTTACTGCTGCAGTTGTTAGGTTATTGATTGAAAAAAAACTGCAAACGCCGATAAAATTGTTTTCAACAGGACCTGCATTCCGATATGAGAGACCACAAAAGGGAAGGCAAAGACAGTTTCACCAAATAAATTTTGAAGTTTTTGGTATAGAAGACCCGAAAACTGATGTTGAATTGATATCACTTGCTCAACATCTGTTAACTGAATTTGGTCTTGATAAGAATTTAAGGCTAGAAATTAATTCTTTAGGTAGTAGTGAAACAATGCCAAAATATAGAGAAGCTTTGGTATCATATTTTAAAAAGTTTCAAAATGACTTATCAGAAGATAGCCAAAATAGATTGATTAAAAACCCACTCAGAATATTAGATTCTAAGGATAAGAAAGATAAAGAAATAATCTCTGGTGCACCTAAAATCAGTGATCATTATACAAAAGGGTCCTTATATTTTTTTGATCAAATATTAAATGGATTAACAATTCTTAATATACCTTACACCGTAAACAGTAAATTAGTTCGGGGATTAGATTATTATTGCCATACAGTGTTTGAATTTGTCACAGAAGATTTGGGTGGCCAAGGAACAGTATTTGCAGGTGGAAGGTATGATAATCTGATGTCTTCAGTAGGTGAAAAATACACTCCAGCAATAGGATTTGCTGGAGGTATTGAGCGCATAATGGAATTAATTAGTTACTCTATAAAAGAGGAGAGACCTACTTATCTAGTCCCTATTGGCGGGGAAGCTGAAAAATATGCTTTAATACTTGCAAATAAATTGCGCAGGAGTGGTTTATACGTAATCCATGAATATAGTGGAACGCTTAAAAGTCGTATGAGAAAAGCAAGTCAAGCAAATGCTAAAGCTGCAGTTATTTTCGGTAATGAAGAATTGAGTAGTAAAACTTTAAAAATTAAAGATATGGATACAGGTGAAGAAAAGATAGTTACTTGTGATGATATAATAGGAAACGTTTATCAAGCTTTGTTTACATAAGTTGAATAAATATAATTTATTTCGTGCGGCACGAACCATGCATTTTTTGATATGCCTTTTGAAAACCAAGTAGAGAATAAGTATCATCAACAGTTATTGCCTTTATTTTTCCACTAACTACCATCGATAATCCTTGCTTCATTTTGAGGATTAGATCCTGGTCTGTTTTTGTATGCTCCGCCCACGCAAAATTTCCCTGTATTATGGGCAACATATATTCAACTTTTCTATCGACGTCAAGAATTACAGGCTCTTTGTCATACTGCAAGCCAGAAGTGACGCTCACCTCATCTGCTCTTTTACTGACGTAACTAACCATCACATATGGCTTGCGAGCAGTTGTATAATGTTCGCTTTTTTTCTTAGGATAAGATATAATGTAACACACTTTTTCTCCATCTTCTAATGCAGTGTACACAAACCAATCTTTATACTTTTCCTTTAACTGCACACTATTAACTGATGCAAGAGCGCTTGTTGAGGAAAATATCAAAAACATGAAAAAACTAAACATATAAGTTAAGCTTTAAACTCTCTGATTGTATATATTGCTTTACCTTACTCATTGCTTGTTCAGCTAGCTGTCTTATCCTTTCCCTTGAAACATTATACTTTTTACCAAGTTCATCTAGAGTTTGAGTGTTTTCAGACAAATATCTGCTAATAAAGATGTCTCTTGATCTTTCGTTAAGGTTTGCTAATGCATTGTTTAGAATTGTTTCTTTTAATTCTTTTTCTTCATGATTCTGATAAGTTACTTCTTGACTAACAGAATTACAAGGAATCATATCTTGCAGCTCTTTTTTAGAACCATCACCTACTTTTAGGCAACTATTTAGTGACTGATCCTTATAAGCTAAACGGTAACTCATCTGTATAACATCCCCTTCAGATACAGCAAGTTCATTAGATATTGCTTTTATTTCTTCATTGCTTAAGGTCTCTCTGTTTGTATATTGTAAAATTCTTTTCTTTATTTTACGCAAACTAAAAAATAACTTTCTTTGTGCTTGCGTTGTGCCTATTTTTATAAACGACCAAGACTTCAATATAAAGTCTTTTATTGAAGCTTCAATCCACCATACCGCATAAGTTGAAAAGCGGAACCCTAAATTAGGATTAAACTTTTTTACTGCATGCATTAAACCTATATTTCCTTCCATGATTAAGTCCATCAGTAGTAGCCCATAATTTTTGAACTTCATTGCAATTTTTACTACTAAGTTTAAATGACTAGTAATTAGCTTATGAGCAGAAGAAATATTCTTGTATTGGTGCCAGTTTTTTGCTAATCGCGTTTCTTCTTCTTGGGAAAGCATAGGAAATTTTTGTACCTCAGCAATATATTGCATTAGACTAGCGCTACCGTTAATACATAAATTCAATGCTTGGATTAACATAACAACATAAACTAAAACTCTATATAGTATAGATGATTTTTAGCAAAAATTCAAGTTTTTATTTTAAAAAAAATGTAACTTATTGCTTTGCGCCTGATTGGAAACTTTGTAGACTTCAATATTAGTTATTAGTTATGCTATACAAACTGAAGTATAGTATATATAGTAAATACTGTTGTTCCAGTGTCCAAAAACACTGGATTTCACGTTTCTTTTTTCTAAGTCCCAGCACTAGCTACTTGAACAACAAAACCGGGACAAAAAGAAGAGTTACAAAATAGGCTAGAAGTTAAACATCAATCCAGCTTCTGCGCCAACAGTGCTGTAAAGAACTTTGATTCCATCTTTGGTAGGTTGCTGACCACTTTCGACAACTGGTTTATCAAACTTAGCACCATAAGAACCAAAGTAGCGAGCTCCAGCGAAAAGTTTGACTTCTGGAGTTACATCATAACTGACACCAGCTTTTGCTTGGTAAGCAAAACCAAATCCATATTCCTTATCACCTGTAACTTTTATTGCTAGAGGATTGCTGAGATATGCTGCACCAACACCAATGCCAACATATGGAATAACAGGCATATCTTCAATTACTACATCATAATATACGTTAACTAATCCTGAAAGTGCATTGAGATTATCTGCAATTGCTGGAGCAGGAGCTGTTTCAAATGTATCCCTGCTTAGCTGTGAGTAAAGACCTTCAATATCAACCCTGATATCGTCCATTTTATAACCGAAAGCACTACCACCAGCCATAAAAGAAGCTTTATAAAGGTCAGTAGTGACATTAGTATCTGCATTCTTCTTTTTAGCACCTGTAACACCATCAATCTCTGTTTTAAAAGGTAAAAACTCACTGTTGTACTGCAAGCGAATATAGCAACTAGTTTCTTCATCAGCTATTGGACCAACAGGATTTGAAAAAGCAGCGTTTGATAAACTTAGCAACGTTACTAAAGCGGTTGCTGAAAAAAACTTTTTATAATGCATAGTTACCCTCGTCAAAAAAAAATTAAAATTTCACTTTAGCAATTTTAATAAAAGCTAAAGTTAAGTCAAGTACTAACTTAATAACACAAAATGCTTGCCATTTAAACTAATTTTTGGAGGAAGGTAAAGATTTAGTTAATGAAAATGAAATTATGTAACTTTTTATCCTAAGTATTCTCTTTTGACTCTTTGCATTATTTTTTACTGCTGTAGCACCACTTACTTTTGTATGATAATGTGATAGGTGCATTATATAAAAACGATGGTAACACTAGAAATATCAGAGACTTAATCAGTAATACGAAAAAACTTTAAAAAGGAAGCTTAAATCCAGAGGGTAGACCAATCATACTTGCAAGATCAGAGGTTGCATTCGTCATCTCTGCTTCTGCTTTTTTAATGGCATCGTTGAACGCTGCTACTACTAAGTCTTCTACTATGTCTTTCTCCTCATTTCTTATAAATTCTAAGTCTATATTTATTTTCTTAGCTTTATAGCTACCTATTTTTACAACTTCTACTAACACAGAAACTTTGCCACCACCAGAAATACCTTGAAATTCTTTCCCAACGTATTTTTCTTGAGCTTCTATAAGTTTCTTTTGCATTTCTTGTGCTTGCTTCATTATTTGACTAAAATCCACAATTTACTCCTTACTCTCTATATTAACTATCTTTGCACCCTTAAACGTATCAAGTATACCTTTGACTGTAGGTACATGATTTAAGTTACTTATCTCTCTATTTATATAACCTACATCAACTGTAACTAACCATTGTTGTTGAGTTACCTGATCTAAGTAATTTTTTAAATCATTACAAAAGTTACTATCTAATTGAGATACAGCCTTTAATCTTAAATATCCAGGCTTGCAATCTACTAATTGTAAATTGCTACATAGTTGTTTGTAAAGATAAACTTGGTTATCTTGTCGTAATAGTTGCAGAATTTTATCAAAATCATAATTTTCTTGTTGTGTATTTCCTATATTATAGATATCTCTTTGCCGTGTATTCTGCGCAAGAATTTTTTTGATCACTTGTTCAGGAGAAGGCAAATCAGAGAGATAACAAAGGCTGATTAGCATCATTTCAGCGGCAATATCATTACATGACGAAACTTTTATAGCTTGAATTCCCTTGAGCAACACCTTCCATAATCTCGAGAAAAATATTAGAGATTTCCTTGCACTTAAGTCTTTTATCCTATCTTTTCCATGTTCTAGCAATGAACTGTCGACCTCTTTTGTAATCAAAAAACGGCATATTAATTGGATTGTTTGCAACAGATTTTCGAAGATACTAAGTGGATTTGCTGTCTTTGCTGCCTTGTCAAACACCAATAAAGCCTTCCGTAAATCGCTATCTAATACTGCTTCCATTAAATCAAATACAATACCTTCATCTACTAAACCAAGTATTTCTGTTACATCCTCAGTAGATATTGAACCATTTTTGCTATATAACATCGCTTGATTCATCAGAAATAAGGCGTTACGCATTGAATTGCTACAATGGTGTGCAATTAACTCTAATGCTCTATTTTCAATTAAATAATTCTCTTTTTGTGCAATGTCATTCAAGCGTCCTACTATTTTAGTAGCAGGTATTTTATACAAATCAAACCTTTGACAACGTGCAATAATAGTTATTGGCATCTTTTTTATTTCTGTAGTTGCTAAAATAAATTTTACACTAGATGGTGGCTCTTCTAAGGTTTTAAGTAATGCATTAAATGCACTGCCCGATAACATGTGTACTTCATCTATAATATATATTTTGAATTTGGAACTTATGGGTAAGTAACAAATATTTTCTAATATCACTTTAATATCTTCAATGCTAGTATGACTTGCTGCATCAATTTCAATCACGTCTGAATGATTTGAGTTTTTTATTGCTAAACAATTTTCACATAATCCACAAGGTTCAAAAGTTGGTCCTAAAGAACAATTTAAACATAAGGCTATGATTCTTGCTGTTGTAGTTTTACCAACTCCACTACTGCCAGAGAGTAGTATAGATTGTGGGATTTTGTTAAGAGTAAAGGCGTTTTTTAATATACGTACTAATACGTCTTGACCTATCAAGTCTTTGAAGCTGTCAGGACGATATTTTAATGCTATATTCATAGCCTTTAACTAAACCAAAAACAATGAAATAGGTATGCAACCCAAAAAAGATCCTGATATGGCTGCTTCATTCCTGATCTGACCAAGTTACAGAGTTTTTGCCTGCATACCTTGTAAAATATTATACTTTTTTTTTTTATTTGGCAAGCTATATTCTATATTAGCCCTATAGTTTAATGTGTTAAATTTTTTACAGTTCTACTTTAAGGTAAATAAAAGGTTAGTTTGTTATGCAGGTCACCATAGGATTATTAATCCAATATCTATCTATGTCATTTCAGTGCTTATTTATATCATCTAAGTATGTGATAGCGGAACTGCACTGGAATAGTGAAGAGAAGAGAGGCAGCAAAATGGGGAGTTTATGATTTTATATTATTTTCCTCTTTGCCCATTTTCACGAAAAGTTAGAGCACTACTCAAAGAAAAAAAGTTAAGTTGTGATTTAATATATGAAAATCCATGGGAAAAACGTAATGAATTTATGAAGATTAACCCAACTGGACAAGTACCAGTCCTTATAGACAATAATTTTACCATAGCAGACAGCAATGCCATTTGTGAATACCTAGAAGAAACTTATAACAGCAGTATTAAACTGTTGGATTTTTCTGCTGCTATTAAGTCTAAAATACGAGCTTTAATTAGCTGGTTTGACAATAAATTTTATAATGAGGTTACTAAGTACATCATAAATGAGAAAGTGATAACTAACCGTAGTCCTGACTCTAGGTTTCTTCATGCAGCTAAGCACAACCTATCTTGTCATATAGAATATATTGAACACTTAATTAGCAAAAATGTTTGGCTTGCAACTAATAAGTTCACTTTAGCCGATATTACTTTAGCGTCACATATTTCTGTGATGGATTATGTAAATAGTTTTCCATGGGAAAAAAGTAAAATTTTAAAAGAATGGTACTCTATTGTTAAATCGAGACCTTGTTTTCGTGGTATGTTATTAGAGAGAGTTCTTGGATTAACTCCTCCTAAACATTATGCAGATCTTGATTTCTAACTTACGTCAGCTTTAAAGCTACAGTCATTCCTTCATCAGTTGGAATTAACACAGAGTAATACTTTTTTTCGTCTGACAGACGATAATTAAATTCTCTCATAGCATACCATGATTTTTCTGATACTTTTTTTGGAGGTGATTTCAAAAATACCGTGTTAAACAATAGAGTATTATCAGCAACGATTAGTCCATCTTGTTTAATATGTAGCTCTGCCCAATCTAAGTATTTAGGATAATCACTCTTGTTAGCATCGATAAATATCATATCAAATGGTGCTTGTGTTGATAACTCGTTCAATTTTTCCGATGCGCTGCCTTCTATTAAAGTAATTTTATTATTCAGATTAAAAGCACTAAAATTTTTTCTTGCTATACTTGAGTGTTTGTGGTTATTCTCTACCGTGTATACATGGCCGTGCTCAGGCATAGCTTTTGCCATACAAATCGATGAGTAACCGTATAACGTGCCGATTTCAACGATACTTCTTACTTTGTGAATTTTTATAAATAAACTAAGTAACTTTCCTTCTTCAGCGCTAATTTGAATATGTTTCTTACTTTTAAGTATACAATGCTCCTCTATTTTTTTGCATTCCTTTACAAATAAGTCTCTTATGTATGATGATTTAGTGCTGGAGTTATTACGTGTCATATTTCGTACTAAAAATTTGACTTACGTAAAATACATATACAACTTGAGATAGTAAAACATTTACCTTAAGTTACTATTTTACAGCGTAAAATTTTAAGTGACAAAAATTATTATATATAATATTATAATTAACTAGTATAACAGTTGGTCAATTGTTGTACACTAGAATTGAAGGGGCTGCTTACACGCATTTCTCTTTTATTAAAAGATAATTTTTATATCAATTAGAGGGGTATATGTCTTATAATATTGCTGGTGAAGTTGAATCGTTAAATAAAAAATCCAATAAAGACGAAGGGGTTGCATTACTGCATAACCCAGCTTATCGTGAGAAATATAGGGAACGTTTTGATGAAGCTCAGAAGAAAGTTATGGATATGGTTCAATTTTATGATGGAACTATAATGTTAATAGAAAATAAAATTGCTATGTATTACTATGCCTGGCACAGTAAAAAAAGAGAGTTTGAGCGCAAAAAACAGCAAGCAGTGATGAAAAGCGACAATACAGCATAGTAATCTTTTATGTGATAAGCTACAGTGGTATTGTTTCACTATGGCTTTTTCACATAGTCATCTATTATGTTAGCTAAGTACTCTAGTGTTTTATACCCTTCATGTTTAATTTTGTTATGTTCTACATATGATTTATCGTTGTTAAGCTTGATAAAAAATATTGGAGTACCTGTGACGCCGAGTTTATTAATTGCTAGTGACTTATCGTTTATGACTTTATCCATTATTTTCCTATCATTGATGCATTGATTGAATGTGCTTTGCTTTAAATTACTTAGTGCAGCAACTTTTTGTAATACAGTTAAGTCACTTAAATTAGAGTAGTTCCATGAATCTATTAAATTAAAAACAGCTTTATTAAAGTTAAAATAGTCTTCTGTTCTTTCGTAACAATGGCTTAGCATTGCAGCTTTTAATCCCCTATAATCCATAGGGAAATGACGAAATATATATAACATTTTTCCTGTATCTATGTATTTCTTTTTAATTTTGGGGAAAACTTCTTTATGGAAAAGATAACAGTGATAGCAAGTAAGTGAAGCATATTCAATCATTAGAATTGGTGCCTTTGGATCTCCTAATAATTTATCGTCAGCTAAAGGTGATAGCAGCTCCTTTGGTGTTATCTCACTAGTTTTTTGAGTATACTGATCATCGGATAAGCCTTCCTTAACAACCGTATAAGAATTAATACTTATGAAAATTAATGCAAAAAACATCAGCCTAAAGATCATTGCAGTATAAATATTAATTGACTAAAAAACTATACGTTTACATAAATAATGTCAAGCTAACTTTTAGTTAGCAAGGCTTTTAACTCTATCTTTGAATGCAGCAATTATTTTGCTTTGTGTATATTTATATACTGAGTTTAACAAAGTTGAAAGTAAGCTAGAATTGAACTCAAATTCTATATAAAAATTCACCACGGTTTTATTTTCATCTATAAAAATAAATTTCCACTCGTTGTATAAACATTTAAATATTCCATTTGATGATACAGCTTTTACCCAACCTTCATTTGTTTTGCTTGGAGAAAGAAAAGTTACTTCTGATGTATAACTGCCTTTGATATGATGAAAAGCTGCTAATAAATCTACAACCATCTGGTTATGATTTTTTTTTTTATGTAAACAGCTTTGCACCAGGGAATAAAATCAGGATACTTCTCAACATTGATTACAACCTGAAATATATTACTAGGTGAACAGAGAAAAATATCTTGTTCTTTGTGTTGGTAGAGCATAAATCTAACTAACTGAGTAGAATCCGTATCTATTGTCAGTCTTAGTAGATTCCTGAGACCTGAAGTTAAGGTGGGTATCACATATTAACTCTAATAAAATCAATAGAGGTAATTCCCTTGACTAAAAATTATCGCTCGGGAAACTTAACTCAACTAATAACATATAGAACAGATTCTCATGAAGTATAACTAGTTTTTATAAGTCGTGTCTATAGATATATTTATAATTACTAATAAAATTAACTATATCTAACCTTTGTTAAATTTTATGTCCTAAGTGTCATAATCAATAAATATATTTTGTAAATTTTACTAAAATTTTAATCATTATTATTTCCACTATCATTTCTTTAAGAGCTACATTAACTATGTAGATCATAAAATTTTTGTGTATTTTATAAAGCAACAGTGGTAGCATATTTATGGAGAGAAATAAAAAAATCGAGAATAAGTATATAAAAAACTTCAGGAGATCATTCGAAATAATGTTAACCCCAAAAAATATCCCAATTTGTTATGGGGAAACATTCGACTTTGATTACTTAAAAAAAGAGAAAGTTTTTTTATAGAATATGAAATGTATCTTACGAGTTTGTGCATTAAAATCTTGTATAAGTACATGAGTAATAGCGAGATGACTCTAATTAGCTGAGTAGTTGATGATAAAATTTGTTTGATTAGTAGAAGGTTTTCTTACAGCAACAAAGAATTTGTGAATACTGATTTTAAAGTTACTAAGGATGACAATTCCTTATTAATAATTGATGTGTAATAAATGGTATAAGTATTTCTATTAATCAACGCTAATTCAGTGAGAAAATTGATACATATGTTATAATAAGTGTTACAAGTGAATTAAAATGCAATAACAATCTATATGATATACATGCCTCATTGGCCTAAGCCGCTTGGTAGCAGAACAAGAGATTTTACTCTTGAGCGCATAAAAAGTTTCCTAAATAAGTTAGGAAACCCTGAGAAAAAAATGCCTCCAGTAATTCATATAGCTGGAACTAATGGGAAAGGTTCAACATTATCCTTTATAAGGTACATGCTGCAAGCAGCAAGGTATAAGGTACATGCATACACTTCTCCGCATTTAGTAAATTTTAATGAAAGGATAGTTGTTGCAGGTAGTTATATTGACGACAATGAATTACATGATTTATTAGAAGAGTGTCGCAGTGTAATTGCAGATCAATCTATCACTTTGTTTGAAGCTATAACTATTGCAGCTTTTTTAGTCTTTTCTCGCCATGAAGCCGATATTACTTTAATTGAGGTAGGCATGGGTGGAAGACTAGATGCAACAAATGTTATAAATAATCCAATTTTAACGATCATTACTTCCATTGCACTTGATCATACAGAATACCTTGGTCCTACTTTAGAGATCATAGCAGGTGAAAAAGCTGGAATAATGAAACGTGATGTTCCTTGTGTAATAGCCCCACAGGAGAAATCGATAATGAATACGCTAGAACGTTGTGCAATAAACAGTAGATCACCTTTGTTTAGAGGTGGCTTTGAGTGGAGTTGTAAAAAACAGAATAGCAAAATGATTTTTCAATCAACTATTCAATCAGTAAAATTTCCTTTGCCATCTTTAAATGGTAACCATCAAATAATTAATGCAGGAAATGCTATTGCAGCATGTAGCATTTTGAGTGGAAAGTACGGGCTTAATATTGGGAAGGAGGATATTACTTTAGGGCTGCAACACACCTATTGGCCTGGACGACTAGAGCTTATAAGAGAAGGCAATTTAGTTTCTTTATTACCGGGAGATTGGCAATTATTTTTAGATGGTGCACACAATAACGATGGTGCAAGAGTATTAGCTGAGTGGATAAAAGATAATTTTGCTGAAGGTATCTATGTAATTTTCGGTATTACGCGTAATAGAAGTGTGGAAGAGTTTTTAGAATATTTAAAACCATATATTAAACTATTATGTGTGGTTTGTGTAAAATCTGAACCTAAAGCAGTAAGTACGGGTTTAATTAGAGAAAAAGCCAATAATATAGGAATAAATGCTATCGAATGTGAGTCAATTAGTGATGCTATATTAAATCACATACTAAAAGCTTCTGTTCAAAATATTAAAACCATATTAATTTGTGGTTCATTATTTTTGGCCAGAGATTTTGCTATGGAGAACTTCTATAATTTTATGTAAGCGATAATTTACAGCTTAGAAAATAAGCTCTATTTCTTATAGTAGATACTATTTGATAAATTTTTATCAGCTTTTACAAGTAAATTACTACCTTGAAACTGTTTCTCAATTAAATTTACAGCTGTCTTTTTGAGAATGTAATTAACTGCATCTCCTTAAAACAAGGTAAAACAACAACTAAAAGTGTGAATGACAATAAAAAGTAGCAACTTAGATACCTAAAGTGGAGCTGGTGAAATAAAAACCATTAATAGCTAAATTTAATCTCACATCATAAAACATTAAAGATGTAAAATTACTTTGCCTAAGATAATTGAATTTTTTAGCCACTAGTTTTATCACTTTTCAAAAAATTTTTGCATTCTTGATCAAAGTTAACTAATAATAAAAGCCAATTAGCCTGGTTAAAATTTTTCTGTTTTAAACATAAATGCTCTTAATAATTGAATTCAAAACGAAACTTGCTGATGAGAAAGCAGAAAACTATACTGCTATGGGTAGATTATAATTAACACCATTGCTTATAAAAAATTTAGTAGATAAGGA
Organism: Wolbachia endosymbiont of Onchocerca ochengi; assembly: GCF_000306885.1. Classification (GTDB taxonomy): domain Bacteria; phylum Pseudomonadota; class Alphaproteobacteria; order Rickettsiales; family Anaplasmataceae; genus Wolbachia. The sequence goes on from NC_018267.1 coordinate 683,843, forward strand.
GAATAACAGAATCCTTCCTAAAAGGAAGTAAGCAGAATACTTGGAGCAAGTATATAACTATTAATTGACTGCTGCTTATTAAAGGCATTTACTTTTGCTCTTTCGTTGTCTAGATGTTTTGTAATTCCTTGTAATCATGATTGAATAATTTACCACATAACTCTTTTACTAAAGTATTTTTTATCAGGATCGTTTTCCAACGGTTTTATTATGAATTCTTTAAGAATAAGATTATTTGATAAAGTAATCTTAAATTTCTGCTCTACTTCTTTATTGTTTTGATTTTTACCTGAATGATATTCCAACGATAATTTATGGTATTGTGTATTGAACTTTTCCTCAGTACTTCAATACTAAACAATATTAGAGTTTGCTATATTCTCCTTCTGAATATCAAACATCAAAAATAATTACTTTAAAGTGCGATATTTATTCTTACTTAAACTCTTTTTATATAAGGTAGTCTATACTATAATACACTACACCCCAAGTTTACTAGTTATAAATTCATATTTCTAGATTAGTCAACTATTTCATTGATCTCTTTTTTTTCTAAGTGGTCTTTAAGAATTGTTCTTATCATAAATTTTTCCTATAAGAACTATATTTTTCTCCAGAGGAAAGTTATATTGTAGCCATGGACAATATAATCATAAAAAAATTTGGTGGGACTTCATTAACTGACTTAAATCGAGTTGCAAACTTAATAAAAAAAGATGTTGAGAAAGGTTGCAATGTAGTCGTTGTTGTTTCTGCTGTTGCAGGATTGACTGACCAAATGGTCTTTCAGGCTAGACAAATCTCAAATTTAAGCTGCAGAGGAGAACTATCAGAATATGATGTTCTACTTTCGGCAGGAGAACAGATTTCTTGTGGCCTATTAGCAATCACTCTTCAATCTATTGGAGTGAACGCTAAATCTTGGCTTGCTTGGCAGTTACCAATCATGACTGATGATTTTCATTCTGAGTCTAAAATAAAAACAATAAAGATCGATCTTTTGAAAAGATCTTTTGCTGAAGGTTACACTGTCGCAATTATTGCTGGTTTTCAGGGCATACATGGTAATAGAATCACTACTTTTGGCAGAGGAGGCTCTGATATATCAGCAGTTGCCCTCGCAGTAGCTTTTAATGTTAAGGTTTGTGAGATTTTTACTGATATCGATGGAATATATACAGCTAATCCAAAAATTGTTCCAAAGGCACATAAGCTTAAGTTTGTTTCTTACGATGAAATGTTGGAGATGTCGTTATCTGGTGCTAAAATACTGCATAATCGTTCAGTACAGCTTGCAATGAAACATAATATTAAAATACAAGTGCTATCTACTTTTAAAAAGGTAGAAGGGACTGTGGTACTGCATGAAAAAGATGTGCTGGAGAGGTATACAATTACTGGAATAACTTGTAGTACTAATGAAGTCCTTGTGACTTTTGCTAATCTTGCAAGTACCTTACATATTTTAAAGGATATGGTAAGGACAAACATGAAAATTAATATGATACACGGGTCAGGTTTTGTGATTCCTGAGTTTGATATCGATTTAATGAAAAAATTACTGAGCAAAAATGAGAATCATGTTATAAACAGTAATATAGCTAGAATTTCAATAATTGGTATTGGTGTTATGTCTAATGCTGAAGTAATGCATCGTATACTCGAGGTCTTGAGTGAAAAAAACATAGAAGTACTTGCTATCACAGCATCTGAAATCAAAATCAGTATAATCATTCAGAGAGAATGTGCTGAAGCCCTAGTTAAAGATTTATATACTGAGTTGATGTGTAGCACTAAATAGTGATCTTATATATTAGCGACTTCCTTTGTTAAAAAATTCAGAAAAATGTTGTATAACCTTTTTAATAGAGACTTTGGTAAAACTTACGTAAGCTTTAAAAGCAAAATAACCTTTAACAAGGAAGTATTAGAATGTTTTAAATGGACTAGTTGAAATAAAAAATGAATCTATTAAAGAGCTAACAGAAAAATTGATATTAGGAGAAATTAAAAAATGTGAAAGATAGAATATTAATTGAGCGCACTGCTAAACTTCATATTTCAGGTGCAAAAAACAGTTGTTTTAATAGATACTAAATGAGATTAAAAGATATCAGATAGAACTCAAAAAGGTATAAGGTTAAGTCTCTAAAAAATGTTAGTAAAAAGGACTTACAAAGGCTCTCAAAAAAAAATATAGAAAGAACATTTAGGTCAGAGAAAAATAAAATGTTGTAGAGCCGTTATTTTAGATCTCCCAGAGGCAATGTTTGACTTTTCTAGTTTTAGTAGCTGTAATATAAGGTTTTTCTATTTCTTAAGAAATAAATAACTTCAAATTCACTAACTTGACGTTGGTGTTTTAGTACTCAGATAACTGAAACGCTGGTGTACCTATACTTGATCTTACCCAGAAAAAGTAGAGAGAAAGTTTGCCTTTCGCTTCAAAAGCTAATCTGCCACGACTTCAACATGGCCATTTCTTTTTGTTGTCAGTTTTGTCTTTGTTTGCTTTTAATTAGTTTCTAAAGTCGGATTTATCAGCTGATCTTTGAATGATCCGGTATCTTGTAGATTTCTTTTTAGCTAGAATTTTAGTGACTTTAACATTGATTCTTCTGGCTCTTTGAGTAATTTTTAGTCATTAAATAGTAAAAATGCGTTCAACTTGACAACCAGGTTTTACATTCATATTTTTTTAACGCTTGTCTTTTTGTTTATAGCTTAGCACAGTTTAGATATATCTAAATAATATAGTTTAACTTAATTCCACTTCAGTTAAATAATTTTAAAAAATATTTACGCCATTTTTTAAAATCTTGCCGTTAGGAGTTCATGTAGTAAAATCTACAAATGGCTTTTCATGACTAACTTTTGAATATATTAGCTTTAATGGCTAACTTATTAATCATTCAATATAATTTATTTTATACTTTTGAGTAGAACTGTTTTGTTATTTCTGAAGTCAAACTGCAATTGGCAGAAGCATTTGGCATAAATATCTGTAATTTTTATAAAATCTATACTATGAAGCTTGCACTTCTCCAATCTTTTTAGTTAGCTCATTAAAATAATATCCATCGAACTTGTTACCGCTCTTCAGTAGTTTGCTATCTAATGCGAACCTTTTAATGATGCACCTCTTCAAAACTTTTGTAGAACATACTCTAATGTTTTTGCTTTCTGGGAATTTACTTTATCACTAACAGATGAAATTGTATCTAAATTGCAAAATTGTGTAAGATAACTTTTACCATTAAAAGCACAGTTATTTCCATTTTAGAAATAACCGCTTTCTCCTATAGTTTACTGAGTTTAAATATATTTTTTGTATGCTCAGCAAAATAGCCTGAAGTTATATACCAAATAACTCTGAAATTTTTTTCTGCATGAGCTAAATATCCTACTTGATTAATACAAAAACATTGACTCTCGCATTTTTGCTTGGAGTTATGCATAACAAATTTTACTTTCTAGTATTCTCTCAGTTGTTTTTATACATAATTTCTCATTTGTATGAAATTTATTTTTTAACTTTATTTACTATAATCTTAATATGACGTTTCCTTCCTGCGGATAGTTTAATGAATGACTGACTTTTGAAGTTTTCAGAATTTATCATATAGTTAATATCATTAATAGTATGGTCATTAATTTTGCATCCATTGCCCTGTATTAAACGCTTTGCAGCACCTTTTGAAGGTTCAAGACTGGTGTTGTTCAGTAGATCTACTAAGGATATGCCATTTGCAACCTGTTCTTTTGTTATGGTATATTCAGAAAGTAGTGAACTGTTTCCATTTTCAAAGGCAGAGACTGAAGCATATTGTGCAAGTTCTGCTTCTTTTTCACCATGGCATATTTTTACAGCTTCCGTTGCCAAAACTTTTTTTGCTTCGTTTATTTCCTTACCCTTCAAAGATTCTAATTTTTTAATCTCATCAATTGGTATATCAGTGAGCAATCTCAAAAAACGTCCTATATCTTGATCATCAACATTGCGAAAATATTGCCAATAGTCATAAGGTTTTAGCATATTATCATCAAGCCATACTGCTCCACTTTTTGTTTTGCCCATTTTTACTCCTTGAGAATTTAGTAGAAGAGGAGTGGTAAGACCAAACAACTCAGGTAGGTTTAATTTTTTGCCAAGTTCAATTCCATTTACTATATTTCCCCACTGATCCGATCCCCCAATCTGCAGACGACAGTTGTATTTTTTATTCAATTCAACAAAATCATAGGCTTGCAGTAGCATGTAATTAAACTCTGAAAAACTTAGATTTTGCTCTTTATCAAGCCTAATTCTTATACTGTCAAAATTTAGCATACGATTTACAGAAAAATATGCTCCTATGTCACATAAAAAGTCTATGTACTTTATGCTATCTAACCAATCTGCGTTATTTACGATCACTGCACCAGTCTTGCTGTCGTTAAAAGACACCATTTTTTCTAATATCTTTCTTATATCAGATGTATTTTGCTTAATGTTCTCTATGGGTAAGATGCTTCTCTTCTTGTCTTTAAAAGATGGATCGCCAATTTTTGTTGTGCCACCCCCAAGCAAAATTATCGGCTTATAACTAAATTTTTGTAAGTGACGCAGCATCATAACTTGAATTAGATGACCAACATGTAAACTAGGTGCTGTGCAATCAAACCCAATATATGCGACTATGTAATTATTCTGCGATAATAGTTGATCTAACCCTTCAATGTTTGTACATTGGTATAAATATCCTCTCTCTCGGATAAAATCTAAGAATTCTGATTTGTGCTCCATAATTTTCCTAGTGTACTATTCTTTATATGTGAACATTATTATTAGAGTCATTGATAATGGTGTCATCCCAATATGTGATGCTAAAATCCAGTTTCTCATACAATTTTATCAAAAAAGTTATATAATATGTTCATCTATAACTAAGCTTTCTGTATCAAGGCGCTGAGGTGACAAACTCTCTTCTTGGGGAGTTAACCGTAAAGATACTATACTTATATAGTTGTACATTAACTACTTAGATGCTTACTCAATTAATTCCATAACTCTTCTATTTTATAGTATTCTCTTACTTCTGGCTTGAATATATGAACCATTATATCTTGAAAATTTACAACTACCCAATTACCTTTATTCATACCTTCTACGTCTATTTTATCATGTGGTTTGAGGCTTCTTATTATGTGCTCAGCTAATGCTTTAACGTGGTAGTTTGAGTTTCCAGATGCAATAATCATATATTTTGCAATAACAGTTTTATTTTGTACATTAAGAGTAGTTATATCATGACCTTTATTCTGACTTATGACACTTACAATTGTATTCTTTATTGATTCTGTATCACTGGATATACTATTATTCATTATATTATTTATCTACCTCAAAATTATATATTTACCTACGATAATACACTAAAATTCCTAAAAATGAACTATTTTGATGTAATAGTATATACAATACATATACTTTTATATATATTATAAAGGTAGTTTCTCTAACATTGTGTTTATTATAAGCTAGGCTCTTATTTAATTGGCTTTTCAGTAGTGATAAGCTTACTATAAAAGAACTGTGTAAGATTACTGATTCAGCGATATTATGTAATAACTCGTCTAATAACATTGAATTTGAGATTGCTAAATTACTAAGTGTTGAAGTTTTTGATAACTTATGGTAAATTTTTACAGCTGAAGAAGATATATTAGTGATACTGTTGAAATATCATATAAAACCAAAGTACTATATATATTTGTAAATGAGCTGATAGATGCTGATTCCCCTATAGCCAGAAAATATACAGCTTAATGGTAAATTTAGGTAGAAATGGGTATAGAAATTTTTTCTGTAGTATTACATCGCAGTAATAAAGGACTAATAAAGTGTGTTGAACTAAAAGAGGAGTATAAGGTAAATAAAATCATTGGGTTCAGGTTTTGCTATAAAAATGATTAAAGAAAAAAGGTTATTTATGCCTGAAGGTTCACTTAAAATTGATAATTCGAATTTGAGTGCAAAGGAAGTTTTAAAAAGAATTATTGAAAAATTTAATAATATAACTAAGTTAGTTAAGATTATAATAAATTATTTAATAAAGCATACTCGTGATTAAGCAGAAAGATAGGTATCGTTCTTGTGTTGGTATAATGCTATTGAATAAACAAGGGCACGTTTTTGTCGGAAAACGCTTTGAAAGTGACTTTTACTGGCAGATGCCACAAGGAGGGATTAATGATGGTGAAGAGTTAGAGCAGGCAGCATTGCGTGAGTTGCTAGAAGAGGTTGGTACTGATAAAGTAAAGATTGTAGCTAAAAATAAGGGTTGGATATATTATAATTTGCCTGAGAAATTCATACCAATTTGTTGGGACGGAAGATATTTCGGTCAAAAGCAAAAATGGTTTTTAATGAAATTTTATGGAGAAGATAAGGATATTAATATTAACTATACTGATCATTCAGAGTTTAAAGAGTGGTATTGGCAAAATGTGGATGATTTAGTAGCCAATGTTATACCTTTTAAAAAAGAAGTTTATAAAACTGTAATAGAAGAGTTTTCTTTTCAAATAAAAATCCCTATTATTGAGTAACATTTATATGCACTCGTGATAATAGATTCTCATTGCCATTTGATTTATTTCCAAGATAATGAAATACCAAAAGTGATTTCAAGGGCAAAGCAAAGTGGTGTAAAAATTTTACATAACATATGTACCAGCATTGATGATATTCCTAAACTACTAAAAATTTCCTTATCCTATAATCAGATTTACTCCTCTGTTGGTGTACATCCGCTTGATGCTACTGTAGGGAACGGCGAATTTATACATGTTGATGAATTAGTTGAATTTGCTAAGAATCAAAAGATAATTAGCATCGGTGAAACTGGGTTAGATTTTTATGAGCTTGATAATAAAAATAATCAGAGAAAAAGCTTTGCATCGCACATAGAGGCGGCAAGGATAACAGGGTTACCTTTAGTTATTCATACTAGAAATGCTGATTGTGAGATGATTGATATGTTAAAATCAGAAATGAAAATTGGTGCTTTTAGTGGAGTAGTGCACTGTTTTGCTTCCTCTAAGGAGCTTGCTTACCAAGCTATGGATTTGGGATTGTACATTTCATTTTCTGGAATTATTACTTTTAAAAGTGCTAATTCACTCAGAAAAATTGCACAAAATGTGCTACGTGGACTTGTTTTAGTTGAAACTGATGCTCCATATTTGTCACCTGAGCCTTATAGAGGGAAAAAAAATGAGCCAGCAATGATAAAATATATTATAAATTGTCTAGCGGAGTTATGGAATGAATCACCTAATAAAGTAGCAGAAATAACTACAAATAACTTTTCTAGGCTGTTTGTGAAACTTAACCCTGAGAAGAAAAATCTATAAATTATTGATCTGCTTACGAAGCTAAAGATTTCATCAGTTCTTTTATTGCATTCACAGATTTATTGAACATTTCTTGTTCATTACTGTTCATCTTAATTTCTAAGACTTTTTCGATCCCATTTTTTCCAATAATTATAGGAACACCAACAAATAAGCCCTCTGCACCATATTCACCATTAAGATAGGCAGCACATGGTAATATACGTCTTCTATCTTTTAGATATGATTCTAGCATGCATATAACTGAAGATGCAGCAGAGTAATACGCGGATCCAGACTTAAGTAAATCGACTATTTCTTTGCCGCCATTGCGAGTGCGTTTAACTATTTCATCAACTTTTTCCTGTGTAATGAGGCCCATATCGATAATTTGGGTAAGAGGAATACCAGCAACTGAAGCGCAATTGATTAGAGGTACCATAGTGTCACCATGTCCTCCAAGCACAAAAGCAGATACATCCTCAATGGAAATATCTAGTTCTCTTGCAAGAAAATAACAAAAACGGGCAGAATCAAGCACTCCTGCCATTCCGACAATCATATTAGTTGAAAGGCCAGAATACTTGTGCACCACTGAAACCATGGCATCCAAAGGGTTAGTAACCACTATTACAAACGCATTTGGAGAATATTTTTTAATGTTTTCACCAGCCTCTTTCATTACTTTAGCGTTAGGTTGGAGAAGATCATCTCTGTTCATTCCAGGTTTTCTTGCAACGCCAGCAGTTATTATAATCGCATCGGAGTTTTTTATATCTTCGTACCTATTTGTACCGATAATGCTGACATTAAGCCTGTCAATAGGAGATGACTCTGCAATATCTAGCGCTTTACCTTGTGGTACTCCATCACTAATATCAAATAGAACAACATTGCCAAGCTCTCTGAGTGCAATCATATGAGCAAGAGTTCCTCCAATATTTCCTGCACCGATCAGAGATATTTTTTTTCTTTGTGTTGCCATTTTCTATTCTTTTGTATCTGTTTTTGCGGCTTTGCCTTCCCAAGGAGATAAGCTATTAAGTATACGAAAATCTTGCGGTAAATCTATAGGATTATATACAACCTTTTTTGCTTCTATATCATACTTCACTTCTTCGTAACCAGTAAGAGGGAAATCTTTTAACATAGGGTGACCTTTAAATCCATAATCCGTTAGAATCCTACGCAAATCAGGATGATCAGAGAATTCTACTCCATACATATCGAACACTTCACGCTCAAACCAAGAAGCTGTGCTAAATATCTGTGCTATACTTGGAGGAGTGTCACTCTCATCTAATTGAAGTTTTATATGTAACCTGATATTGTATACGACACTAAGTAAGTTATATATTAATTCAAAACGCTTTTCTCTGTCTGGATAGTCAACTCCGAAAATATCAATTAATAATTCAAATCTGCATTTTTCATCATCACGCAAGAAAAGCAAGTGATTCTCAATATCGTCTAAGGCTGAATATATTATAATAGTACCATCATCTTGTTGAATACATTTACATTTGGTCTTTTTTTGTATATATTTTGCAGTTTTATTCATTCTATATATTCTGGGTTCTTTTTATTTTGTTTTGTAGGCATAGCATTCCATATAGCAGCGCCTCAGCGGTTGGTGGGCATCCAGGAACGTATATATCAACTGGCACAATTTTATCACAACCACGAACCACTGAATAAGAGTAGTGATAATACCCACCACCATTTGCACAACTTCCCATAGAAACAACGTATTTTGGATCTGCCATTTGATCATATACTTTGCGCAATGCTGCTGCCATTTTATTGGTTAATGTTCCAGCAACAATCATAACGTCCGCTTGTCTTGGACTTGCACGAAACATTATGCCGTATCTATCAAGATCGTAACGGCTGGATGCAGTGTGCATCATTTCCACTGCACAGCATGCAAGACCAAATGTCATCGGCCATAATGAACCAGATCTTGCCCAATTAATTACATAATCTACTAAATTACCAAATTTAGTAATAAGAAATCCTTCTTTTTTATAAGAACTATAATAGTTATTAGATAAAATTTGACTTTTCATAAACTTACTCCCATTCTAATACGCCTTTACACCACTCATAGATAAAGCCTACAGTAAGAATTGAAAGAAATATCATCATAGACCAAAATCCACAATAACTTATTTTGGATAGGGAAACAGCCCAGGGGAAAAGAAAGATAACTTCTAAATCAAATATTATAAATAATATTGAAACTAAGTAAAATTTGATGTTAAAAATTTTTCTTGTTCTTGATAAAGGATTGAAACCACACTCATATGTAGAAAGCTTTTCACTATCCGGATTGCTTACGGCAAGAAATATAGGTAATACACCTAAGGCAAGGGATACTACCATTGACACACAAATAAAAATTACTATAGTTAAATATTCACTCATTTAACAAAACATATAGAAAAAGCAACACTATAAATTTACATGCTTCCCTAGTCTCTTACCACCTAAAATATGTACATGAAAATGTGGCACAACTTGCTCTCCATTTTCACCGTAGTTAGTAACTAACCTGTATCCTGTTTTTTCTAAATTATATTTGTATGTTACCTTTCTTACAATTTTAAAGAACCATACTATCTCCTCTGCAGAAGCTTTTAGTATGAAGTCATCGTATGAAATATATTGATTTTTTGGTACGACTAAAATATGAACTGGTGCATCAGGATACTTATCATAAAATGCTAATACACCCTCATCTTCATACACTTTCTCGCAAGGTAACTCACCCCTTAATATTTTGGCAAAAATATTATTGCTATCATAACCTTTGTTGTTCATATTTTAAGAACGGCCTTTTCCTTCTTTTTCCTTATTAAATATAAAAGATGGTTCTCTTATCTTACTAGAAGAAACACCTTCAAGATTCGAAAGATTACTTTCAACTCTTTTAATTCCAAATTTTCTTGCTTGTTTTCCGATACTTTGTGGTAATTTTATAGGAAACATGCCTTCCTTCTTACCATAAGGAAAATTGTTAGGATCAGTGATATTAAAATCTATATTTGCAATAACTTCTAATGATTGTCGTGGTGACTTTTCTGTATAGCTTATAGCTTTTGATAACCATTTATTACTTTTTTGATATAACATTTCCCCAATACCATATAGTAATTTCTTGTCTGTGTGAGTTACAAACTCTCCACCAGCGACTCTTGCCATGCCTTTGAGAGTACGATCAGCTTCATCGTAGATTTTATCAATAACAAGCTGTTTTACTTCCCCTTGGCTCTTTTCCCTGTATTTAGAATTACTTCTAATACTACTGATGATTTCCTCAACATCGACTGTAATCATAATTCTATTGTTTTCTTTATCCATATGCACGCTTGAGTATCTACTGTTTATCTCTTCTATTTTATTTAGCTGTTTTTCAGTTAAACAGGATATATCTCCAATCAAAGTCCTTGAAGCAAGAAAAATTACTAACCCTTTCCCTTGTTTTATTACTTGTACACCAAGGTTCTTACTAGCTTCCGTGGTTCCTATAGACGGTCTATATTTCTTTTCTTCTTTAGGTACATTTACACCAGCAGTTTTCTTTAATGAAACTTTAGCATCATGTTGCATTTCATTCATTGAGGCACTTGGCTTCTTCATAGGGTAAATAAGCACTTTAAGCGGAAGAATAGACATGTTTTTTATAATTTTTATTGCTTTTTTAACTAACTTGCCTACTTTATTCCAGATTGATTCTACCATATATATTCCTAAAGCATTTTTTACAACTAAATGTTATAACACACTTTAACTATAGATAAAAACACTTAAACTCCTATATTTAGAGTAAGGTGAAATTATAGGGATTGCAATCATTATTTATACACATGCTAAAAAATATTTAGCATCTTAGCTATTTTTATTGTTTAATTTACTTTTAACGTAAAATTATGTTCAAGTGGAATGCAAGCAATATTATCGATGCTACTAATGGAAGAGAGGAGAGTAGTTGTAATTGGATGCATAGCTCAAATATTTCAATAGATACAAGAAGTATAAAAAAAGGTGATATATTTATTGCTCTCAAGGGGAAAAATTTTGATGGACACGATTTTCTACATGATGCCTTTTTAAAAGGAGCAACAGTTGCAATAGTAAGCAAGAATAAATATAAGAATTTTCCTTTGATTATTGTGCAAGATACCTTTAAAGCTTTGCACGACATGGCATCGTATTACGTTAGAAACGTTCTTGCTAATGCTAAGATTATTGCGATTACAGGCAGTATTGGGAAAACTACTACAAAGGACATGTTACATATCGTTCTATCGCAATATGGAGTATCTTATGTAACAGAAGGTAATTTAAACAATAATATAGGACTACCCCTAACAGTTTTAAGAGCTCCAGAAAATTGCCAGTACTTAATTCTTGAAATGGCAATGAATAAAGTTGGTGAAATAAAGAAGTTATCGAAGATTAGTAATCCTGATATTGCAATTATTACTAATGTGGAACCTGCGCATGTTGAGAATTTTTCGTCGCTATTTGATATTGCTCAAGCAAAATTGGAAGTTCTGCATGGTATGAAAACTAAAGGCACTTTAGTTTTGAACAAAGATAGTAAATATTATAATTATCTTTTATCACATGCTAATAGAAATATAGTAAGCTTCGGTAAAGATAAAAATGCTACAGTTTGTTTACTAGATATAATAGAAAATAATGAATCTTCTGTCTTCATTCCAGCGCCTAGATACTGGAATATAGGAAGTCCAATCGTAAACGAGCGTATCAGACGATTATGTAATAAATCAGAGTTGTGCGCTGGAAATCTAGATGTTCATGGATTAGTTTTAAAAATTAGACTGAATAACGATCAAATTATAAACTGTAATTTATGCTTGAGAGGTGAACATTTTGCGTATTCTGCATTGGCTGTTATAGCAGTTGTACAAGTCCTTGGACTTGATTTATCAAAATTACTACTTGCACTTGAGAATTTTAGTGTAACCAAAGGTAGAGGCAGTGTTCATAAAGCTAAATATAATGAAAAATATGTATATTTAATTGATGATTCCTATAACGCTAGTCCTACTTCAATGGAAGCTGCAATAAGAACTTTAGGTACATATTCTAATCAAAGGAAAGTGGCACTACTTGGTGATATGTTAGAGCTTGGTAGTGAAAGCGTAATGTTTCACAAAAATTTGCTTAAGTCTATTATAGAATATAGCGTGGATAAAGTTTATACGGTTGGCAAATTTATGTTAGAATTGGATAAGCTTCTACCAGGAAACATAAGAGGTATGCATTTCAATAGTTCTAATCACTTGAAAAGTGATTTAGCTAGTATTATTCAGGATAATGATGTAATTCTAATTAAAGGTTCGCGGGGAGTAGAAATGAATCTTGTAGTACAAGAATTCGTAATAGAATATTAGAAAAAACTGTTGTATTAATTCAAGGTTAGGCTGTTAGAAGTTTCAATTGTGATAAAACGTATAGTTACTTTCGGTAAAACAAGATGTATGGGAAAATATATCATAAAAGCTTGGTAGCGGTCAGGTATATAATAGGAATATTTATCCGTAGTCAGGGTCAGGGAAAACTGCTTACCTGAAACTGCGTAAAAATTTAGGCTAAACATCAACACCTAAAGGCGACTTTTTTTGATAAAAAATTAATTTCAGAAAGTATGAAAGAATATGACACAGCCACGAACTTAGTGAGTATTATATAAAACAAAAAAGCATGATTTTCTATAAATTTTTCTGCTATGGGATAAAGGATGATAAGTTTCGAAAACATAATAAAAACAGACTAGAAGATGAAAAAAAGCTATAATTTCAGCATTTCTAGAAGCAATAATAACTAAATTAAGTTTTAAATAAATTTTTGCAAAATTAGCTACTTATTGTAGTACATCTACCGTTAATTGCCAGTGAATTAAATTTTAACCGAGATATGTATGTATAATTGACTTTGCTGAGGTGGTATGTAATGTTATTAGCTTTAATAAACAAGATAAAAAATCTATGATATAAGTTAACTGAAGATTTACTTCTTAAAAATTTATTCTTAATATTATTAATAGAAAATACTTATTAGTTAATGCATTTTTCCTGATGACGAAGCTAATAGCTTTCCTCTTGGAGAAGAAACCTATTTCTCTGTTGCTAAAACCTATAATCCGTGATGCAAGCCTTATGCTTATACTTAGCATCAAGTAAAGGTTATGATAAATAGCTCAATTGGAAAGTTAACTGACCCTTGAAATAATAAAAACCATTCATTACTAATGGAAAATATAGCACAGAATACTTGGAGATCTATAGAAAGCATTGATGCAAAGAATGCGCCCAGTAGGATTTGAACCTACGACCCACAGCTTAGAAGGCTGTTGCTCTATCCAGCTGAGCTATGGGCGCACACTATATATAATAAGTAGCTTCTTAACATGTATGGAGTCAAGGTGTTTTGTGTAAACATGGCGTTTGAATAAGTTTCTAAAAGACCTTGTCACTATAATATGTGATATTAACTTTTTTAGAGTCTATTAATCAAGAATTGGTGACAGAGTTTTAAAAATAAGTTATTTTTTATTTTTTAGTAAACGGAGCATGAGTATCAAAATTGCACCTTCTATACTTTCAGCAGACTTTGCAAAATTAGGAGAAGAGATAAAAAAAATCAACAGCTTAGGTGTAGATTATATCCATATAGATGTTATGGATGGAAATTTTGTTCCAAATATTACAATTGGTCCAAGTGTTATTTCTGCAATACGTAAATATACCAGTCTTCTTTTTGACGTGCACCTGATGATTAAATCTCCGAGTAAACATATTGAAAGCTTTATAAATGCTGGTGCTGATATTATTACTGTACATGCAGAAGCAGAGATACATCTTGAGAAACTGATAGGAAAAATAAAGTCATATAAAAGTACAAATGGTAGAAAAAAAACAGTTCAAGTTGGAGTTTCAATCGTTCCTTCAACTCCTCCTAGTGTTCTTGAGTACATAATACATGAGCTGGATGTTGTGCTAGTTATGACAGTCAATCCTGGATTTGCTGGACAGAAATTTATTCATTCACAACTGAGCAAGATATCTACTGTAAAAAAAATGATACAAGAGCGTGATCTCAAAACGCAAATTTCAGTAGACGGTGGAGTGAGCCTCTTAAACGCAGCTGATATAGTAAAGGCAGGTGCAGATATCTTAGTTACTGGATCAGCAATATTTAAGACTGAAAATATGAGAAAGACTGTAAATGACTTTAAAAACCTGTTATTGTAGCATAGTTGCGGAAACCTTTATCTAACAGTAAACTAATTATTAATAAAATAATAGAAAGAATCACATTTTTAATAGAAGCTAGGTGAAGAGTCATCATTACCGAATTGCGTCCTGTTATTTCTATTACCAAATCCAGAACGAGAGCGGATAGGCCGTTTACGGTATCCAGATTTTTTGTTAAATGGAGTATTATAATAGCCTCTCTCATTTGAACCATTCTTTTTATCTTCATTATAAAGTTCACCTTCAAAAAACTCACCTGTTTCTTGATCAACACGACGTCTTGACAATTTTGGACATCCACCTTTTTCAAAGTCAATTACCAATGCTCTAAAAATATCACCGTGTTTAAGTATATCTCCAATAGATTCTATATGTTGATTTGCCACTTCACTTATATGCATTTTACCTTTCCTTCCATTGAGAAGTTCGAGCTCTACAATAGACTTATCTATTTTTATGACTTTGGCATCAACTATGGCACCTTGCTCTAGTTCTGTTATTGAATTAATTAGCATGTTTTTTGCAATTTTAGCTTCATTGCTACTCATAGCAAACACAGAAACTTTGCCATCATCTCCTATTTCAACTTTTGCATTACTTTTTTCACACACATTTCGTATATTTTTTCCTTTAGCACCAATAGCTAAAGAAATTTTATCTTTATCTATATAAAATGATGTCATTCTTGGTGCATGACTTTTCACATCATCACTATGTTCTGAAATCACTGCATTCATTTTTTCTAAGATATGTAACCTTCCAGCTTTTGCTTGTTCTAGAGACTTTTCAATGATTTCAAAGCTTATACCAGAAACTTTCATGTCCATTTGCAGTGCCGTAATTCCTTCACTAGTTCCTGCTACTTTAAAATCCATATCACCAAGACAATCTTCATCACCTAATATGTCAGAAAGTACTATATACTCGTTTCTGTCTTTAATGAGGCCCATAGCAATTCCAGCAACGTGAGCCTTTATTGGTACACCTGTATCCATCAAAGCAAGAGAAGTTCCACAAACTGTTGCCATGGAAGAAGAACCATCTGATTCCATAACTTCAGAGACTACTCTTATTGTATAAGGGAATTCAGATTTATCAGGTAAGACAGGATGAATTGCTTTCCAAGCAAGTTTACCATGACCGATTTCTCTCCTTCCTGGTGCACGTGTAGCAAAGGTCTCCCCAACAGCAAATGAAGGAAAATTGTAATGCAACATGAAATGTTCACGCCTATCACCTTCGATATCATCTACAATTTGTTCATCCTGTGTAGTACCAAGAGCAGTAACAACAAGCACCTGAGTGTTACCTCTTGTAAATAACGCAGAACCATGAGTTCTAGATAAAATATCAACTTCAACTTCTATTTGTCGTATTTCATCGTGTTTACGGCCATCTATTCTTGTTCCTTTCTTTTTAATTATCTCACGTACTAAAGATCTTTCAAAGCTTTTTATTGCATGCATAACCAGTCTCTCATCCTTTCCAGCTTCCTTTAAAGGACTTAATATATCACTTCTAAGCACCTCTAAAATTTGAGCTCGCTCTTGTTTTGCTGTTTGTGAATATGCTTTTTTAAAATCCTCACTATGCCTTTCAAGATCTTGTGTTATGTCTGATATATCAACAGAGGTGAACTTTTTGGGTTTACTATCAACTGTGTTAGCAAACTCCTTTATAAGCTTAATAACAGGTTGAAGGTGTTCGTGACCAAATTTGATTGCACTTAGAACATTTTCTTCAGAGAGCTCCTTTACTTCTGACTCGACCATTAAAATTGAACGTTCGTCACCAGATAAAAACAGATCTAAGTTGCTTATTTTCATCTCTTGGACAGACGGATTGAGTATATAGTTGTTATTTTCATCACAGCCAATCAAAGCTCCAGCTATAATAAAGTGAAAAGGAACACCAGAAATTGCAAGGGCTGCAACAGTACCAATCAATGCTGGTACTTCAGGAGGGTTAATGGTATCATAAGTTAACAAATTACACACTACACTGATTTCATCATGAAAACCTTCTGGAAATAGTGGCCTTATACTTCTATCTACTACTCTTGAAATTAAAGTTTCTCTGTCAGATGGCTTACCTTCTCTTTTTAAAAAACCACCTGGGATTCTACCTATGGCATAGCTTTTTGCGATAAATTGTACGTTGAGAGGTAAAAAATCAATATTTTCTTCTTTCTTTTTGCGCACGACAGTTACTAGAATACAAGTATCACCATAATTCACAACTACTGAACTATCAGCTTGACGTGCTATTTTCCCTGTTTCCAAAGATAAGGTACGGTTACCCCACTCTATTGACTTTCTTATGATTTTAAACATACTGAATTCCTCAATTATTTTCTAATGCCTAACTTCTCTATCAACTCCTGGTAGGTTTTATCACCAAACTTGCGCTTTATATAATTTAAGTGCTTGCGTCTCCTACCTATTAATATAAGCAAACCACGCTTGGAGTGATGGTCATGCTTGTGCACTTTAAAATGTTCAGTCAAGTTACTGATCCTTTCGGTTAAGATTGCACATTGTACAAAAGACGAACCTGTATCATTTTCCTTGATTGAATATACATTTATTAAATTCCTTTTCTTTTCAGATGTTATTGACATCCAAACCTCATTTTAAATGTTAAAAAGACGAATAGGCTTTACATAACCATACGCAAAACTACAAATTGCAATAGGCATATTACCCATTACCACACAAAAGGTATCATAATTCTTTAACTTGAGCAAATTATTTAATACGATTACTTGACCTTTTCTAATTTTGCTTGCTTCTTCTGTAGAAATTTCAACCTTGAACATTGACTCTAGGATAGATCCGATAGGGATAACTTTATCTTTTTTGGTCAATTGTTCAATTATCACTGACTCAGCTTCTCTAAAATTACCTACCATAGTCCTTCTTAATTTTGTAATATGTCCAAAGCAATTTAATGCAATCCCAAGATCTCTTGCAATTGATCTTACATATACACCACTACCACACATCATAGAAAAATTAGCACTATTATTTGTAGTGTTAACAGAAATTAATTTCAGTTCATATATTTGCACTAAGCGAGGCCTTATATTTGCTTTTTGTCCGTTTCTCGCTAATTTATACGCCCTTGTTCCATTGATTTTTACTGCTGAAAATTGAGGAGGAGTCTGTGCTATCTTACCAACAAAGTTCTTGATAGCGCAATTTATTTGATCATATTTAGGTTCCATATTGCTGGTCTTAGTAATATCACCATCCGCATCGTCTGTAGTTCTTTGTTCACCCCACTTTACTGTGAAGTCATATACTTTTGAATCATAAAATAAATACGGTATAGTTTTTGTTGCCTCGCCAAGGGCAATTGGTAATACACCTGAAGCTAAAGGGTCAAGCGTTCCTAAATGACCAGCTTTTTTAATTCCAAATATCCTTTTAACTTGTGCTACTGCTTGCGCAGAGCTAATTCCTATTGGTTTATCAAGATTCAGCCAGCCATGTATCATACACTAATTGTACATGATTGAATCTCGGTCAGTAATAATAATAATAATAATAGTTTAGGAAGCAGATTTGGTTATCATTAAACTATTATAAATAAAGCTTGACTAACATGTGTCGTTAGTATAAAATTAACTTTTATTAACTTTAATTAGAGGGAGTTATTATGACTACAAAACCAAATGTATGGAAATGGAAAAACACTGTATCTGTAACAAAAACAAGCATCGAAGGTGTAATTGTAGTTACATCTTTAGCAGCGGCAATAACAACAGTATTAGTTGCTACTAATGTAATTGCTGGACCTGCATTTTTAGCATCTGTTTCCAACCCTGTTGGAATTGCAGCTTTATTTATCATTACTGCATATTTTACTGTGAAAACTATTTCTTCGTATCAGCAAATGTATGCAATGGAGGGAGTTCAAGGTAAAGCTGGTAAAGATGGTAAGGATGCAAACTTTGCTGTTCTTATTGGCGATTCAGTAAAGAGTGGTGAAATTGTTGAAAAAAAGGTTCAAGAAACAGATGGTAGATACACTCAGCAGTTATTTCTGGTACTTCCAATTAATGACTATAAAGCATTAGCAGGAGATGATAAAAAAGCAGTTCATGTATTGTTAGCGGGTAAAAAGGTTGAAGTTGAACTTGCACATGTAGATCCTAAAGATGATGCTAGTGAGTATAAAGTGAAAGTAGCTAAGGTAGGTGGTAAAGATCAACTTGCTGATATGAAAACAGAGTTAGGTATGAGTAATTCTAATTTACTAAGAGTTGCAGTAAGTAATCAAGATCTGAAAGCTTTAAAAGCTAATGTATCAGCTAAGCTAGCAGATATTGCGGTAGAGGCAGCTATAGAAAAAGCTGGGAAAGTAGCTTAATTAAGGTCAGGAAGTGAAGAGGCAAAGGTGCTGTCTCTTCACTTCTTGTTTTAAAATAAAAACTCACAATAATTTACCTCAAATTTCAACTATGTCCTTATTAAAATCTATATCTAACATCCTTCTATGATATTACTCTGGTGCTCCTCTACGATGTAATCTCAATGCCCAGATACTTGAGATTCAGGAAAGTTTACTGGCTTACAAGCAAGCTGATTTTGGTAAGTATAAAAGGTAGCTGATCTTATATTAAGATACAAAACATTTTTGATAATTATGAAAAGCTAGATTTCATTGTTACACGCTGGAATGACAACGTTTAGTGTAAAAGCAGATGTTTGTGCATAAATTGCTTTAGCTATAAATATTTGAGAAGTTTACTAAATAAAAAAGGCAAAAACCTCTGTGAGGTGAATAGTTGTTTACTATCTAATTCTGCAATTTAGTGTTTTATGATGTTTTAACTGTTTTACAGTTTACATAAGTAAAATTTTTATTAAGACATAAGATGTATATAGTATAAAAACTAAACATAAAACGCAAATTGCGTGATATTTTATCATTTTAATCTTCATAGATTTAAGATAACTGGATGCTTTATTATTAGAGATGAAAGCTGGCAAAATTTATCAAGTAGTTTTTTTATTTCTATCAGTTACTTGTACATATTTAAGGTGTTCTTCTTGTAGATATCGTACCAACAATCTACTATTTTTTTTATGTCTTGTGGTTTATTTTGCGGACCTATGCTGATCCTAACTGAACAGTTTGCTTGCTCTTTTGTTGCTCCCATTGCAAGTAACACATAAGAAGGCTCAATTTTTCCAGAAGAGCATGCAGAGCCATTACTAACCGCAATGTTATTTAAATCAAAATGCATGAGCTGTACATCACTCTTCACTCCTGGCATATAAACGAAACTTGTATTTGGCAGTCTTTTAGAGTTTTTACCAAAGATTTTGATGCTGCTAACGAGATTCAATAACTTACTTTCTAATTGATCACGTAGTTTCTTAATTTCATTCATTTTTGATAGAAGATCTGGAACACTTTGTAATGCAGCAGAAAGACCTGCAATTGCAACAACGTTTTCTGTACCACCACGCAATCCTTTTTCTTGCCCACCACCTACTATTATAGGTTTTATCGTAAGGTTTTTATTGAATACTAGAACCCCACTACCTGCTATACCACCAAATTTATGAGCAGATAAAGTGAGTAAATCTACTCCTAAATTTTCCATGTTAACTTTAATTTTTCCAACACTTTGAGCAGCATCAGTGTGACAAATTGCTCCAAATTTATGAGCTATTTCAGCTATTTCCCTAATAGGTTGAACAACTCCAGTTTCATTATTAGCCATCATAACTGAAACTATTACTTTATTTCCCTTAAGTTTGCTTAGGATTTTTTCTAGCTCCAAAAGATCAATGATACCTTCTTGATTAACTGGTATTATGTGTGGGTTATGTGCAGAATTAAGAATTGAAGGATGCTCTATAGCTGAAACTACATACTGAAAGCCTGTTACTCCTCGCATGACGAGGTTGTTTGCTTCAGTTGCGCCAGATGTAAAAACTATTTCCTTGTCGCTTGAAACATCAATAATACCACACACGGCATCTCTTGCATCCTGAAGGATTTTTCTTGTTTCTTGTCCTTTTCTATGTAATGAAGAAGGATTCAGAATCTGTTTTGACAAGACTTCAAGTATGCTTTTTCTCACACCATCACTAATCGGAGAAGTCGCATTATAGTCAGCATATATATAATTACTATTTTCTAAAAAAAATGAACTTAAAGGTTTATTTGTCACTGAATTGTAAAGACTTCTTTTATCATTAAAACTATACATATTTGCTTTAACATAACAAAAGCTTGTTGCAAAAATAGTAAGATTAATACATAATTAATATATTTATTAAATAGGTTTTTATTAGGAGTAAAAGTGGTAGAGGTTTTTTTGAATAATGCAACAAAAAAGATAGAAGGTGAGTATTACCAGAGCAAAAACGCTAATGCACCAGTTGTATTAATTTTACATCATCATCCCCAATATGGGGGAAATATGGATAATAAAATGATACATGGCATATATACATCTTTTATTGATAACAATTTTTCTGCATTGAAAATTAACTTTCGTGGTGTCGGAAAATCCACTGGAACTTTTGATAAGGGAATAGGAGAATTAACTGACGCTGCAGTAGCGATTGATTGGCTTCAAGAACATAATCCTAGCAATGTTCCAATCTGGGTTGCTGGGTTTTCTTTTGGAGCATGGGTAGCTATGCAGCTAACGATGCGCCGACCTGAAATAGTAGGTTTCATTGCTCTTTCTCTTCCAGCGACTAAATATGATTTCTCTTTTCTTTCCCCCTGTCCAGTTCCTGGGCTCATAGTACAAAGCAGCAATGATACAATTTCAGAAGAAAGTGATGTAACGGAACTAACAAAAAGATTGATGAGCTCAGTAAAAAGTGACCATATGGAGTATCATGTAATAGATAATACTAATCATTTCTTAAGAGATAAAGAAGAGGAGGTGGTTCAAATCATAGATGATTATATAAAACTACGCTTAAATAGTGCGGCTATTTCTCTCCAAAAAGTAAGAAGAGAGGTAAAAATAAAAGAGTGTATCTAATCTTTACAAATTAGGAAAATAAGTGTAGTAATATAAGCAAGGAGATTCTGTTGTGTTTAGAAAATTGTTATTTCTTGTTTTAATTACATTGATGGTATCAGGTTGTCTCTTAAATAAGCCACGTAAGTTAAAAAGTCCGTGTATCAGGAGTAATGAGAATACTTCATGTGAGCTATATTCTGTTAACGATCATTGGCTAAGCAAATACAAAGCAAATAGATCATAGTTCTATATTATATTTCCTTACAATTTTACTAAAGAGCCATTTTTTAGTTGTAAAATATGGTCTGCCCTTTCTGCAAGGAGATGGTTGTGTGTTACTATAAGCATAGAACTATTATTTTCCTTTATATGTGAACGTAGCAACAAAAACACGTTCAAAGAATTTGTTAGATCTAAATTCCCTGTTGGTTCATCTGCAAGTAAAAGCTTTGGAGAATTTACAATGCTTCTTGCAATTGCAATTCTTTGCCTTTCTCCACCAGAAATTTCAGATATCATACTATTCGCTTTATTCTCTAGGCTAAATTTTTCCAATATTGTTTGTGCACTTTTCATTGCTTTAGCTTTACTTTTTCCTGCAATAAGCTGAGGAAGCATAATATTTTCTAATACCGATAGTTCTTGCAGCAAATAATGAAATTGATAAACAAAGCTAAGAAAATTTCTTCTTATATGAGTTCTATATTTATCGCTGGCTTGTGTGCAATTTACTCCACCTATTGCCACTATACCTGAAGTTGGCTTATCTAGTAAACCTGCAATTTGCAATATAGTTGTTTTTCCTGATCCTGAGCTGCCAATTAATGCAACTACTTGCCCTTTTGTAATCCTTAGGTTGATATTTTCTATGATAACAAAACTCTTTTTGAAGCTTTTACATATAGAAATTAGCTCTAGTACTATATCACTACTCATGTTTAAGGACCCAGCAGTTATTTAAATTCTGGTAGAGTAATTAAATTGAGAAACTACTACCACAACCACATTTAGACTTAGCAAGAACATTGTTTACTTGAAAACCGGAACCACTTAGATTCTCAGTATAATCTATAACTGAGTTATTTAAAAACTTTGCTGAGCAATTATCAATCATTAATACAGGTTTTCCATTTTTATCATTAACTACTATGTCTTTACTTTTTCCACTAAACTTAAAGCGTTCTTTATGGTCTTCGCTATCCTCATAATTATCATTATCATCGTCATCATCATCAAACTCATCGTTATAATCATCATCGTCATTACCTAAAGATAGATTTTTATTTATTTGATCCATAAGAAAATTGTACTTGAAGCCAGAACACCCACCACCTGAAATTGCAACTCGTAAAACAGAGTTTTTATCTTTTTCTTGTTCTATAAGAGAGTAAATTTTCCTTAATGCACTATCAGTTAAGTTAATATTGTAACTTATTGACATAATCATTACCACTTATTATTAATAGCTTATTATAGTAGAAATTTTACATGTCAAACAATAATTTTCTGTTAAGTTATGCATGTCTTCCACACAAGACAAGGGGAAGGTATTTCAAAGAATTGGAAGATGAAAATCGCAGTTGCTTTCAGCGTGATAGGGATCGTATTATACACTCTAATGCACTTAGGAAATTAGGTTACAAAACACAAGTTTTTATTAATTATGGAAACGATTATTATCGCACACGACTTACTCATAGCCTTGAAGTTGCACAAGTTGCAAGATCTATTGCACGTAGGCTCGGTTTAGACGAAGATATTACTGAATGCATAGCACTTGCACATGATCTTGGTCATCCCCCATTTGCTCACACAGGTGAAAATGCTCTAAAAAAATCAGTTCAAAATTTGAATCTTGATAATGAAAAATATGAATTTGACCATAATGTTCAAGCTATAAGGATTTTGACTCATCTTGAAAAAAAACATGCTGACTTTGATGGTATGAACCTAAGCTGGGAAGTAATTGAAGGAGTTGCAAAACATAATGGTCCTCTGCTTGGTCAGAATGCAGTATTTCGTACAAATAATCAACTATTGTTAGAATATAATGAAAAATATGATTTAAAACTCGAAAAATTTTCAAGTATCGAAGCACAAGTTGCCTCAATTGCCGATGACATCGCATACAGTGTTCATGACCTTGATGATGCATTGAGAGGAAATTTGGTAACCGTAGGAGATCTGCTTGATATTCCTTTAATTGGGAAAATATTTAAAGATATAAAAAGTAAATATTCAGAGTTATCTCAAAATAAGTTGATACATGAGTCACTCAGTAAAGCTATAGGAATTATGATAAGTGACGTTGTTTTTTGGACTAAAAAAAACATTAAGGATTGTAAAATAGAAAGTGTAGAAGACGCGAGAAGTTTAAATAAGATGTTAGTTATATTCTCACCAGAAGTTGCAAACGCTATAGAAGAAATAAAAAAATTTAATATAGAAAAAATATATAAAAGCTATAAACTTAATAGAACGATGAATAAAGCAAAACGTATAGTACAAGAGCTTTTTCAATGTTTTTATGATAATCCGGAACTATTGCCTATAGAGTGGGGTAGGCTCGCTTATGAATTTGAGCGTTCAGTAGTAATATGTGACTATATCTCTGGTATGACAGATAGATTTGCCATACATGAACACAGAAGAATTTTTGACACCTCATACGAAATGACCTCTTTCTAATGGCAGATGACTATTTTGTATTGATAGCACTGAAGCTTATGCAAAGCGAAAGATTTGGGTATAACGATTACTTTCTTAGCAATCAATACTGGTTGTTATTATTGCTACCGCTAAAGATGCAAGTGCAACTATACCTTCAATACTAATTTTTGTTATGTATACTGTGTTTCTCCGCTTCTATATATGTTTTTATTTATAATAACCTTTAATAGACCTCTTTTTAATTGAGTTTAATAATAAATTAAACATGCTAGATGTTAGCATACATAATCAAGCTATTTTTTTTTGCAAATATAATTTCTAGCATAGATCTGTTTTCTAAACTGCTAATAACTATAAACAGCTGGCTGAATTTTAATAAACCAATAACCATGCAAGTAGGCTGAGAGAATTTTGAAATCATGGCTATACCACAATTGTGCGAGCAACTATATTTTTTGCAACTAACTTTCAGCTATTTATAGCTAAGAAATCTACTAAATTGGAAAAAATAAAAAAATATTAGTTAATATCTATTTGAAAGTGTTAGCATTTTTTATATTTTTAAACGTTTAATAGTCGCAATTTAGCTAATTTAAATATCTTTCTAAAATTTTTAGCTTTTAATATTAAAGATTTATTAAATGGAGAATGAAGATGAAAGGAATCCCATAATAGCTAGTTATTCTTCTGGTTTTATGAGCTGATGTTTTATACTTTCTTGAACGCTTTCGTTGTTCAATTTGCACAGATTGAAGATAATTAAATACCTTTATTATCATAATAAAGAAGTTGGTAGAATTTGTTAAATGGTCTTCAGTCTTATTTCTATGATTGAAAAAGTATGGATGTCTGTTAGTTACTTAGATACTGAATTATTATAAAATTTGACATTCATTGCTGATGACTAGAATATTAGCAGAGTAAAATTACTTAAGAAAGTATGTATACGTATGACGTAGTGGTAGTAGGTGGTGGTCATGCTGGGTGTGAAGCAGCTGCGGCTGCAGTTCGCCTTGGTGCAAATACACTACTCATAACCCATAAAATTTCAACTATAGGAGAAATGTCCTGCAATCCAGCGATTGGAGGAATTGCAAAAGGTGTTGTAGTTAGAGAGATTGATGCTCTTGATGGAATAATGGGAAGAGCAATCGATCAAGCAAGCATACACTCAGTTATTTTAAACGGTAGCAGAGGTGCAGCAGTGTGGGGACCACGTGCACAGGCAGATCGAAAACTATACAAGAGAGCAATACAGGAAATTATTCTAAATTACAACAATTTGACAGTAAAAGAAGAGTCGGTTGACGATTTTCTTATTGAAAATGATAGCAATGGAGAGTCGTACATTAAGGCCGTTGTAACAAGCTTAGGCGAGCGTATATTGACAAGTAGAGTTGTTTTGACTACAGGAACTTTTCTGCAAGGTGTGATTCATATAGGTGAACAGACAATTCCTTCAGGAAGAATGGGGGATAAGTCTTCAATAGAACTTGCAAATACATTAAAAAAATATAATTTTGGATTAGGTAGATTACGTACCGGAACTCCACCAAGACTTGATCGTAATACTATAAACTGCTCAATATTGCAAGAACAAGTAGGTGATAATCCACCTACGCCGTTTTCTTATCTTACAGAAAGAACTACCCACCCTCAAGTTTCATGTTTTATTACTTATACTAATGAAAATACACACAGAATAATTCGAGAGAATCTGCACAGATCAGCTTCTTCATACTTGAATGACATTGTTGCACCAAGATATTGCCCATCGATTGAAGCTAAAGTTAAAAAGTTTGCAGAAAAAAATAGTCACCAAATATTTCTAGAACCGGAAGGACTTGACGATAATACTATATATCCGAATGGAATTTCAAATTCATTGCCTATTGAAGTACAGTACAAAATGATAAGGAGTATCAAAGGACTTGAAAATGCAGAGATATTAAAACCTGGATATGCAATTGAGTATAATTATATTGATCCACGAGAGTTGTTTCATACTCTAGAAACTAAAAAAATTAAAGGGCTATATTTTGCCGGTCAAATTAATGGAACTACTGGATATGAAGAAGCAGCAGGACAGGGAATTGTTGCTGGAACTAATGCAGCACTTTCTGCAGCTGGAAAGAAAGGAGGATTTGTTCTTCATCGCACAGACTCGTATATCGGTGTAATGATAGATGATTTAGTTACTAAAGGTGTAATAGAACCTTATAGGTTATTCACCTCACGTGCAGAATATAGACTAGCGATCAGATCAGACAATGCAGACAGAAGATTAACACAAAAGGGTTATGATATTTCCCTTGTATCGCATGAGAGATACTCTGTTTTACAAAGTAAACTTAAGTCTATTAAGCAACTTAAGAAAAATTTAGAGAGCTTAACAATTACTCCTGAGCAACTTAGGTTTTATGGTATAAAAACATCTTATGATGGAATGAGAAAAACAGCACTAGATCTACTTAGCTACCCCAATATCAACTGGAATAAATTACAAGAGATATGGTTGGAATTGGGTAGTGTTATGCACTGGAATGATACCATAATAAATGATGTAAATGAGAATGAGATACGTGAGGCAGTTACAATTGAAGCAAAGTACAAACCTTATTTGATAAGACAAGAAGCAGATATGAAGTTTTTACGAGAGGAAACTAATACTCAAATTCCAATTAGCTTCGATTATTCACAAGTTCAAGGTCTATCAAGCGAAGTAATAGAAAAATTGCAGGCAATAAAACCAGCAACAATTGGCATTGCAAAGCAAATACAAGGCATTACTCCAGCAGCAATAGTTAGCATATTGGTGTATTTGAGAAATAAGAAAATGAAAATAGCTGCTACTAATTCTGTGTAAGGTATTCTATGTTAAAAATTGAGGAATTTCGTTCTTTTATGCGTAAAGTAAATGTAGATGTATTTATGCTGCACACTAAAGATGAATATTTAAATGAACATTCAGATGACTTGATCAAATTATGTGGTTTTACAGGGACAAATGGACTGCTCATTGTTACAAAAGACAACAAGTGCCCGTTTTTTACAGATGGACGTTATATCATACAAGCCCATAACCAGCTCGATCGAGATACTTTTCAAGTATATAATATGCAAGAAGAGAATCCGTGTGAATGGGTGAAAGCAAATTTAACATTGACCACTTCATTAGGTTATTACTCGCAGCATTTTACTGTAAAAGAGATAAGGAGATACGAAAATATTTGTAGATTAGTATCAGTATCCTATTCAATTAAAAAAGAAAGTAATCATAAAGAACAAACTATAGTTTCGTATGCAGTTGAGTACTCAGGTGAAAGTAGTAAGAGTAAATGTGAAAAAGTGACTAAAAGTATAAATAAAGAAATTGAAGCGGTTCTCCTAACTGATCCAAATTCAATTTCATGGTTATTAAATCTAAGAAATGAAAATGCTAAGTATACTCCATGTGTATTAGGCCGTGTTATACTATATAAAAATGGTAATGTTGATTTATTTGTTCAAGACAAAGAATATTCAACTATACAGGCAAATTTAGATAACCATATAAGTGTTTTTGATATTAGCAAGCTAGAGAGTTCACTGTGCAAACTAAATTCGGTAATGATAGATCCAAGCATAACTCCAATGAGTATTATGGCTATAATACAAAGTAAGCTGGTAGTTGAAAGAGATGATCCTTGTTTAATTTACAAAGCAGTGAAAAATCAAACTGAAATAGCTGGAGCTATAAATGCGCATATTCGGGATGGAGTAGCAGTAACAAATTTTCTATATTGGCTTGAAAGTAGTATTAATAAGCCTCTTATAAATTCAAATATTATCCAGGTAACTGATACTGAGACTCAGAAAAAAAACGCAGATTCCAGCATCATGCGCTGGAATAACATAAAAAAGGATCCTGATTTTTTGCTTGAACAACCATTATATGGTGGATCTAGTGTGATCACCGAACTTAGTGCTGAAGAGAAACTCTTAGAATATAGAAAAGAACAGGATTTATTTAAGCAATTAAGCTTTCCAACAATTTCCGCATTTAATGAGAATGGAGCAGTAATTCATTACCGTTCAAGCAGTAAGACGAATAAAATAATTCAGAAAGATGGATTGTACTTGATTGATTCTGGTGGCCAATACCTTAATGGTACAACTGATATTACAAGAACTGTAGCAATTGGAAGGCCAACTAACGAACAAATAACTCATTATACAATAGTATTGAAAGCTCATATTGCTATAGCAAGTGTAGTCTTTCCTTCTAATACTACTGGTGGGGAGCTAGATATATTGGCACGCACTCATTTATGGAAATTTGGAATAGATTACATGCATAGTACAGGACATGGAGTAGGAAATTATTTGTCAGTCCATGAAGGACCACAAGCAATATCAAAAGGGAATAAGGTAAAACTTATGCCAGGAATGATACTTTCCAATGAACCTGGTTATTATATTCCAGGAAAATACGGAATAAGGATTGAGAATCTGATGTATATTGACAGACAAGAAAATGGCTTCTTAAACTTTAAGCAACTTACTTCTGTTCCATACGATAGAAAGCTAATAAATATACACATGCTTACTAAAAATGAAATTAATTGGATAAATAGCTATCATCAGTTTGCTTATGAAAACTTAGAAAACGATATCAACAATAAGGAATGGTTAGAGAAAACATGTGCCCCTTTATAAATAAAGGGAAAGCTTTTTACTCTTTAAATGAGTATTAATACAGGTGTAAAAGAGGTATTATATATTGTTTTTAAATTAAAAACAATATATAATAAAAAGTACGTATTTCCAGGTAGGTGTAATTATGATAGATAAAGTTCAGGAAGATGAGTTTATGAAACAGTACATGGATACTTGTAAAGAACAAATAGAAAAATTAGCTAAGGATCCTGAGTTACTTAATCAAACCTTAAAACCATTTATGCAAATGTCTCAGCAGCTTATGGCTAGTAGTATGTTAGATGGATCTATGCCTAATAATATAGTATCTAATTTGAGTAGTATGGATATTACTAAGGTGCTTGCTCAGATGAAGGAAATGATTGATTACATAAAAAGCAACTACAAGGGACTCATGAAAAAAGATAGTTCGCAGATTCAAGAGCTTGATGAATCCAGTAGAAAACTGAGAGGCTTAGTTAGAAAGCTGATAGAAAGAATTGAAAGCAATAAATAGTAGAGTTAGAGTTGTCAGTAGCGTAGTAAAACAGAACCCCAGGTCAGACCTGCACCTATTGCAATTAGTAGTCCAAGGCTCCCTGGTTTTATTTTCGATTTTTGTATTGCATGATCAAGTGCTAGTGGAATTGATGCTGCTGAGGTGTTTGCGTGTTGATCAACCGTATTAATCACTTTTTCTATAGGCAAATCTAACTTCTTCACTACTGCTTCAACAATACGAATGTTTGCTTGATGAGGAGTTAACCAATCAATATCAGTAATCTCTAAATTATTGAATTTCAGTGCTTTCTTTACTGAAGCTGTTAATTTATCTACTGCATGTTTGAATATTTCTCTTCCTTTCATGCATATTTTTCCAGGATTGCCGGTTGAGGATACTCCTCCATTCGTGCACAATATATCTATATTGCCATCAGAGTATAGGTTAGTTGATACTATGCCACCATTTATGGATTTCTTTACTGCTTCACTACAATGCACTGATTTTATTATTATTGCGCCGGCGCCATCACCAAATAGTACACAAGTTGATCTATCTTTCCAATCAACAATTCTAGACATTATTTCAGCACCTATAACTAGTGCATATTTAATGCTATTATTGGCTTTAATAAGCGAGTCAGCGACTGTAATTGCATATATAAAACCAGAGCATGCGGCTTGTACATCAAAAGCAAACGCATTCCTACATTTTAGTCTGCTTTGCACAATAGTTGCACAGCTAGGAAGAGTTTTGTCAGGTGTTGTTGTTGCTACTATGATTAAATTAATTTCATTTACTAAAATTTTAGCTTTTTCTATAGCATTTCTTGCTGCATTAACAGCTAAATCTGATGTTAATTCTTCTTTATCTGCTATATGTCTTTGAGTTATTCCTGTTCTCTGTCTAATCCATTCATCACTTGTTTCAACTATCGATGCAACATCATTGTTACTCAATATTTTTTTTGGTAAGTAAGATCCAGTGCTTAATATGAAACTTTTATTCAATATGACCTACCTCACTAACTATCTTTTGGTTTAAGTTTTCACTAATAGCACTTACTGCAAATTTTATAGCGTGGGCAAAAGAAACAGCATCGGAATTTCCATGGCTCTTGATGACTACGCCATTGAGCCCTAAAAACATAGCTCCACTTCTAACTTTGGGATTAAAACGCGTTAATACCTTACTAAGTTTGGATTTCAATAATACACCAATAAGCACTTTTGTTGTCCACGAGTTGAATATTTCTTGCTTTATTAAATTAATAAAAGCACTAGCGGTTGCCTCAGCTGTTTTAAGCATTACATTGCCAACAAAACCATCAGCGACAATCACATCAATACTGCCATCTAAAAATTCACTTGCCTCTATATATCCCCTAAAATTAATATTTGAGGTATTTTTGAGCAATTCAAAAGCTCCTCTTATTGAGTCAGTACCTTTAATTTCTTCTGTACCAATATTTAATAAAGCAACTTCAGGATTGTCAACTTTTAATGCTATTTTTGCGAATGTACTCCCCATCAACGCAAATTGAAATAATGAGTCAGCATTACAATCAACATTTGCACCAAGATCAAGTAATACAAAGCTTTTTGCCTTAGTTGGACAGACAGTCACAATAGCAGGACGATAGATATTTGGCAGTATTCCTAGAATAAACCTAGAAATAGCCATTAATGCTCCAGTGTTGCCTGAAGATACTGCTCCAGAAGCCTTACCTTTTCTTACTGCTTCAATGGCTGCTTTCATGCTCGAATCTTTACGATGCCTCAGTGCAAAGGATGGTTTATCATTTGCAAGAACACTGTCAGAACAATGGATCAACTCAGAATTATTACTTACCTTCTTATATTTTAAAAGTAAAGGAGATACTTCTTTTTGGTCTCCATAAATACGAAAAAAAATTTTAATTCCTGGGTCAATAAGGTTATCCAAAAAAAAACTAGCACCTTGAATTACTGAGAGAGGTGCAAAATCACCTCCCATAGCGTCAAGTGCGACAACTATGTTATGGTTAACAGTAGGTAACATATCATGATACATGATAGCTATTCTTTCTGTTGTTTGATGAAAACACGTTTTCCTTTATAACTGCCATCAATTGCTATATTGTGAGGTAACATAAATTCCCCAGTTGTTGTGCATACCGCAATATTCTTAAGCTTAATGGCATGGTGAGAACGATGCATATTACGCCTTGATTTTGACTTTTTTTTCTTTGGTACTGCCAAAACTTTTCTCCATTCTACTATAAAAATTTAATCTATTAGTAACATATTTTTTACAGGAAGTAAACAGTGATAGTAAAATAAGTAAGGTTTACCATGTAATTAATTCCTGTAAGTTTTAAACTGAAACATTTCAGTTAAAATATATTGAATTTAGAAGATACTTTACTATATAATAAAATTAATGAAAATTTTAGTAAAACTAATTTTATGCTAAGGTAAGTGCGGAAGTGATTTTTCCAATATAAATATGGTGTTAGAATGATTTGTAGGTACCTTACTGACTTTCTATTAATGCTTGGTAGTGTGTGGTATTTATATTTTTCAGTCTTTGTATCACTGCCATATATTAAGGTAACATAGCAACAAAGTAGATCATAGAAGCAGGCTTTTTCTCTTTACCGATTCTTCTTGGACTCACAGGAATTTTTATGGGAGTAGTAATAGCTTTGTGCAAAAAAATTCTGAGCTGTTCATTAATTAGTCCAGTTTTAATTAATCTAATAATGCTGGAAAGGCTGTACTATCAATTATAGCAGAAACTGGTACGATGGTATATTACTGAATAAATGGATGTACTTATAACTTTAAGTATTAACTTCTTCAAATATTTAACCGTACTGAGAATTTTAATATCAGTTATAGTATTTCATATACTTATAACAATGCAGATTTAATAGGAATACTTAGAAGATATCACTGCAGTTTTCAAATTTAGCCACAAGAATATAATATATAAGTAAAATGTGTAGGCCCAATTCTTTAATATGTAAGATTTTATTACCGGGGGTAGTATCTAGTAGAGGAAATTGCTTTTGCTGCTATAATTTCTGTTTTAAGTTGCTATTACGGCTCCTCTTATAGAGGAGGTATACAAATGATGGAAAGTAAGTTATTTGCTATAACATTAACTGTTTTATTTTATCGTCCATATCGTATTTGATTATTTTAGCAGCAAACTGCTTAATTACTTTGATACATGCATAGCCTTATAATATCAAACTTAAGCTTATCTTTACTAAAAGATCTAAATCTCAATATGTTAAAATAGGAATTACTGGTTATACTTGGTAGCTCAGGAAGTAACAAATCTGTATTAATAAAAATAACCATTAGCTTGCTGATGTCAGATTCATTATTTATTGAAATAAATAGTAAAGACTAAAATAAACTTAGAGTATCTTTCAAGGTTTCACTTTACTTAACTGCTTTACAGTTTAGAAAAGTAATATTTTTTAACTATAAAAGTTACTTTAGTATTGGCAAAAAAGAGGTAAAGCAATTATTAATTGAGAAATTGAATGATGTTTTTTAGAATGGACCAATTTCATATTAGATATAGAAAATGAGATAGTGATAGAACTATCAGAAAATTCTGATTCCTATTATTGCAACTGCACATGGTATTTACAAGTATATTTAAAGATATCCTATAAAACTATATGAGGGAAATATCAATTTTTACGGGACTGTTCAAGAAATAAAAAACACTAAAAGTGGATATATATAAAGAAACTTATTTGCTATGTGTGTACAAAATGAAAAATCTCTATTTTTATTGCTTACTTTCGAGGCATATAATTCTCATCATGCTTTGCAAATACTGTGTCTGCTAAAAAGGTTCCATTGTCGAACATTTTACCTTGTACAACAACACCACTTTTTTCTGAAAACATTGGTGGAAGTACCCCTTGATATTTTATTAAAACACTTTTATTAAAATCTGTCACTTGGAAGATTACTTCATTCTCGTTGTGTATTACACTATTCTCAACAACCATTCCACCGATACGAATTAACTTTTGATTGTTTGGTAAAACTATCGCTTCACTTACTGTATAAAAAAATGAGATATTTTCTTTGAGTGCTATTAAGATAAGAAAAACTACGCAGTTTAAAAAGAAGGAGATTCCTGAAGCTATAAGTAATCGCTTATGTTTTCTCTTCATTATTATTTTTAAGGCCCTCCAAAGTTTCTTTACTCTTAATATAGCAAGAAATAGTAAAAATTAACTCCCCAGCAATCAATACAAAACTAATAAGGTAAGCAAAAATTACATACGTATTCATAGTGTATTACCAATAAACAATTTACCTGCGTCGAAATAAAGTAAACCTCCATCTTTTTGTTGTAGTGCCAACTTACCGTTTTTATCTATACCAATAAAAATTCCCTCATACAACTTGCCAGCTAATTTTACGCTGATTTGCTTGTTCATTTTGAATGCTTTTTTTAACCACATGTTTCTTATAGCACAAAACCCGTCAAATATCCACTGCTTTCTTAACTCATTAAAATTTATTATCAATTCTTTTAATAGATCTATGTTAGATGAAGACTCACCGTAACTGCTAATGCATGTTGTCCATGAAAACGGTGCATGATTAATGTTAATTCCAATTCCTATAACTAGCCAATTTGAATTGGATTTTTTTTCAAGCAATATCCCGCTTATTTTTCTACCATCTACCAAAATGTCATTTGGCCATTTATATTGAATGTTACCGTCATCTATAGATGACGATAACGTGTTGCCGACAGCAAGAGCAGTAACAAAAGTCAATTCTGTCAATTTACTTAAACTTTCTCTGTTATTCCAACGTGTAATGTTGTAATTCATTATTGGAATGATACTAGTGTGATTATATAAAAAATCTATGATTAAACTTACATAAAAATTACCCTTTGGAGAAATCCAGCTTTTTCCAGTGCGTCCTCTACCATCTGTTTGCTTATCGGCAATAATAACAGATTCGTTTGATATCCCTTTATCAATTAAGTCCAATGCTTTTCCATTGGTACTAGAGACTTCTTTATAATGATAAATATGAAAACCTTCAAATGTTTTAGGGAACACTTCATAATCCTTTAGTTACTAAATGAATTAACGAGTATAAATTTTCTATGTACATAAAAAGAACAATATTGATCAAGGAAGAAGCTGAAGTGATGATTAATAGACCCTTAGGATAAGTAATCTTACTGTTACTAGCTTTATCAAAATACATAGCTTTTATAATATTTAGGTAATAGTAACATGATATAATACTTGCTACTACAAGGATCAAAGACAAACTGATAAAACCTGAGCTTATTAAACTTCTAAATATAGAAAGTTTAGCTAAAAAACCTGCAAGTGGTGGTATTCCCGCCATTGAAAGTAATAGTACAGAAAGATGAAAAGCCAAAATTGGGTGTTTTTTTCCAACACCAGCTAAATTAGCAACATTGCAATTGTCGTCGTCAATTTGTATAAAACACGAGAATAACCCTATACTTGTAATGATATATATCATTAAATACATCAAGGAACTATCTATTCCTGTCCGTGTAAAGGTAGAAAGTGAAACAATCATGAAACCAACATGACCAATTGAACTGTAAGCAAGCAGCCTTTTTAGGTTTTTTTGGCGCAAAGCCCCGAAAGTGGAGATAAGCACAGATAATGTTGAAAAGCATAAGAGAATAGGTTGAACATAATTTTTTACATTTGCCAACTCTTCATTCATTAATCGAATTAAAAATGTTATAAGTGCAGCCTTTGGAGCGGTAGAAAAAAACATAGTTACTATAGTGGGTGCACCTTGATATACATCTGGAGCCCACATATGAAAAGGAACAATGGCAAGTTTGAAACACAAACCAATGAGAATAAAGACTAACCCAAAAACTATTCCGTAAGTTACCTGATGGTTTTGTACAAATAAACTTAACTGAAAAAAATCGATTTTTCCTGTATATCCATAAAGTAGTGACATGCCATATAGCATAATACAAGAAGATAGTGCACTAAGTGTAAAATATTTTGCTCCTGCTTCAGATGAATATGCTGAATTTTTATTAAAGCTTGTAAGAACATATAGAGATATACTCATCAGCTCAAAAGCTAAATAAAAAGAAATTAAACTATTTGTTGAAACTAAAGTTATCATGCTGAATAGAGCAAAAAGAATCAGTACTGAAAACTCATATTTGTAGTTGTATTTTGATAAATCCAGTAGCAAAAGTACTAAAATTCCTATAATAAGGATTAACCCTTGGGCTGATCTAATATATAAATTAAGTTTTAATAACGAATTAAAGGAAAAAACTTCACTGTTTTCTATTGAAAGAATTAAAATTATTAAAGTTGCCACTGTACAACTAAGTGCTAGTAAGTTAATAATGCGGCGGCTAGACACAATTCCAAGTAGCAGCAACACCAGTGAGGAGATAATAGAAAAAGTTTCTGGTAATACCTGTATGTAATTCATGGAATATTATATTTGATTAATAAACTTGCCATACATGGCTTCAAATAATTTAGTGCAAAAGTTGGGTAAAATCCGAGCAAAACAATAAATACTGCAAGTAAAATTAGAATAGAAAATTCTATGCTATCTAGACGGTTATTTAACAATTTGGAACAGCTACTTCCCCATATTATCCGTTTGCATAAATTCAACATATAAACTGCGCTTAAAATAGTGCTAAGTGCAATAAGTCCTGTAAAAACTTTATTTTTTTTAAACATTCCAATCATAACCAAAAACTCACCTATAAATCCAGACGTTCCAGGTAGTCCTATTGAAGCCATTGAAAATAAAATGAACATAAAGCCAAATTTTGGCATTGTGTTTACTATGCCAAAATACTTTGCAATTTTTAGTGTTCCAGTTCTAGTATGTAGCATTCCTACGCATAAAAATAAAGCAGCAGAAATAAGACCATGGCTAATCATCTGGAATATAGCACCAAGTATACCCTCTTCGCAAAATGAAAAGAGACCAGCAGTAACAATTCCCATATGCGCTATAGAAGAATAAGCTATTAACTTTTTTATATCGTCTTGAGCAAACGCAACTAGTGAGGTATAGATTCCTGTAATAATGCTGAGTATAACAACGAAATTTGAAAAATATAAACTTGCCTGGGGAAGCATTGGAATAGAGAATCTTAAAAATCCGTATCCTCCCATTTTAATAAGCAAACCAGCTAAAACCACAGATCCAGAAGTTGGCGATTGCACATGCGCGTCAGGAAGCCAAGTATGAAATGGGAACATTGGTACTTTTATTGCAAAAGAAATAAAAAATGCGATCCATAACAATGATTGCACTCTAAAATCAAGGCTTGGCATTAACGTGATCAGTTTCTGTATGTCGTACGTTTCAAAAACGCTATAAATATATACTAACCCAAGCAGAAACAATAATGAACCGGTAAGTGTATATAGGAACAATTTAAACGTTGCATATATTCTGTATTTCCCTCCCCAAATGCCAATAATAAAGAACATTGGTACTAAAACAGCCTCAAAGAATACATAAAAACTTATAGCATTTAGTGAAATAAAAAAACCGATTATAAAACTTTCAAGCAGTAAAAACAATGCCATATATGGCTTTAGAGTTTTATAACTTATTTTGCAATTGTAGAGTATACAGGTACCAAACAAGAAAGTTGTGAGTAGAAGGAAAAATAATGATATACCATCTACCCCTATTCCAACATTTCTAATCGGATAGCTAACAAACTGAAAACCAGCATTGGTATAATTGTATTTTATACAAGCCACAATGCTAAGCAAAAATGGAAGAGCAACAAAAAATAAGGCAAGGAACCTTAGGTATATAGATTTATGACTAATCTTTATTAAAGATAAAATTAATGCTCCCATTAGTGGAAGTGAGAATATACTAAGTAATAACACTTTCTATTTAATTCCAATAATATATAAAGCACTGATTATTAAAGCAATGAACATAATGAATGCATAATCGAATATGTAGCCAGTTTGTAATTTTATAGAATTTTTCGAACATTCACTAACTAATTTTATAACACCGTTTGGTCCGAATGAATCAATGATCTTGACATCAAATTTGTATAGAAGTTCAGATATAAACCTCGTTGGTACAACTATAAAAAGTTCGTATATCTCATCAAAGTACCATTTATTCTGCAGAAATTTAAGTAAAAATTCACTTTTAATTTGTTTAATCGTTTGATAATAATAAGTCAAGTACGCAAATGCTATCCCACTCAGGCTTATTAAAATTGGTAGTAGTTTTATAAAGAAATCATGAACTTCATGCTCATCAGCAACCACTAAGCTTGACCTCCAAAATACATTATTAGTTATGTTTAAAATATTTACTCCCCATATTCCAGAAAACGCCGATCCAAAAGTAAGTATTGATAACGGTATAAGCATAACTACTGGTGCTTCATGTATGTCAATTTTACTTTGCTTTCGGCTATGAAATACCAGAAGTAATACTCTCCAAGAGTAAAGCGCTGTAAAGAATGCAACAACTAAACTTATTATAAAAGCAAAGCTGTCTGTATCATAAGCATGCTTAATTATCAAATCCTTTGAATAAAAACCTGCAAATGGAAATATTCCAGAAAGCGCAAGAGAGCCAATCCACATAGAAGCGTAGGTATAGGGAATTTTCTTCCAGCAATTTTCCATTTTTTGAATGTTCTGTTCATGATGCATTGCGTAAATCACATTACCTGCGCTAAGGAATAGCAAAGCTTTCAAAAAAGCGTGTGTCATCAAATGAAAAACAGCAATATTGTAAGCAGAAAGGCCACACGCTATGAACATATAACCAAGTTGACTACAGGTTGAATAAGCAATTACTTTCTTTATATCATTTTGAGTGATTGCAACGGTAGCTGCAAAAAAAGCAGTAAGTTCACCAACAATAACTATTAATTCTCTTGCTACTTTTGATAGTTCAAACAGTGGAGAACATTTTGCTACTAAGAATACACCTGCTGTTACCATTGTTGCCGCATGAATAAGCGCAGAGACAGGAGTTGGCCCTTCCATTGCATCTGGTAACCAAACATGTAGGCCGAGCTGAGCAGATTTTCCCATACAGCCAATAAAAAGCAGTACACATATTACATCGATTATTTTTAGTTCACAGCAGAATGCCCTAATGTTCCTTGTACCAAGAAGATTAGCTGTATCAAAAATTTCAGTGAATCTCAAAGAATGAAATGTGTAATAAATTAGAAAAACTCCAATTAATAGTACAAAGTCTCCTACTCTATTTGTAACAAATGCTTTGAGTGCCGCATTATTCGCAGAGTATTTTTGAAACCAAAACCCTATAAGCAAATAAGAGCATAAACCAACTCCTTCCCAACCAAAGAAAAGCTGCACGAAATTGTCACTTACAACTAACATAATCATACAAAATGTAAATAACGACAAATAAGAGAAAAACCTTGATTTTCCTTTATCGTGTTTCATATAACCGATAGAGTAGAGGTGAACTACTAGAGAAACAGTGGTAACAACAACCAGCATTAAAGATGAAAGAGCATCCATATTAATTGCCCAATTCACTTTTAATTCACTTAATGAAAGTAGAGGAAATAAACTTAAGTGGTAATTTTCAGAGAAAGCAAGAAAAACATGCCAAGATAAAACTGCAGATATTCCGACTCCTACAGTTGTAATTAACTGACTGAAAATATCCTTTTTAAAAAGGGCTGCAAACAATGAAGTAAAAAGTGGCAAAAACACTATTAATTTTAATATATTCGTCATATTTTTATTCCTTCATTAAGTTTACCTGCTCAATATCTATGTTGCCGTGATTTCTATGGTATACAACTAATATTGCAAGTCCTATTCCTGACTCAGCTGCTGCAACAGTTAATACAAACATGACAAAAATTTGCCCGATTATGTTATTCATAAAAGCAGAAAAAGCAACTAGATTGATGTTAATTGCTAGTAATAATATTTCTATTGATAATAATATGTTGATTATGCTCTTGCGGTTGATAAAAATACCACACACTCCAATAGTGAATAAAATAGCAGCAACTACCAAGAAATGATTTAATCCTATTTCCATTTCACTCCTTTTCCAAATTTAGCCTTAACTAATCTTACAGATGAGGATTGTGTTAATTGTTTTAACACATTTTGTCTTTTAATTCCTTTTTTCTTATCTTGCGAGGCAAGAGCAATTGTGCCTACAATTGCGGTGAGTAGCAGAATGCCAGAAAGATGAAAGGCGTACATGTAATCAGTATACAGCAAATCACCGATAGCTTTCATATTATTCATGCTATAGTTTATACCATTGTTTATATTTAACGCTGAGTTGAGAATTATAAAACTGATAACCAGAAAAAATACAACAGATAATATGGTACTAAGGACTAAATGTTTCGTGAAACCCTGACGCAGTTTTATATAGTCAATATCGAGCATCATAACTACAAAGAGAAATAACACTGCAACTGCGCCTATATATACTATTAGTAGTATCATAGCAATAAACTCAGCTCCAAGAAGGATAAAAAGAACTGTAGAGTTAACGAAGGTGAAAATTAAAAATAACACTGCATGAACAGGATTCCTTACACTGATCACATAAATAGCAGATAGAATGCTGAGGATTGCAAAAAGATAAAAGAAAAAAGCCATTGATACTTTAATTGCAACAATAGTCACTAATTTAAAGTAACTATTATTATGAAGTCAATAAACTTCTCACATGGCATAAAGTTATTTCGTTTAACTTTTCAATTTTGGCAGATTAAAATGGTAAAAAGTTTATATTTAATGTATGACTGTTTAGTTTTTTATACTATGTTTGCTTTTATGTTTTTATAAATTCTCTTAGGTTCTAAGCTTTTATCTATATAAGCTGAAGTATACTTATTTATAAAGTACTCAAGACATTATCTAACGCTAAATTTTAAAATAGAGAATAAGATGATTAGCTTGTGGGTTTTCTTTGTTTTTTTCTCTGCTTAGTAAGTTTCTTTTAATATTAGGGTTAGGGGCTAAAGGTCAGCTGTATTTCAAATACGGTTGAATTGTATATTGAAGGCTAAAAAAAAAACGCTCTAAGTTTCTTCCTATTTTTTCTATTTAATAAATTTTTTAAATATTAATAACTAGAGTAGTACTAACAGCTTTTGCTTAGCTATTTATTAATGCTATAACGGCATAACATAAGAAAATTTAGCTACTAGCATAACACAAGATCAGCTGTTTTTTTATGCTTACCAAATCAAACCAGTTTACTTGTGAGCAAATGACCTTTTGGATATCTTCAGTAATTTAACTAGCTGTTAACCTAATGTTTGGTTTTTTGTGATACAGAACAACTTTGGAATATTAAAAAAATTGTGTTATTTTTTCAAATTCCTTACCATGATATTATTATCCATATCTTAAGCTACTGCTCGATATGCTGGAATTTTTTTTAATAACACTTGATAGTGCTATAATGAACATTTAAAATACACACCACATTTTAAATATGGCGTGTATTTTCGCCAATTAGAAGGAAAACCTTATACCAGTAAGGAAAAGCATTCCCTGATTAGACGCAGCGGTAAGCTTCTCTTTGTATCCTTTGTCATCAGTCATAAAATAATGAACAACTGCATAAGGGACAAACTTACTTTTACTGCAAGTAGAGGAGAGATCATATTGAACGCCAAGTGCAATATCATGAAGCTTATTTCCATCACCTGCTTTACTACCAAAGTAAGTCAAGCTTGTGTAGAAGTTCTCATACTGATAACCAGTACCCGTAGTCCAATACATGGTGCTTTTATCATTTCTTTCAAATTTAGTCTCTGACTCTTCCATTTTTTCTCTATTGTCACCAATAGTATTTTCAATCTCAATTTTCTGATAGTTGCCATTAATTAATTTTTTGATATTCTTTGGTTGGTCAGATTTGCCTAAGTATGCAAAAGATGTAGCAAATTTTATATCCCTATCCTCATTAATTTTATAGTCAGCACTTACACCTAAATTAACGCCTATCAGATTATTGTATTCTACATATTCATTATAGAAGAGTTGATTTTCATTTAGTTGTCTCGGTAGCCCATATTCACCAGTCATAGAAGTTTTGATTTTTACATTATATTTATTGAAATCATATTCATACGATACACCAGCACTTACTATATGCTCATAATCTGGACCGATATGTTTCTTATTCTCTATAACAAATAAACTACTATCATAGCGAGGTGAATAGCCAATGCCGAGTTTTGCACCCATATAACTTGGCGAGTAATAAGCAACTCTAAACGGCAGTGTAGTCATAACATCTTTATGGTATTTTCCTGCCATATAGAAAGAGAAAGTTTCACTTCCACTTGAAAAACTTTCAGTGTGAAGACGTGGTGTCACATAAAATGGAAAATTTTTGTTAATCCCTTCTAAGTTTACTTTTCTAAACCAATTGCTATCTGCAGCTCCGTCAACGGTTGCAATTCTCGTTGCGTCAAGCCTCATCAAAGCTTCAGGACCAAACTGATAACCAAGTTTCAAGTCACCATATTTTGAATTCAAAAATAAGTGTGCACTTCTACCTCTTACCACATTAACACCTTGTGAAGCTCCTTTGCCTTCAGTAAGTGGAACTTGGAGTTGCACGTCAGCACCATAAAGAAGTCCTAAATCCTCATTTTTATTTTCTGCTTTTAAGTGCAACATTGCATCTGTAATCATACCTGTATCATTGCTATAATCACCGATATTTTCTGTCTGCCCAAATATTGGATGCAACCCTGTTGTCTGATTGTTAGGATTAGTATAACAATTTATCATATTGTTATAACACTTATAATCTTCACCACTTGGTCCTGTTTTGCCATAGCCTTGGGCATCAACAGCACCACCGAAAGTTATTTTCAAACCACTTTTCCCTCGGTTGGTATTGATAATATCAACGTCACCGATTGAGACTACAGGATTTGCATTACCTTTTTCTCCTGTATGTTGATTAATAACTTTTATATTATCTTTTGTAACTTTTGCTTCGATTTTAGTCTTCTTAGTTTTAGAGCTTTCTAAGTTGGAATTCTCAACATTTAGAACCTTTGCTTTTTTCTCATTTACTAGCTTTTCCTTTTCTTTCTTTTTTTTAGCTGCTAGCTTCAGTTCCTCACTTTTCTTAAGCTCTTCAGCTTCTTTTCTTGGATCAGCATTACATATCCGGTCCATTTTCTCTTTTAGTTTTTTATTTGATGTTTTCATAACTTCCATTCTTGCAGAAGTTGTTGTACCCTCTTGCTTTTTTACTTCCTTCATATTTTCATTAGAAAAGTCAGCAGCAAAACTGCTGAAAGAATATAAAGCTAATAAAGAAGCTAGAGCAGTTTTAGTGTAGGTAGATTTTTTCATGAAAGTGCCCCCAAAAAATTTCAAAATCATTATTCTAAATGTAAAATAGTATAAAAGTGTTGAAAATTCAACTCAAAGCAACCTTATAGCTGAAACAAAAGTAAAATGCAACATCTTTAAGAGCAACTTTTTTTAATATGCTAACGTATGTGTTAATCAAAACTCAATGTGGAGGTTAAGTATTCTTTGCTTGTTATCTGTATTATAATCTAGCTGTCTACCTTGTGGAGTGAGACTTTTCATGATAGAATAATAGATTAAGAATGAAAAACTCTTATAAAATACTTTAATAAGTATTAAAATAATTATTGATAATAACATAGGTTCATAGTCAGTAGGTAAAGTTACTTAGATAAATCCAGATATTTTATATAGATTTTAAGCCTTTTATGAAATTAGTTTAATATTGCAAACACCAGTATAAGTTATGCGAGCTCCAAAATCAGGTAATACTGAACAAATCAAGCTCCATCTCATTAGATACCGGTAAATGCAAGATAGAAAAATGTGGCAATGAATTTGAGATTATTGAAGGTTATGTATTTATAAATACTTATAACTTAAATCAAATCATCCTTTACTTGTCTAGATTATTTATTGTAATAACAATTCGATATCTTCTAGCATAGGATACAAAATTAGAGCCAAGTTTATTGAAGAGGGATCATAATAGTATTATTCATTTTGTTATAGTGGTGAAAAGTGTGCTAATTTTGTTTTTGTGAAAGATAGGAACATAATAGCCATAGCTTATTTCTGTACTCTATTATAAAAAGTTTTAATTATATAATATCGATATAGGTGCATTTTTGCTATTCAGAACTTTCATCTGATTACAGAAGAATTTATTGTAATTTCTATAACTCACTTATAGATTTGCGGTCTAATTTCTTCATAATATTTTTAAATCTTATGCTGAAGAATAAGGGTCAAAAATTAAAGATTTTAAAATTAATCTTGCAGGTTATAGTATAGGAAGAGTGTTACTAAAATAGCTATTTTATATCTTAATGAAACCGAAGATGCTAAAAGATGCTTGTGTTGTAATTTTTGTCGATTTGGTGGTTTTCGACTTCACTACTAGTGAATTTCATAATAACGTTCTTTTCGAGAACGAACTATTAGGTGGTAACTCAACACAGACAAGATCCAGTGCTAGTAGAGTAAATACTTGGTTCGTTTGATCACGCTTATGTAAAGTGTATAATTAAGAAATTAACCTAAAATTAGAAGAATATTCTGCTTATAAGATAAATAATGCCATTATAGAGATATTAAGATAATGCACGAAGTTGATTTTTAATCAAATAAATAGTTTGCCGTTTCTCTATTTACTAACCTCTGAGAATGCTAGGTAAAATCAACTGTGCGGCTTTGGGTAGTGCTTAATTATGCTATTAATTTAGTTGAATATGATTTTGAT
The DNA here is from genome assembly GCF_000306885.1 of Wolbachia endosymbiont of Onchocerca ochengi. Lineage (GTDB taxonomy): Bacteria > Pseudomonadota > Alphaproteobacteria > Rickettsiales > Anaplasmataceae > Wolbachia. The sequence goes on from NC_018267.1 coordinate 728,195, forward strand.
TAATCAAATTTCTCTGAAAAAGTAAAAGGTAAGCACAAAAATTCTTTTCAAACTAGACAAGCAGAAGATAAACTTAAAAGTCTTGTTCAGAAGGTAAGTAGGAGTTGAGTCACATAGAAGTTACCTGCTATGATGAGGCTAAGTAATTAACATTTAAATATATGATTAAAATAACTCTTCAGGGGATGACATGGAGGGTTAAGTTTTTGTATCCTATGAAGGAAGGTAAAGCTTATTGTTTGCTTCTGTTGTGTATATGTTTAGCATAAGTTAGAAAATTACACTATCTACCGTTCCAAGTTGAATAGGTATAAGTTTTTTTGTGGAATTTAGGGCACTGGAGGGAAAATTTTGTTTAGGTTGCCGTTCTCTATGGAAAAATCTATATAGCATTACTAATACTATAAGTGCTATATTATTATGCATTACAATATGCTCTCTGAAAATATACATGCTGTTCCATCAACATAACCTGAACGTTTAAGATCACATTCATATCAAAGTTTTTCATGGAGATCTCTCTCTATCTAAAAATCTATGGTTGTAAAAGTTACTATTTTACAGTGTATTTCTCAATCCTAATCAGCAGCCTGCGATAATTTGTTTAGTGTCACTATGAACAAAAAAAGTGAAAGGTTATACGCACTTTTATTAGCTCTTTTTATTAATTGTTTAAGCAAGAATCCAATATCTCTATTATTTGTGGATTAGGGTGTTCAATTTTTACCTTTAATTCCTCTATTCAAAGCATCAAAGCACTTTAATTAAACAAACGTATGAAATCTTCTAGGGTTTATAAACTCGATATAATAAATCCACTTGGGACAGAGAGAGCTGCATGCCTTATATATCACAACTTTTTAAGTTATCCATAATAAGATGAGTTATCATTTAGCGATCATAGCAAGTTTCCTTATACCTAATGAACGATTTTTCTTGTTGGTTAAGTAATAAGCTCTATAAATTTACTGTAAAAATAATATGCCGTTATATAATATGTTTTAAGAACTTTAATAAAGTGCCTAAGTCAATTTGAATTTAACACTTGCTTTATTCTGATAAGTTAATCGTTGCTGCCTTCAAAGTTAGTTAGATTAAATACCATATAGTACATTCTTTATTTTTAATAATGAGGGGCTATGCTTCAGGCAATTTTCTGTTTAATGCTTTTGACCTAATTGATTGGCTAACTCACCATACAGAAAGCCAAACTCTTAAACTCTTTTACGACACACTCTTAAGCTTTTTCTGTGTGACAATCACCATATAAATAATGTGAAAAACATTGATGCTAAATCTATGTTAATTACTATAAGATCCTGGTCTGTTTTACACTAAGACCCATAGCTTTAGGTAGATACCTTAAGCAATTAAAATTGTTTGATCTAACTTCCTCCAACATATTCTTTTATATACTTACAAGTTATCTGGTACTGCATATTAATTTTTCTCTTTATTTTATACAAATTAATCAAATAGTGTGAATACAATATCCATACGACTAAAAAAAATGTTGCATAAAACATAGACATCACAACTAATGGCAACAGTAAGGAACCTTCTATTGCTATTCCACCACTTCTAAAAATGCTTGTTGGCTGATGAAGAGTAGCCCACAAGTTCACAGAAAATTTTACTACAGGAATATTTATAGTACTAAAGATGGCAAATACTGCTGCTGATTTTTCAGCTCTTTCTTCATTATCAAAAACACTCCATAGTGAAAGGTACCCAATATATAGAAAAAATAAGATTAACATTGAAGTAAGCCTTGCATCCCATACCCACCAAGTACCCCAGGTTCCTTTTCCCCAGATACTACCTGTGATTAAACATATTGCAGAAAAGACTGTTCCTGCAGGAGCAGCAGCATGTGCTAAAACACTAGCAATGCTATTATTCCATACTAAAGAGATAAAACTTAGCAATGCAACGAGTCCATATATTCCAAGAGAAAGCCATGCAGAAGGTACATGAAGGTACATAATTCGCACAATTTCTCCTTGTTTATAATCCTCTGGAGAGAAGATTAAAGCTAAAAATGCTCCAACTAAAAAACACGTGAAACACATAATCTCAAGCCAAGGTAGAGCTTTCTTAGAGAAATAAGAAAAATTTGTAGGCTTTAATAAAAACACTTGTTTCAATAATAATTATATTAAAAATTTATCAATTGGTTTAAGCTTTATCAACAAGATAGTTTTCCTCTATTTATGTAAACTAATAAATTAACGCAATTTTAGTAGCAAGTTGTTTAAATCTGTACTATTATTTAGTATAATACCTATATAAATCATGGCTCTTAAAAAGAAGCTTAATCTATATTTAGTATCAGATTCAAGTGGTGAAACTGTTATATCAGTTGCAAAATCAGCTTTAAAGCACTTTCGTTCTGTAGAAACTATTGAATATGTTTGGTCTTTTGTGAAAAAAGAAGAACAAATCGATAAAATTTTGAAAGGAGTCAATAAGAAAAATGATGAATGCCATTTCGTTATATGCACTATTACTGATGATAAACTAAGAAAATATTTAAAAGATTATTGTATAAAATTATCAATTCCTTATAGAGCAATACTGTCACATATTATTAGAGAAATTTCCTCATATCTTGAAATTGAAAAAGACGAGAAACTTGATTTACATACTGAGATAAATAACGAGTATTTTCAGCGTATTGAAGTAATAAACTACACTATTAACCATGATGATGGGCAAAATATTCAAGATATCAATAAAGCAGACATAATTTTGGTTGGAGTTTCGCGTACATCAAAATCTCCTACTAGCATATATTTAGCTTATCGAGGTTATAGGGTTGCAAATATTCCTTTTGTTAGTGAGGTGCCTTTTCATGTCGATTTAACAAAATTAGAGAATAAGCTGACAATAGGGTTAACAATAGACGTAAATAGGCTAGTAGAAATACGTAAAAATAGACTTACTTCAATCAATAACGAAGGTAATAATATATATGCTGATCCTAAAAAAGTAGAAAAGGAAATTAAAAAAGCAGAGGAACTTTTCAAACAAAATAACTGGCTAATTATTGATGTTACACAAAAGTCAATTGAAGAAGTGTCAGCAACAATCATACAGCATTTTAATAAAATGCGAGGAATTTATTAATTGACTAATTTCTTGTAGGAATCCACAATGTAAGGTAAGCTATTTTAGTTCTTGTTATAGATATGAAAGTTAAAGGCTCACTAAAATCTTATCGCAGCAGGGATAAAAACTGTAAAGTTGTGAGAAGAGGTAGTAAAGTTTACATTATAAATAAAGTAAAGCCAAGATGCAAAGCTCGCCAGGGTTCTTAAATATGCTGCTTTGAAACAAGGTGGTAATTTACAATAACCACAAGTATAATGGGACAGCTATGTATGTTCTAATGTGAATGCCTACTGTGAAATAAAGTGGCTAAATTGCAGCAGATGTATTTATTTTTTTGTTCATCTTCTTTTGTTACACGTTTTTTAGTTTATTATATGTAATAAGCACGGTAGTTATCTCTAGAAAAAAAGAAAAAGTTGCTGTGTTTAGATACAGTTTTGCTTATTTCTTCTTTTCACTATATTTCAGCATTAGTGCAATTATAGGTAAATATAGCTTATTAGTATTAATGGACTTTTTAAAAAAATACAATAAGCTTTTGCTTAAGAATATTTCTTTTAAGAAGGAAAAGTTAAGTAATGAAGTGTTCTGCTTATATAAAAAAGCTCGAGTTTGGATTCACTTGATGAACAGGTAAAAAATACTTTAGGTTATGTGATCTCTAATGTGAGCTCTAAAGATCTAATGGTTATGCTTGGTGATACGAAGTAGCAAAGAAGTTCTACCTTTAATGAAAGAAAAAAAGCCGCTATAATCTAAATAAAAACATTATAAATGAGGTGAGAGTGAAAGATATTTTATTGGTGCTTTTAATACAAAGTATGTTTGGATTGTCATTGTTTGCGGCTGATCCTATTCTGATTAATTGTATTAAAACGCCAGAAATTTATAATCTTGACCCACAGCCGAGAAACTTTAATTTTTCAAATAACTTGAGAAGGAAACCTGGTTCTCCAGTTAGTGCAACAGGAGAATTAATAAATATAGTGGGTAGAATTACTGATATAAACTGTCTACCAATACAAAATGCTGTGGTTTCTATATGGCATGCAAATTCATACGGCATGAGTCATTATGATGAAGATATAGAGGAAGATAAACTTGATCTGAATTTTGCTGAGTCAGGAAAATTTATAGTAAATAACCTTGGCTATTATAGTTTTATTACGGTAGCACCTGGTAAATCTGGCGATAGAGCTCCACATGTTAACTTTTTGGTTCAGCATCCAGATTTTCCAGAATTCACAACTCAAATGTTTTTTGCTGACTATTATTGCAATAATTATGTTGATTCTGTCCTTAGTGGTTTTATTGATAGTGGACTTGCGAACCTTTTGATAGCATCATTTGTTTATAATGACCAAGCCATTAAAACTTACACGTTTAATATTACTTTAGGTGGATATAATAGGTTTTCTGGTAAGAGATAAGACTTGTATTTTTCAGTCATTTTGGTAAATATTATTCTGGTTGTATAGAGCTATAAATAATGAAGATAATAATTTCTAGAATTCCACCTGATTTAAAAACAATAGTTACAGGTTTATTTGAAGGTAACGAAGTTGTGAATAGTAACTATAGTGTTTTGCAAGAAAAGTGGATTATAGACAATATAAAACAATTTAGTGACTTCAATGGAGACTTTGGTGAGTTTTTCTCCGTTACTTCATTAGAGGGGAAAAATATCATAATTATTGGGCTTGGTAAGAGGAGTGAATGGGATGAAAATAAAGAATTAAATATTGGTGGCAAGATATATTGTGAATTAAGCAAATTAAGAATTAAGCAAGCGGTGATTTCAATTGAAGGTAATGCAGCAAATATCGCATACGGTGCACTTTTACGTAGCTTTAAGTTTGATAAGTATAGAACTAAAAAGGATGAAAAAATTACAGAAGTAGAAAAGATCATAGTGTTAGTAAAAAATGAGCGATTAAGTAGTGCTGAAAAAACGTTTGAATGTTTAAGACAAGAAGGTAGAGGTATATTTCTTGCGCGTTCTTTTATCACTGAGCCACCTAACGTTTTATATCCAGAGTTTTATGCTGACCGTATAAAAGCCGAACTTACTAAGCTTGGCCTTGAGGTTGAAGTACTTGGTAAAAAGCAGATAGAAGAGAAAAAAATGAAAGCATTGCTTGGAGTAGCACAAGGAAGTAGTAAAGAGCCAAAATTAGTAGTGATAAAATGGAATGGAGCTTTAGAACAAAAACCGATAGCTTTCGTGGGTAAAGGTATAACGTTTGATACTGGTGGAATATCACTTAAATCTTCACGCGGTATGGAGTCAATGAAATATGATATGGCAGGTTCTGCTGCTGTAGTTGGGGTAATGTGTGCTCTAGCAGGGCGAAAAGCAAAAGTAAATGCAATTGGTGTAGTTGCACTTGCAGAGAATTCAATAGGTGGTAATGCCCAAAGACCAAGTGATATAGTTACCTCAATGTCTGGTCAGACAATAGAAGTGTTAAATACTGATGCAGAAGGAAGGCTCATGCTTGCGGATGCTTTATGGTATACGCAAGACAGGTTTTCGCCAAAGTTTATGATTGACATTGCAACTTTGACTGGTGCTATAGTAGTCGCACTTGGGAATAACGAGTATGCTGGTCTTTTTTCCAATAATGATGAATTAGCAAATTATCTTATTAATGCAGGAAATGAAGTAAATGAGAAACTATGGCGTTTTCCTATGAACGAGACTTATAATAAAATTATTGATTCACCGATTGCTGATATGCAAAACATAGCCCCTGTAGGTTCTGGTGGGGATAGCATAATAGCTGCGCAGTTTTTACAGCGTTTTGTGAACGAAACTTGTTGGGCACATCTAGACATTGCAGGAACTGCTTGGCATGAAAAAGGCACTGACATTTCTCCAAGAGGAGCAGTAGGTTTTGGTGTAAGGTTGCTCAATAAATTGGTTGAGAAGTACTACGAAATGAGTAATTGACACTTTGGGTACTGGAAATTTAGGAAGACTAAATTTCCAGTATGATTTTTTTCATTGGTATCGTTTTTTAGTGAAGTGGCAAAATAAAGTAGATAAGGTGACCTAAAAAGCTACTTATATAATAGCCTATCATATACCAATTTTTTAGAATTTCTATTGCTAATCTATGACTAATTATTCATGGAGTTAAAAAAATCAGCATTACTTTTTGTTAAAAGTAGTTTGTCACGCAAGAACTCCATTGCTTCAACTGATCCCATAGGATTAAGTATCCTACGCAGCACCCATATTTTATTTAATATAGCTTTATCAATTAATAGCTCTTCCTTCCTAGTTCCAGATTTTGTAATATCGATAGCTGGGAATATTCTCTTATCTGCAAGTTTTCTATCGAGTATAATTTCAGCGTTACCTGTACCTTTAAACTCTTCGAAAATAACTTCATCCATTTTTGAGCCAGTTTCTATAAGAGCGGTAGCAATGATCGTTAAAGAACCGCCATTTTCAATATTGCGAGCTGCTCCAAAAAAGCGCTTCGGCCTTTGCAGCGCGTTTGAGTCTACACCACCAGTAAGAACCTTACCGGATGAAGGAATAACTGCATTATAGGCTCGTGCAAGGCGAGTTATGGAATCAAGCAAAATTACAACATTCTTTTTATGTTCAACCATTCTTTTGGCTTTTTCTATTACTATTTCAGCGAGTTGTACATGCCGGTAGGCAGGTTCATCAAATGTGGAGCTCACTACCTCACCTTTTACAGAGCGTATCATATCTGTCACTTCCTCAGGTCTTTCATCTATAAGTAACACTATCAATTCTATCTCAGGATGATTTGTAGCTATAGAATGAGCCATTTGCTGAAGCAATATTGTTTTTCCTGTACGAGGTGGAGCAACTATTAACGCCCTTTGTCCTTTTCCAAGGGGTGCAACTATGTCAACAGCACGCATATTTATATTTTTTTTATTATCTTCACTAATGTTGTTTTCAAGAATTAAACTCTCTTCAGGGTAAAGGGGAAGCAAATTATCAAAATGGACATACTTTCTTAGTTCATTTATCTCAGTAGAGTTTATGCTTTGAACCTTAGTTAAAGTAAAATATCTTTCTTTATCTCCAGGTGGCCTTATTTCTCCGCATACCATATCTCCAGTACGCAAGTTGAACTTTTTTATTTGTCCATTAGAAATATAAATATCATCAGTACTTGTAGCATAATTTGCACTTGCTGAGCGCAAAAAGCCGAAACCATCAGGTAATATTTCTACTACCCCGCTTCCTGTAGTAACTCCTCCTTCTTCGCTCATTTTTTTCATTAAACTGAATATCATCTCTTGCTTCAGCATTCTGCCATTACTTTTACCATTAGTTGAGATTTTTCTTTCTTCAGCTAGACCCAATAGTTCTTCTGCTGTTTTTTTTCTTAATTCACTCAAATCTAGCGTTTTTCTGTTTTCTTTTACACCTCCGTTTGTTGTTTGCTTTGCCATATCATTGTTAGGAATTTGTTCACTTTTTTTTACTGGTTCTGGTTTAGCTGCAACCTTTTCCTTTGCTAAAACATCTTCATTGATTGTTACCATATACCATAGTCCTCCAAAAATTTTAATTGATGCTTACTAACTTAAAATGCGATACAAGATAATAAAATTAAGCTTAGTTAGCTTTTAGGAAGTACCAAACTTAATTGCCATTAAGTTAAATACTTTAGCTAGTTATACTAATATACATTAACAAGTCAAGTTAATTTGATGTTAACAAGGTATAAAAATAAATAAGCAATTTAAAGAGTGCTTCGATAATTTTCTTTTATATTCTTTAACCTTTCTCTTCTCTCTTCTTTTACTTTCGCTTTTTCTATTTCTGTCTCTAAATCTTCTTGGCTACATAAGCCAAGCAGCACAGGATCTTGAGGTTTTATATTTTGCATATTATAGTGGGATCCATTTTTTATCTGCTCTACTGTATGATTTGTTGTACTGATTAATTTAGCTATGACATTATTATCCAAAATAGGAAATTTTCTTATTAAGTAATAAATTGCATCAGGTTTATCTTTACGTCTCACTACAGAGTTAAGCCTAAAAATGTTACCGATTGGTTTATTCCTCCTTTTTTTAAAGGTTTTTGTAACCAAGTTTGGAATACGATCCAGATTTTTTTTGCAGTCATCAATTTCTTTTTCAGTTATTATTCCAGAGATAATAGGATTAAATCTTTCAGCATCTATTTTTTCATCAGCTATATCTTGCACTTCTTCAAGAGTTAACTCACAACATTGAGCTATCTGGCTAAAAGTTAAAGCAGTGTTATCCACTAACCAAGCAGCAATTTGCATAAGAAGCTGTTTACTTTTATTATTATTTCTTTTAGAAAGTTCTGATGACATCAGGAAAACATCTACCATTTAAAATATTCTTTGCTGTTATATAGAGCTAAAATATAAGCTATTAAAATTAAAAAAGCATTAATTTTACCACTTAATAATTTCTTAATTTACAATCCTTTGATTTGATCAAGTAAGTAACTAGGTCTCTTTTAAGAGACCTGAAGGAATATTAACTCTCTTTGGATGCAATTGCTTGACTTAAATGTATATTTCAATTCGAGAAAAATTGAATTTTTAAGCTTAATATATTATAATATTATATATCATAACTAATGAATTAGTAAATTTACAAGAACTAAATTCCTGTTATAATTAACACTAATTAACTTTTGTGTTTATGAGTGTTAAAAATTTTTTCACTAAAGTAACCATTGTCACTTTGGCCTTTTTATTAATCTTCATGGGGGTTGGTAGTTTTCTATTAGATAATAGTGAGAAAAAGGAAATAGCGAGAGTTGGAAAAGAAGTTATAACATTAGATGAGTATAAGTTGTTATATAAAAATTATGGAAATAAAACTCCTGGGTCTGATATTAGTATAGAACAAACGAAAAGACTGAAATACGATTTACTTAATGCTCTTATAGAGCAAAAACTATTATTCAACCTAACTAATGATCTGGGATTGGTAGTTGGAGAAGAATCTGTAAAAGACCATATTAGAAACATCAAGTACCTTCAAAACAATAAAGGGGAATTTGATAGAGAGAAATTTTATGAAATGCTAAATGATTTGCATATGATAGAGGAAGATTATATAGCAAAGCTGAAAAAAATTCTACCTGCAATGATGTTCATGACCTCATTATTTAAAGGTGGTTATCCAATAACTTTTGGTGAGAAAATTGATGAACAGATATATAAAAGTCGCTATCAAACCAGGATAGTCGATGTTATTAAGATAACTAAAGATGCAGTTACAGATATTCCAAAGCCAAATGATGAAACTTTATTTAACTTGTATGAAGAAAATAAGTCCTACTTTTATTATCCTGAACGTCGAACTGCACAATATATTTCTTTAGGTCAAAAATATTTTGAAGATCAGGTTCACATTTCAGATGAAGAGGTTAACAGTATAATAGAACAACAAGAGCTTAAAGATCAAAGAGATATATTTAATCTAGTATTTCATAATGAGGAAGAGGTCAAAGTAGTAAAAAAGGCACTTGATGATGGCAAAGTAAGCTTTGAACAGATAGTAGAAAAGTTTGGTAAAATAAAACTTGAGGAAATTAGAATAAATAATGTAACTAAGGATTTTCTACCAGAAGATATGAGAGAAAAGGTATTTGCTCTTAAAGCAGGTGAAGTAAGCGAAGTTTTAGTGAGCAATTTTGGCTGGCATATAATAAAGGTGGACAATGTGCATCAAATCTCTGATGAAAACTTGGCTGATTTAAAGAGGGACATAAAATTAATTTTAATCAACCAAAAGTCTTTTGAAAAAGTTAATGATTTTATAAATCAAGTAAATTATAAGATATATAATGGTGCGACGATTGAAGAGATTTCTAGTGAGTACAATTTGCCTATTCAAACTATCGGTCCAGTAGATGCTAGTGGAGAAGATCAAAGCGTAAATAATGAGAGAAATTCTAATGATTTGATTTCCTTTATTTTTTCACGGAAAAAAGATCAAAAAGGTTATTTTAAGAGTATTGGAGATACTGTTGTTAGTGTAAAGATCATCGATATTATTCCATCTAAGATGCAAAGTTTTGAAGAAGGTAAGGCATCAGTGATAGATCTTTGGCGTAATGAGTTTATAAAAGAACAAATGTTTAAAATTGGACAAAGAATTATAACTCAATTAAAAGAGAAAGTAGATTTTGAGAAAACTGAAGGTGTAGAACTAATTAAAGACCAGCAGGTACAACGCAATGATGTTGGGCAACAGAATTATCCTTCTTCTTTTATAGAAGAGATTTTTGATATGAAAACAACTAATTCAGTAACAGATCCTATTCAATATGATAATGATATTATAATAGGTCTTTTAAAAGAAATATATTCATCAAATGGCAAATTAAATACGTTTGATACTGGAAGAAGAGTGATGATATCACTAAAAGAGCAATTAATGAGTTATCTGAAGTCAAAATATAAAGTAGAGGTTAACCATGCTATACTTGATGACATATAATTAAAAACCTGTTTTACCTAAAGTGCACGATGTCATTTTAGTGCCTACTACTCGAATAATAAAAAAGAAGCGCTGGAATAACAGGAAGAAATGAAAAAACAGGTTTTATAGTGATAGTTTAACCTATAGCCCTATAGGGCATAGGGCAAAGGCAAAAAACCTCATCTGCTTTAACTTTTTACTCTTGCTGATGTTTATATTTTAAGTATGATTTTGCTGAATGCAGAAAGGATTTAAAAAACATGTAGTTACTATACTTCATGCAGTCTATAAAAAAATATTTTAAATTTATGCTCAATTTACTATTGAGTTTGAGAAGATTAAAAATAGGTTCTGAGTTAGAAATAACCTAGTTGTCAAAACATGAGATTGGTAAAATTTGTTGAGTAGCTTTATATATTATTTTTAATATAGAGAATATACGGTTTTGTAGCCTAAGATATATAAAATTTCTTCAAGCGCTAAAAACAGAACCTTAATACTGCCTTACACACTGCTTTTGGAAATCTTTTCTAAGAGGCTAGAGCTATAAAAAAAGTACTTAGTATCTGTGCAGGAGCTTTTTTCAGGTATATTCAGTTTATCACTCTGTCTAAAAGAATGCTGGAAAAAAGCAGTAGCCCCACGTAAGAATTGTTTTTGAATATGGACATACATTGACTAGGGTTATCAAGATTAAGATTTTTATATTGGTAGTAAAACATGAATCCTATAGCAAGTAGAGCAATATAAAAAATGTTATTTAATGATGATAAGATACCAGCACATAGCCACATCATAAGAGAAATTAGATAAAACTTTTTTAACCAGCATTTTGTTGCATTACCAAAATGCAATGCAGTTGACTTTATTCCTAATTTTTCATCATCTCTCTTATCTTGATGAGCATATATAGTGTCGTAGCTCAGCGTCCAAAAGATGCATCCTGTATAAAAGAGTACAGGTTCTATACTGATCTTGTTTTTTACTACCGTCCAACCCATGAGTGATCCCATATTAAAAGTAAATCCTAGAAACAACTGTGGCCACCAAACATGACGTTTTAATAAGGGATAAATAATTATCATACATATAGAGATTATTCCCAACATAAGCGTAGTTTTATTGGTGAGTAATAGGATTACCAGTGCAATAGATAATAACAGGGAAAGTAAAGCCAAGGCTTGCTTTACGTTTAATGCATCGCTTGCAAGTGGTCTATGCTTTGTTCGCTCAACATGTATATCTATTTCTTTATCAAGAATGTCATTGATTACGCAACCTGCAGACCTCATTAAAAATGAGCCTATAGTGAACAAGATAAAGAGGAAAAAAGTCTGCCATGATATAGAAGTTGAGGCTAGAGTAATACCACTTAAACTCGGAAATAATATAAGCCATAAACCTGTTAAACTATGCAACCTAATCAATAAAAAGTAGTGATTGAAATGCATCAATTAAGTGTGATTACTTAGTATTTTGTTTACATTAATAAAATTATCGAATGCTAAGTCAGGTTTAAAAACTAACTTAGGTACAAACCGTAAATTAACATAACACAATATAGATTTGTGTATTAACCATGCAGATTGGTTAACTTCATTAATAATAGTATTAGTACTGTAATTTTTTTCGTTTAATGAAGATGACACGATATATACATCCGCTTTTTTAAAATCTTTACTTAATTTTACGTAAGATACTATTATACCCTTATTACTGTACACTTTACCTTTCATTAAGATTCTAGATATTGCTCTATGCAATACAGATGCTATTTTCAGTCTTCTAATTTCTTTTTTCATACTTGACTACTATAATATCCTTTCTTCCTGAACTAATTGATAAACTTCTAGAATATCTCCAACTTTAACATCGACATTACCATCAAGAGACATTCCACACTCAAAATCTGTAACTACTTCTTTAACATCATCTTTAAATCTACGTAAAGCTTTTAACTTTCCTTTGCATATTAATTTACTGTTGCGCATTACCTTAATTAAAGAATCCTTTTTTGCGACTCCATCACTTATATAACATCCAATGATATTGCTAGCTTTAGATGTACTAAATATCTGCCTCACAGATGCAGAGCCAATACGTACTTCTCGTGTTATAGGCTTCAATATTTTAGTTAAGTACATTTTCATATCATCAATAAGTTCGTATATTATATTATAAGTGTGTATCTCTACACCTTTTTGTTTTGCCATATCTCTTATTTTTGAATCTGTTTTAACGTTAAACGCTAAAATTATTGCATTTGATGCTTCTGCAAGCAGTACATCTGAATCTGTTATTCCCCCTACTGCTTTGTGTAGGATATTTAATTTTACTTGATTTTTACTGAGTTTATTAATTGAATTTAATATTGCTTCAATAGAACCAGTAACATCGCACTTTAAAAGTAAAGATATCTCTTCTATCTTGCTATCGCCATGATTAAATATATTTGGATTATTATCGTTTGAATTTCCTTTCTTTTTTCTGACTAGATCTAATCTGTACTCAATAATTTCACGGGTCTGCTTTTCAGAACTTACAACGACAAACTTATCTCCAGCGTTTGGTATACCGTTTAGACCGGTAATTTCAACTGCAGTGGAAGGTAGAGCTATATTTTCTCTTTCTCCAAAATGATTGACCATATTGCGTACTTTGCCATATGTTGTGCCTAGTACTAATATATCACCAACCTTTAGCGTTCCTTCTTCAACTATTAATGTTGCTGATATTCCTTTAGCTTTATCAATTTTAGATTCTATCACCCACCCAAGTGCTCGACAATCTTCTATTGCTTCAAGTTTCATTAACTCAGCAACTAACAAGATTGCTTCTTCTAACTTATCTAAGTTAATTCTCTTTTTTGCTGATATCGGTACAACTATAACGTCACCACCAAGTTCCTCAGGGATGAGGCCATACCTAGGTAAACTACTAATTATCCTCTCTACATCTCCAGGCTGTGACCTATCAATTTTGTTAATAGCAACTATGATAGAAACATTTGCAGACTTTGCATGATTTATAGCTTCAATTGTTTGTTTCATCACCCCATCATCGGCTGCAATCACTATTACGACTATGTCGGTAATGTTGGCACCACATGCACGCATTGCAGTGAACGCTTCATGCCCTGGTGTATCAATAAAAGTAATTTTCTGTTTATTTTTTGTAACTATCTGATAAGCACCTATATGTTGAGTTATTCCACCTGATTCTTTTTCTGCGATATTAGAGTCACGAAATGCATCAAGCAATGAGGTTTTACCATGATCAACATGTCCCATAAATGTAACGACCGGTGGCTTGGGTTTTTTAGGTAAGCTTTTCTTATTTTCTACAAATAATAAATCCCTTTCCTTGTCAACATTACTTACTCGTTTAGCTACATGATTGAATTTCTCTACTATTTTACATGCTATATCTGGATTCACGAAATCATCCACTTTGCAAGACTCACCTATTTCTTCTTCTAACATTTTTAGCACACCTTTGCTCTCCTCTGCCATACGAATAGATAACTCTTTAATTGTAATCTTATCTGGTATAATAACTTCCCTTGATATATTCTTACCTTTGATAAACTTTGACCTTTTATTTCTTATGCCAAACCTTTGTTTGAACACTAAAGTTTGTTCAACTTTATCGTCTATTGACTGTGCAATTATTAGCTTAGAATATTTAGAATATACATCTTTATTAGTCTTTAAGGACTTTTTATTAACGAATTCGTCATCAATTCTCTCTTCCATCAGCTTAACTAAGCTAACACCACTTGAGCCTTTTTCTTTATTCTCTTTAAGTAAAGAGCATGAAATGCTATCTTCATCAATTTTCCTATTATTATCTTCTTTCGTAATTACTTCCTTTTCTTTCTTTAGGTTTTTCTCTTTTAGCAAAACAGCATTTTGTACGGCATTAATACGAAAAATCTGCTCTTTTTCTGTTAAGGAGCCTAGTTTACTCTCGCTTTGCCCTTCTGGCTCACGGATTTTTCTTCTTCTTTTTTTTACTATTGTAGCCCCTATATTTGGACTTACTGGATAACTTAAATCAAGACCAAATTTAAGCTTGTTAAAGCCTTGAAGTGTTAGTTTCTTACTACTGATACCTTCTTCATTATTCATATCATTTTGTTATATTACACCTAGCTTCTTGCGTGCTTCCATGATTATTAAGTCTGCTGTATCTTTCAAATCTTTTTTACTGTTTTCTGAATTAGAAAGTATACTGCAAAACTCATAACTCGATAAATCTGCTATACTATCTAATGTTTTAATACCATGTTTGCTGAGAGCAATTTTACCATCTATTGATAAAGGTAGGTTGATTACATCATCTTCCATACCTGAAGCTTTTAGCTCTTCTATTCTTTTATCATTTTTTACCTTTAGGTACTTGGCTGCTCTGCTACGTAGTTCATTTGCAATATCCTCATTAAAGCCTTCTATTGAAGCAAGTTCTTTAATTGAAGCATCGGATATATCTTCTACGCTTGAAAAGCCTTCTGTAACTAACAATTGACCCATGATCTCTTCTAAATTTAAAGCTTCAGCAAACAGAGCTGAACATTGATTAAGCTCTTTACTCCGCCTTTCTGACTCTTGCTGAGTACTCAGTATTTCAATCTTCCATCCAACAAGCTCTGAGGCTAATCTTACATTTTGACCTTTTTTTCCTATAGCTAAGCTCAACTGATCTTCATGAACTATTAACTCTACGCAATTTTCATTTTCATCAATAATAACCTTTGATACTTCTGCAGGAGTAATTGCTTTAATAACAAACTGGCCCAGGTCTGAAGAGTAGTGTATGACATCAATCTTTTCTCCATTTAATTCATGTATTATAGTTTTTATCCTTTCTCCCTTAACTCCGACACAAGCACCTACTGGATCAATATTTTTATCAGGAGAAAAAACAGCAACTTTAGATCTTGAACCAGCATCTCTAGCTATGCCTTTAATTATCACTAACCCATCAGCAATTTCCGGTATTTCTTGATTTAGCAATGCCTCTAAAAAACCTTCATGGGCTCTAGAAAGAATAATTTGACGTCCGTCATCAGAACGCTTAACAGTTTGTATATAAGCTTTAACCTTATCACCTTCGCGAAATGATTCACCACCAATTAAATTTCGAAATGGAAGGTATGCCCTCGTACCATTTATATCTATAATCAAGTCTGAATATTCTACTTGCTTAACAACACCATATCTTATCTCTCCTACTTTATCCCTAAATTCTCCATATTCTTTCTTTAATTCTTCATATTTAATTACTTGAGCAATTCTTTGTTGGGCAATTCTTGCTGAAGCAAGATCAGTATTAAGAGAGAGCAATTCATTAATGGTATCTCCAACTTTTGCATCTTCCTTTATTAACTTAGCCTGCGTAAGAGTAATTGATTCATATCCAGAATTTCCCTCTATATTTGGCTTATCATCAATGACCTTTAATTCTCTGTATGAAATAACCTTTCCTGTGTTTCTATCTATATTAACTACAATTTTATTCTTACTACCGTATTTTTGATAAGCAACTGCTTCTATTGCACTTTCTAATGCCTTTATTATCACTTCAAAATCTAGACCTTTCTGAAGTGAAAGTTCCGCTGCTGTTTTTATTATATCAATGCTCCCAACTAAGTCACCTTTGTCACTTTTCTGTTTAGTACTACTCTTACGATTAGCAATCATACAAATAAATCCTATACAATCAGTTATAACTATATCTTTAATGGAAAGAAACGCTATTTCTAATAGTAAATAATTACTAATTTAAGTCAAGTTTTTTCATATCTTTATATTACAAGCAATGCAAGAATAAAAATAAGGTTAAAACTGCTTGCAGTTAATATTCCGCATGCCATAATCATTTAGAATGTCAACTTTATTACCGCTTGATGGCGTGTCATATATAATTTGTAATGAAAAAAAATTAATATTTAGCTTAGTAACTATTACTATCACAAAGCATTAAGTAATAGTATATTATGTTTCACCACTATAATTTTTCCAACTAAAGCAATTCTCCTACCACACATATAACAATTATAAGAACTTTATTAACAAGGAAGAAAATAAAAAACTTACATGTATAGATAAAAATATTGCTGTCATTACAATAAATGTATGATGTACACTATTAAAATATATCAATGATACTAATGTTATTAATATAGTTCTTAATATAGGAAAAGTCTCTAACAAAAAAACTGACGAATCTTTGCTAATTTCTTTTATTAACTTCAAAATTAACCTTTAGCTACTAGAACCTGTAATCCTTTGCCTCTTTTATGAAACCTAAGTTCACTCTTTATTGAAAGAGCTGATAGCTTTTCACTATCTTCAACGAAAATTCTAAAAAGTTCAATAAACACACTTAACTATAGGAATTTGTATGTCATGGTTGCTTTCATCTGATGCCTTTTATAGATAATATATGAACTAAAAATAAAATCACTATTGTCATATTTTTTCTACAAGCAAGCTTTTCATATTAATTCTTTATTGAATATTCATACTTTTGTGAACAGTGTATCCGAAGTGCATTATATATTAATTAACTCTTACAAAAAGATTCTACATGTTAGCTATAGTATAATATTTAAGGGTTGCTGTGAATGCAATTTTAAATATGATAAAAGGCAAAAGTAAAATAAGTTGAATCTATTTTAGCTAAAATTTTAATCTTTTAAAAACAAGAAGAATATCTGTAAATCAACCTAAACACATAAGCTTAGTATTGCCACCAAATGCTGTAGTATTGATACTTATAACCTTTTCTGTAGAAAAACGTTGCAAATAATCAGGACCACCAGCTTTTGGTCCAGTGCCGGATAATCCCCTACCGCCAAATGGTTGTACGCCAACTACTGCACCTATCTGATTGCGATTTATGTACACATTTCCAACTGATACTTTCTTACTTATTAAATTGATTTGGCTTTGTATGCGGCTCTGTAAAGAAAACGTAAGTCCATGTCCTGTGCTGTTTATATCATTTATAACCTCACTTAATTGAGACTTGTCAAAGCGTATGATATGCAAAATTGGACCGAATATTTCCTCCTTTAATTGCGAAATTTTCTGCACCTCATAAATATATGGGGGAAAGAAATAACCACTATGAGAATTTATACTTATGGGTACTTTAGATAAAAGGTTTGAATTTTTGTCCATTGACATCTTTTCTGTGTATTTAGTTAGCATGTCAACAGATGCTTTATCAATTATCGGACCAACATCAGTGCTAAGCTGCATTGGATCACCAATCTTTAATTCTTGAGCCGCATCGCATATCATCTTTATCTGTTTTTCTGCTATATCATCTTGAATAAATAGCACTCTAAGAGCAGAACAGCGTTGACCGCTACTTCGAAATGCGGAAAGTAAAACGTCTGAAGTTACTTGTTCTAGGAGAGCTGAGCTGTCGACAATCATAGCATTTAGTCCACCAGTTTCAGCGATAAGCGGTACAATAGGACCATCTCTGCTAGCAAGCATTCTATTAATTACCTGAGCAGTTTGTATTGAACCAGTAAAAGCTACACCGGAAATTCTATTATCTGGTACCAATATCTTACTTAAGTACTGACCGTCTCCTGGAATAAGATGCAGTACATTTTTAGGTATTTTAGCTTCGTGCAGTATTCTAACAGCTTCATAAGCAATAATTGGTGTTTGCTTCGCTGGCTTTGCCAGCACCACATTACCTGCTGCAAGTGCAGCTGAAACTTGTCCAATAAAGATAGAAAGTGGAAAGCTCCACGGTGATATACATAAAAAAACTCCTCTACCTTCAAAAAAAATGAAATTATCTTCACCCGTTGGACCTGATAACTTTTTCCAGTTATTCAGTTTATTTTTTGCTATCATTGCATAGTAACGTAAAAAATCAACTGCCTCTCTTACTTCTGCTACTGCATCAGGTAAAATCTTTCCTGTTTCCACAATCAGAATGTAAATCAGCTTTTTCATTCTTTCTTCAAGTAAATCTGCAGCTCTTTCAAGGTACTCAGCACGTTCTTCTGCTGAAACATTCTGCCACTTAGCAAAAGCATTATGTGCTATTTCGAGAGCGTTCAAAGCCTGATTATTTGTTGTATTAGACACTTTCCCGATTATATTTTCTAAATGTGCTGGATTAACTACTTTGGTAGACTCAGTACTGTCAAATAGTAACTCTCCGTTAATTACCGGTCCAACTTGCCATTTCTTTTTGCTAAGTTCTTTCATATCATTTGCAAGTTGTGAAATTGTAACTGAATCACTAATATCAATACCTAAGGAATTCTTTCTTTCCTTTCCAAAAATATCTTGTGGCAACGGAATGCTTGGATGAGGTTCGTACTCTAAGCTTTTAGCTTTTTCTAATGGATCTGAAATTAACTCTTCAATTTTAATATTGGAATCATTTATTTGATGAACAAATGAACTGTTAGCTCCATTTTCAAGAAGGCGTCTAATAAGGTACGGCAATAAATCACTATGTTTGCCAATTGGAGCATATACACGGCAATTAATACTTGTTGCAAGTTCTGACATTGCATAATCATACAAGCGCTTACCCATTCCATGTAAGCGCTGAAACTCAAATCCAGGGTGGTTTTTGTCAGCAAGTTCCATTATAGTAGCAAAAGTATAAGCGTTATGAGTTCCAAAGCATGGATAAAAATGACTTGCTTTGTTTAAAAGTTTCTGTGCGCAGGCAAGGTAGCACACATCTGTATAGCTTTTTCTAGTAAACACTGGATACCCAATTAATCCTAATTCCTGCGTGTGCTTAATTTCTGAGTCCCAATATGCTCCTTTCACAAGCTTTACCATAATTTTATGTTTTGATCGAATAGCAATATCTTCAATAAAATCAAGAACAGATAAAGCACGTTTTTGATATGCTTGTACAGCAAAACCAAGTCCATTCCACTGAGAAAGCGATTCATCAAGACGTAATTGCTCGAATAAGACTAATGACATCTCGAGTCTTTCTGATTCTTCTGCATCTATACACAATGAAATGTTATATTTCTTTGCTTCATGACAAAGCTTCAATACTTTAATTCTTAGTTCTTCAGCTACATTATCAAATTGGCTGAATTCATAACGTGGGTGTAATGAAGACAACTTGATCGAAATTCCATGAGATTTAAAGCAATTACTAGTATCAGTAGACACGCCTATGGTTTTTATTGAATGCATACAAGAATTAAAATATTCTTCTGCATTCTCAGCTGTGCAAACAGTTTTACCAATCATATCAAAAGAGCATAAATATCTGCTGTGATCATCTAACTTTATACTTTCTAATGCTTTTTCTATACTCTCTCCAATGATAAAGTGCTTACCAAGCATTAACATCGCTTGTTTTACTGCTTTACGGATTACTGGCTCCCCTAAATTTTTAAGTAACCTAGAAATTGCATGATAGAATTTTGGATCTTCTCTGTTTCTTTTCAGAATATTGCTTCCTATTACTAAACTCCACGTAGAAGCATTGATAAACAATGAAGAAGAACGCCCTAAGTGCTTACTCCATTCTTGATTAGCAATTTTATCTTTGATTAGTTGGTTTATTGTATAATCGTCTGGTATTCTAAGTAGTGATTCAACAATACACATTAGCGCCACTCCTTCATCATTGGAAAATGAGTACTGTTGCATAAAAGAATCTATGATACCTAGCTTGCTACCTTTAATTTTCTCGATAACTTGTTTTGCAATATTGTAAATTCTGTTTCTCGAATCAGCCGAAAGTTCTATCTTTTCTACAAGATAACGCATACAGTTTCTTTCGTCAGTACGATAAAACCCCTGCAAACGCTTTCGCAGTTCGTTAGGTTCTTGTATAGAACTGATCATAATTACCTATAAAACACCTTTACTATATAAGGCAAAATTATACCATAACTCCGCATATAATAAACCTTTATTTATATAAAAGGCTAGAACCGAATAAAGAAAGTTTAGTAATTACTCAATAACTTTGCTAAGTTGAGAAGAGTGTACAAGTATGTAGTTTAATATTCCACCACTTATTAAATACTTTAATTCAGTTGCAGTTTGCACGCAGCATTTGAGTTGAATTGATTGCTTTGAATTATCTTTTCTTTTGATAACGCATTCTAGATTTCCATTTGGCACTATTTTACCTTCTATGTCTATTATTTCACTACCGCGAAATGCTTTTCTAGTTATTCCGTTTTGAAATATAAGTGGAAGAACACCCATACCAATTAAGTTGGACCTATGTATGCGCTCGAAGCTCTCTGCAATTACAACTTTAACTCCCAGTAATGCAGTACCCTTTGCTGCCCAATCTCTACTTGAACCTGTACCATATTCTTTTCCTGCAACAACAATTAATGGGACAGCTTCTTTCTTATAGCGCATTGCCACATCAAAAATTGGCATGATTTCTTGAGAGGGAATATGCTTTGTGTATCCACCATTGATACTCACCATTTCGTTTTTTATTTTGATATTAGCAAAGGTTGCACGCATCATCACGTTGTGGTTACCACGACGAGATCCATATGAATTAAAATCTTGTGGTTCAATTTCAAGATCTTTTAAATATATGCCCGCAGGACTATTTAAGGCAATATTTCCAGCAGGAGAAATGTGATCAGTGGTTATGCTATCACCAAATATTGCTAGTATCTGCGCGTTTTTTATGTTAATTACATTGTTTTTATTGCTCTTCATTGATGAACTAATAAAATAAGGAGGATTTTGTATATAAGTGCTTTTTGTATCCCAACTATAGATTTTACTTTTTCTACATTTTACTTTTTGCCAATACTTGTTACCAGAAAAAACGTTTTTATACTTTTGTATGAACATTTCACGTGTTACAACACTTCTGACACAGTTTTCAATTTCACTGTTTGTTGGCCATAAATCTTTTAGATAAACGTTGTTTCCATCTTTATTTTTACATATAGGATCTTTTGTTAAATCAATTCGTATAGTACCTGCAAGTGCATATATAACAACAAGCATCGGAGATGCTAAGTAGTTAGCTTTAGCTAAAGGATGAATCCTTCCTTCAAAATTACGATTACCAGATAAAACTGCAGTGACAGTTAAGTTTTTGCTTTTTATATCATCTTCTATATCTTTATCAAGTGGACCGGAATTTCCAATGCAAGTCGTGCAGCCATACCCAACTAAATTAAAACCTAAAGCATTTAGATCTTCTTGTAATCCTGATTTTTCTAAGTACTCCGTTACAACTTGTGATCCTGGGGCAAGAGAAGTTTTAACCCAAGGTTTTGATTTTATTCCAAGTTTGACTGCATTACGTGCTACAAGACCAGCAGCAATCATCGTGCTTGGATTTGAGGTATTGGTGCAGCTGGTTATTGCAGCAATAACCACACTTCCGTCTTGAAGTTTATCGCTTTTCTCTAGTTTACTAACTGGAAACGATTGAGAAAAAGATTCTGAAATTTGTGGAAGAAAAACTTTATCTTGTGGTCTTTTAGGACCGGCCATTACTGGTTTTACACTTGATAAATCAAGCTCCAACATGTCAAAAAACGCTAACTCGTTACTGTTTCGCAACAATCCTTGTTCTTTTGCATAGACTTCAACTAATTTGATTAACTCCTCTGGCCTTCCAGTTAAATTTAAATAATCTAGTGTTTTTTGATCAATTGGGAAAAAGCCACAAGTTGCACCATACTCTGGAGCCATATTAGCTATGGTTGCTCTGTCTTCTATAGATAAATGATCCAACCCACTACCATAAAATTCTACAAACTTACCAACAACACTTTTTTTTCTCAAGATATTTGTAATTGTCAGTACTAGATCAGTTGCAGTTACTCCTTCTGAGAGTTTTCCAGTTAATTTAAATCCCACTACCTCTGGGATCATCATGCTAATTGGTTGATCAAGCATTACAGATTCAGCTTCTATTCCACCAACACCCCAACCAAGAATTGATAAACTATTAACCATAGTAGTGTGGCTATCTGTGCCGACTACAGTATCAGGGTACACAACCCCATTTTTGTTACACACAACTTGTGCCAAATACTCGATATTTACTTGGTGACAAATTCCTGTTCCAGGTGGCACTACTCTAAAATTTTTGAAGGATGACTCTCCCCACTTCAAAAGCTTATACCTCTCCAAATTTCTTTTTACTTCCAATTCAACATTTTTATTAAACGCAGAAATGCTTCCATAACTGTCTACTTGAACAGAATGGTCAATTACAAGATCAACAGGTACGGATAGATTTATTTTACTTGGGTCACCTCCACTTTTTTTTATATAACTACGCATTGAGGCTAAATCAACAATAGCAGGAACTCCTGTAAAATCTTGCATCAACACTCTTGCCGGTTTGTAGCTAATTTCATGATTAACGTGTTTTTCCACACAACTTGCTAGTATTTTTATGTCATCAAATCTTACATTCACTCCATCTTCGTTACGTAATAAATTCTCAAGTAAGACCTTTAGTGAGCAAGGTAGTTTAGTTAGGTCTATTCCTAAAAATTCACCAGCAGCACTGAGGCTAAAGTAGCTATACAACTTTTTGTTGATGTTTAAAACTGTTTTTGAGTTTAAAGAATTATTCATCTCGTATAGCCATTATTTAAATGAAAAGAACCACAATCTTGATATCGCTATAAAATGGTATAAATTTCTCTATATTGTAGTAAAATAAGTATGATCACCAATTTATATTATGCAGTCGGTGTTTAATAAGCTATTATTTGCTGCAAAAACTTTAGGAACAAATATCATGATTGTCAATAATAGACTGAGGTAAACCTTTCTAAAATAGGCATCATTTTATGTGAAGCTTGGTAAAGAAAAATTTTCATTAGCAGGATAGCATGGAAGTGTATTAGCTACGAAAGCTGCTTAGTGAGTTTTATTGCTTCTTTCACCATAAGGTTGGAATTATTTACTTATTTTTATAATTTTGTAGTAAATTAGTGACAAAAAACTTAATGTATTTGATGTATGTTATGTTTAATTTTTTGCATTGTGTACGTCTTATATCTTTTAAAACACTAGACTTTTGCAAGTTGAAACATACTTGTATAGTATTTTTGGACAGCAAAGACATTAAATAGATATAAATGAGAATTAGAGTACTAGTTGTTTTGTTTTAGGTCCATTCTGTTTTTTTTGCTTAGTAAGCTCCTTAATATCTATAATTTAGCTAGTTGCATTTAAAATGTAGTTAAATATAGCGCTTAGAACAAGGACGCCAATATTTTGAAGTTAATAAATAATTATCTGCCTATGATTTTTTTTGCCTTTTTTTGTCTGGTAAATTTTTTAAAAGCAATTCATCAACGAATATTTGTTCTTATAATAAATAGTTATCTTTATGGTAACAATATTTAGCAGTTAGATTTTGTATTCGAGACAAAATTATGTCTTGAAAAAGTTAAGTTTTAGTGTTATAAAGTATAGATTCCGCACTCAAATTTTTATAATAACTATGAATGTAAAGGATGAGAAAACACACAATATTGAAGTAAAGTTACCGATATTTCTTGATTACCAATCTACTACTAAAGTAGATCCTCGTGTCTTAGAGGTGATGATACCTTATTTTGGTGAATTTAGTAATGCACATTCCCGTAGTCATTCGTTCGGTTGGATTGCTGAAGAAGCAGTGGGAAAAGCAAGGAAGTATATTGCGGATCTAGTGAACGCAAATAGTAAGGAAATTGTCTTTACCTCAGGTGCAACTGAGTCAAACAATATGGCGATTAAAGGTGTTGCTCACTTTTATAAAAATAAAGGGGATCATATAATAACTGTCTGCACAGAGCATAAGTGCGTTTTGGATTCTTGTCGGCACTTGGAAAGTGAAGGCTTTAAAGTTACATATTTACCTGTTAAGCAAAATGGAATTATCGATTTATCGAAGCTAAAAAAAGCAATTACTAACAGAACAATTCTGGTTTCAGTGATGATGGTAAACAATGAAATTGGAGTAGTGCAACCTGTTAAAGAAATTGGTGCGATATGCAGAAAGCATAATATATTTTTTCACACAGATGCTGCCCAAAGCTTTGGAAAAGTGCCAATTGATGTTAATGAAATGAACATTGATCTCATGAGCCTTTCTAGCCATAAAATTTATGGACCTATGGGAATAGGTGCATTATATGTTCGTAGAAAAAATCCTCGTGTTAGGTTAACACCATTGATTAGTGGTGGTGGGCAGGAAAGAGGTATGCGTTCTGGAACAGTTCCAACTCCTCTTTCGGTCGGTTTTGGTGAAGCAGCGCGTATTGCTAAAGAAGAAATGGAAATAGAAGCAATCAAGTTGGAAGAACTAAGAGATATTTTGTATAACAAGATAAAAGAAGCATTTCCTGATGTTGTTTTAAATGGCGATTATAAAAATAGAATTCCTGGCAATTTAAACTTAAGTTTCCCCTATGTTGAAGGTGAATCTCTCATCATGGCAATCAAGGATTTAGCGGTAAGTTCTGGTTCTGCATGTACATCTGCATCTCTTGAGCCTTCTTACGTTATACGATCACTAAATAATGGTCATGACCTTGAACATTCATCAATTAGATTTGGTCTTGGCCGATTTACAACTAAAGATGAAATTTTATACGCGGCGGATCTTGTTGCTAAGAATGTTGGGCGGCTAAGAGAAATGAGCCCGCTTTGGGAAATGGTGCAAGAAGGGGTAGATTTAAGCACAGTAAAATGGGACTTTCATTAAAACTCTATTTAGCAGAATAGCAAAATAGAGAAAATAAGAAATCTAATAGTAAAAAAGGTTGATTCTTTTTTTAAGGAACGAAAGTGATAAAAGTTCAAGAAACTTGGCTTAGGATAAAAAATGAGGGGGAGGAGTAGTTTTTAAAGTATTGCTCTTAGCAGAGTAGTGAGATAGGTGTGTAAAAGCAAGTTATGGGATTCTGTAGAAATTTAGAACAAAAATGAAGGTAAATAAAGGTTTAATGACATTGGGAAGTATTAAAAATATGCTGTATAGGATTAATCTTTAAAAAAAAATCTTCAATATGAGAAAAATAAGAATATTCTCACCTACCCTATTTTTCAAAACGACATCCTAGACTTCATTAATGTTAAATTAACACAAAAAGTTGAATTCCCACAGCACCATTATAAATCCTAAAATCGCTTCTGTGATGAGCAGAGTATTGTTAATATTTTTTGCAAGGTGGTTTTCACGAAAAACAGATAAATTGTGGAGCGCAGCTCTATGGGAATAAGAGCTTTGAAGACGTGCTTAACTTTACGCTGCTAAAGCTTATTCAAGACAGTCTGGTAATCACATTGGTCAAAAAGGTTTTTCTTTAATGAATATTATTTAAAGAACTTTTTATTTGTTTTTATTGAGTTGCCTAAATTTACAAAAAGTCGAGTAGAGTAATTAAAAAGCTTGATGAAGAGGTAATTAGACAAGTTTTATTGATGAGAAGAATCAGTAACATATAAAGGTTAATGGAAGATAAGAATAGGTTAAAATAGTTGTGGCTAAAAACTTACTTAAGGCCAGTGTCTCTGTAAATATTGTTACTAAAATTACTGGCGTTCAGTAGATGAAATAAAAAAATTGCATGAAATGGGAATGTATTATTGATATAAACGGACAAATTATATACTCCTTTTTCATAAGAATAAAATTTGAAGAGAAACTATAGAAATGCTATAGATACTTACTTTTGTTAAGACAATCTTAGAGAAGGTATGATGTTTAATTTTCCGAACACACGTTTAAGGCGTAGGCGCTCAAGTAAATGGATTCGCAATTTAACGAGTGAAAGCATTTTATCAGTAAATGATTTGATTTTCCCTCTTTTTGTTCATGACAAAAAAGAAACAACTGAATCAATTCCAGGTTTACCCGGCATGAAATGTTATTCAATAGATGAATTGGTTTCTGTAGCTCAAAAAGCTGAGGATTTGGGGATCAATGCTATTGCGGTTTTTCCTGTAGTTGACAGTAAATTAAAATCTAAAAATGCTGAGGAAGCATATAATCAAGACAATTTAATCTGCAAAGCAATTTATGCTGTAAAATTAAAGGTACCTGGTATTGGTATTATTGCAGACGTTGCGCTAGATCCATATACTACTCATGGTCATGATGGCCTTTTAAAAGGGGATCTGATAGATGTGGAAAACGATGAAACTGTGTCAGTATTATGTAAGCAAGCGCTCGCTTTAGCAAAAGCAGGATGTAATATAGTGGCTCCTTCTGATATGATGGATGGTAGAATAGGAAAAATAAGAAGGACATTGGATGATAATAACTTTCAAGATGTGTTGATATTGTCTTATGCAGTAAAATACTGTTCAAGTTTCTATGCACCATTTAGACAAATTGTTGGTTCATGTATACCATCAAATTTTATCGACAAAAGTAGTTATCAAATGGACTATAGAAATGCAAAAGAGACAATTTGTGAAATTGAAATGGATATAAACGAAGGTGCAGATCTTATTATGATAAAACCAGGTATGCCATACTTAGATATAATTAAAACAGCAAGTGATAAGTTTAATTTTCCGATTTTTGCTTATCAAGTAAGTGGTGAATATGCAATGATAAAAGCTGCAACAAATAACGGCTGGCTGAATTATGATAAAGTAATTTATGAGTCTTTAGTTGGTTTTAAGCGTGCTGGTGCAAGCGCAATAATTACCTATGCAGCGCTTGATGTTGTAAAAATTTTAATGACACAAAAGACCTAATGTGAACTGTGTTTGCTGTAATAAATTAAGTAGACTTCTTATGTAGTTTTTGGCAGTACACTAGGTCTATATTTAAATAGAAACAAAAAACTACTTGATAAACGTTCGTTTTAGCTTCTTTACCTCAAACTAAGGTTATTTAGTTATTTTCAATTTATGCAAGTTAAAGTAATAAGAATATTGCGTAGTTGATATATCTGATGTTTAATTCTTTACACTATATATGCTTAATATCTTTGTTAATTTCACTTAGATTTCTAGGTTTTTATTATATGAGTTAAAGTGCACTTATAAAACATTTAAGGCAGTGTAGAATGCTAGTTTTTTAAGCAGGTATTAATCAGGTTTTACCTTATCTTTTTTTCATTTGGTAAGCTTTTAAAGTGTTTGTAGCTAAAGCAATTTAAAAAGCTCCGTAAAAAAATGTCATTTCACAGTGTTCACCATTTAAATGACATTTATGAAGATTTTTTAAGTTATCAATAAACCTAAGTTTCGGTTCAGCTGAAGATTAGATATATCCGTTAGTTTAGGACATCAGAGCTGTACAGACTATAGCGTGTTGAAAACTAATTAAAGAACCTTAATTGTATGATTGACATTGGCTACAGAATTATGTAATAATAAAAGGGTTATCGTTTTTGATTAAAAAAGGCTTAAGTTGTTGCTTTTGTTTTTAGTTGTTAATTAATTTTTTCCATTTGGAAACCATTACATTGGCTTGCCTTAGTGCTTCAATAGAAGATAAGTCTTCTGTGCTGAGTGGTAGGCGGACAGTTTTGTGCTTTATGATCCCAATATCATGCAAGAGTGCTTTAGTGGGTATTGGATTACTAGTAATACACAGTGTTTTACAGACTTGCTGCCAGATACTTGTTGAACTTTTTACTTCATTTTCTATTACTTTAGTAGTTGCTTCCTTTTTAGATTCCAGCGCATAACGCTGGAATAACAGTAAGCATTGCTTAACATACTTATGTACTATACATGGCCAAAGATTAGAAGCAACAGAAACTAAGCCATCTGCACCATAAGCGGCCATATCAAGTATCATATTATCATCACCACAAAAAACTTTAATATTTGGTGCAACTTTTTTGTACTTGATTAAAGTATCAATAGTTCCACTTGAATCTTTAATAGCCCAAAACTTTTCGTGGCTAGACAAATTACGTACAGTTTCTACATGAAGACTTACTCCTGCTCTTGATGGAATATTATAAAGCATAGCTGGTACATGTGCTTTTTCGAGTAGCTTTTCAAACCATAAAGTCTGCCCCATAATTCCAGGCTTTGTATAAATTGGGGTGGTTATTAAATAGCCGTAAATGGGCATGCCTTTGCAAAAATCAAGCCATTCAAGAGTTTGATATAAATTCACTCCTGGTACACCAATTATGATTTTCGTACTTAATTTCAGTCCACATAGAAAGTTAACTAATGTACGCCTTTCATGATCAGTAAGTGACAAACTTTCACCAGTGCTACCTAATAACACCACACCGTTTTCGGCTTCAGCTTGCATTGTAAGTAAAAGCTGTAAACTGCTATAATCTATACTATCTCCTTTATCATTAAAAGGAGTAACACAGGCAGTCCATAGAAATGGAGATAGTAATTTCAATTGAAGTTATTAAAATGGTATTTCATCATCAATTAGCTCTTCCTTTATTTCACTGTCAAAAAAATCTCTATGCTGATTTTTTTGTTCTACTTCACGTTGCTTATATTCGTTTGATTTACAATCAGAATTTGACCGTGAATCTAAAACTGCAAGAGTGCTGTTAAAATTCTGCAACATTACCTCTGTGGTATATCTTTCACTCCCATTTTGGTCAGTATATTTTCTAGTTCTTAAAGAACCTTCAATGTAAACTTTACTACCTTTACGTACGAGATCTTTGATGATTTTTACTAATCCTTCACTAAACACTACAATATTATGCCACTCCGTTTTTTCAGAGCGTATACCAGAAAACTTATCGGTCCAATTTTCAGATGTAGCTATTGAAAAACTTGCCATTTCTTTCCCACTCTGCATAGTTCTAATTTCAGGATCTTTTCCTAAATTACCAACTAATATAACTTTGTTTACTGTACCAGCGGACATAATTGTACTTTAAAATAAACTCCCTATATTATCTTATGTTAAAATACAATTGTCAAATCTGATAGGAAATGCGCTTGGAGGGATTCGAACCCTCTACCTTTGCCTCCGGAGGGCAACGCTCTCTCCAACTGAACTACAAGCGCACATATATTAAATTACCTAGTAGATAAGCTAACTAAGTTAAATTTTAGATTCGGATAAATCACAAACATAGCATTTTCATGCTGTCAATACACATATCTTTTGAATTACTTGTTTGGTTTTCATCATGTTCTGATCTACAGTCCACATAAAAATTATGTAGTTTCCGGTTATTAAGTGACTTTTTAAGTCCTTAATGCCTGTAAACAGTTTCCCATTTTACTCACATTTTCAGTGTATTAGAAAAAAATATAAAATTTAACTAAACTCACTATCTTATGATTGAAATCATCTAATATCATTTCTCTTGAAGAACATAAGTAAAACTTTTCCATTTTGCTGACTATCTTACTGACTAATTTCTCATTAAAAGAATACTTTTTATATTATAATATTGTGATAAAACATCAAAATCACTCTCTACTGCTTCCCTTATTATCTCATTCTGATTTATATGACTCTATACATACCTTTATCTTTCGGATGCTTATAAAGAAACATTCCTTTGCAAGTAAATTTCGTATATATCAGTAAAATTATCGATTTCTTGATTGTTAATTTTGAAAATACTTTCGAAATATTTTTTTTATCATCACTCCTGCTTAGAGTAATAATATAAACTATTTCGTCATTATCTTGTTTTTCTAATATACATACAAACCTCTACTATTTAATTATAGCATTCTATGCTAGATGAGGTCTTCATCATTAATAGTATATTACCGACAGGCATATTTTTTACAAGTTTCTATATTTTCTAGACTGCTTTTACAGTCGCAATACGCATTGACCTTGAAAAATAGTATAGTAAAAACAAAAGATAGCTCTTTTACCTTCATTATTTCATCTACTTCATTATAGCGTGCCAGTTGAGAACTATATTAGCTCTCACTATTTTACCATATTACCGTCCAAAATCTAATTCATAGTTACAGTATCAATATTCCTCTCTTTTTTCAGAAATAAGAGGTTTAATCATGACATAACCAGGCAAACTTAGACAGATTGTAAAGATAAAAAATATGTTTATTTCTAGTTGAACTAAAACTTAGGTAATTTCACTTTTTTATTGCTTTTGTGTGTTTACTTTTACTGTGTAATCTTACTTTCTCAGGTGTAGAAATCGACACTTCAGTTTCAAGCATGTAGTATCTTTTATGCAACTTACTGAGCTCAAAACTGAAATTTGCAATGTATCCACTGCTGTGTAAACTTGAAGAAAAAATTTTTCTACAAATTTAGGCTTTTACTTAAAATAACTTCCTTTTTTTTGAACCTCAGTAATTTGTAAATTTATAGAATGTATCTCATCAATAGAATTTTGATTTTTACTATAGACTTTCTTGTTATAAACAACAACATGGACTAAAAAACTATTAACCCAATGAGCAAATAACAAGCAAAATACAAACCAAATTGTAGCTCTTCCTTTTAATCAGAAAATGGTTGTTGCTTACGTAGTCTCTCTATTTGAACATCAATAAATATATTTTGCTCTTTAATGACAGGTAAACCGGAAATATCAATGTCATAGTATGAAAATTATTGCTTAATTTTTCTGCAGTTCTTGTCTTAATAAGAAACATCTTTATTAGGTTAAAAATTGAACTTTAAAGCTGTAGTAATATAATCTTTTGCCTCATTATAATTTTACTTAAATGAGCAAAATTCTGCACTACAACCTGGTACTTTCAATTTTTCTACATATCTAACTTATATAAGAAGAAGACATTCTACCTTAAACAAAATGCTTTTAATATTAATAAAATCATAAATTCATCTATTTTTTACATTATGGCTTTGGTTGTACTTTATTGATTAATTTTTAAGGTTTACTTTTTTACTGATAAGTTATCAGCAACATTAAGATTTAAATGTAAATTCAATAGACAAATGATGTTGATTACAATAAGAGTTAAAGTAAAGCATAGAAAGATTTAGGGAGAGTTTGAATAAAGATAATTCAACAGATAAAATTCTTTAGTTTCTTTTATGTTGAAAATAGCTGCTGTTTACTTTTAAAGCTGTGAAATAGAGTTATGTGATCTCACAGAGAAACTGTCTTTTTCACCCACATTTAATTCTCATTCTAGTAATTTGCTTAACTCATGTGAAGTTAATATTTTAATATTTTTCTTTAGAAATTTTTAATTAATAAAACTAGCCTTAATTTCTGGTAGATTATTATTAATAAACTACACTAAACGCATGGATGCCAACTTTATTCTCTTTAAAAACCATCTGCCTGTGCTTTTAGTCTTTTAATTATAACAACTATGACTTTCCAATTATCATAGTTCTGAGATAGAAAACCTTTTTTACTGTATTACTTATTTTTATAGAAAATATTAATACTTACTTAAAGTTAGAGGCAATATATTCAACAAGTGCTTTGCTTTTGATCAAATAAGGAGAAATAATACCAGTTCTGATTGATTTTGCTTGATCCTTAACTAAGAAAATTGAGCTTATATTATTTTGCAAGCAAAATGCTTCATCTTTGCTTTTCTGATAAATAGGAGCTGATTCTATTTATTCTTGAAATGGACTGTAGCAAGTAATTCTGATCTGTATGATTGAGTATTAGATGTAAAGGTACTTTCTTATTTGACATAAGGCATGAACTTAATTCAGATACTGTTTTATTGTTTTTGTCCTAACAAAATGTCTTTTATTTAAAACATTATTCTTGAAATATAGTGACATTGTACTTCTTTCTTCAATAGAAATCACGAGCTTACTTTTAGATTTCGAATTAAACATATTAACAGAACTTGTATTCATCTATAACTAAAAAGCAATTTATTGGAATTCATTAAACATTGTAGGAAGTATTGTTATAAATTTCCACAGCTATGCTATTCATAGTATGATTTTTTGATGAATTTAGTGCAGTATTAGCATACTTATATAATGTAAACAAGAAAATTTATTTTACAATTTTAATTGACATGGAACATTAACCTAGTTACTATTAGCATAGTATTAATATGTAAGGTAAAATTGGTTCTTTTACAATCTCACCCTCGTTAAAGCATTTAATTATTACTTTTTTGCTATGTGCATTTGTTCTCACAAGAGGGGTATTTATTTATCCTATGAGTCTAGCAATTTGTAGTACTACTATAGCACCAACGCTTCATGTGGTAATTACCTCTATTTTCGTAGTTGTTGTTGCATTGAGCTCAGTAATATATCTTTCTAAGACGACTTTTTATGCAATAAATAATAAAAAGCAGAGGTCATATGTAATCTTCTTGAAAAAAGATTAAATGGTAATGGCGTTAGCACACAAATGCCAGCAGTAACAGCTATATCTTCGTCTTTATCTGCTTTATGTTTAAAAGAGTCTACTATAACCAGTGTACCAATCTCTACTCCATTGTTATTTTCTACAGTTACATTACTTCAGTCTTCTCAGTTGGCACACTGCTTACACCTTTCTCTTTCCTTCTTTTGCCACAAGTAAAAATGCGAGTGTAACGCTTATATCATCCTTCTTATTTACTAAGTCAAAGCGTGAATTTACCACCACCGTCACCTCTTCTCCTAAGCGGAAAACCTCTTAGTAGCAATGTACTAAAAAATTCCTCTATTACTAAACTCAAAAGCCACAATAAAAGTTTTTTTCAGAAGTAGTTGAAAGAAAGGTTGCAGAAGATAAAGGAAAAGATATAGCAAAAGTAAGCAGATATGAAATCCTATGAAAGAATTGGGATGTGAAAACTAAAAAGGTGATAATAGCAATACCAAAAACGGAGGATACAAAATCAGAGTAACTAATAATTCTGTTTGTTATGTAATTTTAGAAGGTATCCATGAGAGTTGGTAATTAACGTAAAAAAAGAAGGAAATAGTAACATTCTTCTTATTTAGATAATATTAGCATATTCGATCCTCATAATTAACTAGCACAACAATTGCTAATAAACCTCTTGTAGTAGAAAGTAGTAACGTGATTCCAGTGGGGGAATAGTGAATCGAAAAAGCTTATTTTCTTTTTAAAGGGTAATCAAAAAACACCTGAGTGCGTTAATAAATAAAAGAGATTATAAGGTAAAGGGAAAGTACTACACTTTCCTTTTTTTTTAGCCATTTGCTGAAGACTGTTCACTTTCTGTAGTGTTGTTTGACGATGAAGCAACTAATTTGCTTAAAATCTCGTCTTTTGGCCCCATACTATAAATAGTACCATCTGACATAAGAATAACTTTATCAACCACGGATAATAACAGTAGCTTATGAGTTATAATTATAGTAGTGGTGTTTTGCTTTTTTGCAGCGTTGATCGCTTTAATTAAGCATGCTTCTCCATTACTGTCTAAGTTAGCATTTGGCTCATCAAGTACTAAAAGTTTCGTATTACCATAAAAAGCTCTTGCAAGACCAAGTAGCTGTTTCTGTCCACCAGAAAGTGTCACTCCAAAGCTTCCTATTGTTGTATCATATCCGTTTGGTAAACTTAGTATTAATTCATGTATTCCTGTAATTTTTGCTGCTTTAATTATTTCCTCAGGATTTGGATTTGGTCTCATACGTGCAATATTAGCTTTAACGCTGGTGTTGAATAGTTCAATATCTTGAGGTAAATAGCCAACATAGTTACCAAAATTTTCTCGGTTCCAAGTATATACATCAGCACCATCCAGCTTTACTACACCAGATATAGGTTTCCATATACCAACAGTTAATTTTGCGATGGTTGATTTACCAGAGGCACTTGTACCGATAACACCAACTATATCTCCTGGTTCTATTACAAACGATATACCCTTTATCGTTGGTTTATTGCTCCCATAAGGAGTAAAAAATACTCTATCAAATTCTAATTTTCCTTTAGGCTCTGGTAGAGACAGAGTCTGTTCCCTTTTTGGCGATGTTAATATAAGTCTTTGCAGCCTATCATAAGATATTATGGCTTGATTTAAAAACTTCCAAGTATGGACTGCTGCATCAAATGGAGCTAATACCCTGCCCATTAAAATGGAGGCAGCAATGATGCTACCAGCAGTCTTATGAGATGTAATTGCGAGTAGCGCGCCTGTTCCAATTACTGATATTTGTAGAGTTGAGCGTAAAAACTTAGTAATTCCAGTAATTACATTAGAACGATTCTGTGCTTTGATTTGCATCATGCGGGTTTGATCATTCCGTTTACACCAATCAGAAACTATGAATTCTGACATACCCATAGCTTCAACTACTTCTGCATTTCTTGTTGCAACATCTATAGCATTGATATTCCGTATAGTTTCTTCGTTGGTTTCTTGCAATATGCGTTTAGTAGCGAGTTCATTCCACATTGCCATGGAGATCAATATAACGATTCCAGCAATAGCTATAAATCCCGTAGAGGTATGTATCATAAAGATCACACCAAGGTAAATCAATGACCATGGAGTATCAAATAACGAAAATATACCATTTCCTACAATAAAATTCTTTATCACCCCAAGATCCCGTATTGCTTCACCGCTGGAAGTCAAGCTCTGCACTGATGTTAGCCTGATTGATCTTATTATTAGATCTGGTGTTGCAGTTCTATCAATCCAATCACCGATTTTTGCCATAGCTAAGCATCGACAGATTTCAAGCATTGCAGAACAGGCAAATGCAGATAAGGTAATAATTGTTAACATAACTAGCGTCGATACGCTTCCGCTTGATATTACCCGATCAAGCACTTGAGAGGTATAAAGTGGCAAGAATAGCATTAACAAGTTAATTCCTGAACTAAACCAAAAAATAAACCAAAATGCACTCTTGCACTTTTCTAGGCAAATATATAGAGTACTTTGCTTCAATTCTTTTTTTATTGATGGGGTGATTTCCACAGTCTTTCTTTTAATTACATGCACCGCATATATAGTTTTTATTGCAAAAATATTAACAGAAGTTGGTTAACTTTAAGTTAATAAAATATTAATATACATAAATAAAAAATATAAACAACAGTAATCAAAAGAGATAGATTTTTTTTATTGCCTAATCTAGAGCTGAAGACTTTCAATAATTTTCCAATTCCCATTTTGGCCTTGGCGCAAAATTGAGCGGATCTATATAGTTCCTCTTCAATCTTTCAATTCCTGCCCATCCAACCATTATTGCATTGTCTGTACATAGATTACTTGGGGGGGAAAATATGTTTAAGTTTATGTATTTTTTTAATTTTCCTTTTAGAAAGTTATTTGCTGCAACCCCACCAGTAATTACAAGATCTTTGATTTTAATATTTAAAGATGCAGCCATAATAATCGCATTTTTGACTCTATCAAGTAGTATATCACTAATACACTCTTGAAACGAAGCACATACATCATACGCGTCTTGCTCGTCCATCTTAAGCTTCTGCACTAAGTTTTTTACTGATGTCTTGATTCCAGAAAAAGAAAAATTACATCCAGAACGTTTTATCATTGCCCTTGGAAGCTTAAATCTTGTACTATCACCTTTCTTAGCTAATTTTTCTATCAATGGTCCTCCCGGATAGTTTAAGTTTAGCATCTTGGCAACTTTATCAAACGCTTCACCTAACGAATCATCTAATGTTTCTCCGAGTTTAATATATTTACCTACATCTTGCGCGATTAAAAGTTGACAGTGACCACCTGATATTAACAAAACCAAAAATGGAAATTCGACCTCATAAAGTAACCTAATAACCAATGCATGTGCTTCTAAGTGATTAACAGCAATGAACGGTTTTTGTGTTACATGCGCAATCGCTTTAGTCATCATTGTACCGACTATTAATCCACCTATGAGTCCTGGTCCTGATGTCGCCGCAACTGCATCCAAATCGCAAAAGTTAATGTTAGACTTGTTTATAGCACTTTTTATTAGATCACTTAAATGTTCCATATGAGCACGTGACGCTATTTCAGGGATTATTCCACCACGCTCTTTATGCTCTGTTTGAGAAAGAATTTGATGAGTGAGGACTTGCTTAGCACTATTTATGATTACTACTGCGGTTTCATCGCAGCTTGTTTCAACAGCTAAAATGGTCTTCATTTGTGTTTGGTTACTGTATTACTAAACTATACTTTGAAATGCCTTAAAAGTTAACTGCATTCTGATAAATTAATCATCATTTTCAAATATAGGGCTAATTTTTTATTTCCAGGAAAAAAAAGTTTACTAGTTCAGCTGCTTTGCACTTTAGCTACATCTTTAACGTTAATTTGGTACTATATTTATTTACTTCATTACCTATAATATTTACTCTTAGATAATTTATGTGCACGTGATTTTGCAGTTTGATAGGCTTATATTCCCTTTAATATGGCTTAATCAGCAATTATTCGTGCAGGAGAACATCTACTACTTGTTTCAGGTTTTGCTCGATCCTTAATAAACTTTATTGAGAAAACTCTTGCTCCAGGTTAAGTTAAACTTGTTTTCAACCATATATAAAAGTTTATATACTGTAGTATGGATTTATTTTTCTCAGAACAAGAATATATCTATCTACACTAAGGACTAAATTGTCTTATATACTCCTTTTTCATATTCGCTAGTCTTTTTCAAGATACACTTCAAGCGAGAGTCTATTTGGCCTTATTAAAGGAGATAAGGTGAGGCTTAATGTGCTTTAAATTTCTTAAATTAGTAAAGATACTCAGTATATTGCACTGCATTCTCACTATTTTCTACTCAAGTTACCTATTTTATTACTAAATTAAATATTTTTCACACTTAGGAATTGATCCATTATAAAGAGTTTTCAGAAGAGTTATTATAGATGTAGTTGAAATACTAAACATAATTTGATTCTATGAACATAGACCTATAAGAAGGCTATTATCAAAATAGCTAAGCGGTACTTAAATATTATTACGAAAAAAGTCTATTTACTCTAACGAGTTATCTACCTTTCTATAAAAGATCTATCAACTGTTGCAATTATAGGTGCAAATAAGAATGATAAAAGAGTGCGGGATTGGGTAACTATATATACTTCTGCTGGCATACCAGGATATAGATATACATTCTTAAATTGAGCAAGCTCTGATTTTGGTATCACTACACGTACTGAGTAATAACGTCCTAATTTTGGGTCATCAAGAGCATCAGGAGAAATATGGCTTACTATACCATTAATTAAACTTAAACGACGCGCACTGTAAGCACTCAGCCTTACTTTGACTTTTAACCCTTCTAATCCGTCAATGGAGATTATATTGGTACCTTTTTTTTGTGCTGATATTATTTCCTCTATATTTCTAGTCTGAATTTTAGTATCTATTATTAAATCATCATTAGACGGCACTACGCTCATAACTGGAACTCCAGATTGTATAACACCGCCTTCAGTATGGTATCTTATGTCTGTAACTATTCCATCTTGAGGCGATCTAATTACTGTGCGCGCTAACGTGTCTTCTGCAACCATTAACCTCTCTCTTAAGTCAGCGATAGATGTACTGATTTCCTTAAGTTCGGTGTTTGCTTTTTCTTGAGAATCGTTTCTTACGTTTACGATCTCTAATTCATTTTCTCCGATTTTTTGCTGTGCTCGAGATATTGCAGCGCGGTAATGACCGACTCTACCTTCAATTTCAGCAAGCTGTTTTTTCAAAGCGAAGATATGCGACTTGCCTATATAGCCATTGCTAAGAAGCTGTTTATTTATTTCCAGTTCCTCAGCTATTAAGCTGTATTGTTTAAGAGCTGCATCTAGTTGATAATTCAGTCCTACTAATTCGTCATGTAGCTGTTTTATGCGTTGTTGCAGTACACCAGTTTTTCCTAATTCACTCTTGCGCTGAGAATAAAATAATTCTATCTGATTTTTTACCACTCTGTTTACAAGCTCACTGTTAGACAACTTTTTAACTTCATCAGGAAACTCAATTTTGTCTAATCCTGCCCTAATAGCAATCAATCTTGCTTCAGTTGTCAAAAGCGATAAGAGCTTCTCTTTAGCTATACTTAAATTTGCCTTCTCATTAACATCGTTTAGTAAAACTAAAGGCTCATTTTTTTTGACTGCTTGACCCTCTTTGACTAAAATTTTGCTTATTATTCCTCCTCCTAAATGCTGAACTACTTTTCTGCTTGAAGATACAATAACTTCTCCGCTTGCACGTACTGCTCCATCAATTGGAGCTACAGCTGACCAAATGCCTCCTACTCCAAAAAAGATGAATATTACCACCAAGCCAAAAAATAGCGGTCCCCATGTTATTCTCAGGACTTCATTTACGTTATTTCCCTTACGTTTTAAAATAAAAGTTGTCATCATATCAATTAATATGAAAGTTCTATCTAAAAACTTTGGATTTTTTTTCTTTCTTATCTCTTGCATATTTATATTATCACTATGGCCAAGGAACCCTGTCAAAGAAAATCCAGTGCTCAGTTTTTTTTAACTTACTTATTATACATTACTGTGGGCTTATATTAGTACTAAGGTAATATGCAAAAACTAAGAAATTCATGACTTAAGCATCTAATTTAGACTGGAGCATCAGAATCAATCGTTTAATAACAACAATTTTGCTATATTTTATCTAAACTAAGACTTTTAGTGAGTACCAAAGCTGTTTATGTATATAAGAAACCCATTGCTAACTAAACAATGTTCTGCTAGTAATCAGAAAAATGAAGTCATTATGTTTCAATTGGAAAGTAGAAAGTTTCTTGTTACTGGTGCTTCAGGTGGGATAGGTCGAGCAATTGTAGAAGTTATGCATAAAGCCGGAGCAATTTTATGTATCTCTGGTACAAAAAGAGAGATTCTCGAAGGAATTGCTAAGCAGTATAAAAAGAACATGCATGTACTTCCTTGTAACTTATCAAATGCTGAGGAAGTAAATCAACTAGTAAACAAAGCAAGCGAGTTGATGGCAGGTTTTGATGGGCTTGTATGCAATGCAGGTATTACACGGGATGGTCTGCTATTGAGAATGACAGACGAAGCATGGCAAAAAGTAATTGATATTAACCTAAACTCCACGTTTAAGTTGAGTAGAGAAGCGTGTAGGAAACTAATTAAAAATAACTGGGGAAGGATTATAAATATTTCTTCAATAGTAGGATTAACAGGGAATGTTGGACAAGCAAATTATGCAGCGTCAAAAGCTGGAATAATAGCTATGAGCAAATCTATAGCGAAAGAGGTTGCAAGTCGGAATATAACAGTTAATTGTGTTGCTCCTGGGTTTATAGTCACTAAGATGACTGAAGTTTTAACTAAAGAACAAAAGAAAAAAATATTAGATAATATTCCAATGAAAAAAATGGGAACAGTAGAAGAAGTAGCAGCAGGGGTTCTATTTTTAGCAAGTGATGAGGCAAAATATATTACAGGACATGTGCTAAATATTAATGGCGGTTTATTTATGTAGTAAAATCTTACTTATGGACAAGCTATAGACTTTACTTTAAAATAAGTATGCATAAACTAAAATTAGTTTTACTACATTAGTTTATTATCAAAGGCAAAAAAATGGGCTCTATAATAAGAAAATTTTTAAATATCTTATATGTGATATTGCTTTTCTTAGGTTATCCAACTACTTCTGGTGGTGGAGGTACTGATATAGATGATACAACTGCTCAAGTGATATGTAACATTATTGGTTATATTTGGGGGATAGGTGGTCCACTGATGACCGTGGTAATAATCGGTGCATCCTTGCTTGCAATATTTGGGAGAATGCCTTGGCCAGCTCTCTTTGCTTTAGGCGTGTTTTGTGGTGTTTTTTTTGGTGCTAAGACAATCATAATGAAGGTTATACCTAATATGAATGATAGTGTAAAAGTTATGCTGGAAAACTGTGGAACGAAAAAATAGTAAAATTGATAATGTATTAAAATACTTATTATTTATTAAATTGTCTCATATCTTCAATTTGTAATAAGTAGGGACTGGCTTTTGGTAAAGTTTTAATAGCTAACTTAGCATATTTTATGAATTGTTCTAAATTACCTTCAATATAAGCTTTTTTTGTTAAAGCAAAATAATGCATTGCTATATCAGCATTACGTTTGTATGCAATACTTAAATACTTCCAAATAAAGGTGTTACTCGGTTCTGTACTTGCGATTTGCTCTAGGTAAAAAATTGCCCTCTTTACATCTCCGTATAATAGTAGAGTATGAGATAATGCAAGTTTCACCAGATAGCTGTTCCTCTCAGATAAATACTTTAGTGATTCTTCATAAGTTTTTATTGCTTCACTTAGATTTCCAGCCTTATACAACATTTCTGCTTTTAATTCATATAGATATGGGTCACTATGTGACTTCTGAGCTAACGAATCAATTATAGCAATGGCCTCTTTTATCTTTCCTTGCCTGTAGTGAACTATAGCATTTACGCATTCAGAATTATCTTCATATTTATCAGATAATACATGGATAGGAGAAAAGAAAGAATCTAGCTTTGCGACTATATGCTTAAATTTTAATAATTTATCTGCGAGAATTGGCTTTACATCGTTTTTAACCTTATAATTCTGTACAGCAATTATGCGCTTATCACTAAGTGGATGAGTGCGAAAGTACCCTTTGGTATTTTCGTGCTCAACACTCTTTAAGTAGCCAAAAATCTTTTTCATACCTGAATTATCATAACCGGATTTATCAAGGTACCTTAACGCATACCTATCTGCTGCACTTTCTTGCTCTTGAGAATATTTAAAAAACAATCTTGAGCCGAGTGCTATACCACTTAGCAAAATTGTATTAGTAACCTGAGGATTAATAATAATAGTCGAAACCAGTCCCATCATACAGCCAATCATTGCTATTGATTGTAAATGACTTACAGTAACACTCATCTGTAATATATGACCAGCAGATATATGAGCGATCTCATGTGCTAATATGCCAAGCAAAACGTATGGTTCAGTTGAGTATCGTAAAAGTCCTAAGTGAATGAAAATATTATTATTATCAATAATAAAAGCATTAATTGAATTGTCATTAACTATGAAAACTCTTACCTGGTCACCATCAATACCCGCA
Organism: Wolbachia endosymbiont of Onchocerca ochengi; assembly: GCF_000306885.1. GTDB lineage: Bacteria > Pseudomonadota > Alphaproteobacteria > Rickettsiales > Anaplasmataceae > Wolbachia. Next base: position 769,739 of record NC_018267.1, read on the forward strand.
GCAGAAAATAGTGGCTGTGCTAGTTCTTTCACCATTGCTTCTACTTCACTGTCTTCTATAATATTAACAGAGTAAACATTATCGTAACATGCAAAAAAAAATAATAAGGTAAAAACTTTGATAATTTTAAACATAAGAATTCTGTATTTGCATAATTTTTATGGGTTTTACATCTTAACACTTAAATTATATGAATTTATAAACGTTAGCTTAACTTTTTGACGTAGTTAACAAGTTTGTCAATAGTAGTTAACTTAATCTTATGTTGTTCAGCAAATTCAAGCAACTGAGGTAGACGCATCATAGAGCCATCATCATTCACTAGCTCACACCCTACAGCTGCATGATTAAGGTCAACTAGCTTTGCTATCTCAACACTTGCTTCAGTATGACCATTGCATGCTAAAACTCCTCTATTGTTTGCAATAATAGGAAAAACATGACCAGGAGTGATAATGTCATCCTTAGTACTCTTTTCATCAATGGCAATAAGTATTGTATGCGTTCTATCATTAGCAGAAACACCTGTTGTAATATCATGACGTGCATCAATTGATGTAGTAAATGCAGTGTGATAAGTAAGCTTTTTATCTACATTACTTCTTTTCATAAACTCAAGACCTAGTCTATTTATTCATATGAAGCTTTGTCATAGCTAAAAATACGATGCCAGTTCCATATCTAATCATAAAGACTACGTGTTTTGGCTTTAGCTTTTCAGCTAAGATAATTAAATCACCTTCATTTTCCCTATTTTCGTTATCAACTAAAATAAACAATTTACCAGACTAAGCATCTTCAAATATACCTTCAACAGGAGAAATACAGGATAGGTTAATCGATGCATAAGTGGCCTGTACCATAGTTTATTTAAATTCAATCTTAACTATTTTATATAATTTCTCTCCACTTGGTACTATTACTTCCACACATTCGCCAATTTTTTTGCCGATTAAAGCACTACCCAAAGGTGAACTAGTAGATATTAACTGTTTTGAAACGTCAGCTTCGTACTCACCTACAATTTTATAAATATATTCTACTTCACTACCATCATCATTTAACATGCTTAATGTTACGGTTGCACCAAACATTACCGAATCGCCAGACAAGCTTTTCACTTCTATTACTTCTGCATGCGAAAGCTTGCTTTCTAGCTCCATTATACGACCTTCGATGAAACCTAATCTTTCTCGTGCAATGTGATATTCTGCACTCTCAGATAAATCACCTTGATCACGGGCATCAGAAATGGCCTGTATAATGGAAGGTTTCTCTTCTTTTAATTTCTCAAGCTCAGCTTGCATGCATCCAAAACCTTCTTTTGTTATAGGAAACTTCTTAACGACGGATGAAGCCATAATCACCACCTACACGCAATTAAATTGAGTAATAAAATTACTCACGATACTTAAAATATCGTTTTTTATACCATTATTCATGTTGTTTGACAACTTTTTTAAAATTTCAGGGTATGCATTATGGAAATAATTGATAAGATCATATTCAAATTTATTGATGTTGTTTATTTGTATCTTACTTAACTGATCATACAAATTAGAGAAGATATACATCAGTATTAACTGTTCTTCTATTGGCATAGGTGAGTGCTGTTTTTGCTTTAACAGTTCAATAAGATATCTACCCTTGTTTAAGGACGATTGAACACTGGCATCAAGGTCAGAACTAAATTTTGCAAAGTCTTCTAATTCTCTATATTGAGCTAAACTTAACTTTATAGAGCCAGCAACTTTTTTCACAGACTTTAATTGTGCGGCAGAACCAATCCGCGAAACTGATAAACCTATATTTACTGCAGGACGAAATCCTTTGTGAAATAATTCAGACTCAAGGAAAATCTGTCCATCAGTAATTGAAATTACATTAGTTGGGACATACGCAGATACATCACCGGCTTGAGTTTCAATAATTGGCAAAGCAGTTAAAGACCCTTGTCCTTTTCCATCAGACATCTTAGCAGCTCTCTCAAGCAAACGAGAATGTACATAGAATATATCTCCAGGATAAGCTTCGCGGCCAGGAGGACGTCTTAGCAGTAAGGACATTTGCCTATATGCTACAGCATGTTTAGACAAATCATCGTACACGACTAAGCAATGCATTCCATTATTACGAAAAAATTCTCCAATAGTGCAACCAGCATAAGGTGCTAAAAATTGCATAGGTGCACATTCAGATGCACTAGCAACAACTACAGTTGTATACTTTAATGCTCCACTTTCTTTTAGCTTATTTACCACTTTTGCTACTACTGAAATTTTTTGCCCGATAGCAACATAAACACAGTAAACTTTTTGATCTTCATTTACTTCATCATTAATCTTCCTCTGATTTATGATAGTATCAAGTGCAATAGTAGTTTTTCCGGTTTGCCTATCACCAATAATTAACTCACGCTGTCCTCTGCCTATCGGAATTAATAAATCTATAATCTTAATTCCAGTCTGTAGAGGTTCATGTACAGATTTGCGGTCAATAATGCCTGGCGCCTTAGATTCTATGTCCATTCTACTCTTGGCTCTAATTTCTCCACCTTTGTCTATAGGATAGCCCAGTGCGTTTACAACCCTTCCAAGGGATTCGTGTCCTACAGGTATCTGTACAACGTCACCACTGCATCTTACAATATCTCCTTCTTTTACATCACGGTCATTACCAAGCACCACTATTCCAGCTATATCATGGTCTAAATCAAGAACTATTCCTTCTACACCACTTGCAAAAAATACCTTTTCACCGAACTTTGCTTCTTCAAGCCCATAAACTAGTGCAATACCATCAGTTACTGAAGTTACTTCACCTATATTTTCTCGTTTTATAGGGTTATCAAATGCCTCAATTTTTTTCCGTATTATGTTTACTACCTCAGAAGCATTTATACTATTTTTCATTACAGTTTCCTATTTTTAATATTTCCATTTTGCTCAAACTAACCAGTCTATCTAAGTAACTTTTCAGCGAAGCATCGATTAAATTAAAACCGTACTTTACTATAAAACCACCTAGTATGGAAGGGTCAACCACATTATCTACTTTTACTATCTTACCAAGAAAGCTTAAAGATTCAGTAATTATTTTTATATCGGTTTTCTTTAAAGCCTTTGCTGATTTTATAGTAACTTCTAATTCATTTTCATTTTCTCTTATAAGATTCAAAAATTTTTCTAATATAAGGAGTAATAAACTAGAGCGCCTGTTTGCAAATGTCACCATAATAAATTTCACCAAGTTTCTACTCAAATCTTCATTTATACAAAATATTACTTCTTTCTTATGTGAGAGAGAGATCATAGGACTGGACAGATACATAAAAACGTCACGTTGATTTTTTAAAAAAGTCAATAGAAACTTTACTTCTTTTCTTATAGTACTTGACTTACTTTTTGAGACGTAAAACAGCGCCTTAGCATAAGATAAAATTAAATTATTGTATTGGGTCCTTTTCACATTAAATTACCTAATATATAGAGTTAAACATCTTTAAGCCTAACCAATAAGGGTCTAGCCTAGAAAGGCTTAGATCTCAGAGAGTATAGCAACTAAAACTCATAATTATTGACAAAATTCATTACAAAACAGCTGTTAACTGTGAAAGAAAAACGTGTCAGAAAATGAGAACTAGTAGTTAAAGTAATTATAATAGATTTCTTAGAGAAAGGAAATACTTTCTATTTATCTTTGCCTTTTATTAGGCAGGAAGTATGTTATCTAAACAGCTGGTATATAGCTGTACAAGCATTTTGATTTAAATCTATTCTAAGAGAATATTATTCAAGCAACTTAAATAGCGGACACTATGATCTAAAAACATCTTGATGGTTTTACTTTCTCTTTAAATTTAAGGCTAACTTTTCCATCAATACCTGCTTATCCCTTTTCTCTTTGCTTTAAATTTTTGAATAAAGAACATAGATCAGGAGAGAAGGTTATACAGAAATATATATTTAATACTTATGAAAAATACGCTCCTTCTTTGTAAGGGTTATCTTTATGTCCTATCTCCATAATAATTACTTGCGTTCTGATTGATTTACTTTGTAAACTATACAAATATAGTTACTTATTTAGCCTTTTGCATTTTTTTACTCTATAATATATAGGAGCGAGTTCACCAAACTTCTCTATCAAAATAAGGCGCGTTCTTTTATGGCTTTTAAAACTCTTAACTTTATTTTTCTTAGGAGAGTAAGTAAATTCCTTTTGGTAAAATTCCTTTAAAAAATTAATCTTATTCTGCTCTAATCCTGCTTAACACAACTTTAAACATCACGCTCATCAGAAATTTTAGATACCAAAAAACTCTTTATTTCAAGCTAACTACTTCTTTGAATAGCTCTTTTCTACTTGTTCTTGAATTATGCTACTTCATAAAGCTAGATAATTCAGTAGGATACTTTGAAGTTTTTCTATCAAGAACTATATTGATTCCTGAATCTATAAAAGTTTTACTGACGTTCACTATTATAGCTATAGTATAACATTTCTTAAATTTTTGATAAAGTAGTTCATATGTTGCTAACACTTAATTAAGAAGAATTCTTGCTTATTTAAAGAAAGAATTTCAATTGTACTCGAATTGACTTAACTTATAATAAATGACAAAAAATTGCATGCTATATAACAATCGCAAAGGAAATGGATAAATCACAATTAATTAAGGAGGTATTTGATTCCGTAGCAGGTCACTACGACATCATGAATGATATAATGAGCTTTGGGATACATAGGCTATGGAAGAACAAGATGATAAATATTACGCATTTTACAAAAGACTCTAAGGTTTTGGACATTGCTGGAGGAACCGGCGATATAGCAATAAGAATAGCAAGGAGAGAACCAAGCATTCAAGTTACAGTATGCGATATAAATCAAAACATGCTAAGCAGGGGAATTGATAAAGCTATAAATTCAAACCAACTTAATTTCAATTGGGTGTGCGCAAATGCAGAAAATTTGCCATTTGAAGACTCTACATTTGATTATTGTACAATAGCTTTCGGTATTCGAAACGTTTCTGATCGCAAAAAGGCTTTAAGTGAGGCGTATAGAGTATTGAAACTAAATGGGAAATTCATCTGCTTAGAGTTTGCTCCTATGCATTACCAAAATGAGGTATTTACTAAATTCTATAACTTATATTCATTTAAAGTAATTCCCAAAATCGGCAGCATAGTTGCTAAAGATAAAAACTCTTATAAATATTTAGTAAGAAGCATCAGAGAGTTTCCAACTCAGGCTGAGTTTCAAATGGAAATTGAAGAGATAGGCTTTCATAATGTTGAATTTCATGATATGAGCTATGGAATAGTAACATTACATATTGGAACAAAATGAACATCAAACCCTAGTATAGAGTACTAAACATTATTTCGTTATTTTAGTAAGTTTCTTCTTCACTCAACAAGTTTTACAATTACACAGCGTCTTTTTTCTTTGTCACAAGAATTATTTTATATAATATTATATTACTTATGTAATTCTATTGTTGATTACTTTAGTAACATTAGTAACATTCTCTTTTATCAATATAAAAAATATACTTAATCTTTTATTTATAAGTAAGTTAATATTTTTTATTTTAATGGTGGCTGCAATAATACTTAGCATGGGAAAAAAGGTGCAAACGATCGATTTTCGCATTATTACTTTTGCAGCCTAATTTAGTATATCCATGCTTTCAACGTATTCTTTTATTGGTCAAATGTTCATAGTGAATACCGCTTCTGTACTTTCCGTGTATAGCAGAAATAGTTATGCTGGAATCACGACAGTTACTTGTTCTTTACACATAAACAAAAAATTTGCAATTTTCTTTTTTTTGTGCAGCACGACACTTTTCAAGTCATGAGATTATTAAAAATATTCAAAGTAGGTTAACTAATTGGAGATGTACTAAATAAAAAAGTAGCACAAAAACCTTTAGTGTTGTTTAGTACCATTACCGCTCTTTTGCTTTATGTTTTACGTATATAGAGTAAATTATTTAACTTATTGGCGATTTTTGATATTTCAATTCAATTTATTACACAATTTATAAATAAACATAGGAGTGACGTTGAGCATTTCTCACACTATCGGTATAACTCTATCATTGCTTAGTTATGCGGTTCCTCTCCTTTATCTTCTAGTATTGCCATTGACATAATATTGCCTTTTAAATTCAAATTAGAAACTATTAGTTGAGTAACAGTTAGTAACTCAATTGCTTAGGTGATATAAAAATGAGTAGTTAACCAAAAAGATCACAGAGACATTAGATTATTCCTTCTTGGAGTTGCTTTACCTCAACTTTAGGGAATCTTTAGTTATTTGAGAAATAGCTTCACTAGGAGTACTAGTTGAATAGATTTTTTGCACTTCGATTTTTTTCTTTTTTATCTTTATCTCCTTCTTTTTTAGTAGCATCATCAAGTTCTTGAGCAAGAGTAAATTCTATTTTCATCATAAATCCGCTTCACTTTGTGTTCGTAGGCAATAAATTCTTTTTTGACTAATTGAGTCTATTTGCTCTTTACATGATCTTTTAATCATTAAACAACTTCTTAATGATCTTTCCTCCTAATTTTTCTTTACTTGTTTCGTTAGCGTACCCAAGAAAATACATCCACTTCTCAGCTGTATTTGAGAGTTGATTTTTCTTCGTTTTCAAAAATTTTGGTAATTATAAATACAAAATAAAAATCCTTCTAATCATGTTCATTGATATTCTTTTATCTTGGATAGTATGTCTTGATTTGTACTCAGATTTATCAGGAAATAGCATGCCTATTCTGTACAAATATTCAACCTTCTTTATATTTGAGTCCTCTATGAAGCACTATAAACTAACTTATCACCATTTTAGTAAGGTTGTTCTGATCTCGCAAACTATATCTTTTTCCTCTTTTTCCTGAAACTAAAATCCATATACTTAATTTTAGAAACTTTGAAATAAAATGCGATCCGGTATTAGGCAATTATTTTACTATATAAAACCTAATCTACATTATTTTATTATAGCTTTTATTGCAGTTCTATCTTCCTCTTTAATGATTCTCCTTTTTGGTAGAGGTTTGAGTAGCATAATTGACTCTAGTGCAGGGCATAATTTTACTATTAAATTAGTAGTGACTATATTTATAGTTTTAGCCATCTCTCTTGCTGCATTTGTTAAACTGTATTTTATGGGAATTGGTAGTGAGAAAGTTATTGCGAGAATCAGATATGACTTATATAGCAATATTACTGATTTACAACCAAGTTTTTTTGAGAATACTGGCGTACAAGATGTTATCTCAGCGTTAATTACTGATACCTCTGTGCTACAATCAATAATAAATAGCAGCTTACTCACCATATTGCGAAATTTTGTAATACTGATTGGCAGTATTACCATGTTATTATATACAAATCTACACTTAACCACGTATACAGCCGCAATAGTACCAATATTATTGATCATTATGACATCACTTGGAAAAAAGGTGCGCAGTTATGCACGTTTTGCTCAGAGTAAACTGAGTGAACTTGCATCATTTAGTGAGGAAAATTTCAGATCTATAGCAACTATTAAATCATTCGTGTTGGAAGGAAATGAGAAAGCACGTTTTAAGGAGTACCTAAACTCAGTATCGAAATCATACGTAAGGTTAGTGCTCTTACGTGCTATTTTAGTAACTTTGATTATCTCATGTGTAATAGGTTCGTTAGTTGTTTTGCTCTTTTTTGGTATCAAGGAGGTCTTAAGCAGTAATATGACTATTGGAGAGCTTTCCTCATTTGTGTTCTATTCAGCGCTTGCAGCAGGAGCTGTAAATAATTTGAGTGATAATATCAGTGATTTACAACGAGGTCTTGGGGTGATAGAGCGTTTACTTGAACTTAAAGATATGAAAAGCTCTATAGTGGATGCTAGCAACCCTATAAAAATTCATAGTGTTCAAAAAGAAATTGCATTTAATGATGTAACGTTTTTTTATGAATCTCAGCTTGATAGACCAGCATTAAACAATGTGTCCTTTTCTATAAAGGTAGGTCAATCTGTCTCAATTGTTGGACCATCTGGTAGTGGTAAAAGTACTATTTTAAAACTTCTGCTTCGCTTTCATGATCCAAACAAAGGCAGCATTACCATTGATGGGCACAACATTAAGTTAATCGCATTAAGTAACCTTAGATTGTTATTTGGTTTAGTACCACAAGATCATACGATATTTTCCTGCTCAATAATGGAAAATATACTATACGGTAAACCAGGTGCTAAGTATGAGGAAGTGAGACAAGCAGCTATCAGTGCTTATGCGATGGAGTTTATTGATAAGTTACCTAATAAATTCGATACATTTGTAGGGAAAAGAGGATTAAAGCTCTCTGAAGGGCAAAAACAACGTATTATAATAGCAAGAGCTATACTCAAAAATCCTCAGATTTTAATATTGGATGAAGCAACTTCCGCTCTTGACTATAAAAGTGAGAACCTTGTGCAAAAAGCACTGAATGAATTAATGCAAAACAGAACAACGATTATGATTACACACAGACTGTCATCTATACTCAAAACCGATAAGATCGTAGTAATTAATCATGGAGAAATAGAAGAAGTAGGAACTCACGATTCCCTTATAAATAAGAATGGACTGTATGCAAAATTAGCGAAAATATAGCGGATATAGTTTACTGAAATATAATATAAATTTAAAAAATTTAAATCATACTGTTACAAGTCAGATTGACACCCTAAATTTAGGGTTAAATTATTTAATTCTTAAATATTTTAACTTACAATAAACCAACATTCCTTTTTAAGGATTACTATGATTTACGCTCATGTTTTTTACCATGCCAACAATATGTAATTGCCTATTATCAGCACTAATTTTATCAATGTACACTTTTTATATGTCTACATATATACCTTATGTTGTTAATTTGTATTATAGTCACTTTAACTCATGTTATTACCTGCTTAACGTAAATCAAAATCATCGTAATGCACTAGCTCTATTTATTAGAAAATTATTTAAAATAATTTATATATGTACATAGTATTGCTTTAAGCGTAGCCTTATGTCTTTCTGAGAGCATATGGGCATTATTTAAACAATACTACGCACTTTACACTTTGCTTAATAAAGAAAGTTCATAAGCAAATAGCTTACTACTTATTACCTACATAGCAGTTTTATACTATCAATAACACAACTAATTTAACTATATCTATAGCTCTCTTTTGAAATTTTATCATCTTTTGATCGTAGTAAAACCTCTGAACTCTAATAATTTTGTGTAATAGCTGCTTACCCATACACAGCATAATAAATCTGCCAGCCATAGAAGTAAGTTTGTTAAGCATAATTATTTTAATTGCATTACTATTGAAGTTGTATTTTAAAATGCATTATAGATTCAGGATTCAAGATATGCTAATTTTAATCTCTATATTATAAAATAACTGATCAATTTTACCTTATAATAATCTAATAGTTATTTTAAAAAGGATCTTTATAGCTTGTTATTCTCAATTTCATAACTACACAATGTCTATTTTCATAATATAGATGAACCTTATTTCTCAGATTGTAAACCCGTGATACATATCTGATAAATTTGATAACAGGATCTATTAAAATAAGACCTTCATAACTGAATAAAAATTTTCCTATAGGCAATGATTACTGTATTTCTAAGTTTCTCGAGCGTCGCTATATTTCATCTTTTAAGTATTATTACAATTTATGTTCTAATAATGTAGCATATTGTCATATTCATAAATCTAGTACATAGTGATGCTGAAATATACTAGCATATTGGACTGGAAGTTAAAAAAACAGACCTAGAGCAACAGAAATTGCAGAAACTAAAATAGTACAAGATCATGCAGAGGCTGTTTCTACTGCTGGAATAGTTCAAAGATAATAGAACTTTATAAGCTAATTTATAGCGAAGGTGATGAAAAATATAAAAGATGTGTAGATGATCGAGAGTAGTGATTTAATATATTAAATATAATATAACATACATCACGTGCCTGTGTCGTTGGCTTATAATCTTGATAGCTTATTTGATTGTGTGACTTTTCTTTCCTTTTTTACTATACTATTAATCTGAAATAATGTCAAGTTTTATATTTTTGTAGTGGGCTGGGAAAGTAAAATGCAACTCCTGTATATGAATATCCATGTTACAGTGGTTACTACAACTGCATGTTATTATACCTATGATTCTAGAAATACAGTAGTTAATGCTTTATGGTTGGAAAGGTAGGTTACTTATAGTAAAAATTAGAGGTCATATAAAACTCTTTGATTTATATAAGCCTGTACTAATATATATGACCAAGGTTACGATGTTTTTAATTGTTATTATAGGTACAAAAGGCTGTTTAAACTCAATAAACTTGTGTAAAAGAGAGGGTAAAGAGGGTTAACTTTATAACCTACAGGATTTATAACTTTTTGATTGATGAACATTTTTAAACGAATTTCCTCGCTAATTCTTAGTAAATTAGATGAGTTAAAGCAAAGGAGCGTCATAAATGCTAATGTAGAAAATTTTATCTTAGAACCTCCAAGTAATAAAGCACATGGGGATGTTTATACAAATATTGCTATGGTGCTCGCAAGGCATGAAAGAAAAAATTCCGTTGAGATTGCAGAGATGTTAGCAGAAGAATTTAAGCTTTTTGATGAAATCGCAAAAATAGAAGTAGCTGGCCCTGGCTTCATTAACATGCACTTTAAAATAGAAGTATGGCACAAGCTTCTCAAGCAAATAAATGAACTTAAAACAGAGTTTGGTACTCTAAACATTGGGAATAACCAGGCCGTTAATGTTGAATTTGTATCTGCAAATCCAACTGGTCCATTACATATTGGTCATGCAAGAGGAGCAGTATTCGGTGACGTTTTAGCAAATTTGTTAAAAAAAGTTGGTTATCAAGCCACTAAGGAGTATTATATTAATGATGCTGGAACACAGATAGATACACTAATTCGGTCAGTATATTTGCGATATAAGGAAGCTCTTGGAGAAAAGATTAGTATTGAAAAAGGTTTATATCCAGGCGAATATTTAAAAAAAATAGGAAAAGAGCTAGCCAAAAAATATGGTAAAGGTCTTCTAGAAAAGCAAGATTATCAAATAATTAGAGATTATGCTTTAAGTTCTATCTTAGAACTCATAAAAGAAGATATGCACTTACTTGGAGTAAATCATGATATTTTTACTTCAGAATATGAGTTGCAAAAAAGTGGCAAAATTGAGGAGAGCATAAAGATATTGTCTAACAAAGGTTTAATATATGAAGGATATCTAGGAAAACCAAAGGGTAAAGAAAGTGAAAATTGGACCTCTAGAAAGGAGATGTTGTTTTGCTCAACAAAATTTGGTGATGATGTTGATCGTGCACTTAAAAAAGAAGACGGTAGCTGGACTTATTTTGCATCAGACGTAGCCTATCATTTTGATAAGATATCACGCGGCTTTAACAATATAATAGTAGAACTTGGTAGTGATCATAGTGGTTATATCAAAAGGCTTAAAGCAGTTGTTTCTGCGCTCAGTGATAATAAAGCGAAGATAGAAGTAAAACTGCATAATATTGTGAATTTCTTCGAAAACGGAAAACCTGTTAAGATGTCTAAAAGGTCAGGAAATTTTCTGACAGTAAAAGATGTAGTTGAGAAAGTTGGTAGAGATATTACCCGTTTTATGATGTTAACACAAAGAAATGACGTGGTTCTCGATTTTGATTTTGCTAAAGTGAAGGAACAGTCAAAAGGCAATCCTATTTTTTATGTGCAATATGCATATGCCCGTGCTCATTCGTTGATGCGTAACGCTCCAAAAGGACTTCCAAATGCAGATACTTCACTTTTAAAGACCGATGGAGAACTATTACTTATAAAAATCTTAGCAAAGTGGCCAAGTGTGGTAGAAATAGCGGCAAGGCTTTATGAGCCACACAGAATTACTTTTTACTTACTTGAAGTTGCAGAAGCATTCCATACTTTATGGGGATATGGTAAAAACGACTTGAGCATGCGGTTTATACTAAAAGATAATTTAGATCTTACTGCTGCAAGGATATTCCTTGTCCGGGCCTTAGCACATATCATTGCTTCTGGGCTTTCTGTTTTTAACATAGAGCCATTAGAAGAGATGAAATAAGTAAAAAGATATGGAAATAAGAGAAACTCCAATCTTCCTGTACATTAAGTTACAGTAGCATGACCCTTTTCTTTCCTGCTGTTGATAATTATTTCTCCTATTGTTACTACTGCTAAAATAAAGCAGTAATGTACCTGTGTTGATAAGGAAATAGGAGATACAGAGGCTATGCTACCCGCTAGCAATAGTTGGGACCCGTAAGGTAAAATGCCTTTTGTAGAACAAGCAAAAACATCTAATAAGTATGCACTACGGTATGGTGCAATATTATGCTTTTTTGCAAGTCTTTTTGCAATGCTACCACTTAGTAGAATAGCAATAGTATTATTAGCAACTAAAATAGTAAACATAGATGCTATTCCTGCTATTAAAAATTCAGCTTTAGTTTTTGTAATACTGCTTTCATCGATGAGTTTATGTAATGTTTTTTGACCTTGCTTATACATTATATTGCTCAATCCACCAATAAATAGGGCAAACATTACTATCTCATTTACTTTTTTGAATCCCCTATATATGTCATTAGAGAATTGAATAATAGAATAGTCAGAAAAAGCTATTCCTAGTATACCGGCAATAATTATGTTTACAGTTATTGTTACTAGTGTAGTGACTTCAAATAGGGCCATGACTATTAAAGAAATATAGGGAATAACCTTTATTATCGATAAGTAATCTAAATTTGATATAGTAACAATTCTTGTACTACCTGCAGTTATTACTAGGTAGATAAGTGTTATAATGCTTGCAATAAACGCTACTTTAGAGTTCACTTGAAATTTATCTTTTATTGTAGCGTCTTGTGAAGAAACAGATGCAATAGTGGTGTCAGATATCATTGAGAGGTTGTCACCAAATACGGCACCTCCAACTACAGTTGCAGTTCCTATTTCGAGATCAAAAGCTCCACTTTTTGCTAAGTTAACAGCAATTGGCACCATCAGTGCAACAACTCCCATGGATGTGCCAATTGCAGTTGAAATAAAAGCAGAAGCCAAGAATAGTCCAGGTAACAATAACCTTGCTGGAAGAAAGTTGAGAATCAGATTGGCAACAGTGTCTGCGCTACCAATTGATTGACTAACAGAAGAAAATGCTCCTGAAAACAAGAAAATTAAGCACATAGTAAGGGTGTTTTTGTTACCCATGCCTTCGATGACGGTATCGATGTTATGTTGAATTTTATCTGTTTTACGTGAGATAGCAAAAAATAGTGCTGGCAGTAAACAAACTACCGGAGAAATCTGACGAAGTGGATTATCAGTTCCGATAAAGAAAAAATAAATGCCACTTCCAAGATGGAAGATTAAAAAAATAAATAAAGGGATAAAAGCAATCATTCTATTACAATTGAAAGTTTAAACTATAACTAATTAAATAATTTTAAGCAAGTCTGGTTTCACTACTTCTGTAGAAAGTTGATAGTGGAGTTTTGAAATTTTATATTTAACTTATTTAAGTAACACGAAAGTAGCTGTCCTTATGCTAATTCTAATAAAATTGTATAAAAATCTGATCTCAATGCTTGCTAATTGGATAATATTAGGAAGGAATATTAGAATGAAAACGACAATTGACATTTTATTGGATGTTTATTACAAATAATGAAATGTCTCAAAGTATTACAACCATATCAATAGAAGATAATAATATTAGGCTGGATAGATATATAAGAAGAATTTTCCCAGACCTGAGACAGTCTACAATTGAGAAATCTTTAAGAAGAAGGTTGATCGAAGTTGACGATTGTAAAGCGAAATCAAGTGATAGAGTGTACTATGGACAAACTATAACAATAAAATACTTAAATTATATTAAAAATGCTAATTCTGACCGCAGATATAATCAAGAGTTAGTGAATATATTGAAAGATAATATTTTATATGAAGATAAATATATACTAGCTGTAAATAAACCTACAGGAGTAATTGTTCAAGGTGGTATAAAGGGAAAAGTCAGCATTAGTGATTTACTTGACCGAATCAGAGAAGGAAAAATATTTAAGATTGTCCATAGGTTAGATAAAGATACAAGCGGAGTGATAATATTTGCGCACAATACTAATGTTGCCAGGTACCTTATGGAGGAGTTTAAAGAGCAAAGAGTAAAAAAAACTTATTTAGCATTAACTTCCGGCATACCAAGTAAAAATAAAGGAGTAATAGATTATCCATTGATAAAAAAGTGTATTTCAGGTCAAGAAAAAGTGGTTGTTGACAAATATTCACCTCAGAGTGCCACTACACACTTTTCGGTCATAGCGAGGTTAGAACAAAATGTTGCTTACGTAAAACTGCAACCAATTACCGGCAGGACTCATCAGTTAAGGGCACATCTAGCCTATATAAACTGTCCTATTCTTGGTGATGGTAAATACGGTGGTAAAAAAGCTTTTGTTAATGGAATAGCAAATAAAATTCATCTCCATTCGTATTCTTTATCTTTTAAATTGCCAAGTAACAAAGAGATCACTATCATTGCTCCTCTCCCTGAGAACTTTAAAAAGTCCATTGAGGTGTTGTACCCCCCCCTCTTAAGGGGTGATTACGAGATAGTTGCCTTTTAAAAAGGAAAAAACATACAGATATAAGCACTCCCCCCCCTGTTTTCTAATCTAGACTAGAAATGTGACTGATCTTTTATATGATGAACACTCAATAAATAATGATCAAGAAAAATACAGTAGACATGGAAGAGGAATAATGAAAAGCCCTACAGGAGAAATAAGTTTCAGGCTATAAAATAGCTTTAGCATGGTAATAGTAAAGTTCTTTAAAACCTTATCAAGCAATTTTTTTGCGTTTTACTAATAGCTAGTATTCAATAGATTTGTAAACGTCAGTACATAACTCATCAATGCTTGGTTCTTTGCTATTTTTGGCAAAGTCCTCCGATTTTTTTACTAAATCACGTATTTCCTTATCGATTGTCTTGCATTCTTCCTCTGAAGCAACCTTATTATCTATCATGTATTTTTTTAAAGTGCTTATGGGGTCACGATTTTGCTTCATATCTTCAACTTTTTCTTTCGAACGATAAGTAGCAGGATCCGACATTGAATGGCCACGATATCGATACGTCTTCATTTCAAGCAGAATAGGACCTTTACCGCAACGAACGTGCTTAGCTGCTTCAGCTGTTGCTTCATAAACAGAAAAGCAATCCATTCCATCAATCTGCTTTCCAGGAATACCGAAACCCTCTCCTCTTTTATATAACTCAGTTACTAAAGTTGATCTCTGAACGGAGGTTCCCATTGCGTATCCGTTGTTCTCTATAATATAAATCACTGGCAATTGCCACAGAGATGCCATATTAAACGATTCATATACTTGTCCCTGATTTGCAGCACCGTCACCAAAATATGTAAATACTACGTTGTCTTTTTTCTTATATTTATTAGCAAAGGCTATTCCTGTACCAATTGGAACTTGTGCACCAACTATTCCATGTCCACCAAAGAATTTTCTTTCAATATCAAATATATGCATTGAACCACCTTTACCTTTTGAGCACCCCGTTTCTTTACCAATTAGTTCTGCCATTATAATATTCGGATCAGAATCACATGCAAGCATTAACCCGTGATCTCTATAACTTGTGATAAAAGCATCGCCAGGATTTGATGCAGCGTGAGTTCCAACTACAACTGCCTCCTGCCCTATCGATAAGTGACAAAATCCACCTATTAATCCCATTCCATATAATTGTCCTGTTTTTTCCTCAAATCTGCGCACTAGTAACATTTTTCTGTAAAATCCAATTACCTGTTCTTTAGTGAGATTTTTTGCTTTCATATCGATTTCTTTTTTATTAAACTCAGATAATATCAGAAATTTCTAACATTTTATAATGGATTATTACCGTTGGCTCGAAGCTTTTCATGTTATTTCTGTCATTATGTGGATGGCAGGTATGCTCTACTTGCCTAGGCTTTATGTCTATCATGCAGCTGTAAAGCTAGGATCAGAAAACGATAGCTTACTTCAAACAATGGAAAAAAGGCTACTTAAATATATTGTGAACCCTGCAATGCTTTTTTCGCTCGGTTTTGGTGTTACACTAATGATGATAAGAGAGGCCTACTACGAGGGATGGTTTCATGTAAAAGTATTAGCATTATTCTTTATGTTTGCTATTCATGTGCTACTTGCAAAACATAGGAAAAATTTTGCAATGGGTTTAAATAAGAAAGCTCATGTTTATTTTCGTGTCCTAAATGAGGTAATCACAGTACTAATAATAGTTATAATTATTGCAGTGATTGTGAAACCGTTTCGCTAGCCTTTATTCAAGAAACAGTTATTTAAGAGTCTTATTGACATTTTTTAATATCTGTGATAAAATGTATAGTGTTCAAGGGTTTAAAGTAAAAACTTATGAGTAGTGAAGTTCAAGGTCCAAACATTGCAGAGTGGCAAGCTCAACAACAACACCAAGAATATCAAGGAGGAAAGAGTGGTTTTGGTCTTGGTCATAGTGACTCTGTTGCTACGATTGTAGATGGAATGAAATGGCTGTTCAGCTTTCATGAAGGAGCAATTACTTCCTACAATAACGTATTTGAAGGTTTGATAAGTGGTAGTAGTTTGGTAACATTATTTGGAAAATCAGGTAATATGTTTGACATAAAATTTCTTGAAGGTCTTGCAGAACATTTTTCAGGTGGAGGAGGAGATGGTGAAGGTATAACATTAGAAGAAACGGATATGGGTTATAGTAATAAAGGTTCTCACCTAGATGATTACTCTAACTCTAGCAGTGAAATAGCTCATAGCGCTGATGGTTTACATGGTATACATAATTCAGGTGATTATCATGATTGTTCTTTTTCACCTTCTCCTTCACCTTCTGTTGGTGATGACCATGGATATGAGCTTAGTGTCTAAGAATTGGTTAAATAACAGTTGAGGAGTAATATTTTTCTTTAATTTATCATAATTGACACGAATTAGTTTTAGTGAAAAAGGTTTCAATTTTAGGATCAAGAGGAAGTATCGAGAAAAAACTGTAGATTTATTACTGAAGAAAAGGAGAAAATATCAGGTAAGAAGTACTCAGTACCTACTCGAGTTTCGCTTTGCTAGTAAATTAAGCAAAATTGAGGCGCAAAATATGTAACGTAACTATCTCTGATGAAAGGTTTTATAAAGGTTTAAAAGAAAGTTTGCTTGGTACAAGATGTTAAATTAAAGGTCTAAAGCAAATGTTGCTTCTTTGGCTATTGATCTCTCAGTTAATGTAATAGTTATAGAAAGTGGCACTAAAGTCATTGGCATTAGCAAATAAAGAAAGTATTGTTTACAGTAGGAAATTACTACTTAAGAAAGCTAAAGAAAAAAATATATAATAATTTACTATTGATTCTGAACACAATACAATTTTTAAAGTTTTGCAAAATGATGACAAATGCATAGAGAAGATTATACTTGCTGCTTCTTGCAGGGCATTCTTAAATTATAGCTTTGAGCAATTAAGAATTGTTATAGTAGATCAAGCATTAAATCGTTCTATTTGGAGCATGGGAAAGTCTCGCCAAATAAAGTTGAAGCAATAGTACACCCTGAATCGGTAATACATGGAGTTGTAGTTTATAAAGATGATTTCAACTTTACTGTACTTGCGAAAACTGATATGGTAGTTCCTATTTATAGGTTCTGTCTTGGCCAGAAAGATCAGCTTTAAGTTATAACTTAGTTTAACAAAGCAAAAGAAATTGACCTTTTAAGAGCCTGACTACAAATGCTTTCCTGCACTAAAGCTTAGCATGGGAGTATTAAATTTCTTTTTGCCACACCACAAACAGTATTGTGCTCAATGCTGCAAACAAAGTAGCTGTCAATGAATTTCTGAAATCATGCGTTGATTTTTCTGGGGATAGTAAAAGTGGTAGAGTTAACAATAGAAAATTTTGATAGCTATATTAACATCAATTCATTACTTAATATAATAAATAGATATTGACCGTGAAAGCCATGTTATTGCTAAAGGAATTATCGATGTAAAACCCTTATTATGTATAGCTAAAAATTTTAATGATCCAGAATATACTCTTTTGTTAAAGAAAACCGAGCGTTTTCAAATACTTCTTGGACGCTTCCAGATTCAACAATTTTGCCATTGTGAAAGAAAATTACACTATCAGATAATTTTTTAGCTTGTTTCATTGAATGAGTTACCATAATTATGGTAAATCTTAATTTCAACTCTTGTATAAGATTTTCGATTGCATTGGTTGCCATTGGATCAAGTGCGGAACATGGTTCATCCATCAATAAAATAGTCGGTTTTACTGCAATTGCGCGAGCGATGCATAGCCTTTGTTGTTGACCGCCAGATAAATCTAATGCACTATCTCGTAATCTATCTTTTAACTCTTCCCATAAACCAACTTTGGTTAAACTATTTTCGACTATTTCATCTAATTTTTCCTTATTTTTTACCATGCCATGTAATTTAGGACCATAAGCAACGTTGTCATATATTGATTTTGGAAAAGGGTTTGGCTTTTGAAATACCATACCGACTTTTGCTCTGAGCAGTACAACATCCATATCACGTGAATATATATTACCTAGTCCATCGATAATCAGTCCACCAATAACTTTGCATCCTGGTACGTAATCATTCATGCGATTGAAACAACGCAAAAATGTTGATTTACCGCATCCAGATGGTCCAATAAAAGTAGTAACTTTTTTTTTACGAATATCTAGGTTTATATTGAACAAGACTTGTTTAGAACTGTACCAAAGGTTTAAGTTTTTAATGGAGGCACGTATATCACTCATATTACACTCTGCATTGAATAGAGCCCTGGAGTTTTCCTCTTGTTCTCGTATAGCCATATTGCTGCTTGAATAGCGCCTTTAGCAAACGCTGTTCGATCGATTGCTTTGTGATTTAATTCTATTCGTTCATCAGAATTAATAAACATTACGCTATGATCTCCTATTACTCCACCTCCACGAGACACTGCAAAACCTATTCCACTCTTTTCTCTTATATTTGAACTATTAAGTAAATATTGATTGAACTTTAAATCTCTTTTTAGAGCGTTAGCAATCGCATTACCAAGTTCTATAGCTGTTCCAGATGGTGAACCTTTTTTTAAGCTATGATGCATTTCCCAAATCTCAGCGTCATATTTATCTCCCAAAAGCTCAGTAGCCTTTTTTACCAATTTTAGCAGCACATTAATTCCAACACTCATGTTCGCTGACCACAATATCGGGATCTCAGCAGCATACTCTTTTAAATTGATATCTTCTATTCCAGTTGTTCCACTAATCAGAGGTGTTTTGAATTTCACAGCCGCTTTAAGGCAATCTAACATACATTCTTTAGTTGTAAAATCTATTACAATATCTGATGACTCGAATACATCACTAATGGAATGTGTAATTTTGATTCCTAAAATAGAACTGTGACCTATGATTTGCCCAATATCCAAACCTATGTATTTGCTACCAAAGCGGGTAACAGCGCCTGCTATCTCTACTTTAGTATTTGTAACTAATTCACTAAGTATTTTTTTGCCCATCCTTCCTAAGCAGCCTACTACTCCAACTCTGATTTTCATAAAGCTTTTTATGTTACATTAGACCTTTTTTGAAACTTTGTCATTGTTGTAAGCTATAATCTAAATAGATCTACTTACAATTTAAAATAAGTATATATTTTATCGAAATATATGCTAAACTGCCATGCTTTTTTCGTTGTCAAATGTGTGATTTTCTTTACAAGATTAGATACATGCTTTTTTAAGGCACTATGGCTTACTTTAGTGATGTTTTCTAAATTCTTAATTATAAGACGTACATGGTGTTTACCAAGTAAAATTGACATTTTAGCTGAAAGTAGCGGCAAACAGGAATTCAATGCTTTTTCATGTGCACCTTTTTTTAAAATGAGACTTCTGCTTTTGTAGTGACCTTTGAAAGAAGGTAAGCCGTATGCTAAAGTTACATCTGCATTCTCTTTAGAGACGTTAAGTACAATGCAAAGTTGAGTAATATCCCTTGTTACTTTTAGTTATTCTCTCGAGAAAACTGTAAGTCAAGTAGACATGCCCTAATACCTCTAAAGAGGTGGATAGCTAAAAAAGTAACTGTAAAGATAACGATAATTAACAAAGGGTGTAATAATTCAAATTCTAATATTGCTAGCTGATTCAATAAATAAGTTCTTGCATCTTTATCACTGTTTCAAAAATTATGCTTAAACTTTTTTCAGGTTTGTCAAATGCCTAAATATAATTAGGAGGTTTTTTATATTCTTTATTTCTCATATAACTTTAATCTTTATATGAAAATTTATAAACCAGATATGAAATTGCTCTATAATTTTTCTGTAAATGGCATATTTCAAGATTTTGAAATACCTCTTTACATAAATGCGCATATCTAGAGCTATTTCTTGTTCGCCCCGAGAACGAAATGACTATGTATCAAGTTTAGATAGTAATTAATCAACTTCACGATCTAATAGTTTTGCTCCTTCAATGTGAATAAAAAAGGACAAATACTTCTAATTGTAGTAATTTTCTTGAGTACTTATACCTTCTCTTAAGGGCTTAATAATTACTAACAATTACGATACCTCCTTAAACTGACCAATTTCAGTAGCTAATTTTAGCATTTCGGTATTACTATGATTTTTGAAATATTAGGCATATTTGCACTTTTGTCTAGCTATATTTAATTATAGCCTATTAGTAATAGTATAAAAACGTAGAGAGTGCACTTAAAGTTAATAGGTATAAAATATTATCTTATGATAAGATTATAAGAAAAACTAGGACTTAACACCAGCCAATTTGCAGGATATGCTGAAAAATCATTCTATGATCTAAATCGTTTGTTTTACAGGTAATTTCCAAACTTATTAATTTCTCTATAAACTTCTTGAGTTCTAAAAGTTGGAAAATTTTTAGATGAGATTTAAAACTTCGTAATTGTTTAAAGAGTAACGGGGGATGCAGTTGGTTAATTGCAGCTTGTTCATTCATTCCACTTTGGATTAACAGTAAAACATTTTCAAGATGTAGGAAATAATTTGATATAATACGAATCAGTGCTATTGGTGAAAAATTTTCTTGTAATATTAATGTATCGGAAACTTTGATGAATTGTGCCATATCTCTGTTTGCTATAGCAGAGAATAGGTTATTGAGTGTAACATAACTATTGCTAGAAGTTGAAAGGCATAGTTCTATATCAGCAGGTTTAAGATCTTTTCTTTCTCCCAGATATAAAACTAATTTCTCAAGCTCTGAATATATAGGCAAATTACTATACTTAAAGTAAGATTGCAAATGATAGATTATTTCAGTTGTATATTTTATGCCATTTCGTTTCAAATAATTTAGTATTATATCGCAAGGGTTACTATTGCTGTCCTTATAGCAAGCAATGACACCAAAATTTTTTGAGCTTTCCATATAACCTTTAGTTGTAGAGTTATACGGGAGATCGCTTGCTACCATTACTACATAATGACCATTTGTATTATAATTCAACACATTCTTCAACTCTTTAGAGATTCCCCTATTTATATTTATCAGTTTAATTAATTTCTTGTTAGTAAACATCGAAATATTTACCAGCTCAGAAGATAATAAACCAGGTGATTTATCTACTATCGCAAAGTCCATTACCTGAACTGAATATTCATTTAAGCTAGCAATTACTTCTTGTGCAAAAAAATCTACTCTGTTATTATCGCTTCCATAAATTAATACACCACTTAAAGCATCAGGCTTCTCTAAGAACTTTTTAATCTTAGATGGTGTAATCCTCATATCTTTTACATGATATCATTTTTGCTTAATTAAAAAATTGTTGTATAGCATCATATGCATTACTTGCTGTATTCTGCGTGTTATCTGATTAATCTGTCTCTCTGAGAGTATATTTATAATAAAATTTTTTTATAAGGGTCAGGTATGTATTTAGAAAAAGTTCTCCTTCAGTCATATTACTTACTCATAAATTAATAACTATAACCACATATATATAATAAGAATTATTTTACCATAAAGCAACTGGAATATACATCTAATAACCATTAGATAGATCATTGATAGCCTAAAACGGAATTAAGCCAATCTATTTGATATCAACCTTATAAAATAAGCAATAATTAAGTATGTAGCTGCTACAAGTATAATTGTAGGTCCTGTTAGTAAATCAAAACTTGCAGATAATATCAGGCCTGATATTCCAGAGATCACAGAGAAACCTGTTGCGGCAATAATCATCTGTACTGGAGTTTTTGAGATAAGCCTTGCAGATGAGGCTGGTATCAATAAAAATGCAGCGATGAGTAATATTCCTATTAATTGAGCAGACACTGCTATAAATATAGCAAGAGTAATTAAGAATTCTAATCTAACCAAACTCACGTTTACTTTCTCAACTATTGCTAAATCTTGATCGATTGAAATCATTAGCCAGTAGCGCCATCTAAATGCTAATATCAGAGTAACTACTACTGAGATTAGAAAAATTAATACTATATCACTCTGTTCCAATGTTAATATATCGCCAAATAGGGAATTAATAATACTACTATTGCTAGATGGAAAAAAGGACATCAATATTAAACTTGATGATAAAACTACATTAGTAACGATATTTAATATCGTATCAACAGAATATAATCTATTAAAATTAAGGGAAAGTAGTATTGCAAAAGCAATTGCTATAAGCATTATGCTAATTGATGGACTAATTCTAAAGATCAAAGCTAGTGCAATACCAAGTAACGAAGAATGTGATAAGCTATCACCTAAATATGATAATCTTTGCCATATCATAAATGATCCTAATATACCTGTCACCAAGCTAATTATAAGTATTGCAATCAGGCTATTAATAAAGAAGCCTTGCATAAATATTTCAAACATACTACATTACTTTTAGGTAAGTAACAACAAATCTGTTTTCAGATATCAGGACATTATGTGTTCTACATGCTGCATCAGTTGTCATAAACTCAAAGTTCAAGCCCTTTTGTTCTGTAAGGTAAGACTTTACTGAAACATTTGTTGTCTTACGTGTTATACCAGTGCCTACTAATAAAATTTCTATTTCCTCTGTTAAAAAAGACATAAAATGTTCCTTACTATTTATATTACTTTCTTTAAGTTCAATCACTTTTTCAGGGAAAACTATAACCGAGCTACAATATTCTTGATTCTTTACCAAGAATTTTCCTATCTCGTAACTATATATAAAGTTTTTACTTTGAGGAATTAAAGGGATTATATTCATAAATTAAACTATTAACTGGGTGCCACATACCCACCATTCTGGCTGCTTTTCTCTGATATTTGCTACAGCAGCTTTTGCATTTTTTTCACTATCAAACACTCCAAAACATGCTACACCACTACCTGACATGCGAGATAGTACAGAACCTTTTTGAGACTCTAATGCTAATATCACATCCTTAATTTCAGGTACAAGACTTACCGCTATTTCTTGAAGATCATTTCTAGTTTCTTTAAGGAGTCTTAATATATCCTTTCCAAGGTCATCGCTCCATTCAATTGGTTTAGAAAAATTTCCTTTATATTTTGAAAATACTTCTGGTGTGCTCAAAAACTTTTTTTTTGGTTTCACAAGTACTACACTTCTGGGCAAAGAAAATTTTTTTATGGGATATAACTCTTCACCAATACCTCTAACCAAAACTGGCTTACTATCTATGCTTGCAGGAACGTCAGCACCAATGCTTACAGCTATTTCGTTTAAGATTGATCTGTCAATTCGCCATAACTTTCCTAGTGTACGTATTACAGCTCCAGCATCTGAGGAACCGCTACCTAAACCTGCAGCAGTTGGCACATTTTTTACAACTTTTATAACGACTTTAGTACGTACAGGAGCATATCTGAGCAGTAAATTAATTGCTTTCATTACGGTGTTGTACCTGTTACTTATTTTGAGTTCAGAATTTATGAATTCGACTATAGAGTTATCGTATCTGGATTCCTTTTCACCTACCTTTATTTCTAAGAAATTTGAAAGATTAGCAAAAACAAGTAAGCCTTCAACTAAATGATATCCTATTTCTTTTTTTTCCATAACATGTAAAAAAAGATTAATCTTTGCAGGAGCCTTTACACAAAAACTTTTCATTTATATATCTTTTCACTAACACTACTTTTACAGTATATTTTACAATGCCATTTTAGTCAAATTTTATACAATTTTGCTCTTTTGATGAGATTGAATATCATAAATCCTAATTTTTCTGTATGGATAAATGCATCTGCTGGTACAGGCAAAACAAAAATCTTAATAGATAGAGTATTAAGACTTTTATTAGAAAATAAGAGAAATATTCTTTGCTTAACACTTACTAATGCTGCAGCGAATGAAATGGCGAACCGCATTCACACTATACTCAGTAAATGGGCAATGTGCTCAAATAGCGAATTAATTACACATTTGGAACAACTAGGTCTTTCCTTATTGCTACCTAAGTGTCACCACTCACCATCCCACTCTTTGATGTTATCCCAGTATTCAACACTAAGATCTAAAAAAAGTGAAGTACTTAATCGTTATGTAATTCAAGCAAGAAAGCTTTTTTCTGAATTGGAAAATCTGGGCTTAACTATACAGACCATACATGCTTTTTGTTACAAATTGATCTCTAGCTCTCCTATGGAGGCTGGTATCGCTCCAAATTATATGCTGAGTGAGTGCAAAGAATTACATTCCATAGTGTTTGAAAAAACACTTCACAATGAGGCCGTGCAAGATAGTATAAACTCTATTGCAGTGGAAATTGATGAGAATAGACTACGTGATTTGCTTTACACTTTATGTGTAAGAAGGCCATTGTTATCAACTGATTTGGAATATATCAAAGGTAAGCTGAACGTTCTAGATGAAATTCATGATTCAAGGAATGAGATAATTGAGTATGTAAAAAGATTGGTCGAAATATTAAGTAAGGGCAGTAAAAGAGATCGAAGTTATAGTGTGATACTTTCTAATTGGTGTAACGGCATAAAACTATCTACTATTCAAGTAGCTGACACTGAGATACAGAAAAAAAGTATAGATTTCGGAGTTATACACTGGGATGATTGTAAAATAGAAAACCTAGCTAAGATTTTTTTAAAATCAGAGTCGTATGAAAAAAAAAGTATATCATCTATAATAACAAAGGGTACCTCAGAGAAATTCAGAGATGCAGAATGGATAGTAGAGAATATTCAGAATATAGTATTCACTTATATAAGTAATGTTAACTCTTACAAAATATTCAAGAGAACTAGCAACTTACTCAACATATTTAAAGTATACACTAACTTGTATAACAGTGAAAAAGCAAAAAATGCATTGCTCGACTACAATGATATAATTGATTTAGCAACAAACCTTCTGAGCGATCCAGAGTATAAAAATTGGGCATTGTTTAGCCTAGATCAAAAAATAGATCACATTCTTGTTGATGAAGCGCAAGATAATAGTATTGGTCAATGGGAAATTATAACAAATCTCTGTGATGAATTTTTTACTGGTGGTAAGGAAAAACGAACCTTATTTGTTGTTGGCGACATAAAACAATCTATTTATAGATTTCAAGGAGCAAATCCTCATCTGTTCAACTATATGCAACAATACTTCCATGCAAAAACTGGTGACAGAGACTGGATATCATGCCAACTTAAAAAATCATTTCGCTCAGCTCCAGAAATTTTAGTCTTTGTAGATAGAATATTTAACAACTTTCGTGAGGAGGTATCTTTTATTAATAGTGAAATAAAACATATTCCGCATAGAAAAAATGATCAAGGGTACATTGAAATTTGGCCGTTATTACCAAGATGTAAGGAGGAAGAACAACAGGCCTTACAAATCCACTTAACAGATAAGAAAGATCATGTGATATCAGACCGACTACTTGCTCAAACAATAGCTTATAAAATTCATAATTGGTTAAGCAGAAGGCGGATTTTAGTTGCTAAAGATCGCCATATAGAACCAAGAGACATTATGATCCTAGTTCGACAAAGAAATGTGTTAGTTGATTATATAATAAATGAGCTTAGAAAAGTAAACGTGCCGGTTGTAGGACGGGACTATTTTAGGATTATGGACTACATAGTTGTGCAGGATTTAGTAGCTTTAGCTGAATTTTTACTTCTTCCTACAAATGATTTGGCTCTTGCAAATGTTTTAAAATCACCGCTATTTGACTTTACTGAAGATGATTTATTTAATATTGCATATAATCGCAAAGGACAGTCGTTATGGGAAAGACTTCGTGATTATTGCGGGGTTATCTATAGCGAATTAAGTTATCTAATCAATTTATCTCGTACAGAATCGCCTCTTACGTTGTTTACGCATGTAATGCGTACAGGTAAGAAAAAATTTGCTGCAAGGCTTGGTCTCGAGTACTTTGAGGTTCTGGACGAGTTCATAAACCTTGTGTTACAATTTGAAAACCCGTCTCTTCAAGCATTTATTCAGTGGATTAAGGAGAATAACCCGGAAATTAAAAATGATATGCAATCAAAGCGCAATGCTGTGCGAATAATGACAATCCACAAGTCAAAAGGTCTCCAGGCTCCTATAGTGTTCTTGGTTGATACAAACACAATACCAAGAAATAATGAAAATATTATTTTCGATGCAATGGAAGCACCATTTTGGTGTGGAAAGAATAGCAACGTTTATTGCGATCGAGTAAAGAGAGAGAGGAGAGTGGAAGACTATGATGAATATCTGCGTTTGCTATATGTAGCACTTACACGTGCTGAAGATGAATTATATATTTTAGGTAAAGAGCCAGTGCAAAAAGGTTCTTGGTATGATCTGATTACTAAGCGTCAAGAGTTATATGAAAAGAAACAAGCTTGGTTACAGCCGATATTTAAAAAAAAAATTGAAGTATTATGCATAAATGCAAACTATCCTTACGCTTATAAAAAACTAGATTATTTTGATGACTCAGTGATTTCGCTTCCGTCAACACTGGCGATATCATTTCAAGAATCTAGAAAAAAAGAAGGAGAATTAGTGTCAACTATTTACTCTCCTTCCCTGTTTCAGGGTGTGACACTGGAATCCAAAGAAAAAGAAGCTCGGATCCCAGTGGTAGCTACTTGGAATGATAGAGGAAAGAGCATTGGGATGACAGACGGTTGTACAAGAGGCTTAATAATTCACAGTATGTTGCAGTATATGCCTAAGATAGAGAAAGATAGAAGAAAGAATTGGATTAAGAAGTACCTTGATAATATAAGCACTAGAGAAAAAAAAGATGAGATCTACAGTAAAATATTAGCCTTTAATAAAAAATATGATTACCTATTTGACTTAGAAGGTAAATCGGAGATTATGCTGAGTGGAATGATCGATGGTGAACCAGTACTAGCACGATTGGATAGGTTGTGCATAACGCAGGATAAAGCAATCATAATTGATTACAAATTACACCGTAACATTTCTGCTTCTTCATTAAATGAAATAAAAAAGCAAATGTTGACCTACAAAACCCTAGTACAAGAGGTATATCCGAATAAGCAAATAGAGTGTATGGTTATTTGGATAGAAGATTTAACCCTGCAATCTGATTTTTGATGAAACTTGAAATGCTATTTACCAATTAATATACATGCATTTCCTTTTTTTGAGAGTTTATAGTATCAAGCTTAAGGTTGTTATCCTCTATGTTATACTAAATATAATATATAATCTTATAAAAGGGGTGTATAAAAATGGCTTTTTTTAATTAAACGTTCTTTTAGACACAAAATAAATCAAAAAGAAGGACTGTATAAAAATACATTTATAGATATGTTGACATTTGAACACTATATAATAATAGCACAAGGACATTTAGCTAATCAAAAGAGTGCACATTTTATAATCTATTTACACAAGATAAATAGTTTAACGTATTGTATTAGTGTTTTGAAGGTCTTTCATTATTAGACAATACTTTTTACTTATGTGTAAGGTAACACGAAAATTTTTTTACTTAGGCTTTCTATACTTAATACTTACTTTAAATAATTAAGTAATTTTTCCAGTTATTGATCATAGGTAGGTTTTTTATTTTCTTTCTTATAAAACGAGCGAAGGCTTATTTCGAACAAAAGATGATAGAGGTATAGACGTATTGTTGACTATTAGGATTTTATAGTTCTTTCTAGAATTAGCATTAAAAATTTTATTTAAATTACTAAAATTTTTTATAATGCTCTTTTCTGTATGCTGAATACAAAATATGCTTTAGAACTGTATAATCAAGCAGTAATTGTTCATCATCTAGGTTAATTTTCTCTCTTAGGAGTTTTCTATATTATCTTTTGTAATTTTTCACTATTAATAAATTATTTGCTATATATCTTTTACAATAATAAATAAGATTATTGAATAAAATAATAAATAAGTTTCTTTGTTATTTTAAGATATCGATAAAAACTTGACTTATGTACTTTACATTCCTAGAATCTTTGTTTTAGTCTTACTCATAATGTCAATAACAGTATTAAGTATACTACAAATAATATTGGTTGTCATTTTAGCAACCTTAGTGCTTTCGCGTCCTCCTGGGAGTAGTTCATTAAGTGGTTTTAATAACTCACAACATGGACTCAATTTAATGGTTTCAGTGAAACATTCAGCAAGTCTGCTTAGCAAAATAACGGCTATAGTTGTTGGGCTATTTATAGCAAACACATTATTATTGTCAGGATTGTGTTCAAAAAATGTACACAAAAAGTCGATTGTAGAGAAAATTATATCGGAAAAGAAACAAGAAAATGAATCTACTTCCGTTCCTTTTGAAGATTAATGAAAGAAGCTAAATTTATCTTTGTAACAGGTGGGGTTGTTTCATCCATTGGCAAGGGTTTAGTCTCTTCAAGTATAGGTGCGCTTCTTCAAGCTTATGGTTTTAAGGTATGTATTAGAAAGCTTGATCCATATTTGAATATTGATCCTGGAACAATGAGTCCAACTCAGCATGGGGAGGTGTTCGTTACCGAAGATGGTGCTGAAACTGATTTAGATCTTGGGCATTATGAACGTTTTACTGGAATTAAAGCAACTAAAGACGACAATATAACAACTGGTAAAGTATATCACGAGTTGCTGAAGAAAGAGAGGCGTGGTGATTATTTAGGTAAAACTGTACAAGTTATTCCTCATGTAATAGATTTGATTAAATCATTTATTTTTAATGGTACGGAGGACTTAGATTTTGTAATATGTGAAATAGGTGGAACTGTAGGCGATATTGAAAGCCAACCGTTTTTAGAAGCCATACGTCAAACCAGTTATAAGTTTGGAAAACAAAGAGTTATCCTTATTCACCTAACCTTAGTACCATATCTAACTGCAGCGCAAGAACTAAAGACAAAACCAACACAGCATTCAGTTCGAGAGTTAAATTTTGCTGGGTTACAACCAGATATTATATTATGTCGTAGTGAGAAGAAAACCTCTGATGATCAAAAAAGAAAAATAGCTAACCTTTGTAATGTCTCATTATCTAATGTAATATCTGCTCCTGACGTGAATCATATATATGAGTTGCCGGTCTTATATAATCAATCTGGGCTTGGTACACAAATTCTAGAACACTTTCATTTAAGTAAACCACAACCAAGCTTAACTGAATGGGATCAAATAGTACTTTCTATAAGAAACTCAACACAAGAAGTCACTGTATCTATAGTAGGAAAATACACTGAATTCCCTGACGCATATAAATCATTGGTTGAAGCATTGAATCATGGTGCAATTAGTAACAAAGTCAAAGTAAAGATAAATTGGGTTAACTCGAGGGAAAAAAGTAAAGAACCTATTGATGAAAAATTTATAGGAGAAAAGCTACAAAATTCTCATTCAATCCTTGTGCCAGGAGGGTTTGGTGACGATGGAGTAGAGGGTAAAATATCAGCAATAAGTTACGCCCGTAGGCATAATATCCCATTTTTTGGAATATGTCTTGGTATGCAGCTTGCAGTTATTGAATTTGCTCGCAATGTCATTAAGCTTGAGGATGTACACTCTGAAGAATTTTGTACCTGTAAGCACCCAATTATTAAGCTAGCTGGTGATAAGGGCGTTGATATTGGTGGAACTATGAGACTTGGAGCGTATAAATGTAATATAAGAGCAAATTCTAAAATGGCAGATGTATATGGTAATACCACTATCTCCGAAAGGCATAGGCACAGATATATAGTTAATTTGGATTATAAAGATGATTTAGAAAAAAATGGGCTAACATGCAGCTGTATATCAGAAGATGGAACATGCATAGAAGCAGTAGTGTTAGATAATCACCCATGGTTTACTGGTGTACAATTCCACCCAGAATTTCAATCAAAGCCTTTTTCTCCTCACCCTCTTTTTGTATCCTTTATTAAAGCAGCAGTCAATAAAATTAAAAGAAAGAAGACTAAAAGAGAAAATGTTTAAATATCGATACATGGAGCTTGCCGTAGAGCAAGCAAAAATTGCTCAGAAAAATGACGAAATTCCTATAGGAGCTGTAATAGTCAGTGGAAACAATATAGTTTCTTTTGCACACAATATATACAATGATCCAACTGCGCATGCAGAAATGTTAGCAATCAGACAAGCATGTAAATTGCTTTCAACACCAATACTTTGTGATGTCGATATGTATGTGACATTGGAACCGTGTCCGATGTGTGCTCAAGCCATCTCTTTTGCAAGAGTTAGAAGGGTATACTTTGGAGCTTATAATCCTAAAGGTGGAGGAATTGAGAATGGTGCTAAAATATTTCAATTTTGCAGCCATGTACCTGAAGTTTACGGTGGGATATTAGAAACAGAATGCTCTTTTTTGTTAAGGGATTTTTTTGAAAAGTTAAGGACTTAGTTTAGGTTACCAATTAACATTAAATTTTTCTGTCACTTCAACACACTGGTTAAAATCAATTGATGAGTGTTCTCAATTTTATAATTTTCAATTTCGCGACCCTGTTAACTTAGCAACGGTAACAACGTTTATACCATTAGCAAGTGGTATTGCTACTTCAGTTTTTCCTTTCTCTATACCGATTTCTATATCTTCCTTTATTGTTTTTTCTATATTCTTTTAAAAGAGCAACAGCGCTCTACTAGCTTGTTAATTGTTTTGCTTCATTTTAAGGGAATTTAGGTAATTCAATAGATATAAATTGAAAGTCTTGTAAGCTGTACTTATTAGTTTTATTATCTCAGAAAATAAAACACAGCTCGAGGTTCAATAAAGAAGACCTCTTAAAATAAGCTGTGGCAGCGTAATATTGAGTGCGTTTTTAAAGCTTTTATTATGAGTAAGCTATATTTCTGACCATAAATCTGTTATCAACAAAACCTTGATATTAGTATACCTTAAAATATCGTTCAAAAGATGAACAAGGACATTTTTTTTCTCTGTAACAAAGACTTTTTTGAACTTCAGACCCAGTTTTGGATCGAGGAATTTTGAAAAGGTTACACTAAACCAGTTTAAAAAGTACTATCAATAATATGATACTTTCTATAAACATTTAATCACATTTTTTAACTTGCAATTTTGAATTAACTTATAACGTGTATAGTTTATATCAGAATTTTACCAGTCGCATTTTTTATCCTGCGGTTTTATTTGTAATATTGCCACTAAACCGACTAATAAACAGAGAACTATATAAAGCCCAGCTGCAAAGTTTACTTGAGGAAATGTTATAGTAAACCAAGTGCATATCATAGGAGTAAATCCACCATGAAAAGCAAAAGAGATATTGCGTGATAAACTCACTCCACTGAATCTAACATTGGTAGGAAAAAGTTCAGATGCAACTATTCCTATAGGGCTTATACCTTTTTCTACTGCAGAAAGGACCATTATACTAAGCATAATTATGAGATAACTTTTATAGTAGTACGCAATAGATAATATAGGGCAACATAGTACCATTGTAATCACTATAAACAAAATCGCAGTGCGTTCTTTGCCTATTCTATCGGCTAACATTCCAAGCGCTATTGCGAATATTGGCATTAGTATACTGGTTATAATCAACATAATCTCATTGACGTATGTTGTTACATATGTTTTAACTGATACTGTCTCTTTTGCAAGAGTTCGGAGAAATATGGTAAATCCAACAATAACATTAACTGGTACTGATATTAAAACAGCAAGTATAAGACCTCTCTTATAGTGTTTTATAAGCTCTATTATTGGTAAATTTGGTAGATTTTTTTGCTTTTGATCCTTTTCATACTCTAAAGTTTCTTCCAATGTATATATACTACATGTGCTGATTAACCCTAAAATGGCTGAGAAAGTGAACGGCAGTCTCCAACCCCAAGTGTTAAAATCAGTGTTTTTCTTGCAGATGATTACTATCATTACAGAAAGCAAGATGCCAATAGAGCGACCTAAACTTGTTATTCCACAAAACGCCCCTAGCTTTTTCTTATCAGGTAAGTGCTCTATTAGATAAACAGAACTGCCTCCTTGTTCAGCACCGAACGCAATTCCTTGTGTTACATGGATTGCAAGAAGCAATATAGTAGAAGTTATACCTATTTGATTATAACTTGGAATAAATGCAATGAGGCTAGATGGAATCGATATTAACAAGATGGCAATCATTAATGCCATTTTCCTTCCGTACCTATCACCAATATGACCGAATGCAGATGCGCCAAGTGGTCTTACCATCGCACCCAAACCTGCAATTCCAAATAATTGGAGTATGTTGTAGTAAACATCCTTTGCAGAACAAAACTCCCTGCTGATTATATTAACCAGATCAATAAAGAGCATATGATCATACCATATTGTGACTTTGCAGAGTATTATTGCTAACAACGTTTTTGTTTGCTGATTATACACTAAATTTAACTTATAAATATTTGCCTATTCCATTGTGGCTGTTTTTTAGAATTTAGTAAAGCTACAACCTTAGGTTGTGGAATTAACTTTTTATTATAGTATGTAATAATTGAGGTTATTAAAAATTTAGTAGTAAGGTTAAGAGATGAGCCAATTGTAAAAAATCAGTATTATGAAGCATAGTTTCTAACAACCTCAACATCACTGAATTCAAGAGCTTGACCATTTATGATTTGGAATCTTTCGTGTCCTTTTCCTGCGATCAACAGGATCATGCCTTTATTGTAAGAAATATCTATACCTTTTTCTATAGCTTCTTTCCTATCTTCTACCTCTACTGCATCAGGACAATGTAGCAAAATATCACGACGAATTTCTGTTGGATTTTCATCACGTGGATTATCATTTGTGATTATAACTTTCTCTGCATACATTTGTGCTATTTTACCCATTTCTGCACGTTTTGCCTGATCGCGATTACCACCACAACCAAAAACTAGAACTATTTTTTTATTGAAGTGCCATTTTAAAGACAATATCGCTTGTTTAAGTGCACTTGGAGTGTGTGCGTAGTCCACAAACACAAAAGGTTTTACCTTTTCCATTCTTCCCGGTGGAGAAATAAGCTTATCTATACACATTTTTTTGTAATCCAACCCAGACGAGATAGCTATACCGATTGCACACATTAAATTGCATGCTTGAAATTGTCCAAAAACTGGAAAAAACACGTTATAAACCTCATTACTGATTCTAATCGTTAGGTATTGGCCATTTAGTGCTGGTACTTGCTTTATTAAAGTAATGTTAGAGCTTTTTTCCCCATAAGTTATAACTTTGTTGCCACGTTTTTTAGCTATCTTAAGTAATGCATAGTACTTATCTGTATTTGCATTTAAAATTACTGTTTTTTCTTTTGATAGTACCTCATGAAATAACCTTTTCTTAGCCTTAAAATATTTGCTGATGTTCTGATGATAATCTAAATGATCTTGTGAGAGATTTGTAAAAGCCGCAGCAGTTAACTCAAGTCCATGAATTCTGTACTGATCAATTCCATGACTTGAAGCCTCTAATGCTAAATACTCTATACCTTTACTATTTATATCACATAGTGTTGCATAAAAGTCATCTGCATCTGGAGTGGTAAGGCTATTATGATTAGCTTTCCTTTCATTATTGGTATACATTCCAAGTGTTCCAATAGACGCCGCATTATAGCCAGCATTTTGCCAGATCTGACAGCAAAACTCTATCACTGAAGTTTTGCCATTCGTGCCTGTTACAGCAGCAGCATATTTAGGCTGTTTGAATTGATAAAATCTGCTAACTATTTTGCTATATATTTCTTGAGGATTTGGGTGAAGAATATAAATTCGAGAGTCATGTACCATAAAATTTGCTATTATAGCTGAAGTTTTTATATCACTTATACACTTTTCATGTTCCTTTGATATACAAACAAAAAGGTAGCCTTCTTTGACTCTCTTAGGGTTACACGTGACACCTTTGATTTCAATATCAAAAGTAACATCAATAATGTTATACAGTAACTCCCTCAGTTTCATGCCTTACTTCATCAGCTTAAAAAGCTAAACATGGCAGCCTAGCTAGTGCGGCATCTAAGTCAGAGATTAGATCTTCAGGATCTTCTAGTCCACAAAATATCCGCACGAAACTTCCATCATAATCCAAATGCATTATAGATCTTGGCATAGATGTACGATTTATTGGTAACATTAAACTATCGCACCCTCCCCAAGAAGCACCAATACTAAAAATTTTCATATGATCAACCATGTAACTGAGCTCTTCACATAAATACTCTCTATCTAGTACTATACTAAATACGCTACCTGCTCCTTTGAAGTAATTTTTCCACAACTCGTGCTGAGGATGAGAAGGAAGCGCTGGATATAAAACCTTTTTCACTTTTGGATGCTTCTCTAACCATTTTGCTACTTTCATGGCTGTGCTTTGATGCCTTTTTATGCGTATATGCAATGTTCTAAGTCCCCTGTGTGCAAGGTAACAATCGTGCGACTGAACAGTGACTCCATAATTCTTATAGCTTTCATAAAGTAATTTAAAAATTTCACCTTCTGCAACAACGGCTCCCATCAATAAATCTGAGTGACCGGCTATATACTTTGTAAGTGCGTATAGAGCAACATCAATCCCATAATCAAGGGGTTTAAATAACAAGGGAGTAGCCCATGAATTGTCACAAACGGTTATGATTTTATGTTCCTTAGCAATTTTTACTATATGCTCTACATCCGAAATCTCAAACGTCACAGAACCTGGAGTTTCAATCATTATCAATGAAGTATTATTCCTAATCAAACTGGTTATACTCTGCGTTGGATCATAAAAAGTTACTTTTACTCCTCTTTTTGGTAGCTCACTTTCAACAAATCTTCTAACTCGGTAATAACTATTATCTTGAACCAGAATATGCGAGCCTGCCTTAGCAAAAGTCAGAATAGCAAAAGCAAGCACAAACAACCCAGAAGGGTAGATCAATGCTTGTCCCCTACCTTCAACTTCAGCAAGCGCATTTGAAAGATAATGAACAGTGGGAGTACCAACATTACTATAACTGTAATCCCTTAACACACCATCGTTGATTACATCATATATGCTCTTTCCGTTTGCTGCATTTAAGTAGTCCTTGTAAGTAGGAAATAATATAGTAGAAGAATGATAAATTGGAGGGTTCATAGAACCTTTATAGTCATTGAATTTTCTTCCTGCTTTAATCAATAAAGATTCTTCTTTCATACTTTTGCTATTTGTTTTTAACATTGTATTCGCTTTGCGTATAGAAATGAAGAGAAATTGCATGTATTAGCTCTATTTCGCTTTTTAGTAATCCATAAATCAATCTGTGTCTTTTTAAAGCGTTCATTCCGATAAAGCTATTAGATATCAATATTAGCCTGATGTGTGAAGGTAATGCTGAAGATGAAGCAAAATAATGATCTGCATGTTCTATAGACTCATCAATAATATCAATATCAATTATATCTATTGAATTTCTTATTTTTTCTTTTATCACTTTAATGATACTCATATTGTTGTTGAAATGTTGAACCTCATGTAAAACTATTTAATAAAAATTAGAACCTTTCGTATAAAAAAGACAAATTGCTATAGCAAGAACATCAGCAGCATGGTGACACTTTATATTTAAGTTGTCAACCACCTATCTCACTATAAATATAATCTGATCTTTATTAGTGTGGCCATTTCAGTAATACTTTTTTACATAATTTACGTCATATTCATTTATGATCAGCTCTGTCATTTCTAACACTAAAATTATGATTTCTCTTGCATATTGTAAAATTAGCGAAGATTTTTAGATTTTTATTAACAAAAATTCTCTCCACTGAGCTTCATTTGGAGAATATAAAGAAATTAACTTTTTAATTATTCAAAAATTATATGCAGGTGTGTTTACCTACGCTGAGCTTCTGTTGGTGATGTAATATTACTACCCAAAATTCAATACTACTTTTTTTACTTAAATTAATAATAATCATCTAGTCTTTATTTATCCGTGATCAAGATCTATTATTTTAACTATTCAATAAACGCTTAACCAATATACAAACACAAACACAAATATCCAGACTATATCTACAAAATGCCAGTACCAAGAAGCAAATTCAAAGCATAAATGGTTCTGAGGTGTAAATTGATCTTTCTGCGCTCTAAATAAACACACTAATAAGAATATTATTCCTATTATAACGTGCACACAGTGAAATCCAGTAATCATATAAAAATTGGATACATAGATTAGCTTTTCTCCTGTTTCTTGTAGAGAAAAACTTGCCTCATGATACTCTATTGCTTGCACTATTGTAAAAAATACCCCAAGCAATATAGTTATAGACAACATTTTAACCATATTCTCTTTATCATTTTTAAGTAAAAAGTGATGTGCCGAGGTGATTGTTGTACTAGAAAGTAATAATACTAATGTATTCATGAACGGTAATGACCACGGATTAAGAGGTAGAATTCCTTTAGGAGGCCATTTAACTTTATCTGTGGGAGAAAATCCTTCAAACAAAAAAACTGGATCAAGCCAGGCTTTAAAGAATGAACAAAAGAACGACACAAAAAACATGACTTCTGAAAGGATAAATAAATACATTGCAATCTTGAGTCCATGTTTTACAATTGCAGTATGGCATTTATCGTAAATAGCTTCTTTTATTACGTCCTTCCACCAATAAAACAACACTCCTGATATAGTAGAGATTCCTAAAACTAAACCAAATATTCCAGAAATTTGTTTATGGAACGTGCTAACTAATCCAAGCACAAGAATAAGAATTGCTGCTGATATAGCAATTGGCCAAGGACTTGGATCCACTAAATGAAAATCATGTTCTTTACTTCTCATACCATCTTCAAGAATAGATATTAAGCATACAGATTAACTTAAAATTGTCAATGTTGCTTAAGAAATTGATTAAATTTTAGGAAATTGCATGTGTATTGTTAATAATCTAATTCATATTGTATACTTATTTTAAATAGCTCAAGCATTCTGTTTCTTTCATTCTTACTAAATTTTTATAATACCCACCAACAATATTTCCTAAAGTGATACATCCGTCTATCCTCTTCATATCTATTATTTTCTTAAATCTACTTCCTATATTATCAATGATAATCTTGCATATAAATCTGTAAGACTACAAAACTATTATAGTTTCACAAATATCTCTTATATATTGATCCTTGTGTCACTTTGGTAATAGAACTTAAAATTTTCCATGTTTAGAATACTTTAGAATACTGCTCATTAATTTAATATTAAAAAGTTAACTAACAGCAATTCTTGGTTATATTATTAGGCATATAAAAATACTAAAAAAACTAGGGTTTTGATATGAATAATTCTATGCTAGGTTAGCATTAACAAGTTGTGCTACAACCATTATTTCGTTCTAAAACTCTATTTCAAGCTGCAGCCTATTACAAAAGATTCTAACATGTTTTTTCGTTCATCATTATTGTATTTTTTTTATACAGACAGACTGTTCGTGATCTTAATCATATTATCTCGTATTATCGATTATGTTATTTATTATATCAGTGCTAAAAAAGTCTATATCCATTTCTGATATTTGTTGTTAGTAGTAGTGTTACCTTTCACAATATGGCAAAATAACTCTTTAATGTATAAAGAAGCATGAGCAAGGTGCTGCTCAACTTTCAGTAACAGAATTATGATATGTAATATGCATAAGGAAGCTAATAAAAGCTACTAAGCAAGACCATGACTTTTCATAGTTATCAGATAAGTTACAACTTGTGAGCAAAAGTACTACCAACTATATAAGTTGGCCTATTTATTATCTCAATGTATCAACTTTAGTTACAATAGTTAATAAAGCACGAGTGCAATGATTTAACTATATATAAAAAAAAACTGCTGGTAGTAGGATTTGAATTTTTTATAGTCTAACGCGTTGTTTGCTAACTCAATCTTGAAAAGGATGTTCTTTTCCATCGATAAAATTTGATGATTCTTTTATAGCTATGTCATATAATCCTTCCTTTGTTTTGTTATGCACTTCATTGCCTCATAAATGAAAATTGCTGTTAGTATAGCATTATTATTATAAAAGTGCTAATTATACTAAGCTAGTATAGTATATCAATGTTAAGTTAAATCAAAAACTTTGGTAGTCTAAAGAAATCTTTTTATTGCTTTCTATATTAAATTCTTTATGAAGAGCACTAGACAAATTTGTGTCTTCCCAAGAAAATCTACCATCTTTTCCTGATTTTTTACCGAAGTGTCCATAATAGGATGTACGTTTATATATAGGACGGTTAAGGGATAAATGTTTAATGATACCTTTAGTCGATAAATCTATATTACTTTCAATAAACTTTTTAATCCTTTTTTCGTCCACCATATTTGTACCAAATGTATCAATGTAGAATGAAGTAGGTTTTGATATACCAATTGCATAAGAAAGCTGCACAAGACAACGCTCAGCTAAACCTGCAAAAACAATATTTTTAGCAAGATATCTTGCCATATAAGCTGCAGATCTATCAACTTTTGTTGCATCTTTTCCGGAAAACGCTCCTCCACCATGTGGGATATGCCCTCCATAAGTATCAACCATAATTTTTCGTCCGGTTAATCCACAATCGCCAGCAGGTCCACCAACAACGAACCTACCAGTTGGATTGACTAGGAGATTCTCCTCAGGGCACATCCACCCTTTAGGTAAAGACGAAACTATGTAAGGGTAAATTGTTTTTCTTACTTTTAACTGATCCAGGTCTTCTGGATGTTGTATTGAAACAACAATACTTTCAGCACGCACTGGAAGATTGTTCTCATACACTAAGGTGACCTGCGATTTTGCATCTGGCCCAAGTTTTTCTTTTCTAACCGCATTCATGATGTTTTTCAGAATTGAATGCGCATAAAAAATGGGTGCCGGCATAAGGCTCTCTGTCTCTGTTGTTGCATAGCCATACATTATGCCCTGATCCCCAGCGCCTTGATCCACTCCTGCTGCAATATCATTTGATTGTTTATGTAACAATATATTTACTTCCACCTTTCTCCAGTGGAAACCATCGTGCTCGTAACCAATATTTTTTATTGTATTCCTTACGATATTTTCAATTCTACCATTTTCAATATTAGGTCCAAATACCTCTCCCGCTATAATAACATTACCTTTGGTAACTAAAGTTTCTATTGCAGTTCGTGAGTGAGGGTCAGAGAAAAGGTATTCGTCAAGTATTGCATCTGAAATTTGATCTGCCACTTTATCTGGATGACCAGCTGCAACTGATTCACTAGTTATTAAATTTTTATGTAAACTCATTCTTTAGTTTTTTATTTATACAATAAGAGTTATTATAGAAAATATAGTTAGTAATTGCTAGACGAATGGACCTTATGGTACAAAAGCTATTTCTCATGGCCTTGCTTACTAATTTGATAAACTAGACTGTATAGGATGCGTTTTTTACCGCCTTCTATTCAGTTAAGGTATCTACTGTGTTGAGAGTTAACAGAAAAATTAATCTAAACTAACAGAATAAAGTTTAATTAAGTCAATAAAAGATTTTTTATTGTCACTAGCTCCAATCAAACTCTACTAAATGAGAGGTAAAAACTTAGATGATCTTTTCTAGTTTGTGAGCGATACCTTAGTAAAGTCAAAAAGATACATTAACTAATAGGCTAATGTTTATACTATAAAATACTGATAAGGCTAATACTTTTCATGTGGCTGTTATAAATGGTTATTGAGATATTATAGAAATTTTTCTAGATGAGAGTATTATAGTGCATATGTAAATGTTTCTGACTTTTCTAAGCTTTCTGTGCGTTAAGAAGTAGGTATTACTATACTTATATTAGTATAAATCATTATACACCGCTGTATTACGCTTCCTATTATGATGAATTGGAGGTTATAAGATTCTCTTTGTGGAGGAGGATAAATGCTTATGTTGCGTTTAGCATTGATGGATCTGAGGCTTTATACATATTGCCGCTTTAAATGGAGATAAGAATGTCATAGTAGAATTTCTCCTCAATCAAAAGGATCAAATGTGTTAATGATACTGATAAAGAGAGTTTGGACATCTTTGTATTTCACTTGCTCAAGGGAAATATTTAAAAGTTGTAAAACTCTTTATTAGAAAAGGAGCAAATATTAATATTACCAGAGAAATAGGTTTACACTGTTATACTTTGCTACTCAAGAAGATCACTCGACACTGTCAGAAAGAGTTATTCAAGTGATTCGGTATTACTTTCTCCTTATAAAAAGCTATATCATACTATTAACACATTTTAAGAAAAAGCAACAAGAAAGGTTTTTATGTAGCATTTTTAATGCAGATATAAAATAAGTTCTCTAATTTACTTTTTTTAAAGGAGCATGGAGCTAAAATGTATAGTGAACATACAGTAATTACACGTAGCTTATTTCAAACTTTATTATCACAAGGCAGCAAATTGCTTCTAAAAAACTTAGAAACCTTAACTAAAATTTATAAGCGTATCGCCACAGGGTAAATGAACATCGAAAAAGTGAGAGAGAGAAACTTTCGCTTTGAGTAAGTTACTTAATAACTTTGAGAAACAGATAGACTTTAACGAACAGTTTACATCTGAGCCTAATTCAGGCTTAGTTATAAGATACCCAGTGAGCATCAAGCTATAAACTGAAACTAAAAGTAATTTTGCTATTCACTTAGTACAAGTAATCACATTGTTCCTATTTATAATAGGACTGGTAATAAACTTGCTTATTTTAATAGTAATTCAGTATCCATCTTTAGATTTGAAAGTACCGGTCAATTTATGGAAATTATAAAAAATGAGTAAAATCTGCTAACTTTGAAATAGGGGACAAAGGCTTACTTTGTCGAACACTTTGATGTTAATAAAGTTAATAGTAAATCATTCAGTGAAGATAGGTAAATTTCAGCAAACAAGATTAAGGTAAAGTGTTAATTTCTAGGAGAATAAGATAAGGAGCTTGGTCTAGAGTATTGTTATACAGTTTTAATACTAGAGAATATCTTTGTGACTTGGAAAATAGAGAGAATATAGAAGAGTAATGTAAGAATAAGATCAATTTTTTTTGAAGGCTTGAAACGCAAGCTTGAAGAAGCAGAGCAGACACATAGAAACAATTTTTATTGGGAAAGCCGGTTTGAAAGAAGCAATTAATTTTATAGCAACAAGCTCATTGCTGATTTTTTTACTGGTCTAATCCGATTAGGAAGCTAATTGTCTAAGAAAGCAGATGATAAACATGAGACTCATCTAAATGATCTAACAGTGGACAGCCAAGTTCCTAATATTTTTTGTCACACTGTTTTTATTTAATACTTCTTACTGGTGAATATATCATACTGTTGTCACTTTAAATCTGCAAAATTATTCTAACTTCTAGTTTTGATTAGAAGAAAATAAAAAAACAGGGGAATAGGGTAAACCAGGCTTTATATAGTGATATATCAGTCGCAGGCTTTGTTGTGTAGCGAGTAGTAGCAAAAGAGAAGAAAAAAAGGAAATTTGAAAGGAAGCGATTATTCTTTTGAAAAATGAATATTTTGAGAAGTAAAAGTTATTATTGTAGCAGGTTTCGAGCTATAGCAAACTAATTATAGAGAAAAGTTCAGAGAAAAAAGATTGGTGGGCCTGGGGAGAGTTGAACTTCCGACCTCACGCTTATCAGACGTGTGCTCTAACCAGCTGAGCTACAGACCCCTGATTTACTCAAGCTGAAACTTGCACATTATTCGCAGGCAAAATGTCAATAAAAGTTTTTTTATTCATTGATTTTCTAAATTTAACCCAGCCTTCCACTTTAGCAAAAATCGTATGATCTTTACCCATACCAACATTTTTTCCAGGGTGAAATTTTGTTCCCCTTTGACGGACAATTATATTACCAGGAGTAACTTTCCCGTTTTTTTTTATTCCTAACCTACGACCTGCAGAATTTCTACCATTACAGGAACTACCACCTGATTTTTTGGTTGCCATATCCTACCTCTTACCCTTGAAGTTAATTTCATTAATGCAAAGAACAGTCACATGCTGTCTATGGCCAGTTTTTCTACGGTAATTTTTTCTTCTCTTCTTTTTAAAAATTATGACCTTTTCTTCTTTACGTTGTTCAAGTACTTTAGCTTTAACAGTGGCATTAAGTGAATAAGATAAATCGTTATCTGAAAGATAAATTACTTTACCGACCTCTACCTCCTTTCCTTCCTCAGCCTCTAATTTTTCTATTTTTATCACACTACCCTTTTTTACTAAGTACTGCTTTCCGCCTGTTTCAATCACTGCAAACATATCAAATATACACTTTTACTATTAATTTTGATTGTAATCGTAAAGGATGTCATATATGCTGTCAAGACAAATGATTCTACCTAAGTTACATTAAACGCCTCCAGTAAATATACGAATGTACCATAAGCTACAGCAATTCCATGAGCTCTTAGTGTTATGTCTCACGTCACAATATAATCTTGTCATACTTTCATTATTTTCAGCGTCAACATTCATGATTATGTGTTGGTAACATTTTTGCTATGTAATTTGCTTTCCTTAATCAACCAAGTATAGCGGAGTGTTGTTATTTTTATCTTTAATGTTGATATTAGGTATCTTTATTTAATAAGACATTGTGCTACATCTAATTATCTTTTATCTTCAGCATCAACAACATAATTAAATCATTAAATCTACTCAAGAATTTTTTCTTTCCATATCTTTTAATATGCGCCAATTATCTTACAATTACTACTTTTAACAAGCAAATGTAATGACGTATATTTTTGTTCATTGTAGGTATAATATACCTCACATTGTATTATATTATAATTTATCAATTTTATAATTACCATTAAAATCTTTCCCTATTTTTTTTATCTTTCTTTTGCACCTTATCCCTATTGCCACTTCTAGCATTACCTATATCCAGGAACTTACCTTCCATGTTTATCTTTATAAACTAAATTTTCTCTCCTTGATTCTTTCTACTTAATATTACTCTCAGTCTCCTTACTTCATATTGTGTTAAATCCCACTGGATCAAAATCAATGCTTGTAGCAATAATAAAATTCTTTATTTCACATTCAACTTTTTACTACTCTTGCTTTTTTAAACAAGCAATAAAATATTTTACTGAGCTAAATTTACCATTTTTTGTTAATAATCTACTTATATAGATTCTTGCATTTCTATTTTATGTGTACTTGATTTGTATAAATCTCCATGCTGTTTCTTTGTCTATCCTATTTGACTTGTTTCTTTTACACTG
Source organism: Wolbachia endosymbiont of Onchocerca ochengi (assembly GCF_000306885.1). Classification (GTDB taxonomy): domain Bacteria; phylum Pseudomonadota; class Alphaproteobacteria; order Rickettsiales; family Anaplasmataceae; genus Wolbachia. The sequence goes on from NC_018267.1 coordinate 813,644, forward strand.
CAAAACAACATCATCAAGACCTGAAATTAGCTCAAATTCTGTGTAGCAAGGACGTTTTTTACCCCATAACACGTAGAAAATGACACCTAAATACAACTCTTGATAGGTAATACCAAGAGGTAAAGACAACGGTTTATGTCCCAGGTAGAGTAATTTTTAGATATCTCCAACCTTGTATAATTTTGTCAATAATATCAATAAATAGTGAAAAAAGTAATCAACCTATATGTTCCAGTATACAGATATCAGAGCATAGATTTAAAAGTATTACAAGATATGTTGTTAATATAAGAAATTAATTACTTAATCTTTCACTTAAAATCAAATTCACAACATTAGGGTTAGCTTTTCCTTTAGTAAGTTTCATAACTTCGCCAACGAAAAATCCGTATAATTTTATCTTACCGCTTTTGTATTCTTGAACTTTATCTTGGTTGTCATTGATGATTTTGCTGATAATTTTTGATATTTGTTCTTTATCAGCTATTTGTTTCAGGTCCTGCTCTTCTATAATAAGAGATGCAGGTTTACCAGTCTCAAACATAATATCAAAAACCTGTTTACCAAGTTTAGCGGATATTGTTTCATCAACGATAAAATCCAAAAGTTTTGATAGGGCATTTGCTTTGACTGGAGAGTTCGTAATATCAATACCTGCTTTATTCAAACGACCTAAAAGTTCTACGGTTAGCCAAGTAACTGCGAGCTTTGAATCGTGCTTTTTTGTTAACTCCTCAAAGTAATCAGCAATTGCTTTATCAGAAATAATGACGTCCGCGTCATATTCGCTGATACCCAATTCCTTGATATATCGTAGTTTTTTTTGATCTGGTAATTCTGGTAAAGATGACTTAATAGAGTCGATTTTATCCTGGCTTACTTCGATAGGCAATAAATCAGGTTCAGGGAAATACCTATAGTCGCTTGCATCCTCTTTATTCCGCATCACTTTTGTTTTTCCTAAAGCGATATCAAACAATAAGGCATCTTGATTTACCTCTTCACCATTCTCTAAAACTTCAATTTGCCTTTGTATTTCATACTCTATAGCTTGAATAATGTAACGTATTGAATTTAAGTTTTTTATTTCACAACGAGTGCCAAATGTGCTACTACCTTTTGGGCGCACAGAAACATTTGCATCACAACGAAGTGAACCCTTTTCCATATCACCATCACATGAACCAATGTAACGCAAAATCTGCCTCAATTTTTTCATAAATTCTGCAGCTTCTATAGATGACCTAAGATCCGGCTCTGAAACGATTTCCATTAAAGGAACTCCTGCACGATTTAAATCTACGTAAGTTTTGCTTTTTTCATGGATGCTCTTTCCTGCATCTTGCTCTAAATGAATCCTTGCAATTCTTATTCCTTTTTCATTACTATCAATAAACACTATGCCGTTCTTAACTATTGGTTCAAAAAATTGAGTTATCTGGTAACCTTGTGGTAAATCAGGATAAAAATAATTTTTTCGGTCAAAGTAAGAGCACTTATTAATCTCTGCGGAAAGTGCAAGGCCGGTGCGTATCACCTGTTCTATAGAGTAGTAATTCAGTATTGGTAGTGTACCTGGCATTGCTGCATCAAATAGAGAAACTTGAGTATTGTGCTCAGTACCAAACTTAGTTGATGAACTAGAAAATAGCTTTGTCTTAGAGGAAACTTGAGCATGCACCTCAAGTCCGATTACTGCCTCCCAATTCTCTTTTGCCATGCATTTGATTTAAATAATAATTTAAATATTCTGTAAAATTAGCATAAAAAGTCAAAATAAAACTTATGATTTAAGATCATCATGTTGTAAACGAATATTACAATTTTAGGTAAAAACGCAAAAACTACTTGACAATCTCCACCGGTTTCTTTCTACTATACAATAAAGTGTTTAAGACAGTGTCGTCAACACTGAAAACAGATAGTGAGTAAGGCTCCATTCACCTTTTTCTTTATTTGATAAGCTTAAATACCAAACTAGATAATACTGGAACGACAAAAAATCAAACACACCTCTATTTATTCTCTTTTTTGTTATCTATATCCTGATAATCAGAATCTACCACTTTCCCTTCCTCATTATTTGATGTGGATGAGCTAGTAGAGTTTTCTCCACTATGTTGTTGAGATTCTTTATACATAACTTCTCCAAGCTTCATAGATAATTGAGAGAGGTTAGTAATCTTCTGCTGTATTGAATTAGTGTCATTAACGTTACTAGATTTGCTAGCTTCCTTTAACTCATTGATCGCATTTTCAATAGCAGATTTATCGCTTGATGAAACTTTATCACCATATTCCTTCAAAGATTTTTCTGTATGATGAATTAGACTATCTGCCTGATTTTTTACTTCAATAAATTTCTTACGCTCCTCATCTTCTTGTGCTTTCTCTTCAGCTTCTCTCACCATACGACTTATTTCGTCATCAGATAGACCACCTGAAGACTGAATACGTATTTTTTGCTCTTTCCCAGTAGCTTTATCTTTTGCAGAAACGTGTACTATTCCATTCGCATCTATATCGAATGTCACCTCAATCTGAGGGATCCCACGAGGAGCAGGTGGTATTCCTTCTAAACTGAATTGGCCAAGCAACTTATTATCGGCTGCCAGTTTCCTCTCACCTTGATGTACTTTGATAGTAACAGCAGCTTGATTATCTTCTGCAGTTGAAAATATCTGAGATTTTTTAGTAGGAATTGTAGTATTACGTTCAATAAGTGGAGTAAATACTCCCCCTAAAGTTTCGATACCAAGAGAAAGTGGTGTCACATCAAGCAATAACACATCTCTTACATCACCTTGAACAATTCCTGCTTGTATTGCAGCCCCAATTGCCACAACTTCATCAGGATTTACTCCTCTATGTGGATCTTTGCCAAAGAATTCTTTAACCTTCTCAATTACTTTTGGCATACGAGTCATACCACCAACAAGCACCACTTCACCGATTTGACTAGCAGATATACCAGCATCTTCAAGAGCTTTTTTACAAGGGATCATAGTTTTTTTAATTAAATCATTCACTAAACTTTCAAGTTTAGCCCTTGTTAACTTCATATTTAAATGTTTTGGGCCACTTGCATCAGCTGTAATAAACGGCAGATTTATTTCTGTTTCCATTGCGCTTGATAACTCAATTTTCGCTTTTTCCGCAGCTTCTTTGACCCTCTGCATAGCCATCGGATCATTTCTTAAGCTAATGCCAGTATTTCTTTTAAACTCATCCAATAAATAACTTACTACTGCGTCATCAAAGTCTTCACCGCCAAGATGAGTATCACCGTTTGTTGCTTTTACCTCAAAAACCCCATCACCTATTTCAAGTATTGAAACATCAAATGTACCACCACCAAGGTCATATACTACTATTGTGTGTCCATGTTTTTTATCAAGACCATAAGCAAGTGCTGCAGCAGTAGGCTCATTAACTATCCTGAGTACATTTAACCCAGCAATTTTTCCTGCATCCTTTGTTGCTTGGCGTTGTGAGTCGTTAAAATATGCTGGCACTGTTATTACAGCATCCTTTACCTCTTCTCCAAGATAAGCTTCCGCTGCTTCTTTCATGTTTTGCAGTATAAATGCACCAATTTGACTAGGAGAGTATTCTTTATTACTAGATGTTTTAACCCATGCATCGCCATTTTTTGCTGCAAACACTTTATATGGAACATTGAGATTTTTTATCTCAGGATCACTATGTTGACGGCCTATTAATCTCTTAGTAGCAAAAAAGGTATTACTTGCATTTGTAGTTGCTTGTCTTTTTGCAGGAGCGCCAATCAATCTCTCTCCTGATGAAGTAAACGCAACTATGGATGGAGTAGTTCTTGCTCCTTCTTTATTTTCTATTACCTTCGTATCTTTACCATGCATTATCGCAACACAAGAATTTGTTGTTCCAAGATCTATACCTATTGCTCTCCCCATAATGAATACTCCCTTGTAAATATTACTTAACATAAGGATATATAAGTATGGAACTTGCCAATTACAAGTCCCACTCAGGATTTCTGGTTAGCTATTAGAGCTCAAAAGACGTGAAAGCCATCTAGTTAACCAAAAGTTATTTTGCAATCCACCTGAGTAATTAACCTTCTCATTGTCGTTACCCTCGGTTTTATAACCAGAATTTTGCAGTGGCTTACAATCATTTAAATTAACATTATCTCCTCGTTTTAAAATGAATGCATCTACACTTAAATTATTATCAGCATTAACGTTCAATTTAATATTGAATTCTTTTTCAATCGTAGAAACTGTATCACGCTTATTATTAAAAATGTGTGTAATAATTGAGCTATGTGCCAATAAATCAAATGATCCATTTCGGTTTCTACTAGCAACATATTGTAATTCTCTTAATACTGATGCAACAATTACTTCATTTGATTTTACTTTACCAACTCCCCTACAGTGTAAACATTCTATAGTATTGATTTCCTGTATGCTTGGTTTAATCCTTTGCCTTGAAAATACCATTAAACCAAAGTCATTTATATAGCTAAACTGAACTTTAGCTTTATCATCTTTAAATGCCTGCCTAACGGCAAATTCAACAGCTCTGCAATATTGATATTTTAACATACCAATAAAATCTACTACTATTAACCCTGACAAGCCTCTTAAATTTACTTGTCTTGATATTTCAGGTACTGCTTCCATATTGGTTCTATAAGCTGTTTCTTCTATACTATCTTCCTCCATCATTTTTCCCGAGTTTACATCTATTGAAACAAACGCTTCAGTTAAAGTTATTATTAAAGACCCACCAGATGGTAATTTTACCCTATTGCTATATAGCTCAGAAACTTGATCCTCAATTCCGTAGTAAGTAAATATCGGAACAAAACCTCTATACAGCCTATAGCGTAACTTACTACCCTTTAATGCATTTTCAGTATATTGTTTTACTACTTCAAAAGCTTCTTTTCCAGATACTATAATTTCCACATCATTGCTACAAAAATCACGAATAGATCTCATAATCAAGTCTGCTTCGTTATAGATCAACGATGGAACATTTGTAGAGGAAGCATTTTTTTGAATGTTCTGCCACAGTGAAAATAGATAATTATAATCCTGCTCAATTTCTTTTTTACTTTTTCCTGAGCCAATGGTCCTTATTATTAAACATGACTTTTTTGGCAAGCTTATTGAATCAAGTATGTCCTTTAATTGCTTTCTGATATTGGCATCTTCAATTTTGCGAGATATTCCACCTTTGCTCATGGAATTGGGCATGAAAATACAGTATCTACCCACTAAAGTTATGTAAGTTGTAAATGAAGCTCCCTTATTACCTCGTTCCTCTTTAGTCAGTTGAACTAATATTTTTTGATTAACCGCAATAACATCCTGTAACTTGTACTTCTTATACAAAGATACTTCCCTTACAAAGCTACTACTCGATTCATTAATATTTTTATTAGCTGCAGAATCTGAAGAAACATTCGTTGATACACTACTATTTTCCTCTGTGTAATCACCATTTGAACAACTTTCAAAAAAAGCTTCCTTTTCTTTTTCTGAAATATTAAAATAATCTGGAGATATTTCGGAAAAAGATAAAAACCCTTGCTTATTTTTTCCATATTCAATAAATACAGCCTGCAAAGAAGGCTTTATACGCTTTACATAAGCAACGTATATATTTCCTCTTAACTGCCTTTTCTCTTTAAATTCTTGTTCAAACTCTACAATCTTATTATTGACTGATAAAGCAACCCTTACTTCATCAGAGCAGATAGAATTTTCTATCAATAGTAACCTTTTACTATTATTTACCACTTGCCTTTCATTCTAAACTTAACTCTATATTATTAATATACCGTAGATTGTCAAGAATCTTACGATCTATACTGTTCAAAGGATACAAAATAGTTGACTTTTAGTGTTTCTTGTAATAAACTTAAAAGGAACTTATACTTATTAAGTATGGCAAAAAAGAATGTTTCTTTGCTTGTTAAGCTAGTTAGTAGTGCAATTAAGAAAACAAGTACTGGTGAAGAAAAATTAACGGGCTATTTTTACACAAAAAAGCGTAATCCAAAAAAGCTCATTAGAAAACTAGAGTTTAGGAAATATGATCCAGTAGCCAGAAAGCATGTATTGTTTAAGGAAGAAAAATTAAAGTAGTTTTCTATAAGGAAGTTTTTTGTCATGCAAAATTTACAATTAAGTTATCCAATAGTGATAGAGTTGGGTGACATAAAAGACACAAAACTGAAATTAATGAAGGTTATCGCACAGCTAATAAGTAAGAAATATAGAACACAAAAAAAAGCAGCAACTGCTCTAAAAATTGATCAACCTAAAGTATCTCAAATTAATAAGTCAAAAATCGAAGGGTTTTCTTTAGAGTACCTGTTTAACTTACTAGTTGCACTTGGTCAAGATATAGATATGGAAATAAGGTATAGTTCTAAATCTATATAATAAGGTTTCCTATTCGCTCTTATTTAGGAAGATATGCCGATAATACTAACAAGAATTTCCAAAATCTATACTTAATAGTTTTTTAGGTTACTAGCAATAGATCAAGCATATAAGAACACTGTATTATTATATTTTATAAAAACGGGATACATTTACAGCTCTATAACTTGTTTGAATACTTTGCTGATATGCCTTAGCTTGAGTGAGTTAATAACGTAAAAACGAACTTTTCTTACACGTGCTTGTTAGCTTGATAAAACTAGTTTACTGGGTACATTCTTTATCAACCTTTTTTTATGTAAAGGCATATACTAGTTGATAAATTTATAAAAAACTTACAGGATAAATTGAGTCAGTAAAAGATTTTTATTATCTTTAGCTTTAATTAAATTTCTATATATAGTTTTTCTATTTTTATATACTGCCGTGCGTTACTTCTTGAAGATATAAACTAGAATTAAGATATACTTAGTGAAGGTGATACTTCTAATATTATTAGAAGCTTCTCCAAGTCCTAAAGTTGTTATTGAAAAGATGATAATAAATAAACCGAATTACAAAGAACTAATTAAAAGCCTTCGCCCTGAAAATTTTATCTTCAGTACTTGCATATCATAAACATCAAAAGTTGCTATTACACATCAGTACTACGTACATGCTGAATGTTTCTACAAGCTTTTGATAAATATTTACTAGTTCCTTTTTGGATATATGAATATATTATGAATCCTATGAAAAAGAAACAATTGTAACTGCACAAACCAAGAAATTAGCAGTGTAAGGGTGATCATGAGTAAATGCCTCAATAAAAGGCTCACTTAAAAACGCTGAGTAGACTTTTTCGATAGTAATTGTAAGAACAAGTAGAAGAAAATCTCCAGTTATAATTCTTTTAAGGTACATAAAAAGCCTTATATGATTTAAGCTTGTTCGAAAATAAAATAAGTACCGTTTATCTAAAGCCAGTTATAACTTTGTCATAGATTGTTAAAATTCCATATTAAGTACTAATTTAACAACTTTTTCAATAAACTCTGGACGGCATATTTTTATACCACTGCTCCTGTACTAAAGGCTAATACAGCAATTTTGCGAGAACCGGTGTATAAGTAACTCCTTAGCACATTCAAAGGAATGTTTTTCTTTATTTTCTATTCCTTCATCTCGTCTCAGGTTCCAGGAAAAGGCTCTTTAAAAACAGAAAATAATGGATTTAAAAATGCATAAAGTTTTCAACTTTTCGCGAAGAGTTACTATATGGTTATGGGTGAATCTTGCAAAATTACATACTCAAAAGTTATGCTCTATTGATATATGGCTTCGACAGTCTGTAGTGAGCATGAGTGTGCAAATTTACTTACCAAATGGAAATCAGATTCGGATGTAACTTACTATGTAATTTTTTATTATATTTGCTTAAATTCATCATTATTTAACCATGAAACGGCTCTTTAATTTACTCGAGAGAGGTATTTGCATTAGATGTTTCGTTATTGATCCGCTATAATTTAAGTACTGATGCTTTAAGACCTTTACTCCGTCATGACAATTCTATGCTTCAAAATTATCCATGAAACTAGGTGATCCGTTTAGAACCATTCCTAGAATAGGAGCATTTCTAGCACGTAGAGCTTTCAGATTTAGCAACGGTGATTAGACTGTATAAAGTGTAGATCTGGCAACTAGAACTCTCGGAATGATAAGTTTTTTTGATTAGATCAATCATCAGCATAGAGTTCTGTTAACTAAAATTTCTCTAGCACCTTCTATAATTAAGTTATGTATTTTAAGCAAACCTAATCTTATCAATATCGATATTATCCATTGCTAAACAATGTTGCTAAGTGAGAAGATAGATATTCTTTATGAATGAAACTTTTTTATTAATATTTACGTTAATCAAGCCGCTTATTTGATCACTATATTGTACTTAGAATAGCTTCAGTCTAGATAATTTTGAAATATAAATATCAAACTTACAAGCAAAGATAATTGCTTACAATAGTTTTACTAACACTAGCCTGTTTTTTTTTTGAAATATCCGCACTTACTCAAAATTTCAAAGAAAATATTTTATAAGTAGCATTGACCTTATTTGCATAGTCTTTGAATTATCCTTTTCAGATCAGGCAAAAGAATTATTTAATTACCAAATTTGTCGCAAATTTCCAAGATACCTGATAAATGCACTTGTGCTTGGAAAATACAATGTAAATTCTTATGAATTAAAAAAACACCCTTTTAGCTCTAGGTAAGGTAGATAGCTTTCCAATTCTTGTTTAGGTAAATACTAATAAGTTAGTACAGGTAAATGAGGACTTCATAAAAATTCTAGTTCATTTATTGGATGAACTACTCAGTAAATGTAAAAGGAAAGCGAAAACATCTGGATTACTGTATGATTTTTTTACTATTTTTTAAACTTCTTATTTACTGGAGTGGTAAGTTCAAAATGACAAGGCGTGAAAACTAAGATCTAGCGTTTCTATCTTGCCTAAGATGAATTCAACTTCTCTTTGCAACATGTTCTATATCTGTTTTCAAATCTCAAGCATATCGTGGATAAAATCCAAAAAAACAAATTTTCAATAATAGGATGAGCTTGCTTTGCTAAAAAACTACCTTATATGTACTTCTTTTGCAGCCACATTGAGAAAATGTGTAATTTTTTGCTTACACGTATCCATCTTAAAGCTTTGTATCGTTGCTTTTAATCTATTTGTGATTTTTGCGTAATCACAAGGTTAAATCTCAGAAAATTGATAAAAGCTTGAACGTTGGTAAATATATTCAACTTTCCACTTAAGGAGGTTAGCTTCATTAGTCTGAGAACATACCTAATACTAATAGATATACTATCCTCTGACAGATCTAGATTTTCTTTTTCAAAAGAACTAAGATTTAAACGATAGTGGAAAATTTAAAAAAATCATTCATTTATAAGAAGGTAGAAAAACTTGTGACCAATCATCATATCCATGACGAAATACAAAGTTGTAGTTTATGTTTTTTGAAAGAATATTTATTGAATAATTTACGTTACTTTTAGTGTTATTCATACTGAGTATAATACGTAATCTTGATGTGTTAGGAAAAACAGGTTGCATGTAGCAAAGGTAATTAACTCTGTTTCAAAAGCTCTTCCTTTGAACTCATCATTGTATTTTGCTACCTAAAATTGTCAGCATAATTGTGTAGCTAAGTTACCTGTGTTAAATTCAAGGTTTCACAATTTGTCTTTCAAGTTTTCAGCTTTAAAAAATAAGGTACTACCTGATCAGCAAGATGTTTTGTACTAAATTCTTAGGCTTTGGCTGCTGCATCATGATCATTGGAAAAAGAGAAACTGAATAAATAAATAATCCTTACACCTATTGATAAGATAATCCTTTATAATATTAGAACAAGCAACATATGTACTAAAGTATCATAAGACTTTACTAACAGTGTCTGAAACTAAATGTGGAATTTTTTTAAAGGTTAACGGTAGAGAAGCAGTACCTATTATGTCCAATAATACCTGTTGAATGTGTTTCATTTAAATACAGAAGGCTTTACGTTCTTTGCTAAGATTAAAAAATTTTCTCTGTTGATGCGATGCTCCGTCCATCTTGAAAATTGTTTCAGTAATAATGAACTTCAATAGTTCAGTCTAATATAGTTCACATAACTTATGCTTATTGGAAAAGATAATAGATTTACTACCACAAGTGTTGATTAATTCGATAAGTTTCTAAGGAGTGTTAAATTAGCCTGGAAGTTAGAGTGAAAAATGAGAGCTAACTCGGTTCTTTTATCCTAAACGATTTTCTTCTCAAAGTGTTTAAATATTTTTTATTACCTAAAAGTAACTGAGAACAGGTAGACTCTATTACAAATCACTGGTTCTACAAGTTTTATTGCCTAAAATAGCGTTTCCTATTGACTTGAATAGAGGTTATTATTAAAATAAAGAAATTAATAAAATTCTTACCATTTAAGTCAAAGTTTCTTATAATCCATGATGTTTTTCTTTATTTCATAATATATTACAACACTCATTGTATAGCTTGTACATAGTCCTGTTCTCTTATCAAGAAAGAACTTAAATCATGAAAGAAATCAACTTTTGCTAAGAACAATGTACACGTACCTAGAATTAAGGTCTGTTATGGTAATATTCTTAGTATGGGTATTATTAAAACTAGTAAAGATCAAATAAAGATGCTCTAATCTCATTGCTAACTTGGATGAGCCTTCAGAATCAGTACCAGTTAATATACTGATAAAAATTCTTAGAGCTCCTCTTGAAAACATAGCCAATGTTGATTTATTCAATTTTTTTTACTATTACAATAGTTAGAATTATACTGCAAAAGTTCTATATTCGTTTGTTAGCTAGGTGGAAGGAAAAAAAGTATAGGACGAACTTGCAAACACTATGTTCTCTTACTGGTACCAATTCTGTTTTTACGGTGAAAAATTATTTGTAGCTTACAATCTGATACTAAACAAGATAGTTATTACTTATTTCAAAAATTAGGATTCCTAAAACTTGCTCTGTTTAGAAAAAATTAAGAACTCTCTCTACGAGAAGGACGGCTTTTTAAAATAGAAAATTATCATAAATTTTCCTATTTTTCTCAAATTAATCAGGATTATCCTTTTAATATAAATTACTTATTACTTAAATAGTATAGCCATTTTAAGTATTTTTTTATTGGCTAGTTCATAGAGTTAGTGTCATATGTATAAGATGTTAAAGTAATCTATTATAGTGGATTTATATAAAAAAGCTCATAAAACACAACTAGTGGCTGAGGAGGGATTTGAACCCACAACCAAGAGGTTATGATCCTCCTGCTCTGCCAACTGAGCTACTCAGCCTAATATTAAAAATCCTACTATACATATGATCTATATATTTTATATAATATTCAAAGTTAAACAAAGATTCAAGCTTTTCAGAGTCAATAACTTCAAGTAAAGACTTATCTTGTTTTAATTCAGACAAAAAATTACTATTGTCTCGTTTTACTTTCATTGCATTCCTTTGAACGATTTCATATGCTTTTTCTCTTGTTAGACCACTCCGCACTAATTCAAGTAATATGCGCTGTGAGAAAATCAATCCTTTTGAAGAATTTAAATTTTTTTCAACATTTTCTTTATTAATCACCAATTTATCTACTAAATCTGTTAATCGCACCAAAGCAAAATCCATCACTATGCAAGCGTCAGGAACAATGCATCTTTCCACGGACGAATGCGATATATCTCGTTCGTGCCATAACGCAACATTTTCTAACGCAGGAAATATATAACTACGTATTAAACGTGAAAGTCCAGTTAAATTTTCACTTAAAATAGGATTACACTTATGTGGCATAGCAGAACTTCCTTTTTGCCCAGTAGAAAAATATTCGGAAATTTCTCCAATCTCAGTTCTTTGCAAATGACGAATTTCAATGGCAACATTTTCTATTGAGCTTGCGATTACTCCTAAAACTGAAAAGAACATGGCATGTCTATCTCGAGGAATTACTTGAGATGACACGGTTTCAGGTATAAGTCCCATTTTCCCTGCTACATATTCTTCAACAAATGGATCAATATTTGCAAAATTTCCTACTGCACCTGATATTTTACAAGTTGAAACTTCTCTTTGAGCATTGACTAGCCTTTGATAGTTGCGTTTAAACTCTGCATAAAACCTAGCAAATTTTAACCCGAGTGTTGTTGGCTCTGCGTGCATTCCGTGACTACGTCCTACACACACAGTATCTTTGTAGTCCTCAGCTTTTCTCTTTAATACTTTAAGTAAATTCTTTAAGTTCTTGAGTAAAACATCACACGATTCTTTCATCTGTACAGCAAGACATGTGTCCAATACATCAGAACTCGTCATACCATAATGAAGATAACGAACGTCAACTCCTACTTTTTCAGCAACATACGTTAAAAAAGCTATAACATCGTGTTTTACAGTGGATTCAATCTCATTAATACGTTCAATATCAAATTTGATAGCACCAGAAAGTTTTTTAGCAACATCATTTGGAATTACTCCTAACTCTGCTTGAGCCTCACATACTAATCTTTCTATTTTAAGCCATATATTAAACTTATTGTTTTCCTTCCAGATGGCAGATACTTCTTCACAACTATAGCGAGGAATCATTAAACGACCTCCGTTTTATTTCTAGCATGTAAGAACCAAGATTACATGCTGGAATGATACTAATTTAGTTATAAAAAGCATTTTTCTGTGGTCGTAACCAGAATCACCTTTGATCAACTTTATCACTATCAGCAGTTTCTTTACCTAAGTTCTGCTCAACCTCTTGTTGTTGTAACTCTTGGCTTTGCAATTTTACTTGTCTCAACTCATGTGCATCTGTTTCTGATCTAACAACATACACAGTGATTGGTACCACTACTTCACTATGAAGCTCTATATTCACTTGATACTGACCTAAATTTCTTACCTTCACTCCATTAAAAGATACTTTACGGTAATCAATTTCATGTCCTTGCAATAAAGACTTTGCAACTTCTTTTGTTGTTACAGAACCAAAAATTTTACCATCCTCAGAAGCTTGCTTCACTAATATTACAAACTTATCGATAAGAGATGCTGCCAGCTCTTTTGCTAAATTTAATTTTCTTATATTTTCCTCTTCTAAAAAGGAACGTTGCTCTTCTAGCTTCGCTATGCTTTCCCTAGTAGCTTTAACTGCCTTTTTTTGTGGGAAAAGAAAATTACGTGCGTAACCAGGCTTCACTTTTACAATTTCACCTAGTTTACCAAGCGTTCTTATGTTTTCCTTCAAAATCACCAACATAAATCACCTAAGCTTTTTTAGTACAATAAGGAACAAGAGCTAGAAAACGTGCCCTTATAATTGCTAAACGAAGTTTTCTTTGCCTTCTTGCACACACACCCGTTAATCTTCTGGGTAATATTCTGCCATAGTCAGAAGTAAACTTAGATAACAAATCTGTATTTTTATAATCTATATCCTCATCTTTAGATGTAGCAAGAGGACAAGCTTTAGAACGCCTAAACCCAGTCCTATTATTCATAGATAGATAGGAATCATTAAAACTATTTCGTTTTTTTACCATTATGCACTTTGCTCCTCAACTTGTTTATTTATCATATGAGATTTACCTTCAGAAAATTTATCAACTTGTACAGATAAGTGGCGAATAATATTCTCATTAAGCTTTATTCTGCGTATAAATTCGTTCATAATACTTGAGGTAGAACTTATGCACATCATACAGTAATGGCCACTCTTCATCTTATTTATCGGATATGCGAAATCTATAAGACCCCAATATTCATATTTTATCAATCCTGAAGCTTCAACATTTTCTAGAATCACTTTCAACGTTTTATCTAATTGATCTAGGTTTGTTATTTCACAATCTTTCAAAATTTCTTGAAGAACCTTTGCTAGATTCTCTGAAATGCTTTCTTTTAAAGCACTTGCTATGTTACGAATAAATATACTCTTAGCAACTTGCTTACCACCTTCCGAAAGCTTTATAAAATTTTGTGTCATTCCTAAATCTTTTAACCCACTTTTTAGCTCTTTACCAATTTTCAATTTAACTTCTTTCAAATTTGAAAGATCTCCTTCCAGCTCGACCCACAAAATTTTTGCAAAATTTTCTAAGAAATTGGAATAATTAACTAAACTTTCTTGAATAGTATTAAACCGTGCTTCCAATTCTTGCTTCGTAAGCTTGTTATTTTCCAGAAATTTTTTGACTTTTTGAAAAATAACATCTATCTTAATACTTTTTAGTAAAACAGCTAGTTCTTGGACCATCTCTTCTACTTCTTGCTGTAACAAGCCCTGCTGCGCTACAAAAGTAAACTCATAAAGACTCATTATGTCTTCCCTTGATACTGACCAAATTTTTTATTATATATGACTTTTTTATATAGGCAAGCTATTTGTATCAATCTCTATACTTTTAACCCAACTTAAATTAGATATTTCATAAGCAATCTGAGGGGTAATTGAATATGTATCCGGTAACAAGATGTTTACCTTATATTTTTCAAAAAAGAGTTTCAACATTATCTTGGTCCTGCCACCACTTTTTAACACTGAATTTAGTTCCATAGCAATTTTTTGCGAATTTGCATGTCCAGTTAAGATTAGTCTTTTTATTACAGAAGTGATTCTATCTGTAAATTCAGATATATCCTTTCCTGCTAATCTTGTTATATTTTCTGAAGTTTCAAGATCAATTATAACAAATGTTCCTGGCGAAAATAGACTTCTTTTCTCTTCTATTACTTCATTTTTGTAAAATGCTATTTCAGAAACATTATATGGGTCAGAGAGCGTAAGTATAACAAATCTTCCACGCTTTGAGGTTCTCATACGTACATTTAATACTACACCAGCAGTTTTTGTCGTTCTACCCTCTCCAATAAATCCAATGTTTAATTTTTTCAAAATAGTTCTAAATCTTTTAAGTGGATGATCAGTTAAGTAAAATCCCAGTGAAAATAACTCGTGCTCTAGTTTTTCTTCTTTATTGAAATCTTTCACATCTTTAAGTTTCGGTTTTAGGACATCAAGATTATCAAACAAACCAGCTTGATTTGACTCCTTATGTTGTCTGTTTTTATTTGCAAAGTAAATCAATGTGTCTATTGACTCATATAGCTGCCTTCTGTTTTGATGCACACTATCAAATGCTCCGGCCTTAATTAGGCTCTCTAGTGCTCTTTTATTTATTATATGTCCCGAATTTTGAATGAATTCCCATATATTCCAATAAGTGCTCGAATTTGTGTGCACTATTACCTCTGCTATAGAAGAACCAACATTACGCAAAGCTGCAATACCATAGCGTATATATTCGCCCTCTATTGAAAATAGAGCTTGAGACTTATTTACGTCAGGTGGAAGAACAGCAATCCCACAAAGTTTTGCAGCATGATAAAACAAGTTCAGCTTATCTCTGTTGCTAATATTCAAATTCATCAAAGCTGTGAAAAATTCTAATGGATAGTTGGCCTTGAGGTAAGCCGTTTGGTAAGATATCACTGCATATGCAGCTGCATGAGATTTATTAAATCCGTAACCAGCAAATTTTGCAACAAGATCAAAAATATAACTTGCTCTGTCATAATCAACAGCATTTTTCATTGCTCCTTGGATAAAAAGTTCACGTTGCTTATCCATCTCTTCTTTGATTTTCTTACCCATAGCACGCCTTAATAGATCTGCTTCAGCTAAACTATATCCGGAGAGAATACGTGCTATTTCCATTACTTGCTCTTGGTAAATTATTACTCCAAACGTTTCTTTTAATACTTCTTCGAGTAAAGGGTGAATATAGTCTGGTTTTTCAAGTCCGTGTTTTCTTGCAATGTAAGTTGGAATGTTATCCATAGGTCCTGGACGATAAAGGGAAATTAAAGCGATAATATCTTCAATGCAGTCTGGTTTTAACTTGATTAGAACCTCTCTCATTCCAGAACTTTCAAGCTGGAACACCCCGATTGTATCACCTTTTGAGAGCATTTTGTAAGTTCTGTAATCATTTAATGAAATTGAAGAAATATTGATTTTTTCCCCATTACGATTAATTAAACGGCATACATGATCTATTAGTGTTAATGTGCTAAGTCCGAGGAAATCAAACTTTATTAGCCCAGCTTTTTCCACATATTTCATGCTGTACTGAGTGATTGGCAAAGTAGAATTTGGATCGTAATAAACAGGAACAAAGTTTTCTAATTTTTGGTCGCATATCACAATTCCAGCAGCATGAGTTGAAACGTGACGATATATTCCCTCAAGCTTAAGAGAAACATCAAGAAGTTTTGCAATCACTTCATCACTATCTCGCTCTTTTTGCAGATTCTGATCAAGCTCTATTGCTTGTGACAGAGTCACAGGGTTTACTGGATTAAACGGAACCATTTTAGATATTTTATCCACTTGAGCATAAGGCATCTGTAACACCCTCCCAACGTCTCGTAGTACGGCCCTTGCCTGCAATTTCCCGAAGGTGATTATTTGAGCGACATGACCGTACTTCTTTCGTACATAATCAATAACTAAGTCTCTCTTTTCTTGACAAAAATCGATATCAAAGTCAGGCATCGATATACGATCAGGGTTTAAAAATCTTTCAAAAATCAGACCAAATTTTGTTGGATCGAGGTCTGTGATCTGTAACGCCCAAGCAACAATTGATCCAGCGCCAGAACCTCTTCCTGGACCAACTGGGATGCCATTTGCCTTGCTCCAACGAATAAAATCAGAAACTATGAGAAAATATCCAGAATAATTCATTGAGGTTATCACGCTCAGTTCGTAGTTCAGGCGATCATAGTACTGCTCAATGTTTATGTCTATTTCATTTGCAATGCGTAATTCTAAACCTGTAATTGCTTGTTCCCTCAGTTCTTCATTTTCAGTTTTATTCTCTCGACAAGGAAATTTAGGCAAAATAGGCTGCCTACTTCTTGGCATGTAAGAGCATCGCCTAGCTATCACTAAAGTGTTATGAATTGCTTCAGGAATATCACTAAATAGCTCCTTCATTTCTATCACAGACTTAAAATAATGCTCAGTAGTTGGTTTTTCCCTATTCTTTTCGAAAGAATAACTTACCTCTGATATGCACGTTAATATATCATAAGCTTCATAGTCAGATTTATTTAAAAAAAATACGTCGTTAGTTGCAACAAGTGGTACATTGTGCTGATAAGCAAAGTCTATTAAGACTTCTTCAAGTTCTAATTTTTCATTAAGCCTATGACGCTGCAATTCAACATATAAATGACCATTGAATGCTGAGAACAGTCTTTTTACTGTTTCCCTATCCTGCTTCAATAATAATTGAGCTAATATTCCATCAGATCCACCAGTTAAAGCGATCAGACCTGAACTTAAACTTAATAACTCAGTAAAATCGGCATAAGGAATATCGTGGCTGTTTTTGCGCTTTCTAAAAGAATCACTTACTAAAGTAACCAAATTGGTATATCCTTGCTCATTTTTTGCAAGTAATAATATGGGTAAATTTTGTTCTGATTGTCGAACTATAATATTGCATCCTATTATTAGCTGTATCCCCCTACTTGCTGCATATTCTGCAAACTCAAGTGAGCCAAATAAGTTACCTGAATCAGTAACCGCAACTGCTGGCATTCTATATTGCAAGCAAAGGCCGATCAGTTCCTCAATTTTGACTGAACTCTCAAGCAATGAATAAACACTGTGAACACGCAAGTGTATGAACATAAAAAACTTCAAACCAGCAATAAAAGAATACCATTAATTTACTTACAAGGATATAATTTCATGGAAACGAAAGCTTACTCAAAGTAACAACAAAAATTCCTTAATAACCCTTAGCTAGTTCCTTTACTATAAAATTAAAGTGTTTAATTTTCAGTTTATGTAAATTAAATGATGAAAGCACTATGTAGTTTATGTTTTAATATTGAACTTTTTGTACTATGTGTACCTTATATTTTTACACCTTTTCTAAGGTTTTACCTATATATAGTCTAAAATATATGCTTATAAGGCACTTAAGGTAGTATAGAATACAAGTTTCTAAAATAAGAGAGCAAGTGACTAATTATTACAGTGCTTTTTTACCTTTTTTCTTTGTTTAATAAACTTTTTAAACACTTATAGCTTTAAAGTCCAAGAAACGTCATCTCAGTACTAAAGCGTTAGGACCCGAAAGTTTCTTAAGTTAGTGAACATAAAAGTAACTGCTTTATGCAAGAAGTAACATTTTTATGAAAAATTAAAGTCAGTATTAACTACTTAAACAACTCTTTTCTAGGCTTATCTATTCCATTGTATGCGGCTTCAGCTCATTAACATGTAAACTCTTCAGTCCTACCTTATAGTTAGGATAAATTAGAGAGATACTAAAATCTTTTTTAATTTTAATATTACTCACTTTTTTTGATCCTAAGTAAAAACTTTGTGCATAATCTGGCAAAGAAGAAATTTCTATCAACTCTGGAATGCTAACATTTAGAAGTTTGGCTGCATATGTTACCACCTCAGATTGTGTAGCAGGTAAATTGTCTGCACAGTTATATATTTCTCCAGGTTTTATATTCAGCATGGAAGAAAATAGAATATTAGATATATCTTCAACGTGAATACGAGAGAAAAGATGCCCTTCTTTTCGCACATTTCTTGCTTTATTAACTTGTAAGTCAACTAGTACGTTTCTGCCAGGACCGTATATTCCAGCTAAACGAAAAACATGTACAGGTAACTTGCTATTTAGCCATTTCTTTTCGGATTTAAGGCGGCTTTTTCCTCTGCTTTCTACAGGTTTTGTTTCAGATTCTTCTGTAACCCAATTACCAGCGTGATCACCATAGACGCTAGTTGTGGACAAATAGCCAAGCCATTTAATATTTTGAAGGTAATGACCATATCTCTCTAGCACATCATCACCATCCGGTGGAATGGAAACTAAGACATGTGTTACGTCTTGAAATGTATCTTTGCTTACTTTTTTGTAATTAAAAAGATTAATGCTTTGTACATCTTGACTCTTCGAAGTACCGCTGATTTTCCAATCTAAACTCAGTAAAATTTTTGATAAAAATTTAGCTACATACCCATAACCAAAACAAAATAAATGCATAGAAACTAATTTTTAAAATTTTTCTTAATAAACTCTACACCTAATTTTATTCCCTCTTCATTGATAATATGTCCTAATCCATGAATTGGGTACCCCTCGACATTTATTCCATTTTTCTTTAGAGCTTTAACCGTTAAGTCAAGAGAAGAAAAAGGCACTATATCATCGGCATCACCATGAATAAGACACATATTAGGTTTTGACTTGATATTTGGTGCAACTTTTGAAGGTGAAAGAAATCTACCAGAATATACAACAACCGATGCACAAGATTGAGTGCGGGTAAGAGCTGTATGTATCGCAAGCATCGCCCCTTGAGAAAATCCGACTAAAGAAAGCTGTGTATCTTTTAAGCCAAACTTTTTCAATTTTGTATCAATAAAATGATTTACTATTAACGTGGCATTTTTGACTCCACTGTACAATGCTTCTTCACTGCGATTTTCTAAACTAAACCACTGATAGCCATCACCTATTTCTCTTTCAAACGGAGCATTTGGTGCTACAAAACACGAGTCATGTAAAGACTTGCTCATAACTTTAGCAAGATGAACAAAGTTATCACCACTTGATCCCCAGCCATGTAAACAAACAATCAAATTTTTCTTGTTTCCACTTACACAAATTTCTGGACCTTTAAGTTCAATCATTTCTTTTCTTTTTGTATTTATACTTTTATCTAGCATTAATTTGTGCTTTTGTAAAAGCTATATTCAATGTTCTCATTATTAATGAGAAAAGGAAATTATGTTTGTGTAACGGGTTATTTAGGTATATATTATAAACTTATTTAACAAAAATTATGAATATCGACGATAAAGCAGTTTTAAAAATTTATAAACCAACAAAAACTGCAACCCAATCTGGTTTGGGTAACACACGTTTTTGGTATCTAAAAATTAAGCCAGATTCCTATTATATTGAACCTTTGATGGGGTGGGTAGGTTCAAAAAATCCAAAAAACCAAATCATATTAAAGTTTAATTCCCTTGAACAAGCAATATCATATGCAAAAAAACGCAACGTTAAATTCATAATTGAAATGCCAAAAAGTATTAGGAGGTTACCAAAATCTTACGCAAGTAATTTTACATCAAAGTAAGTTTTATTGTAGTTTAAATCTTATGGATGCTTTTATGTACATAAATGGTATCACCACAGTGTCAGTTACTTGGATGATAGGAAGAACTTATTATAACACTGATACCTGTAAATTTATTGCGCGATTTTTGTGAATGAAAATGAACTCCTTTTAAAGATAGTTCTAGGGAAAATTACTTAATTTTAAAAGTAACCTTAGAAATATATACAAAGGGTATCAAGAGCAGTAATGTAGTATATCATCACTCTTTTATATTTTTATATTGAAATATGATGACTCCATTGATAAACCATACAAAATTACCAAAGTTGCTTTTATATCGTTGTATGATAAAAGTAATAAAATACCAACTCTTAGTGAAATCCTGTAACAGCACTAAACCATTTTTGCCACCTTTATTACTACCCTGCATTGAAAAAGGGAAAGAAGATTTAAAGTTTGAAATTTGCAATTATAAATGGTAAAAAAAATTAAGTAAGTATGATATGGATTACATTTTATACAAAAGTTTCTTCAAGGAAGCAAAAACAGGTCGTATAAGTAATATAACTCCTTTGTCTATTTTAATGATAAATTAGTAAACATAGAACTTCAACATATCTTATACCAGGAAACTTCTGGCAGTGGTGTTAAATAAAGCATATTGAAAGCATTTTCTCAGTAAAACCTAAGAACTTATTAGTATATAGCACAAAATAAGAATGGTAAATACTATTTTGAACAGAAAATAAATATTATTGATTCACGAGATAATAAAGTGTTGCAAAAAGCATAATATCTTACAGTACAGAAGAAGCAGAAAAGCAACAGCAAATGATATACATATACTATCTAATATACTAGATGATATATTATCATCAAGTAAGTGCATTTATTAAATTTCTCACAAAAGGTCCCATAGGTAAACAACTAAAAACTCTTACTAACACTACTATACTAATGACAAACTTATAAACTCTATAGAAAAGTACTTAACCGACGACCAGTCAAGGCTTGGTAGATTATTGTTAATCACTGACTACAAATCTAGTTTAGAAATTAAACGAAACAAAACTGAAAATCATTTCTCTATATTTAAATGAAGATCGACTCTTATCTTTTATTAAAGTATTGAAACCAAATCAGATAAAAAACACCTGATCTAATTTAAAAGCAAATCAGTCCAGAGTACTTGTTTAAAATATAGACTATCATCAACTTGTAGAACTAGCAAAAGATTTAGCTGAATAATATTTAACCATTCTTCCTAAAGAACGAGTAATTACTAAATTTAAGTTCTAGTAGACATTTTAGAGAAAGATAAATTAAGAGCTTTAATTAATAAGCTAGATTACTATAAACTCAAAATGGTAGCTCAAAATCTAACTGATCCTAGAAAAATTAAAGTTATAATTAATTCTATAATTGATGAGAAACCCTAAACTTTCATTCAGAGCGTACATAATAAGCAATTAGCAAAACTTCTAAATAATCTCGATGCAAAAGAGCTTAAAGATATCTATTAACAAGCTATCTTACGAGAAGAATGTTTTACCCCGTGATTGGTATAACCTTAGGCAACCAAGATCAATCCAAAGCTATTATTGAAAAGTTGAAAGAGAAATTTAAGAAGATGAAGTGAGAAGTTGAAGGAGATTACTTTTAGTAAAGTTGACTAAATGCACTTTAGAGAGAGAGAGAAAGATTTTTGAAAGTGTAATAATGTTTCTCCTCAAGATTACAATTCTGAACCTCATAGAGAAGCATGACATATATTTAACATTAACCCAAACATCATAAATTAGTATTTATAAGCCTAAAGAGAAAGTACTGTAGTGTCGAGGGCTGGTTTAAAATTTTTGAACAACATTTTGAGTAATTTATATGTATAATAATTTATAGAATAAAGTTCAATCCTTGAAGAGGAATGATGCTTATAGCAGTACAAGGAAAAAGACTAATGAAAAAGCAATAGGTCAGATTATGAGAATATCGATCTTGTTATGCTAAAATAAATACTGACAAGTATGTAACAGACTTGAAAAAAGTAGCAAAAAAGAAATTGTTAGTACTTTAAGTACTGGGTTACAAACAGTACAAGCCTAAATCTAAGAGACACTATTGATAATAGTTAAAGATTTGATAAAAAATCTTAGTAACTTTAAATAGTAATTAACTGGCTTTTAATGAGGAAAAACTAGCATTTTTCAGATCTATATAAATGTAACATATAAAATTATAGCTGTACCAGCTAAATATCTAAAAGGATTGCGTATAAGTGATCCACATTTAGAGCTTTAGCAATTCATTTACTTTGGCTTATCATTACAACGGCAGCTAAACGGCCAACTAAATATCTACCTGTTGTTGGTTAAAGAAGAATGGAATAATTAACGGGAAAACTCACAAAAATAAGACCTATTACGTATTAAGTGATATGTACGCAAGTAGAGAAAACTTTGATAATGTCGATTTACTACTAGATTATGTTATAAACATACTTCTCAAAATAAAACACGTTTATACTAACTATATTTACGGAATTCTGCAATTTAAATTTTGCTTACATTGTGTTACAATGTGTATAATTCATATTCTTAAATGAAAAAATGGTAAATACGCAAGATCTATTAACGTTGATGAAAATAAGGCACAGCGGGTGCTTATATGATCCGGATAAAGTAGTAAATCAGGAGGAGATCAATTCTCTGATAGAAGCAGCTCGGCTTTCTCCTTCATGTTTTGGTGATGAACCTTGGAGATACGTAATATGTAATAAGCAGAGTAATCAAAGTTCATGGAAAAAGTTACTGAGTTGCCTTAATGAATCCAATCAAAAATGGGCGAAAAATGCGCAAGTATTAATTATATCATTAAGTGCTAAAAATTTCCGAGAGCTGGATAAGGGGGAGAATTTTTGGGCTAAGCATGACACTGGTGCAGCAAATTATGCACTTATGTTACAGGCCGCATCTACAAACTTAATGGCACATCAAGTAGGTGGCTTTGATAGAAACAAAATAGTAAAAAAATTTAATATACCTAATGATTTTAATATAACATCGGTGATAGCGGTTGGTTACGAAGAAGAAGGTGCTGAAATTAAGGAAAAAAAAAGAAGGCCAGTAGAAGAAATATTCTTTTATGATGAGTGGCCCAGTGAACTGACTTGACCACTTTTCTGTTAATACTATAAAATATGGTTGTTTAGTAAGTAGGTTTTCTCATTTTTCTTTCTTGAACTTCTTGTCAAGATTTTCATAAAATTATTTATTTTTAAACCCGTAATTCATGCTACTTTATATATCTTCGCAAAAGTTATAAATAGCAGAATACCAATTATTTCATTAAAAACAGGAGCCTTCAGATAGTATTTCAGCACTTTTAAATAGCAATGTTATCAAATCCTTTAATAAGGATCTCATATAATTTGGTATATTATACTTTTCTTAAAAAACTTTTATGGTTCTCATATATGATTTTAACTTACCTTTATTTCAATGCTCTACTTTGTTTGTTTAAAAGGATGAATATATCTCAGATAGGAAAATTTTCTCTAGGTTTACTTTAAGATAAGCAAAAGGTTTGTATATATAGAATGAATAAAGAATATTTTGATCGTCAATTGATTTTGTTCATCAAAAGCACTGAGATCAGTATAGCTACTGCTATTAAAATTACAGATGTTGCTTAGTCAACATTGCGAATGCTTCTGATAATAAGATTATAAAAATTAAACAAATGATTTTTGGATTTCATCTTAATAGTTTACTTAGTAAGTATCAGGAGCCTGAATACTAAATCGTCTTCTAGATATAGTTCATTTGAGATTCTATATCGAATAATAGCAGAATGATTTTCAATCCTTTTTGCAAAGTCTTGCCAAAGTTTTGCTGCTTGTTTTTGAGAAACTTAACTTAGTTATATAAATAATCTTTGTCATTGTTATTTTTGCTTCCGCCTTAAACCAAATAAACTTAGGTTATCAAAAGTATCTAAAATATTTTTTAGTACTATCAGATCTTTAGAAAGCAGATTCTTGACAAGAACCTACATTACCAAGAGGAAAGTTACACTGCATAGCTTCAAATTTGTCAAGAGCAGGATGAAAAAAGCTAATTTTAGAACTCTGCTGCTTTAATTAGTCCATTACTAATTTTTCTATTAGAAACACTTTCTTCCTTTCCAACTTAAGTTCAGCTGAAAGAGCATTTCACTATTGCTTGACATTAACTTAGCATCTACACTACAAAAAACTATAGCGTATAAAACAGCTATAATCAGAAAAGAAGTTTTTGTTTATATAGTCTTTGCTATAATGGTGAGCAGTTTAACAGACAAAATTCCCTACGTAAAAATGCATGGTACTGGTAATAACTTTGTTATCATAGACTCACGTTCAACAAACAATTTAGAATGGAGCTATAGGGAAATTGCCAACCAAAATGGCTGCGATCAAGTTATAGTTATCACTAACTCTAGTATAGCTGATTGCTTCATGCACATTTATAACGCTGATGGTAGCAAAGTTGAAATCTGTGGAAATGCAGCGCGTTGTGTTGGATATTTAATAATGTTAGAAAAAGGTACTGAGTACTCTACCATTGAGCTAGTAAATAAGCGTATTTTAGAGTGTTTTAAAGTCGGTAATAAATTAATAAAGGTTAATATGGGCAAGCCCTTGTTTAAATGGTATGAGATTCCTCTATCCATTGAATGTGATACTCTTCACTTACCTATAGAATTTGAGATGCTTAAGGATCCAGTTGCAGTAAATATTGGCAATCCCCATATAATCTTTTTTGTCGATAATATAGGTACAATACCATTACTAAATTTGGGACCAAAGTTGGAAAATCATGCATTCTTTCCAAAAAAAACTAATGTTAGTATTGCACAAATTGAAAAATCTGGAGAAATAACTTTGAGAGTCTGGGAAAGAGGTACAGGTACTACTGCTTCATGTAGTAGCGCAGCTTGCGCAGTATTTGTTGCATCTGTACTTCGTAAGTATCTGCCTACTAAGCAAACTTCAGTAAATTCACCAGGAGGGAACTTACTAATCGAATGGGTAAATAATGTATTTGTAGTTGGTAATATAGGGTTTCTATAACAATACTTTAAACTTGATGCATTACTTCCAAGATTTTTTTACCAATCACCGCTGGAGTTTCTGCAATTGCAATTCTAGCACTTTTCATAACCTCTAACTTTGCAGCAGCACTTTCGCCACTAGAAGAAATAATAGCCCCAGCGTGCCCCATGCGCTTTCCTGGAGGTGCTGTTTGACCAGCTACAAATCCAACAATTGGCTTTTTAGTTTTCTCTTCCTTTACAAAACTCGACACATCTTCTTCTTCGTTCCCACCTATTTCACCAATAATTACAATGCCATGGGTATCTTCATCTTTCAAAAACAGTTCCATACAATCAACAAACGTCATGCCATGAACAGGATCACCTCCAATTCCAATGCATGTTGATTGACCAAGGCCAACAGTAGTCGTTTGCGCTACTGCTTCATAAGTTAAAGTTCCAGAACGAGATATAATTCCTATATGTCCACGCTTGTGAATATGTCCCGGCATAATTCCTATTTTACATTCCTCAGGCGTAATAATCCCAGGACAATTTGGCCCAATCAATCTACTTTTTGAACCTACAAGCATATATTTAACTTTTACCATATCAAGTATAGGAATGCCCTCTGTAATACAAACTATTAGTTCTATTTCTGCATTTATCGCTTCAAGTATTGCGTCAGCGGCAAACCTAGCAGGTACATATATTACTGTAGCATTTGCACCAGTTTTTTCTTTGGCCTCCGCTACAGTATTAAAAACTGGCAAATCAAGGTGAGTGCTTCCACCTTTGCCAGGAGTTACACCACCAACTATCTTTGTTCCGTAACTAATTGCTTGCTCTGAGTGAAATGTACCCTGTGCACCAGTAAACCCCTGACATATTAATCTTGTATCTTTATTTACCAAAATAGACATGCTTTACTTTACCTCTTTTACTATCTTCTGTGCAGCTTCATCGAGCTCATCCGTAGCAATAATACTTAACCCTGATTTCTCTAAAATTCTTTTTCCTTCTTTAAAATTAGTACCTGATAATCTAACCACTAGAGGAACTCCAATACTCATTCCTTTTACAGCTTCAACAATTCCACTTGCAACAACATCACAACGCATTATCCCGCCAAATATGTTAACTAAAATTCCTCTTACGTTACTATCAGACAATATAATCCTAAATGCTTTGGTAACAGCTTCCTTATTTGCTCCACCGCCAACGTCTAAAAAGTTGGCTGGCTTTGCTCCGTAGTACTTTATTATATCCATTGTTGCCATAGCAAGACCTGCACCATTCACCATGCAACCAATATTGCCATCCATTTTTATATAACTAAGCCCATGTTTTGAGGCTTCTATTTCTTCCTTTACTTCTTCATCATAATCACGGAGTTGCGCAATTTCTGGATGACGGTATAAAGCATTGTCATCAAAATCAATCTTTGCATCGAGCGCAACAAAATCTCTAGAATCTGTCTCAGCTAGTGGATTAATCTCTATTTGATTTGCGTCAGTTGCAATAAATGCATTATATACACTTTTTGCAACACTTGTTATTTTTTTTATTTGTTCTGGACTTAAATTAAGACTACTGCTTAACTTTCTACTATCAAAACTTGCAAAACCAGAAGCAGGACTAATATCGAGCTTCACTATTTTCATAGGAGAGCTCTTCGCAACTTTTTCAATATCCATTCCACCTTCTGAAGAAAATATGAATGTTGGCCTGCTAAGTTTTAGATCAACTACTAAACCTAAATAATACTCTTTCTTAATAGTTGAACCCTCTTCAATGTAAACCCTTTTTACTTGCTGCCCACTTGGCCCTGTTTGATGAGTTAGCAAAGTCATACCAATCATATCCTTCACAAGCTGTTGAGCTTCTTCAGTTGACTTTGCCAGTCTTACACCGCCAGCTTTGCCCCTTCCACCTGCATGAATCTGAGCTTTAACTACAAGTATGTCAGACTTCAGTTGATTTATTTTAGTCTCTATTCCTTCTGCAGACGTAGTAACAAAACCGCTTAAAACTGGAACATTAAATTTACGTAAGATCTCTTTTGCTTGATATTCATGAACATTCATAAAACAACCAATATAAACTATTAAAAATTATAAACCATAACGCTGTCTTCTACTCTCTTGTTGGCGCCTTTTTTTTTTAACTTCAGCTTTCTTTTTAGCTCTTACTTCTGATTTCTTTTCATGATATTGTTTTTTTATTTTTACCCCTCTTCCTTCTTTCTGAATTGTTTTTTTTAATATTGGAAAAGCCCTACTTACATCACCATAATGAACTGATACTTCAATCAAACTCTACCCCTTGGATAATTACCTCAAAAACCTACTTGTAAATTAGAAAATTAACATTGTCAATTATTTTATAAACTCAAGCATTAAGTTATAACATAACTGAACGTTAAATTCTGACTACTAAGAACATCAAAGTCTTTTAACTTACTGTGTATAAAACTATCTCACACTGGAACAATAAGGGTAGGCCAATATTAGTTAAAATTCTCATTACTTATGGTATCTTTTTGTTGTTGACTCTGTTGTTTATACATAGCTTCAAAATCTATAGGATCCAATATAAGAGAAGGAAACCCACCACTACTTGTAACCCGTGCAATTATTTCCCTTGCAAAAGGAAAAAGAAAAGTAGGCCCACCTATAAATAAAGCTTGTCTAGCCCCCTCTGCACTTAGCTTTGCTGAGTTTTCTATTGAAAAAAGACCACAGTATTTCGTTTCACAAATAAAAGCAACACTATCTTTCATACTTTCACTCTCTATCACTGCTTTGACTTCTATATGCAAAGTAACTTCATGGAAAGATTTTTCTTCATCATTTTCTTCGTTACTTTCAGCTCCTTTCAACTTCACTGAATTGACATTAACCATTACATTAATACTGGGAGCTTCCTTTAAAGAAAGGAATGGTGAATTCGGGTTTTCAAACGATAGATCCTTAATATATTGGCCATGAATTTTTATTTTGTACTGTGACATTTCTTACGCCTCCATAATTAAGTTGAAGTATTTAACGTTTTCTTCTACAATATAGTCATTTATAGATAAATAGTAAATCCAAATCGCAGATTGACATAGAACAAGCACACTTTTATTAATAATTAATAATGTTCAGGTACTTTACATGCTAAGGAGTTGAATTACTATGATAGAGCTTGTAATATATGCTTTATTAGCGGCATTCATTTTTTCGCGATTATATAACTCTTTAGGAAGGTTAACAAACTCAAACTTAAGAAAATTAACTAATGTACTTGATATAAGCCAAAGTAACAAAGACGTAGCAGAAGACATTGAAGACTACATCAATAGTAACGACAAAAACTCAATAAAAGCCACTTACAAACAAATATTACAAAAAAATAAAGATTTCTCCATTTCCCATTTTATGGAAGGTTCAAGTATAGCTTTTGAACTAATAATAAAGTATTTTAATCAGGGGAATCTACTTAAGCTAAAACCTCTCTTAGATAAAGGCTTATATAATAACTTTGCAGAGAAAATTAGACATCGTAAGGAAACACATGAATCTATAATTGTTTCCATTACTTCACAAAAGATTTTAGAAATAAAACTAGTGAAAAACGTAGTGTTTATCACAGTGTATTTTCTTTCAGAGCAAATTAATTTTGTTAAGGATGATAATGGAAATATTGTATCAGGTAGCACATCAACGATTAATAGAGTTGAGGATATGTGGCAATTCAAAAAAAATATCAATTCATCAGATCCAAGCTGGCTGCTTGTTTCTATTAACTACAATAAAGACAATTATGATAATGATCCAATAACAAATGGTAAACAAGACTAGTATTGTTTAAAGTTAATCATGAAAAGTAAGCTGCGTGAAATAGTACTTGATATTGAAACTACAGGCCTTGATATTGAATTTGGCCACCGGATTATTGAAATAGGGTGTATAGAATTGATTAATCGAGTCCCAACAGGCAAAGTATTCCATCAGTATTTTAACCCAGAAAGGGATGTACCTTATCACTCATTTAAGATTCATGGCATTAGTGAAGAATTTTTGGAAGATAAGCCATTATTTTCAGATGTCGTACTTGAATTTCTTGACTTTATATCTACCGATATTTTAATAATTCATAACGCTGAATTTGATATTAAGTTTCTTAATATGGAACTTAGTAAACTAAATACCGGATTAATTTCTTCGGACAGAGTGTTGGATACATTACCACTTGCAAGAAAAAAGTTTGCAGGTTCACCCGCATCTTTAAGTGCATTATGTAAGCGTTTTAATATATCGCTAAAGGACAGAGAATTACACGGAGCACTAATTGATGCTCAGCTGCTTGCAAAAGTTTATGTTGAGCTTACAGGAGGGTTACAAACTTTCTTATTTGATAATCAGTGCAAGCAAGATAATAATTCCACAGTCATTTACCGTAAAATACGTGATTTATCTCGTAGGAAACACTCACCAAGCAATGAAGAAATTAATGAACATAGAAAACTGTTGGATAAAATTAACAACCCACTTTGGAAAGAACATATTGAATAAGTTGGCTAACAAGATATAATCTTATTTTATTTAAGGTGTTCTAATGATAAAGTTTGTAAGATTATTATCTACCATGCTAATAGTATTAGCAGTTATTTTTCTTAGTTATTGTTATTTCACCAAAAAAGGCATATTTGCTCCAATAGTTATTCACAAAGCAGAAGTTAAAATAGGGGGAGATTTTGTTCTGATTAATCAAGATAATCAAATTATACGCAGTAATGATTTTAAAGATAAATATATGATGATTTTTTTCGGGTTTTCTTCATGCAAAAAGGTTTGTCCCATGAATCTTGGAATAATCTCGGAGGTACTTGCAAAACTAGATGAGAAAACCAATAAAAAGCTACAAACATTTTTTATAACAGTTGACCCTGAACGGGATAATACAGAAAAACTTAAAGAATTCCAACAGCAATTTGACCATAGAATACAAATGTTAACTGGTGAAAGAGAAAAAATAGATGAGGTAATCACGAGTTATAAAGTATACACCAGCAAAATTGGTGAAGAAGAGGAAATCAACCATTCTTCGATAATATATCTCATTGGTCCTGGAGGAAAATATGCTACGCACTTTGTAGCTGACCTAAACTCAGACGAAAGTCAATCTGATAAGATTGTAGCTGAAATTAAGAAACATATAAATGAACCATAAGATTCTCTTGCTTAAAATTGTACACTAAGTTCAAGATAATTAGTATTTAAAATCAGAGGTAT
Source organism: Wolbachia endosymbiont of Onchocerca ochengi (assembly GCF_000306885.1). Taxonomy (GTDB): domain Bacteria; phylum Pseudomonadota; class Alphaproteobacteria; order Rickettsiales; family Anaplasmataceae; genus Wolbachia. The sequence goes on from NC_018267.1 coordinate 844,171, forward strand.
AGATAGGTTCATTTACCGATATAGAGTTGTCTTGGTCTACAAACCTTAGTTTCCCTGTCACTCATCATTTCATACCATTGAGTAACCCATCCAGTGGTTCTTGAAAGGGCAAAAATAGGCGTGAACATATTTGAAGGAATATTAATAGCATTCATTATTATGCCTGAGTAAAAATCAACATTAGGATACAACTTACGCACAATAAAATACTCATCCTTTAAAGCCATTTCTCCAAGCCTCTTTGCAACCTTAAGTAGTTCATTATTTTGTTCAAGCTTATCTAAAATTTCATCACAAGTATCTTTTAATATGCGTGCACGTGGATCGTAATTTTTATAAACACGATGTCCAAACCCCATCAATCTAAATGGATCTTTATCATCTCTAGCTTTTTCAATAAATTTATCTATATCTCCACTTTGTCTTATTTCTTCTAACATATTTATAGTTGCCTCATTAGCACCACCATGTGCTGGTCCCCAAAGTGTAGCAACTCCTGCAGATAGACTCGCTAATAAATTAGAACCAGCAGATCCTACTAATCTGACAGCTGTTGTAGAAGCATTTTGCTCATGGTCAGCATGAAGAGTAAATATTTTATCGAGAGCTCTTGCAAAAAGAGTGCCCCTATCGTTATTAAAAGCATCGCCGAACATCATCCTCAAGAAATTTTCACTATAGTTTAATTCATTATTGGTATTTATAAATGCCTGATCGTTTATATACCTATATATCATTGCAACAATTACAGGAATCTGGGCTATTGCAGAGATTCCAAAATTCAGGTCTTCATTATTAATATTAGTACCATGTTTTTCATAGTACAATGCTGACAAACTTGCAAAACATGCAATCAAAATTGACATAGGATGAGCAGTTTTTGGAAATGCTTTAATTACATCAATAACCTGTTCCGGCACTTTAGATAACTCTTTTATTTTTAGAAGAAACGTTCTGTGTTGACTTGAACTAGGTAATTTACCATAAAGCAATAGATAAATTACAGCAGTAAAATCATTATTCTCTGTTAAATCAGCTATATCATGTCCCCTATATCTAAGGACTCCTTTATCTCCATCAATAAATGTAATTGCAGAAGAACACGAAGATGTGGAAATAAACCCTGGATCATAAGTGAATAGCCCTGTTGCCTTATATAAATCCTTAATATTTAACACATCAGGGCCTATTGTTCCACTTAATATGGGTAGCTCAACCTTTAACCCATTGTTTAATTCTAATAACGCTTTTTTATCCATAACCCGGTCTATCAAATTTTATATAAAGCATGCAAACTAAAAAGTATATATAACTTGGTTAACTTTAGATTAATCGCATTAAACAGTCATTAATGCTTTTACTTTTGCATTCAAGCGACTTATTTTACGCGCAGCAGTATTCTTATGAAGAACACCTTTATTTACACACTTGTGCAAATTAGATTCAGCGTTTCGAAATGCTAAAATGACATTTTCTTTATCACCAGACTTAATTATATCAACTAATTTTTTAATAGCAGTGCGAGTTTTGCTTTTACGAATTTTATTTACTAAAGTGCGTTTTGCTATTACCTTTACCATTTTTTTAGCACTCTTATGATTTGCCATATATTAAGACCTAAAACACTGTATTTTTTTTATTGTAAATACTTTTCAGTAATTTGCAATACCAGTTTTCTTGTGGCCAATTTACTACTTTTTCCTTCAATAGTTTTTTTTAAATTTTTCAAGAATTCGCCTTTGCTTAATCCAGGATATATTGGAGGCAATATTTCTATTACTGCCTTTCCAGGATTTTTTCTCATAGAAAGTATGCTCTTTGGCCAAAATAAACCAGTATTTAAAGCAACTGGCAATACAGGAACAGATAATACACTATATAAAGCAACTACCCCTGATTGATATTTCGTCTTTTGCTTTGCAACTGTTCTGGTGCCTTCAGGAAATATGATTATGTTCCTATTTTCTTTCACACGTAACTTAGCTAACTTAACAATATAGCGTATAGAACTGATACCATCTGAGCGATTGATAAAAATCATTCCAAGTGCCATGAGGTGCAAGCCAATAAATGGAATCCATTTCAGTTCACGTTTTAAAACAAAAACTGCATTTCTAAATAAAAGCATAAAAATAAATGTCTCAAACGGAGATTGATGCTTAGAAGCTATTATGAAGGGCTGCTTTGGAACGTTTTCCATTCCCCTAATTTCATATTCAACACCACATAGTAAACGAAGCATGTATAATACAATCTTTATTGAGAAGGTAAGAAAAATAGTTACTACATGTGTAGGAAAAAAGAGTATGGGAAGAGTAACTAAAGTATAAAGCACCTCCCATAATATAAGAAAAAAATTAAATAACAAACTTGAAGTCACAAATCCAGATGAATTTATTTAAGTCTAACTCTACTACAAACTTAAAACAACAAGTTTAACTATTGATTACCTGAGTAATAGGATGCAAATCAGCTAATTCAGCTTTCAATTCTTTATTAGTAATGTGAGTATATATTTGTGCTGTAGAAAGGTTAGTATGACCAAGAACTCTTTGTATCAGTGTAATGCTTGCTCCACTATCGAGTAAATGAGTAGCAAAAGAATGCCTAATTACATGCGGAGAGATTTTACTTTCATCAATATTACATTTTCTCGCCAATTCCTTAATTAATTGACCGATTCTCTGCTTGTAATCTGCCTATTGGGTTTATTACCTGTGGAAATAACCAATCAGATTCCTTATCTCCAAGTATTAGGTTGTGACGAACTAATAAATAATTTTTAAGGCTTTTTAGTGCTTGTTCCTTAAAAAGGATTCTCCTTTCTTTACCACTTTTTCCTTTTATGATTATGTAACATTCTTTATCACTATTGTTTACTAAATGTAACACTTCACATAACTTTATATTAATCAGTTCAGTAATACGCATACCAGAAGAGTAAAGGATATCTAAAATGGTACATGATCTCCTATTGCTTATCTCTTTATTTGATCTGCTTACTGATTTTCTGACTGTGTTCATTAGTAAAAGCATTTCCCCAACACTCAAATACTTTAGTAAAGGACGAGAAACTCTTGGATTTTTTAATTCATCATCACTAGCCAGAGCTGGATTGAAGTCTATTATTGTATCATTAAATAGGCACTTATAAAAATTTTTCATAACAGATATTTTTCTTATATAGAACTACTTTTATATTTCTTTTGTATACTTAGATACCTAACATAATCTTTAATATTAGCTTTGCTTGCACTAATTAAAGTAGTACCACTTTTAAATAAAAAACTCTCAAGTTAAAGTAAATCTGAACAATAACTTTCTAAAGTATTTTGCATAGCAGATCTTTTTGATACCAAAGCATCTATATAATACGTTATGTAAAGGTTTCCTTTTTTACCCTGCAACTGTTTACTCTGCATTATTAGCCTCTATATTTATTTCTTTGACTACAGTTTGATTAGAAATGTTACTCATATTTTTTATTAGGAAATACGAGATAAATAAAGCATTTACTAATATTATAAGTACAATAAACTTTCGTCTTAATTTTTTTTTCAGACTTGATCTTACTTTTACCATAGTTAAATTATAACATTCAAATCTATAGAAAATACCTTATAAACTACCATAATAACTATCCCTTGATCATATCTAATTATATCTATATTAAAATGATAATTTTCTATAGCACTAATGTGATTAAGTGGTGGCTCATTTACAGAGCATAGATGTTAATAAATTCTTAATATATATGATAATCGCTCTTTTTTAGTAAAGTACTAACAAAAGGAATGGTAATATTTGATCCCATAGATTCATTATCTATTCTCTCCATAATTTTATTAACACTATGAAAAGAACGTTCTATTCTTGCTAAAATATAATCAATCACTCTCAAATTAACCCTCATTTGTTTATCTGAAAATCGTTTTACCAACATAATTCGCAACAGTTCTTCGCTTGCAGGTGGAATTTTCACACTGGTAGTTGATAGTACACGAGAACTTAAATCTTTTAATTTTAAATTAAGTTTTTTTGGTGAAGATGAAGAAGTAATAAGTAGTCTTTTGTTATTTTCTTTCATATAGTTGTAACAATGTAACAACATTGCTTGATCTTGAACATTTTGTACATCTTCTAAAATAAAAGCATTGCTATATCTCATCTCATTTACAAAATTATTTACATTGATAAAAATTGCATTATTTATCGATCGCCAGATGTGAGCAAGATGAGTCTTACCAGAACCTTTAGGTCCAAAGAGAATCATACATTTCCAAGACAGATCATCAATTACTGAATTGTACACATGCTTATTTTCACCTAAAACAATAAAATTTTGCCAACTATAATCAGTTTGATTATTGCTAAATAAATTTAATTGCATACTAAACATAACCCCTACACCTCTGACAGTGAGTTTTGTGTTAAAATTTGCTTATTCTTGTTATGTATAAATAATATTTTAAAGTCCATGTTCTTCATTATCATAAGTTATATAAAAAATCTGTTAACCACCCTTATAAAACTCACTTTGAAGATATATATCTATTGCATATCTTATTGATACATTAATAATCGCTATTATTGGAATAAAAAGTAATATACCTATCAACCCAAAATATGAAGCACATGTAGTTACTCCAAGGATAATTACAGCTGGATATATATGAACTTTTTTCCCTATTAATAAAGGAATTAGTATGTTCGCATCTATTAACTGTCCAACACTAAATAATGCTAAAACAGCAGCGCTTTTGAACCACCCACTGAATTGAGCAATAGCACTCAAAAACCCAATAATAGTATATATTAATGGCCCTATATAAGGTATAAATGTTAATATTCCTGATAAAATTCCAATAGCAACAGGATGTTTCAACCCGATTATACTAAGACCTATAGAATAAAAGGCCATCATAACAACGCATATGTTTACCTGCCCTTTTAGGTAATTAAGTATAATAAAATCTACTTTTGAAAAAAAAACTGCAACTTTTTCTTTATAAGGAACAGGAACTAATTCACTAATCTTTATTATAATTAGAGGCCAATCACGCAATATATAGAAAAACATTACCGGAATAATTACTACCAATGATACTACATGAATTAAGTTAAAGCTTGAGCTTAACACCTGGACAATAAAATTACCTATAATACCAAAAGCGTTTATAGAATAAGATATATAATCGCCGCAATTTTTTACTAGATTTTCAGATAAGTGATCAAACAAACCATCTCCTACTTTTATATTAAGAAACTCTAATGCAGATGAGATACCTTTAAGGTTTAAGAAAGGTGCTTTACTGATTAAAAAATTTAATATCGAAGTAATTTGAACATATATAATAGGTAAAACAAATGTAACAATTAATACAAGAACCAGCAGTAGCACAAATATTATAAAAATTACAGAATATAGGCGCGGTATTTTATGCTTTTCAAACTTTACTACTAGCGGATTGAATAAATATGCTACAACAATAGATATTAAGCATGGAAAAATCATAGGGTACACTAAGAATAACGTGCCAATTATAGGAGGTAGTGCAAGACAAATAGATATATGAAGTTTTTGCATGCTTTTGGCGTAGTCAATTTATAAAAAAATACACGGTTTATTTTACTCACCTCAAAGGCATTTTGCAATTTATTATCAATTACGTTTCATAGAACTATTTTAAAAAGATTATAATAGATTAAGTCTTTGAAATATTATATGCTACCATATCGTTTTCTCACATTTAGTAAACCTAAACCAATTTGGTTATATTATATCGACTTTCTATATAATCTAGAAAAGGATAAATAACTACTTTTTTTTAATAAAAATAATTAACTCTTAGTTATATAAATATTTATAAAACTTACTAAGTTAGAAAAGAAGGCAGGTGAGACCCTTTAGTAGCTCTCTCTAATTCTGTAAATTGGTATTCTATACTACCTTAAATGCTTCAAAAGCTCATTTCAGCTTATATAGATAAAACCTTAGAAAGGTTGTAAAAACATAAGGTACACATAATACCAGGAATCAAACAGGATATCGATTACGTGATACTTTCATTATAATGATAAGAAAGCTAGCAAAACTTGTTAAGGAGTTTTTAGTGTTCTGTTTCTACAGCTACTTGAAACTTATTATGGAATGCTAAAGCTATGCAGACAAAGGCCTAATGCTTTAGTGTTTTTAACTCAGGAAAACTATCGCCTCTATTTTCTATAGAAGAAGATGGTGTGCTATTTCCAGTATTGCCTTCAATTGGAATGGTGGGTCGTATCAAAGCAACCTTTATGACCTCATCAATATTCTTGGCAAGAACTATATTGATCTTTTCCTTAATCTTTGCTGGAATTTCTTGTATATCTTTCTCATTTTCGCTAGGTATAACTACAGTCTTAATTGATCCTCTGAGTGCTGCAAGTAACTTTTCTCTTAAGCCTCCAATAGCTAAAACTCTACCACGTAATGTCACTTCACCTGTCATAGCAACACTTTTATCAACTGGTATGCTTGTCATAAGAGAAACAATAGACGTACATACTGCGCTACCAGCAGAAGGCCCATCCTTTGGCACAGCACCTTCAGGTATATGCAAATGTATATCGTTACTTTGAAATTTTTCAGGCTCTATACCAAAAAACAGACAATTTGAACGAACATAACTATATGCAGCTTTTATAGATTCCTGCATCACCTCTCCAAGTTTTCCTGTGTATTTTATTTCTCCCTTACCAGGAATCAGAACTGACTCTATCATTAAAATATCACCACCTGTTTCAGTATAAGCGAGTCCAGTTACCACACCTACTAAACTCTCATTTTCTGCAATACCAAAGGTATACTTACGTATTCCTAAATAATCTTGTAAATTGTCAACTCTTACAGATATTTCCCTACTTTTATCAGTTAATATCTTCTTAACCGCTTTCCTCATAAGCTTCGCAAGCTCCCTTTCCATACTACGCACGCCGCTTTCACGTGTGTATAAACGTATCAACTCATACAGTGCATCATCAGTTATACTCCATTCCTTCTGACGTAAACCGTGCTCTTTTTTCAATTTAGGGATCAGATAATATCTAGCAATATTAATCTTTTCATCTTCAGTATAACCAGACAATTGTATAATTTCCATCCTATCACGCAAAGGATATGGCAAATTTAAGCTGTTAGCTGTAGCTACAAACATTACACTTGAAAGATCAAACTCAACTTCTAAATAATGGTCTGTAAAGTGCTTATTGTGTTCTGTATCCAAAACTTCAAGCAACGCAGACGCAGGATCGTCACGCGAATCAGAGCCCATTTTATCTATCTCATCAAGTAAAAAGAGCGGGTTGCACGAATTAGCTTTTTTCATGTGTTGGATAATCTTGCCAGGCATAGAACCAATATATGTTTTTCTATGGCCACGTATTTCAGATTCATCACGTACACCACCAAGAGCAATGCGAACAAAATCCCTACCTACCGCTCTTGCTATAGATTTAGCTAAAGAAGTTTTACCAACGCCAGGTGGTCCAACTAGACAAAGTATAGGACCTTTTATCTCTTTTACTCTCTTCAATACTGCTAAAAATTCTATTATCCTATCTTTTACCTTCTCTATGCCATAATGATTCTCGTCTAAGATTTTCTTTGCTGCATTTAAGTTAATTTTTATATCTTTATGCTTTCCCCATGGCAGATCAAGCAACCAATACAGATAATTAGATATAACTGTAGCTTCAGGAGAAACAGGGTTCATTTTCCTATATCTCTTCAATTCAGTCATAGCTTTTTCTTTTGCTTCCTGAGAAAGCTTTGTTTCATTTATCTTTTTCTCAAATTCACTTACTGTGCTTCCTTCTTCTCCATTCTCAAATTCACCTAGTTCTTTCTGTATAGCTTTCAATTGTTCATTAAGATAGTAGGCTTTCTGAGTGCTCTCAACTTGTGATTTAATTGTTTTACACAAACGGTTTTGTGCATCCAAAATACTTATTTCTCTTTCAATAAAAGTAAAAGTTTTTCTTAAACGCTCTACTGTACTATAAGTCTCAAGTATGCTTTGTTTATCTGATGCTTTTACGTTTAAGTACGAAACTATCGTGTCTACAAGCTGATCAAGCTTTTTGATTTGTTCAATTGGACTAACAACAACTTCAGGATGATTTTTCTTATTTAGTTTACACCAGCTATCAAATGCGTTTATAACAGAGCGCCTCAAAGCCTCTAGATCAACATTATCTTCATCATCTTCACACTCATAGTAACTACTCAACTCTACTTTAGCCTGTAATAAAGTATGAGAGTCGATATACTCTAAAACTCTTCCTCTGTTTACTCCTTGAACTACAACCTTTACTGCATTATCAGGTAGTCTTATTAATGATTGTACAATATTTGCTAGCACACCTACCTCATAAAGGTCTTGTGGTTCCGGGTTATCAATAGAACCATCTCGTTGTGTCACAAGGAAAATCTCATTTCGGCGACTACTATTATCAATAGCACACTCTAACGCATTGATAGATCTTTCCCTACCTATAAATAAAGGAACCATCATACTTGGAAAAACTACTACATCTCTTAAAGGCAATACTGGCAATGTAACAAAAACAGAGTCTACAGTACATTCAACACTCATAACACTACCCCAAACTAATCATTAACTGTTATAATAGTACCTTTATTACTACGATTAATCACTGCTTTTCCTAGCTCTACCATTTCTTTAGTAATCACTATTGTACTACCTTCAAGACCTCCATTTCCAGCTGTATACATAACATCAAGCAAAAGTGACTCTAAAATAGCACGCAACATTCTTGCACCTGTCTTATAACTCATAGCCTTTTCAGCAATAGCTGATATTGCTTCATCTGTAAACTCAAGGGTTACTTTGCTAAATGCAAGTAATGCCTTGTACTGTTTTATTAGTGCATTTCTTGGCTCTATTAGTACATGTACTAAATCTTCATGATCTAACTCATCTAAAACAGCAGTTATTTGAACCCGCCCTACAAACTCCGGTATTAAACCAAATTTGATCAAATCTTCAGGTTGAACATCATGTAAAACATTCTTTTTCCTTTGCTCCCTAGAATGACTGATATCCGCTCCAAAGCCAACTGATGTTCCTCTTTTCCTTGCTTCAATAATTTTATCTAGACCTTCAAAAGCTCCTCCACAGATAAACAATATATTATTAGTATCCACTTGTATAAGTTCTTGTTGTGGATGTTTACGTCCCCCATGCGGTGGAACATAAGCAACTGTACCTTCCATAATCTTAAGCAGAGCTTGCTGCACTCCTTCACCTGAAACATCACGCGTTATTGAAGTGCTTTCAGATTTCCTTGTAATTTTATCTATTTCATCTATAAATACTATACCACGCTGCGCTTTTGTAACATCATAGTTTGCAGCTTGCAACAAACGTGACAACACACTTTCTACATCATCGCCTACATAACCTGCTTCCGTTAAAGTTGTCGCATCAGCCATAGCAAACGGCACATCCGAGACTTTAGCAAGTGTCTTAGCTAACAAAGTTTTACCAGAACCAGTGGGACCAATGAGCATTACATTCGATTTCTCAATCTCAATGTCACTTATAGAGTGAATTTGTGCCATGGATTGACAATGGTTATACATAGCCACAGACAAAACATGTTGTGCATGCTCTTGACCCACAACATGTTTGCTAAGAAAATTTTTTATGTCCTCAGGTTTCTTTAATAATAACTTCACATCAGACATATAATCTGAATTAAAAGGCCCTCCTTTTTTTTGGCTTATTGCCTTATGAGATAACTCTATGCACTCATTACAAATAAACACTTTTAAGCCATCTGAAGAATTAGTAATTAATTTATCTACTTCATTTTGTGCTTTATTACAAAAAGAACAACGGTGTAAATTATTATTATAATCCATTAATTCACCCTCTACTCAACTTTAATATCTTCACGCTCAGCCATTACTTTATCAACCAATCCAATTTTCTTGGCTTCTTCAGAATCCATGAATTTATCTCTCTCCATCATTTCTTCAATTTTCTTTAGTGAATTTCCAGTATGTTTTTCATAGATCTGATTCAGCTTCTTCTTAACTCGTAGAATCTCATTAGCATGTATTTCTATGTCGGTTGCTTGACCCTGATAACCACCAGATGGTTGATGTATCATAATTCTTGAATGTGGCAAAGAATAACGCTTACCTTTTGTACCAGCTGCAAGTAGTAAAGAACCCATAGATGCAGCTTGACCTATACACAAAGTCGAAACATCAGGCTTTATATACTGCATTGTATCATAGATCGATAAACCAGCAGTTACAATACCACCTGGCGAGTTAATATACATATAAATATCCTTGTCAGGGTTTTCTGACTCCAAAAATAAAAGCTGTGCCACTATTACACTAGCCATGCTGTCTTCAATAGGCCCAGTCACAAAAATTATTCTTTCTTTCACTAATCTCGAATATATGTCATAAGCACGCTCACCACGACTAGTTTGTTCAATTACAATTGGTATAAGAGTCATACCCTTCTCACTAGATATTATCAAACAATTCCTTTAATTCTTTTACAGAAACAACTTGCTCTTTTTTATTAACCTTTTCCATTATATAATCTGTAACTTTATGCTCAAGAGCTTGTCCTTTAACCAACCATTGAAACTGCCTGTTTGACCTAAAATGCTTCACTATTTTATCAAACGGCATATTTTTATTAACATACTGATTCATAACAACATTCAGAATATCATTCTGAGTTAACGATATTTTATGTTCTGTACTAAACTTCATAAATAACACTGCAAGCTTTACACGCCTTTCAGCCTCTTTACAAGAATCGTCCCCAGAGTCCAATTCCTTTTTTACTCTCTGTTGTTCCTGTTTCACCACTTCCGTAGGTAACCCGAAGCTATAACCAGCATCTAAACAATCAAACAGCTCTTTTTTAATCAATAGATCTCCCATCTCTTTACACTGATCACTAATTACTTTTTTAGCATATTTTTTTAGTAACGAATAATTTTCAAAACCCATTTTTTTAGCTATTTCATCATTACTTCTAAAACCTCGAATAATTTGAATATCATTAACTAGAACAGAAAAATTACTTTCCTGTCCTGCAAGAGAAATTACTTGGTAATCTTCAGGAAATTTTAACTTAAAGCTTTTTGTTTCTCCTTTTCTCATACCAATCAATTGATCCTCAAAACCATTAATAAATGTTCCGGAACCTAAAATCACCTTAAAGTTCTTATCACTTCCACCTCTAAAAAGCTTATTTCTAATTCGCCCTTTAAAGTCAATTATTAATTTATCTCCATTTTTTGCCTGATAAGAAACATCATTAACAGAGACAAAATCAGGAAATTTTGCCTTTATAGAGGCAATAAATTCTCTTATGTCTTCCTCTTCGATTTTTGCCTCAATTCTCTTCAAATTTATTTTATCAAGATCTATCAATGGTACCTCTGGCATTGACTCAAAAGATAGTTTATATACAAAACTGTCCTTTTCATCTTTTTTGTCTAGATTTGGTAATGATATAATATCAATTTTAGGATAAACATGAGATTTAACTCCAATTTTTTCCATCAAATCAGTAGAGCAATAGTCAATCGTATTGTTTACTACATATTCTAAAGCTTCGCTTTTATAATTCGTAACAACGAGATCATAAGGCATCTTGCCAGACCGAAATCCAGGCAATTTTGCACTTTTAGCTATTTCTTGTAATCTAAAACCCATTTTCTGTCTTATACAATCACTACTTACCGTAATTTCATACTCATGCTTAAGTTTATCTATACCTAATTCTCTATAAGTATAAATACTATCTGATACACCTATTTTAACTGTACTTTGAGGTATACTATTAGACATTATAACCTACTTACAAGTATTTTAATTCACACCTTAACAAAGTTATTTTATCAGGATTTAAGTTAAATACAATCTTTAAGAACAGATTTTTTATAGAAACAAAAGCATATTTAGTGATTATAAACTTTTTTTAGAATCTAAGTTATGTAAGTGCGGATAGAGGGACTTGAACCCCCATGAACAAGATCACCAAGACCTAAACCTGGCACGTCTACCAATTCCGCCATATCCGCAAAAATTTTCCAGTAACTTATAGCTACACCACAAATCTATTTCTATTACCTTATGATAGAACTCATCTTGAAGATTATACCCAGTGTCACAAAGTTAGAATAACGACCTTATAATACTCTAATCAATTCCACTTATCAATCTACTTAAGCAAACCTAAATTACTTCAAACTAACATTATAGTACTACATTAAAATACTCAAGATCTAAAATCTTACTCAATTATGGTATTTACATAATCAAAAAAGCTTATTAATATCTTTTAACAAAAACTCTAAACCCTGAAAATCAATAATGAGACTGATAGCAAATTTTTTACTTGCAATCTTTCTGATTACACAAAGTGGATGCACAACCCTTATAATAAGTGGTGTAGTAGCTACTACAGCGACAGCAGTAGCAATGCAAGATAAATCTTTAGGAAATATTGTCGACGATACAACTATAATAATCAGAATCAATAAGGAGCTCTTAAAGCATGGATTATTTTCACCTATAAAAGTTAAAGTAAGTGAAGGAAGAGTACTGCTTATTGGGAATGTCGATACGCCCGAAAAACAACTTACAGCAGAAAAAATAGCTTGGCAGGAAAAAGAAGTTAAAGAGGTAATAAATGAAATAAGGGTAACACCAATTCAAACAATTTCCATACTTGACTCTATTATAGATGGTATGATAACAGCAGAAATAAGAACAAGGTTTTTAGGGAAAAGAAATATCAAATCAATTAATTACAGTGTTAACACAGTTGATGGAACTGTTTATTTAATGGGTATAGCTCAGAATAAAGCAGAACTAAAAGCCGTAATAGCAATTGCAAGAAAAGTTAAAGGAGTAAAGCAAGTTGTAAGTTATGTACGTCATAGACATAGCAAGTTACGACGTTAATGGAAGCTTAGTTTTTAAATGGTAGTTTTATTTTAAAAAAAATATATAAATGAGAGTTGCTTTTCAAATGGATGAAAATATAAACTTTGAAACTGATACTACATTTGCACTAATAAAGGAAGCACAAAGGAGAAAGCACGAAATTTTCATTTATGTTCCTAATAATTTAGCATTAAATCTAAACCAGCCAATCGCTCTTGCTCAGAAAGTTAGTGCTGATGATTCTGGTTTTACCTCTAGAAAAGACGTAATAATTAACTTAAATGAAATAGAAATCATATTTATTAGACAGAATCCACCTTTTGATATGCGTTACATTACAACCACTTATATTTTAGAGAAAGCCAGTGCTTTAGTAATAAACAATCCAACAGAGATAAGAAATTGTCCTGAAAAATTAATCACCTCATTATTTCCAGAATTAACTTTGCCGACTTTAATCACTGAAAATACATCAATGATTAGGAATTTTTACCATAATCATGACAAAAATATTGTTCTGAAGCCATTGTATAGCTATGGAGGAAACGACGTAATGAGAGTAAGAGATGAAAGTAATATTCAAATAATACTGGAACTAATGATTTCAAAATATAAATGCCCTATAATTGCGCAAGCATTTTGTAAGAATATAGATAAAGATAAAAGAATATTATTACTGGATGGCGAACCAATTGGAGCAATGAAACGAGTCCCAAGAGTCAGTGAAGAAATCAGAACAAACTTACAACTTGGAGCAAGTTTTCTACCAGCTGAAATGAGTGACAGAGATAATGAAATTTGTAATAAAATTGGCCCTGAACTAAAGAAAAGAGGGTTAATATTCGTTGGCATTGACATTATAGATAATTTTCTCCTTGAAATTAACACAACCTCACCTACAGGCGTAGTTTACATCAATAAGCTATATAATATAGCATTAGAAAAAAAACTATGGGATACATTTGAAGAAAAAGCAAGCATCCATACTCGTCATCAAAATCTTTGAGCTATTATCTTAATAAATTCATCAACTCCATTTTTTATTCTTGCTTTTTTAGTATTATTAGCCATATCACTCAATTTTTGAGAATTTCCTAATAAATCAACTAGTAACTCTCTTAGATTTCTTTTCGTTTCACTATCTTGCTCAATTATCACAGCTGCTCCTAAATTCTCAATATATTTTGCGTTGTAAAATTGATGACCATCTTTTGAGTAGGGGTAAGGAATATATATAGCAGGACGCTTAGCAAGAGTGATCTCTGCTATTGAAGTTGCCCCTGCTCTGCTAATTACCAAATGAGTACTTGCTAATCTACTTTCTATGTCATCGAAAAACTCACTTAACTCATTACTGACTTTTTCACTTTCGTACAAGTCTTTGACCTTACTGATATTTTTTTTCGTACATTGCTGCGTTACTCTAAGCTTCTCTTTCACTTTAATAGGCAAATTACAAACTACGTCACTTATTACATCATCAAAAAAACTTGCACCCTGACTAGCTGCTATCACTAATATATTCAAGTTCTCTTCAGAATGAATGTGATAATAGCCCTGCGCTTTTATATAAACAAAATTTCCTGTAAAAATACATCTATTGTTCTCTACATATTTAGTTTCCGGAAAGCTAGTTGCGATCAACTCTGCACCATTGAGAAAAAATCTATTTACTCTTCCTAAAACTGTATTTTGTTCATGTAAAATTATAGGTATAGAGAGAATTTTTGCAGCAAGAAGAGTTGGAAAAGAGGCATAGCTACCAAAACCAACAACTAGCTTTGGCTTTAGTTTTTTCATTTGATACAGTGCTAGCACAAAGCTATATGTTAACAAAAAGAAAAATTTAAATCTATTATTACTTGGCCTACATAATGGCAGGGTATAGCTTTCTATATCTGTATTTTTATCTATTTTTTTATTAGTAAACAATATACAACTGTACCCTTGCAATTTTAGTGCTTTCGCCAAGGTCATAGCCGGGAAAATGTGTCCACCTGTTCCGCCTGTTGCGAGGATAACATCCATCTGTGTATAGTACATTGATACTAGATTATTAACTATTATTTAATAATTTGCACGTAGAATTTTATTAGGCTTTATAATAGAAAAATAGGAAGAAAAGTACTTAGCAACAATAGTAAAAAAGAAATTAACAAAAAAGTAAACCTCAAGAATAGAAGACAAAACGGAGAAGATTTATCGGATTGCTAAAAACACAATAAAAGTATCTTTAATTTAGATGTTGATCTACTCAGTAAGAACAGCGTAATAAAAATGGAAAACACTAACTGGAGTAACAAGATTTAGATAATACAGGAAAAAGCTCAGGAATATCTTAATCTAAAGATAAAGCTTAAAGTGAAACTAGCATAGCTAAAGAGCTAAAAGAAAGACGATAGAGATCTAATTCTGATAATCAATCAGTCATAACTAAAGTACATAAAAATCTTTCGTTCAAGGACTTTCACCTTTAAAGCAACAGAACGTTAACTCAACTATTCAGCGACTCATTATCTGCAGCAAGTACTGACTCATGCATCATTTCCGAAATAGTTGGGTGAGGAAAAATCGTAGATTTTATATCAAGATCTGTTACTTCTATCTGCTTTGCAAGGACAAAACTGCTAATTAACTCTGTTACTTCTGCTCCTAACAGGTGAGCTCCAAGGAGCTCACCTGTTCTTTTATCTATCACTGTTTTCACTAACCCATCAGTCTCACCGAGCACAATAGATTTACTACTAAAATCAGAATGAAATTTTCCTATCTTTATATCATATCCATCTTTGATTGCTTGTTCTTCAGTTAGACCAACACTCGCTATTTGCGGATAAGAGTAAGTACAATTTGGTACGCACTCTTTTTTTAATACGTGGACATCTTTACCAGCAATCTTCTCAACGCAGACCATAGCTTCACGACTTGCTTTATGCGCTAGACATGGCGGGCCAGCTACATCACCTATTGCATATACATTCGGTTCACACGTTTCATACCATTCATTTGTTTCAATAAAGCCAGAAGAACTTAATTTAACTTTTGTATTCTCTAAACCTATATTTTCAGTATTTGCCTGAACGCCAACTGCAACAATTACTCTATCGAATTCTTTGTTTTTACCGCTACTTAGCTGCACTTGAACAGAGCCTTTATTTTTAGTTATAGTCTTTACACTATTGTTTGTATATATTTTTATTCCCTGTCTCATAAATATTTCTTGTGCTAAACCTGAAATATCCTTATCTTCTAACGGTAAAATAGTGTTTTTTACTTCTATAATTGAGACATCAACTCCTAAAGTACTACAGAAACTCGCAAATTCTATCCCAATTGCACCAGATCCTATAATTAACAACGATTTTGGTAACTTGTCTAGAGCTATAGCATGCTGAGCATTCCATATTAAGTCTCCATCTACTTCTACTCCAGGCAGATTTCGTGCTCTTACACCTGTTGCTAAAATAATACGCTTAGAAGAAATCTTGTGTTCTCCATCACCACTAGAAATCTTTATAGTACGATTACCTACAAGTTTACCAAAACCCTGATAGACTTTTATATTATTTTTTCTCATTAAATATGCAATACCGCTCGACAGTTTATCAACAATATTTTTTGAGTATTTCACTATTGATTGTATATCAAAACTCACATCCTTCACTTTTATACCAAATTCCTCCGCTCTTTTTATGAGCCTATAGGCTTCGGATGCCCTAAGTAACGATTTTGTCGGTATACATCCCCAATTTAAGCATATACCACCTAAATTTTTTTCTTTTTCAATAACTGCAGTTTTAAACCCAAGCTGCACCGCTCTAATTGCCGCTATATAGCCGCCAGGGCCACCACCTACAACTGCTATATCATATTCATCCACTGTTTTTTCATATTCAAAGATTATGTATAGCAGATGAAACCAGTGTAATCAATGGCGTCACTTTCTACCGTCCAAATAACTAATTAGTATTCAGATTCCTTCAGTTATAAGAGCAGAATTAAAAACTGCTGAAATAAACTCCGCCAGTCTCTTTATCATGATAACAAGAGCATTTAGTTATCTTTAATCTGAATAAATTGAACAACGAAAGTATTACATAGCTGTGTCTTACATCTAATTTTATATGCTATATATACTTTATATCTAGTTTCAGGATTTTATTATATAATTTGAAGCATACTTATAAAGTAGTTAAGACAGTATAGAACATCAGATTACAAGATTAGAAAATAATTAACTATTACGAGATTTCTCTTATCTTCTTTCTTTATTTAATAAATCTCTTAATATATATAGTTAATAATTATATAAACGTTGAAATTACAAAATCAATCCCTACTAATAAGGTGTCATATCAGCACTTCTATGACGCTATTCCAGTTGTTCTTATGAAACCACTTAAGTAGCTGAAGCTGAGAGGGGTATAGCATAAAAAGCTACTATATTTATATACTTCTAAGTAAACACAATAGAGTTCTATACATAGGTATCACGTTGAATTTAGTTAAACGAAGTTTTGGAACATAAGAACAAGGTCATTTCTAGCTTGATATTGAAGTATGGTGTGTAAAATTAGTTTGCTTTAAAAAATTTCAAAAACATGAACTCAGCTTTTAATAAAGAAAAACTACTAAAAAGAAAAGGTTTATGATTATGATAAAGGTGGCTTAATAGGGTCAGTTTCTGTATTTTTCAAAAATAATAAAGTTAAAGTGTTGCTAGCACAATATAGTATTATTGAGAAATGCTACCTGCGTAATCAAGTAATAGAAGACTGTAGTGTCTGTCGCTGTTTTACGGTGGTTTTCACTACCTTAAGTATAAGATATATTATCATGCATTTTCTTTAACGCTTTATACTAGGCAGTGTTTATGCAGTTCTTAATGTTTTTTCATTGCTGGCACTATAAAGGTTACATTTTCACACAAAAAAAGAGCCTTTTCTGAATTTACTGAAGTTATTACTAAAAAAATTGTTAAGTTAAATGCTGAAGGTAATCCTTAAGAAATTTATGATATACTGATTTAACTCATAGGTGTCAAAAAAAGTTCTTTTTTAAAAAACCTAAGTTATACTTATAAACACTTGATATCTTTTATATAATTATGCCAAATTTTAAAAACAATTCTTACCTTTACAGTGATAATATGAAATTTGTGGAGGAAATGTATAGCCGTTACTTGCAAGGTGATAAATCAATCGGGGAAGATTGGTACAGAACCTTCTTAGTTAACTTAGAAGTTGATAAGTGCTGTAGTATACAACATCTGATTAAAGCAGATGACTCAGTTTCCAATTCAGTAAATTTTTTCAGATCTTACGGTCATTTTTTTTCAGACCTCAATCCTTTATCACCAAACGTGAATGAGGAAATAGATTACCAGAAATATTCAAATTTCTCTCCAACACGTGATACTAGAGTTTATAGAGATATTTACTGTAAAAATATTGGTTTTGAATTTATGCATATTTCCTCTTACAAGGAGAGAATGTGGCTGCAGGAAAAAATTGAAAATCAGGTTTATACACTAAGCTCGCAAGATAAAAAGGAGATACTGAGGCACTTGATTGAATCTGAGATGTTCGAGCAGTTTCTTCATACAAAATTCCCTGGACATAAGCGTTTCTCTATTGAAGGTGGAGAATCAGTTATTGTCGCAATAGAAAAGATCATTGGTAATTCCATAGCTTTTGGGATTGAAGAAATAGTTTTTGGTATGGCTCACCGCGGACGAATCAACGTTTTAACCAAAGTTATTGGGAAAGAATATGCAGCAATGCTATCTGAATTTCAAGGCAATCTTGCATATCCAAGTGGCCTTAAGATGTCTGGTGATGTCAAATATCATCTCGGTTACTCATCTGATCGCATACTTGCTAATGGCAAGAAAATACACTTGAGTCTATGCCCTAACCCATCTCACCTCGAAGCAGTAAATCCAGTTCTGGTTGGAAGAGTGAGAGCTAAACAAAAAACGAAGTCTGTGCTCGGGGTATCAATTCATGGTGATGCAGCTTTCGCAGGTCAAGGAGTGGTTGTTGAGACCTTGGCCTTGAGTAATATTAAAGGTTATAAAGTGGATGGAATCGTGCATATTGTCATTAATAACCAAGTTGGGTTTACTGCCAATCCATCCTGCGCACGGTCATCTTTTTATTGTACTGACATGGCAAAATCAATAGAAGTACCAGTATTCCACGTAAGTGGAGATAATCCAGAAGCTGTAAGTTTTGTCACAAATCTAGCGATGGAATATAGGCAAAAGTTTAAAAAAGATGTGGTGATCGACATAATATGTTACCGTAAACATGGTCACAATGAAGGTGATGAACCAAATCTCACTCAGCCTCTCATGTACAAGGTAATATCAAAGCATAAAACTCCAGGAACGCTGTATGAAGAGAAGTTAACTGCAGAAAGAGTGCTAAATAGTGATGAAGTAAACAAACTACGTAGCGAATTTAGGGCAAAATTAGATAAAAGCCTCACTGAATCAGCGATTTATACTCCAAAGAAAGCTGATTGGTTCGGTGGATTGTGGTCAAAACTTAGAAAAGCAAGGCTAAATGATTTAAACGAATACTATACAGATTCTGGTGTACCATCAGATAAGCTAAAAAAACTAGGTGTACATATAAATAGCAATATACCAAATAGTTTTAACATTAATAATAAAGTTAAAAAAATACTCGATAGCAGAATAGACAGCATAAGTTCTGGTAGTAATATAGATTGGGCAACAGCTGAAAGCCTTGCATTTGCATCACTACTTACAGAAGGAATAGAAGTGCGTTTGTCAGGACAAGATTCTGGTCGTGGAACTTTTTCACATCGTCATTCAAAACTCGTTGATCAGGTAACAGAAGAGGTGTTTACTCCATTGAATGATATAAACAAAGAACAGGCTCACTTTGAGGTTATAGATAGCACTTTATCAGAGTATGCTGTAATGGGCTTTGAATATGGATATAGTCTTGACTCCCCGTATTCATTGGTGCTCTGGGAAGGACAGTTCGGTGATTTCGCAAATGGTGCGCAAATTATAATCGACCAGTTTATTGCGTCAGCAGAAACAAAGTGGTTGCGATCCAGCGGTCTAGTTCTACTTTTGCCTCATGGTTATGAAGGGCAAGGACCTGAACACAGCTCTGCGCGTATAGAGAGGTTTTTGCAGCTCTGTGCAGAAGATAATATGCAAGTAGTTAATTGCTCTACTCCGGCAAATTACTTTCATGTTTTGCGCAGACAGATCCATCGAGACTTCCGTAAGCCTTTAGTAGTGTTTACACCTAAATCGTTATTACGTCACAAAAGAGCAGTTTCTCACCTATCTGACTTTGAAGGAAGATTTCTCACGGTAACTCCGGAATATAGAGTAAGCTTAGTTTCAGATGACAAAATACGCAAAGCCATAATATGCAGTGGTAAAGTTTATTACGATATAATTGAAGCATGTGAGATACAAAAAATAAATGATATAGTAATAATACGATTAGAGCAATTTTATCCATTTCCTGCTAATAAACTAAGCAACGAGCTTGGAAAATATAAAAACGCTGAAGTTGTATGGTGTCAGGAAGAACCAAAAAACATGGGAGGGTGGTTTTTTGTTAATCCGTTGATAGAAGAAGTATTGCTCAATCTCGATGTTCAAGCAAAAAGACCTAAGTGTATAGCAAGACCTGCTGCTGCATCTCCTGCATGCGGTTATGTTAATGTTCATATTCAGCAACAAGAGGAAATTTTAAAGCAAGTTATCAAGTAGTATTTGCTGCTTTCAAAGTACTAATGAGAAAGCTATCTAGATTTCAATTTCATAAAAGGAACATTACTTCGCTATTACTATAATAATTATCAATAGAAAACATCTAAATAGTCGTCTGTATCACAAAGCATATAGGTATCCAAAAATTCACAGCTTGCAGTGATTATTGTTCCCTTTTACTGGTAAGTTTACTTACCTCACGAGTAACTTACTAAATATTCGCTTTTTTTTCACCATTTAAGCGGATCTTTACTGCATCATGTATATATTTTCTTAATTATGCACATATGTGCTTATTTATCTTTTTCATTAGCATAAGGTTTTAAATCAGTTAACAAGAAGCTTTTTACTTTCTCCTATTCTAATTTTTATGAACGAAACCAATTGATATTGCGCTGTTCACAACCATTATAAGTTGTGCACGTCAGTAAGTAGAAAATTCTAGCTCTCTAGTAAAACTATAAGATATATTTTCTGGAAATCTAATTCTATAAATGAAACATATCTGTCTCATAAAGATAAAGTTGAAGTAATGCGACTAAAGGAGAGGTGTATAAGCACTACAACTTTGGAACATCCTACATCTACGTAATAAGTAACTAAATTACAGCTACCTAGATTGATACTAAAACTGCTGTTGCTTACTATCGTTTACACACTTAAGCTTACTTGTACTCTCAAACAAAAAAATAAAGTTTTGTAGCAAATTATAACTAGTTTTGCTTATGGCTTAATTCATCCACTTTCTTGCGTAATACATTCAAATTAGTTACCCCTACAAACAGACTATCCCCAATTATTAAAAGAGGTGTACCACCTACTCCTAATTCCTTTACTAAAAGTTTACTATTGTTTATCGCTTGCTCAATTTTGTCTGCATTACTTTTCATAGAATTATTAAAATCACTTTCATTAACCCCTATATTTTTCACTATATTTAATACAGTTTCATTTGAAAATTCTCCCCTATAACTTAAGGCAGCATAATAAAAATCGAAATATTTTTCTTTATCAATGAAATAGACAGCTAAAGCACCTCTTGCTGCCTTTAAAGAGTTATTACCAAGTATTGGAGTATCCCTGAAAATATACTTAATTTTACCGTCATTAATCAACTGTTTGATATCGTCCTTCATGGCTTTACAATAGCTACAAGAATAGTCAAAGAACCACACAGCTATAATTTTACTATTTTTGTTTCCTGAGTAAGGATAAGCCGAGTCAAATATTTTGTTTTTATATTGTAAGATTTTATCTTTAGTTGCATCATCCAGGGTAGCATAACTACTTCTAATTGACTCCTTTCGGAAAGTTTTTATAATCTTATCAAAGTTTCTACTCACATAGTTATTATCTATTCCCTTACCGATACAATCATTGTTTAAGGTTTGGTTGCGATATGAAAGCCAATTGCTTATTACTGGCAAACTTACTACTGTAAACATAAAAATCAATAAAAATTGTATTCTAGACATATACTTACTAAATAATCTACAACATGAAGTTTTTAGCACATATTTACTTATATATCAAAAGAAGAATCTATGTTAAGATATAAAAACATTCGTATTAAGTGTATTTTATAGTCAGTTTTACTGTAAGTACAAGCTTTACGCACAATGAAATTTAGATATATTATCACGAATTTATCAAAAGATTTGGTGATGCAGGTAGTTAAAGCTCTCTAGAGTGACCAATTATGAAATGCTCTACCTTTCACTGCTATATATAGTAATTATAGACGTCGCAATAAAAAGTTGACTATTTTATAATCGCGGAACACAATTTTAACATATGCTGCAGTAAATTATATGAGTGGGCTAATAATTGCTAGAGAAAAAGAAACGGCTACTTTAGAAAATAAGTTTTTCCCAATTTGCTAAGTTCGTTGCAGAATATAATTGACGTCGTGTGGAAAAACGTAAACCACTTTTAGCAAAATTAATGTAATCCTACTTGAGTAAACAGATCTTAATAAATACAATTTAAAGGCATAGTTTGAGGTCCTATAAAATTATTGTCTAGGGTTTTTCATGATGGCATAAGAATTGCTGTACCTAAAAAACTGGGTGGATGTGTTATGTCATTTACCTCTTTTGATTGATAAATATGGAAATGGATAAGCTGTGATATTTTTTTAATGAGTTGCTATAGTTTGCTACGTAAAAATCTGATTATTAATAGTACTGAGCATTTTTGAATGTGTATTAGATATATCAAAAAACCATATATTAATTATTTGTGACTCAGCAGTTTCTTAGATATTTAAAAATTAATATATAATAAAAGAAACTACATAATCGTATTACTGCAAAAATAAGTTTGAAGTCTTTTGACTCACGTGAAACTAAAAAGTATTTTAGATGTTTAAAAGTCAATTTCAACCACCAACAGGTACTACAGATTTATGTAATAACGGAAAAAATACTACATTACCTAAAAACAATAAGTAAATGATTGTTAGTGATTCAAAATATTAATGAGGTCCATTTGAAAAATGGATGGTTTGCTATTCAATGAATTTAATATGCTGTTTACCCTTTATATGAAGATGTAAAGAACCAGAAACGTATATAAAATTTATATGACTATAAAGAGGTTAAAAGGAATTAGCAAAAAGAGATAATAAAAGCAACTAAAATCACTGAAGGTGGTGCTACTTGAGTACTAAATCAAGGAGTTTAGAAAAAACAGGATTTATTAGATGTTTTTTACACTGAATAAAGCAATAAGAAAAACATATTATAGTATATGGATGAATATGTGTTATTTTTTTCAGCATGAATTAAACCATTCAGAGAAGAGATGAAAAAGGTAGTAACAATGGGCATTCACTATCAGAAATTAACAATAAAAAACAGCCTGCAAATGCAGAAAAACAAGTATTTTAAACAGTATATTTTAAATATGTCAATATAATTATAAAAAAATTAATATAAAAGCATATAGGATTTATATGTAGAAAATCGGCAATATCAGTATCGATATAAAATACAGTTAAAGAATCTGGTGTTTAAATAGGTCTAGCTTTTGATCGAAAAGATATGCATAATACTTTATGAAATAAGCATAGCAATAAGCCTTATAGTACAAAGGAGTTTATTAAATATTGAAGAGAAAAAGAAGTAGTTTGTGTGGAGAAAATGAAATCAAAGAAGTAAATATTCTGGATATTAATTACTGCAAGCAGGATTTACAAAAATCAATTAAAAAATGCAATATATTACGTAATTACACTAGAAGATTTGCTTTAAGTTATGTATAACAACCTACGCGACTTTATTAAAGCCTTAGAAGAAAAAAAGGACTTGATTAGAATCAAGGAAGAGGTTTCGACAGTTCTTGAAATGACAGAAATTCACCGTAGAATTCTGTTAAATAATGGACCAGCTATCATTTTTGAAAATGTTGTTACAGAAAACGGCAAAAATCCAATTCCTGTTCTAGTGAATTTATTTGGCACTATCAATAGAATAGCTTTAGGTTTGAACATAAATCCTGGTAAACTAAGAGATCTGGGTAAATTTTTAGCATTTTTGCAATCTCCTGAGCCACCAAAAAACTTCAGAGATACTATAAAAATGTTTCCTTTATTAAAAGCCGTATTATCGATGCGAAGTAAAGTAGTGAGCAAAGCCCCATGTCAAGAGGTAGTGCTGACTGGAGAAGAGGTGAACCTTGCATTACTACCCATTCAGACATGTTGGCCAAATGAACCTGCACCGCTTATCACTTGGCCGATTGTGGTAACAAAAGGACCAACGGAAAACAGACAAGATAATTTCAATCTTGGTATATATCGCATGCAGGTCATAGATAAAAAAACGACTTTGATGCGTTGGCTTACACACCGTGGTGGGGCAAGTCATCACAAACGATGGAAAGAAGAAAGGCGAAACACAAAATTTCCTGCTGCTGCTGCGATTGGTGGTGATCCTGCAACACTTATTGCTGCAGTAATTTCATTGCCAGAAACATTGTCAGAATACCAATTTGCTGGACTGCTGCGAAAAAAGCCCATCGAACTTGTAAAGTGTAAGACTATACCACTTCAAGTGCCAGCTCATGCAGAGATTGTTTTAGAAGGCTACGTGAGTTTGGATAAATATCAAGATGAAGGGCCGTACGGAGACCACACCGGCTATTACAATTCTGTTGAGCAATTTCCTGAGTTTAACATTACTGCAATTACTATGCGTAAAAATCCAATTTATTTCAGCACTTTCACTGGCAAGCCACCAGATGAACCATCAATCCTTGGCGAGGCACTTAATGAAATTTTTGTGCCAACTCTTATTAATCAATTTCCAGAGATAGTAGACTTTTATCTGCCACCAGAAGGGTGTTCTTATAGAATAGCAGTAGTGTCAATCAAAAAATCTTATCCAGGACATGCAAAAAGAATTGTTAT
Source organism: Wolbachia endosymbiont of Onchocerca ochengi (assembly GCF_000306885.1). GTDB lineage: Bacteria > Pseudomonadota > Alphaproteobacteria > Rickettsiales > Anaplasmataceae > Wolbachia. The sequence continues at coordinate 869,344 of NC_018267.1, forward strand.
GGGAATATTTTCCTTTCTAAAACAGTTTTTATACACAAAATTTATTGTAGTTGTTGACGATGATATAAATATCCGTAATTGGAAAGAGGTAACATGGGCAATATCAACGAGAATGGACCCTGTGCGTGATACTATCATGATAGAAAATGCACCAATTGACTATTTAGATTTTGCCTCTCCTGAAAGTGGACTTGGAAGCAAAATGGGGTTTGATGCAACAAACAAAATCCCACCTGAAACTAAACGGGAGTGGGGAAGAAAAATTGAAATGAGTGAGGAAATAGTAAGGAAAGTTACGCAAAAGTGGAAGGAATATGGATTGATAGATTATAAATTATAATGTAGTCCTATGCTTTTGGTGTGCTTGTGAGGCTTTTATACCTTTTATCTTTATTAATATGCTTTTCCCTGTATTATTATGCAGGCCCTATATTTTCACCCTGTCCAAGAGCTACAGTTTGCTTTTCACCTGAAGAAGATTGTACTACGCCAATAATTAATGAAATAGATCGATCTAAAGAATCTATTTTAGTTCAAGAGTACACATTTACTCTTGAAACAGTTGCGGATGCTTTGATTAAGGCTAAAAAGCGTGGTGTTGATGTCAAAGTCATCTTAGATAAATCGCAACTTTATTCAAAATATAGTGTAATAAATGAATTATCTGCAGGTGGAATACCAGTTTGGATTGATGATAAACCTAAGATTGCTCATAATAAAATAATAATCATTGATGATCAAAGAGTCATCACAGGATCATTCAATCTTAGTAGAACAGCTGAAAAAGGTAATGCCGAGAACCTACTAATTATTGAAGACTATCCTGAACTAATTCAACAATATGTGAAAAACTGGGAAACACGACAGTCTCAATCTTACAAATATACTTTCTAGGTACTGCCAAAAAGTAGATATTTTAGTTAATTAATGTAATAATAATGTCAAAGATTTACTATGCATCTTTTTCATGAATTCTACTACTTCCCAAAGTTCAAACCTGTTTTATTATATTCATTATGTCCTTGTTTAACAATTGATACATCGTTTTTACACTATAATTATCAATTTCTATATTCTCCAATATTGTAGCTTTTACTAATAATAAACCTTTTACAGCTTTTTCCTCCTTTTTTATCAACCCTATTATAGTTGACGAGATTTTACCTATTTTTTCATTAAAAAAATTCCTTGAACTTTTTTGATTAATAAACTGCTCTTTTTCATTATGTAGGCTACTCACTTTTTTATTAAATTTAAGAAACTTACATTCTCTACAACATTTTCTTAACCTAACAAACATGGTACTAAGACCTATATATAATCTAACTTTAAAAAAGTCTACTTAAACATTTTTTTTAACTGATTAATTTCATCAGCAAAATTTGAGTCAGTCCTTATAAAATTTTCTATCTGTTTTACTGCATGTATAACAGTAGCATGGTCTCTACCACCAAAGCTCCTTCCAATATCTGGAAAACTTTTTTGTGTAAACTTTTTAGCAAAATACATAGCTACCTGCCTCGGCCTTACAAGAGCACGGAGTCTTCTATTAGAGTGCATATCTGCAACTTTTATATTAAAAAACTCAGCTATCTTTTTTTGTATTTCTGCTATTGTAATTGGCTTATGATTTGATCTAAGAAGATCTGCTAGAGTTTCACTGGCTGATTCTACTGTTATACTTCTTCCGATCAATGAAGTATGGACAACTTTATTTAAGGCTCCCTCTAATTCTCTTATATTAGATTTTATGTTTTTTGCTAGAAATTCTAGGACATCATCTGGAACGTATATATTCATTTGTTCCACCTTGATCTGCAATATACCAAGTCTTAATTCAAAAGTCGTTTCATTAATATCTGCTACCAACCCCCAACCAAGACGGGATTTTATTCTCTCCTCTACTCCGTCAAGATCACTAGGAGATCTATCAGCTGATATAACCAATTGCTTATTTTGGTCTATCAATGCATTAAAAGTATGAAAAAACTCTTCTTGCGTACTATCTTTACCACTAATAAACTGCACATCATCTACCATCAATACATCTACCGATCTAAATTGTTCTTTAAACAACATGATATCTTTACTCCTTAGTGCTGTAATATATTGGTACATGAATTTTTCCGCTGATAAATATACTACTTTTCTTTTTGCTGGAAGAGAATTGACTATGTACCAAGCTATAGCATGCATTAGGTGTGTTTTACCAAGCCCTACCCCGCCATATAGAAACAAAGGATTGCTACCTGATATTGGATCTATTATAGACTCTGCCACACGTTTCGCAGCTGTAAACGCTAGCTCATTTGGCTTTCCTACTACAAAGTTATCAAAAGTAAATCTCGGATCCAGTGGTGAACCAAGGCTATGATTATTACTCTCCTCCTTACTCTTTGCTATAGCATTAGAACTTAAATCCTTTTCCTCCCCGGTTACTCGAATATCAATAGAACGTATATTTTTATCCTCACTTTGCCATAAAGATAGTATCTTCTCCATATAATGAACTGTAATCCACTCCTTTATAAACCTTGTTGGTACAGATAACAAAACTTCTTCATTGCTACTACTGACAAATCTAAGTGAACTTAGCCAGCTGTTATATGTCGCCTTCCCATAAAGATTATAAAGACAATTCTGGATTTTTTCCCAAGTAACATTGTGATCTGTTACTGTAACAACTTGGTCAAAAAACATAGCAGAAACCTTAGAGTTAATTAAGCTCATACACTACACCAAGAAAAAAAGTAAATAATCAGAAAAACAAAAGGTAATCAATAATTTTGTTGCAAAGTGAAAAGCTAACACTACTCAATACACACTAAAAATTATGGTGATTTTTGATGAGTTGTAAAGGGTATAAAAGCACTAAAATTAAATCTTATTTTCTTTCAATAAATGAACTCCACTTATCCTTAAGTGCTTAGCAGTGTACTAAAAAAACAATAATATATCATATATAAATATAGTATTGAATGTATTGGCAAAAAAGTAAAGTGCCAGTATAAATATAACTAACTTAATATAAACTTACTGAAATAAATTCATGAATATATTAAGTAATCTAAACTATTATATTCAATTTGGTATTGAGCTAGAATTTTATATCGAAGGAATAGAGAAAGAGTGCTTATTTCTCAGTAATGCTAAAGACAAAATAGCCTTACTTGGTTTTTTCTGTGAAAAAGAGACCTCTATACACCAATATGAGATAAAAAGTAGTTGTTATACGAACTTTAATGACTTAATTAAACACTTTGAGTTAGTAAAGGGATTAATTACTGAAACAGCACAAAAACTTGGTGGTAATACTTCCTTTAAAGCAAAACCTTACTTAGACAGAGCAGGTAGTGCATTAAATGTGCATGTTAACTTAGTTAATTTACATAACAGCAACTTATTTTATTGCAGTGAACAAAAGTACAGTGATTTCTTGATTTATAGTATTGGTGGATTATGTGCTATGATGAAAAAAGATATGTTATTCTTTGCTCCTAACAATGATTCATATCTCAGATTTCAGTACCCAGATATTCACACCCCAACTACAGTCAGTTGGGGTGTGAATAATAGAACTGCTGCGATTAGGACTTTAAGTTCCAGCAGTAAATGTCGCTTAGAACACCGCGTTCCCGGAGCAGATTGCAATCTTGAAAAAGTACTTATAGCTATAATTGAAGGTATCATTTTTGGGATAGAGAATAAAATCATCCCACCAAATAGAGTATACGGAATTGCATCTGACCCCCAGTATAAGATGGAAAGTTTAATATAAGTCTCAACCATTTTACTACCATATAGGTATTATATTTACTTAAAAAATAAACTAATTAAATCATATTTTTAAATATTTTACATACTGTCATGTTAAACACATTTCTTTACTCCATCTTTTCCACTTATTGCTTATTGTTTCTTTTAATTCTTCGTTATACTGTAAAGATAACACCTGTCTTCTATATGTAAGTTAAACATTACATTTAAAGATGTCTACCGGACAAACCTTTTACCATTCACTGTAATGTCATACGCTGACTATGTTTACATTTACATCAGTTTTTCAAAAAGCGCGATTTTTTTCCCTTTCAAAAACTCTTTAATTTTTCCCTCAGCTACTCTACGAGTTACTTCTAACTAATTTTTTAATACCACTCCCTCTTCTTTTAGTTTACTAAACTCTTTCTCTAACCTTTCTCATAATTTTTGATTTTCTAACTCCAGTCTGTTACGTACTATAAAGTAATTTCTGTTTAAACTAACAAATCATTATCAGTAGTAGAAGTAAGATTACTACCAACATACTTTTAGATATGACATCAAACAATAATATAGAATTAGATCCTTTACTTTTTATTAATATCATACACTTTTTTATTAATTTTTTATCTTCTCTTGACAATAAGGCATGATTCTCACCTCATTTATAATCATAATTCAAGTTAAAACCACCTTCTTAAACATATCTTCGACAAGTCAATTTTTCGTTTGATAAATAATATGCTCTTCTTTTAATTTATGATTTCTCTTCTCACTTTTTCAATAAGTGTTACCACAATAGACACCCAACCCACCAACATTTCTTTCTTGCTATAAAATAGCACTAACCTTAATCAGCTCACTTCTATTACAGCCAATAAAGATTAGCACTGAAGATTTTATCTACTTTAAAGTTTCTTCATAGTAAATTCAAAAAACTACTTTTCTAATACCTGCTTGTAACTTCCCACTTTTTTTACTAATTCTATCTAATTACCTACACTTTCTCAAAAAGTCCTCACTTTTCCATTTATTATTCTAATTATATACTTTTATTTAAAAATTTTATTGATTATTAGATTATAAACACACCACTCAAGATTTTTTTAATATAGTAGTGAAGCTCTTTTTGTTTTTCATAAATCATCAAAGGAGGATCTTGTCTACTAAATTTTGTTGTGTAAAATCTTCTACTATCCCACTCGCTCAATAACAAACGTAATTCTCCATAATTGATAAAGCCAGGTGTTATATAAAAATCTTCTGCAAGATTATAATGCTTTTAGTTCTTTCCCATGCAAAGACCCACTCTCTCCTATTTTCACCAATACTACTCATAAGTAACTTAATATTATCATAATCTACCTTAAGCTTTTTTGCATCATTATATTCAGTAAATATAATTCATTATTTAATTTTAACAAGTTGTTTGTCCCATTTGAAATAAGAACTACTCTAAAGTATGAAACAAGATCATCTTCTAAAAAGATTACTTACTTTTTCCACACTCACTGCTTTACTTTTCTCTACCTCATTAGTCACAGCAAATAACCTACCTCAAAATAAACAATCATACTTTAAAGCTAACAAACCTTCTTTATATTAACTTTGATTATAAATCTTAACTAAGTTGAAAATAACTACAAGTGTTAAACTTGAATTTAACTCTTTCACTCCTCTCCACATACTAAATTAACCATTGCTATAAATTTATAGCACAAAGCCATTTTAACTAACAAACTCACACTAAAGGTAACACAAATACTTTTTCGTTAAACAAGCAATTTTTACTGGGTAGTAGTTAATTAAGATATAAGAACTCTTTCAGAAAGTTTAAAATCCCTAAGCTTAATAACATCCTCCCTTTTTGGACTGGTTGAAATTAAATGAATTGGCACACCTATTAATTCCTCTACTCTTCTTATATATCTTATTAAATTTGTAGGTAACTCTTTAACCAACCTTTTGCCCTGAGTTCTTTCTTTCCAGCCAGGAAATTCTTCATATATTGGCTCTAATTTTCCCTGTATTGCATGTGATGCAGGTAAATAATCGTACACCCTTCCATTGTACTCATAACCAGTACATATTTTAATTCTATCAAAAGAATCAAGAATGTCTAGCTTAGTTAATACAACACTTGAAACTCCAGAGAGTTGTACTGCTTGACGTACTAAAACTGCATCAAACCAACCGCAGCGTCTTTTCCTATTACTTACTGTTCCAAGCTCCTTACCTATAGAAAATAAGCTATCTCCTAGTTCATTTTTTTGTTCAGTAGGAAATGGACCGTTGCCTACTCTTGTAGTATAAGCTTTTGCTACACCGATAACATAAGCATTGGAAGAGAATCCTGAACCTGTTATTGCTTGCGATGCCACAGTATTGCTTGAAGTAACAAAAGGATATGTCCCATGATCAATATCTAAAAATGTGCCTTGAGCGCCCTCAAATATTATTTCCTTGCCTTCTTTTATGAGATCGTTCAATATTCTCCATACTGGTTTCTTATACGGAAGAATTTTTTTTGAGACTTCTTCAATTTCCTTTAATATTTCCCCTTTTTTTGCTACCTGACAGCTTAAGCTCCTTCTGATAGCATTGTGGTAACTTAGAAGAGTATCAATCTTTCCATTAAGCTCATCTGTATTTTCTAAGTCGCAAAGGCGTATAGCTCTTCTTCCAACCTTATCTTCATAACATGGTCCTATTCCCTTGTTTGTTGTGCCAATTTTATGATTCCCGTTTAAATTTTCAAACAACTTTTCCTTGTCCTTATGTACACTGAGTATTAATGGGCAGCTTTCAGAAATCATCAAATTGTTAGGGTTAACATCTATTCCTCTAGTTTTTAATAACTCTATTTCTGAGATTAGGGCATGTGAATCAAGAGCAACACCGTTTCCTATAATGGATATCTTGCTTGTCCTTAAAATAGCAGAAGGCAGCAAATTTAATTTATAAACTTCACCATCTACTACTATAGTATGCCCTGCATTATTTCCCCCCTGGAATCTAACAACCACACCAGCGTTCTCAGAAAGATAGTCTACCATTTTACCTTTTCCTTCATCACCCCACTGTAAGCCGACAATTACAATGTTATTCATCAATACCTTCTGATCAACATGTAAATATTAATGCAGTACACTACAAATGACAAGGATAAAATAAACCTACTACTGCATAGCTATATAATAAACTTTTAGTAAAGTGTATTTAAAAATTTCTCGACAAATTGTATAGCCCTTTTATCATAAAGCTGAAGGTATTTAATTATCTCTAATTTCTGCAGACTAAAACAACAAGAAACTCTCATCTCAATGTTGAATAAAATACTTAGAGTTTCAAAATCCAGAAAGATACCTCTTATATAGAATCTACAAAAACTGATAGTTTATTGTATAAAAAACAATAAAGATCTTCATATAGAAACAACCTGCATGTGGAAGTGGCGAAAAAGCTCAAAATTTCTTGATAGAAATTGCTATAGAATTAACTTCCGTTGATAGAAAAAATCAACGAGCAAGAACCAAACCTGCTGATAATCTTTCTTCTACTGAAATAAAACTGTGTAATAGATATTTGATAAAAAATTTTTCATAAAATCTCCAAAAGCAGCATTTCAACCAGTTATAGCTAGCGTTAGTATAATATTATTACAAGCAGCATCGTATTGTACATCGTAGAAGTGCATATACATATAGTATAAAAACAGTTACATGAAAGCTGATCAGCTCTCTTAGACTTTACATTGTATATTGCCATAAATACTAATCTCGAAAAAGTAGAAGACATCGAACAATTTACTACTCACCTTTTTTGAACCCAACATAGTATAGTATGGTTTATTGAACACTCTTTTTTCATAAAAAGACTCTAAATTTTCTCTTCATTTCTCTGGGCAAGATTACAAATAGCTATTTAATAGAGCTAATATTATATGCTACTTTATCTTCCAGAACACTTAATTTAACACTAGACTTTGATCTCGTATATTCAATGTCACTTAGAGTAATAAGTCTAATTGTCAATGCAGTAGCTATAGTTATACTAACTATAGTCAAAAATATTGATAATATTACATAAAGTATCTGTAATTATCTTTAATTTTTTAAAAAATAATCAACTCCCCGTAATAATCTTCATCATCATGAATTACAAAAAAAACAAACATTGATACTTACGCAGTAGAGCTAAGAATTTCAGTTATATCTAAATTGATAAAAATAACTTACAGTAAATCATTTTTTAGAGCGTTTCTACAATATGGTGAGCTTCTTTTTTATTTTCTTTAATCGTCTTAATAGCTCTCCTAATTATATATTTTTCTGTTAGTGATAACTTTGCTCTAGTAAACAGTACATACAATGATTTATTGTACCAATCCTTTTGTCCTTGTGTCAAACTTTCATAATCAGGCATATAATTTTCGTATTAAAAACAACATAATTTAATTATTGTACGATTTATATAAAAAGTTAGCAAATTATAAATTATAGGCGACAGATTTTATACTTAAAAAGTATTATACATGTCGTCTGTTATGGTTACTATCTATCCGTAACAGAAAAACGAAAAATACTTTACCAGCGTTTAGTAACTCTCCGCAGGACTGTTAAAATCTCTTTAATTGCTGTAATGAGGAAAATCATCGTTTATTTAAATACCACAACAAAAAATAATAACCTTTATCTTGATACTTAAACAGTAGATCTATATGCTAGGCACTGTAATCTAAATGCAGTCACTTAATTAAAATTAAGTTTTCCGTATTTTAGGTATCAGCTATTCTTATGAAAGTATTTTCACTTCAATATTTATATATTAATCACACTTTTGAATAAATACCTTTTTATCTTAGTTAGGCTTTGACTACCTCTCGTTATTAGGCTTAAGAATACTTTTTAGTATATTCAAGTAAACAGTATATAAGAACTGCAGTTGTAGAACATGCAATTGTTAACAGTGCATTTGACAAAACGCAGTAAGAAAAAAACTTCCCTATTATATATATTCCGATAGCTCCGAACATCATATTACAAAATGAGAGAACTCCACTGCCAAGTCCTATACCTTTAATTGTTTCCAAAGCAGAAGTTACATTATTACTTATTACAAGTGCAAGACCTATATTACTTGGAATCCAAATAATTTGAAGAACAAACATACTTAATTTGTTTATAGAGTAAAAATACGCCAATAAACTCTCAGGTATTATTGGCAATATTAAACCTATTATTAACATTCGGCTAACACCTATTTCTGGCACACACTTTCTATTAACCAAAGCTCCGATTATGAAAAATATAACTATGATTGATATGAAATAACCGAAATACTGTACTTCAACACCAATAGACTCAAATATGAAAGGGTAGTTAGCAACATACGCCCAAAGCCACATAAAAGTTAATCCATGAATAGCCGAAAATCCAAGAAAACGATAATTTCTAAACATCGATATATATTGCTTGAAAATATCAACAAGCAAATTAGCTATACTAATTTTATTTTTACTTACAGCAAGTGTTTCTTGTAACTTAAAGTAAATAAAAATAAGCATAATAATTGCTGCTAGTGATATAATAAGAAACAAAAATTTCCAGTTATATCCGTGTGAAATTATATAACTACCTACCACTGGTGCTATTCCAGGTGAAAGTGCTACCACCATATTTAATTTTGAAATCATCCTCGAATACTCACTACCTGAGTATATATCTTTTATTGCTGCATACCCAACAACACCTGTAACACCAGCTCCTATTCCTTGTATAAAGCGAATTAGTATTAAGAGCACAATATTATTAACCATACAACACATAATACTCGCCAAAGTAAAAACTGTCATACCAATTAGCATGATCGGACGCCTACCATAATAGTCAGATAGCGGACCATAAATTAGTCCAGATATCGCAAATCCAACTAAGTTTAAGCTAATAGTAAGCTGCACTACACTGCCTTCTACCTTAAAATGATTAGCAATACTCGGTAATGCGACTAAATATAGGTCAGTTGCTATATCGGCAATTGCTACAGATAGTATCATGATAAGAGAGATAATATTTTGTATTGCCACTTAATTGCTTCGCTGAGCTACAGAAGCTTTATTATAATAAATTTTCCTTAATCAGTACATTAGTTTATCACTACTAGAACTGAAGATAGCTATTCGAAGGATAACTTTGCCTAAGAAGAAGTGGAGAAAAAGAAAAGAGTTTTCTCTGAGATAAAGAGTCAGCTTAAACAACAGAAGTAAAGAAACACTGAAATTCACCTCAGTCAAGGTCTTTGACATATAAATCTTACCTAAACCCCATAGCGTAATGAATAAAGCGTTTTTTGAGGAAATTTGAATTTTCAACTACCATTAAGCCAAGATTTCTCAGTGTTTTAGTGCAAAATACTCTATTAGAAAAGATCCTATTTAACCAATCAGTTGCAAGCGCCATAGTAAAATTATCACAATATCTATCACATGAAATTTTTTTCAATAAATAACTACTACCAATGTCAATACCATATGCTTTTACAGCAGTTATTTGCTTTATAATACTTTCTATATCTCTAATTCCAAGATTAAGTCCTTGACCTGCAACAGGATGAATCAAATGTGCTACATCACCGATAAGCAAAACTCTGCTTTTATACAATCTTTTCGCAAAAGCAAAACTCAAAGAATAAGATTTTCTTCTACCCTCTAATCTAATTTCCCCCAAATAAGAGCCAAATCTTTTTTTGAGCTCTATGATAAATTCTTCTTCAGCTAAGTTCATTAGCATTTTAGAAACTTCAGATTTTTCTGTCCAAACTATTGAAGAAGTATGGCCACCCTTCATTGGCAAAATTGCGAACGGACCACCAGGAAAAAACCGTTCTACAGCTAAATTTTGGTGATTCAATTCATGTTTTACATTAAATACTATGCTATTTTGCTTGTAATCAAATTTCATTACCGGTATAGAAAATAACTCCGGTAATTTAGAGTTTTTACCCTCAGCACAGATAAGTAACGACGATATTAATTTCTGGTCATTATCGAGAATAACCTCTACATATCCTGCATCACAAATAATTGTCTTATAGGAAAGTGGAGAATATATGTTTAGCTTTTTCAAAAAATTATTATTGATTGCATCCCATATAGCAGTATTGCTGATAACATAGCCCATTGGTTCTTCACTAACTATTTTATGATCATAATGTACAGTAACCGGACTATTTTCATCTAGTATGAATATATCAAGTATAGGTTCTGCTTCACTTTCTATGATCTGCCAAATTCCTAATTTTTCCAATATTTTTCTCGAACCTTGAGAAATAGCAAATACTCGATTGTCATTAATTACATGCTGTAGATTACTTTTTTCAATCACAGCTACGGATACAGAGTTATTGCTGAGACCAATGGCAGCAATAAAACCAAGTAACCCACCACCTGAAATAATTATATCATAATTCATTTGCTGACCTTTAAATTACATCCTACCTACTTTAAAAAAGTTTAAACAACCTTTATAGATTGCATATAAAAGACCCCATATCTTTAGCAATGTTTTTATAAATCTTCATCAAATTCTCACTTAACATCAGGGGATTTCCACAATCAGAAGCACTGCATATCTGTGGATCTAAAGGAACTCTGCCCAAGAGCTTTATTCTTAATTCCTCAGATACTTTTCTTATGCCACCTTTTCCAAAAACATACATTTTTGAGTTACCTTGAATAAAATAACTCATATTTTCTACAATACCAATAACTGGTACGCTGAGCTTTGTAAACATGTCGTAAATTCTACGGGCCTCAATCAAAGCAAGCTCCTGCGGAGTTGAAACTATCACCGCTCCAGTTAAGTTAAAATTTTCCATCAGACTTAGATGTACATCACCAGTTCCAGGTGGTGTATCAATTATTAAATATTCTATATCCAACCATTTCGTTCCCATTAGCAAATTGTAAAGTACTTTTGTGACCATGGGTCCACGCCATATTGCTGCACGATCTTTATCAATAAAATAGCTAATTGAAATAGTATGTAACCCATACTTTTCTATAGGTATTGCTTTGCCATCCTGTATTTTCGCCTTTAATTTTTCAGCACCAAGCATTTTAGGAACTGAAGGACCATATATATCTGCATCAACTAATGCAACTTTATGTTTCAATTTTACTAATGAAAGAGCAAGGTTTATTGCAACTGTAGACTTACCTACTCCTCCTTTACCAGAAGCTACAACAATTATATTTTTTACCCCATCAATATGTAGTTTAACTCTCTGCTTTATAGCTTGTTTTTGATTAGTAGCAACTATAGTCACCTTTCCTACCCCTAGTATGGCCTTAACAATTTGCTCACAACTTTTTCTCAATTCTTCATTCGGTGTTTGCATGTCACCAAAAATTTCAAGAACAAAACTAACATTTCTACTACTATTAATAAGAATTGAGGATACTATACCAACACTTTCCTCTACTATGACTTTTTTTAAATTCTCTTTTACAATTCCTTAATTGATCATTAAATATACTTAATATCACCTAGTATATACTGTACGAACAGTATAGCTTAAAGTCAATTTCTATCTATCATCTAACAATGGGAGAGAACAGATATAAATAAGCTTAACTACCTGGACGCAAGCTTTACCGTTATATAACTTCTTAAAAATATTTCCTTTCTTTCTGGAGAAAGTATAATGAGGTGAGTATTGCAACACATACTCTAAACAAAGTTTCTAATACCATAATCTACAAGGAGGCTTTATAATAAGAAATTCTTCTGCTGCCATTATCAACAAAAATACAGGAGAAAAACGTTATGTTTTTCCTGATCATAAGAGGTTTTTAACGCAGTTAATAAATAGAATAATCACAAGATAGAGAATAAAATATAACTACCTTTAGTAGCACAACTCAAGCGAACCTAGATCTATACATAAACATATTCACTTTTGGACACTTAAAAAGTATAAGAGACTTACTTGATGCTTAAAACTGGGATATATAGTTAGTGGATTTTCAATTTAGCTCTTTTGACCTGTTCAGGTAGTTAATGTGAAGGGTTAAGATAATAAATAAAGTTATTAACAAAACAATAAAAATGCCTAATATATTTATAAACATATACATTTCTACTTAAAGCTTGTTGTATAAAGGATAAGATTTATACTGATAGTCTTTAAACAGTAGATGAAAGCATTCAATTTGATTAAAAAACCTGAAGCTGCAGAAAAAGAGAGTGAGGTAATGAATGAAGATGAAGAAATTTACTCTACAGTAAGATAGATTTACTGAAAAGATTATTCTAGCATCGGAGTAGATAATAAAGAAGCAGGTAATGAAAATTGATTAGTTTAGTGCGATCATTATAAAATTTACAAAGATGGTAATAAAAATTAAATGAACAATTAGAGAATGTAAGTCAGGAATTAGAACTTGAACGTTTATAAAACATTTCCTTTAAAAGAAGAAAATAAAGAATTTTAATCTAGTAATTAAAAATTTTAAAAAAAAGTTGAAAAAGTAAAAAATACACAATAATAGAAAAATAGATTCTATCAAGAAAATATGAAATTAGTAGCTCAAAGCAAAGAGGTTTAAAAAGCATAAACTTAATTTATCTCATGAAACAGGAGCTTACAAATAGAACTAAATCATGAAAAAAGTAAGGTCAAAAAGCAAAAAGGTATCATATCTAAAAAGGATAATCAGATAAAAAAAATTGAAAAAAGAAAGAGAAAGAATTACGAGAAATAAGCAAAGAGTTCACTGAGCAAAATGGAATCGATCAAAACAGCTACAAAAAGCCTAGCTTTTTTATGAGCTGAGCTAGCAATACTGTAAATGTTAATTTATTAAATTCTCAAAGAGTAGTTAGATCAATCTCTTAGCATAGAATAACAACTCTTCTTTTGTTAAAGTGTAGGAGCTATTTTCCCAATGTTGTCTTAGTAACTCTAAGTTTTTACCTAAACTTTTTCCTGGTTGTTGACCTATGTTTACCAAATCATTACCAGACAAAGGAAATTCTGGAATATCAAACGCTTTGGCAAACTCAATATATTTGTCAATATTCTTTCCAGACTCAACACCATAAATTTTCACTAAATCGCAATATAATTCTTTACCAAAGAAAGATATGTATTTTTTTTGCTTCCTTTCCGAAAGCTCTATTTTGATATTGTTGGATAATAAAAATAATAGCTTTTTCTTTTGCTTGTTCGAAAAACGTAAAAACTTGCTTACATATTCTCCAAGATGCACCTGATCATTCTTTTCAGTAGTTCTAAGAAGTAATGCTAATTTTGTTAGCGCGTCAATTGGTTTGATATCATCCAAGTAGCTAACATTGGGACCTAGGAAAGATGTATGAATTACAGTATCACATGCTGAAATAACAGATGGCTCTGCAAGAAGTTTAGTATTAATAAGAAGTGGCGAAGATAGAATTTCACATTTTACTTCTTTCGGAATAATTTTTTGTAAAACATCAGATTTCTGCATACTCTTAAGAGTCATAACCGGATTGTCGCACTCCAGCAACTTAAACATTTCTTCTCTTATTCTCTCTCCAGAAAGGTTTTGAATCATGTGTGAATGCCTTTTGCATACATCCAATATTTCATCACTCAAGTCTCCAACGCATATTTTAGCGTGAAAACGAAACACCCTTAAAATACGCAGATAATCTTCCTTAACCCTGCCTTCAGCATCACCTACAAAATTTAACCTTCGTGCTTTTAAGTCCTGAATACCACCAAAGTAATCATATATATGACCGTACTTATCTGCATATAGAGCGTTAAATGTAAAGTCACGCCTTGAAGCATCAGCCTTCCAATCGTTGGTAAATTCCACTTTTGCATGTCTACCATCACATTTAATATCACATCTTAGTGTTGTAGTCTCAAAGGATCTTCTGTTTAAAATTGCAGTAACAGTTCCGTGTTTCAAGCCGGTTGGAATAGCTTTTATGTTACGTAGTTTTAGTGCTTCAATCACTTGACCAGGAAATAGATTAGTGGCTAAGTCAATATCATGAACATTGCGCTGTAGAATTGAATCTCTCACACACCCACCAACAAGCCTTATTTCACCACCAAACTCTTCTACGGCATTAATAATTAGACTGGTTTCATAGTCAACAACTTGCATTTAGATTAGCAATAATATTGCAGCTCATACTATATAAAATATCTGTAAAAAGTCATACATAAAAATACATAGGACTATGAAGATTTATCTTACAAAGTATTTGTGCTGTTGATGAAACGTCACTTTTAATTCTTCTATACTGCTATTACATGACGGGCCTAAAAAAGTTTTGTTCTTTGGAACGTTTTATAACCTACCTATTATATTCATTAACATTTTTTGCTAATATTTTCTCAGATACCTTTTCGACTTCTCCTTTCCATTATACATTAAAACGTTATAACATTATTAAGATCCTCACTTAACTGAAGTTTTTTTTACTAGTGAAAGTCTTCTTGCCTTCGTTTTATTCAACTTCCATTTTTATCAATCAATGGTTCGAAATGAGCACTACCTTTATTTGTTATATATAAAACATCACTGTCGTTATAATTAGCCCTACTTATATTTATCTATATTTTTTGAACCCTGTATCATCTATCAATTGATGCAAAAACAGGTTCTATTTATTTGGATTTTCTACAATATGTAATTTTCACACAACTTTTTTTATAAAGTATTCTACTTTTAACATTAAGGCACTCTAGAATTCATCTTCTCCAGTAGTATTGATACATTAATCATACATAATTTCACGATTCTTATAAATTTACTCGTTGACCTCATCAAAATCATTGCCGATTGCACTTGTAAACTACTTTAGCAGGATTGTTTTATACAAACCTCCTACAACTATCTCTCTTAATTACTTAAACCCTGTTTAAATTAGTAAAAAAAACAGCTTTCATTGATAATCACCTTCCCAGTATGGAATTTACCAAGACAAAAGCTAATCACTTAAAGAATACCATTCACTGTTTTAAGCTCCTCAGCCTTTTTAAATTTTTAACACCATATAGCTGCTTGACAATCTCCACTTATCAGTTATAGTCACAGTTTTTCCTCTATAATATTAATTGTTTCTATCTAAATAAGAACTTAATAATTAAGTATAGCAAAAATTTTTAAATTGTACAACAATTATAATTTTTACAGCAAATATGAGCTTTAACTGTGGCATAGTAGGATTACCAAACATAGGAAAATCAACTTTATTTAATGCACTTACACAATCAAGCATAGCTGAAGCTGCAAATTATTCTTTCTGTACAATCGAACCTAATATTGGCAAAGTGACAGTAAAAGATCAACGTTTGAAGCAAATTGCAGCGATAGTTAATTCAGAGAAGATAATCTACAATCAGTTAAAAGTCGTAGATATCGCAGGCTTAGTAAGAGGTGCAAGTAAAGGCAAAGGACTCGGTAATAAGTTTTTAAGTCACATCAGAGAAGTTGATACCATCATTCATCTACTTAGGTGTTTTATGGATGACAATATCAGCCACGTGCACAATAAAATAGATCCAATATCAGACGCTGAAGTAGTGGAGATGGAATTAATTCTAGCCGATATTGATAGCATAGAAAAGAGACTACCTCAACTAGAAAGAAAAGCAAAGCAAGGTGATAAAGAGCAGAAGAAACAACTTGATTTAATGCAGGAGGTTTTAGCTAGCTTGAAATTTGGTAAACCTGCAAGAAGTTTAAGAAACATAGATGAAGATGAAATGAAATTGCTTCAATTGCTGACAACGAAGCCAGTTATATATGTCTGTAATGTTGAAGACTCAAGTATCATAACTGGTAATGAACTATCTAAAAAGGTAGAAAAAATAGCAGAAGAGAGCAAGAGCAAATTCTACTGTATTTCAGCAAAACTTGAAGCAGATATTGCAAATCTCGAAGACGAAAAAGAAAAACAGAGTTTTTTATCAGAGTTTGGTTTACAAGAGTCAGGACTCAATGGAATAGCTCGTATTATATATGAAGTGTTGAATATGATAACTTTTTTTACTGTGGGGCCAAAAGAAGCACACGCTTGGCCGATAAAAATAGGATCGACAGCTGATAAAGCAGCAGGTGTAATTCACTCTGATTTTGAGAAAGGTTTCATAAAAGCAGAAACTATAAGCTTTGCAGACCATATAAAATATGGAAGCGAATCAGCTTGCAAAAATGCAGGCAAAATCCGCTTCGAAGGTAGAGATTACATTGTACAAGATGGTGATATAATACACTTTAGGTTCAAGGCTTAACATACCCGATACTAGCAACAGTTCTTTTTGAGGAAAAAACTCTACCTCCTACAGCTATTCTCTAGTCAATAGTAGAGCTAGGCATACCAAAGCCAAACATAACTATAACTATATTCTTACATATATGGCACTTACTTTAGACATTCTCCTAAAACTCCATGCGAAGCTTCACTCTTTATAAGTATAGCTTCGTTTTGTTTAGTTAATTCTAAAATACCCTTTGGTCCAACATCTTTACTAACAATAGCTGATTTCTTATCATCAACTTGATTAGAATTTATATTTAAAACAACAGTATAGTTTAGTTTTTTTCTAGACTCATCTTGTACACTCAACCAACCTCAATGTTACACATTGCAAACTTTTCAAAGTAGTAGCTTTTCTATTACTTATCATTTTTCTGAATTGCTACTATTTTTACCATTACTGTGTATGTGTATATTTTTTATTTTACTTTTCTCTTCTTCTATTCTTTTATTTTTTTACTAAAATACCTACTAATTTCTAAAATTAGCTTGAAACTAATAAAGTTAATATTAAGATTTCATGAATATTGTGAACTTGATCTTGTACATTGTTTGAAGCCCATTAAAGAAAGCAACTAGTATCACTATACGGAATCTCTCATTTAGAAACTCTCTTGTATCAAGTTCCTCTGTGCTAATCACATACCTAAAAATACATTCATTCTTACTACGAATTGCCCTTTTTATAATACCTAATACTATTTGTACTCCAGAATCATTGTCAAATTTATACTCGTTTAAAAAATTCTTTGCATAACTAACTTTTCTTGAGAAAGATCCTTCAATAACTATAACATCACACTACTATTAAACTATGAAATAATGAGCAATATATCTAGTATCAGTGTCTGTAAAAGCTAAAGTTTAGGCGTGTAACATTACCGGCACAAATTCTCTATCGTTTGCAACTTTATCAGCATATTAGGTAGAATTATTAAAGAATTAATTAAACAAGTATTATGACTAAATTTAACTCCATCTACAAGTTCTCCATTTGTTACTCCAGTTACAATAAACACTGATTTATCTCTTACCATATCTTTTATGGTGTAGATTTTTTCTAGGTCCTCAATATTTAAACTTCTTGCTTTCTCCTTTAACTGGTACGTATCAAATATTAATCTCCCCTCTATCTGTCCGCCGATTGAACTGAGTGCTGCAGCTGTTAACACTCCTTCTGGTGCTCCTCCTATTCCGATATACATATCATGATTGCCATTTATTAGTGAAACTACAGCAGTAATATCACCATCATCTATCAGTTTAACTTTCGCTCCTAACTTTCTAATTTTTGCTATTAATTCATTATGCCTTTCACGTTCAAGCACAGTTACTACAAGATTACTTATTTTACACCCTTTTGCCTTAGCTAGATTACCCAAATTTTCTTCAACACTATTTCTTAATGAAACTACACCTTCCGGGAGACCCCTTCCTACTGCTATTTTTTCCATATAAACATCAGGCGCATGCAAAAAATTACCCTTTTTTGTTGCAGCAAGAACAGACATTGCTCCTTGTTTATAATGAGCACAAATTGTAGTACCTTCGAGTGGATCAACGGCAATATCAATCTCAGGACCATTCCCTATACCAACCCTCTCTCCAATATATAGCATTGGCGCTTTATCTCTCTCACCTTCGCCAATTACAATCGTACCATTTACTTCCATAGAATTCAGTACTGCTCGCATTGCATCAACTGCAACTTGATCAGCCTTCTTTTCATTACCTAAACCTACAAATTTATATGCAGCAAGTGCTGCAGCTTCAGTTACTTTGATTAATTTGTACGCTAAATCTTCCATCATTTATTTAAGAATAACAAGTATTTAATATATATTACACCATCCAAAATTGCAAGATTCTCTAACTAATTGTAAAAAGTCAATATAAATAAGCATAGCAATATTTGATAAGATCTGAAATAACTAATAGTTTAACTTATGAAAAAATAAAGGAAATTACAACTTAAAGCTCCGAGATAACTGCTTAGGAGTTTTGTAAAAACTAACATAAGAGAAAAAGATGGATGAAGAAATTGCTAATTCATTTGAGGATACTATACTAAAAAAACTGTTTCTAATGTTCTATCCTTTCAAAGGGACCAGTAATACCATTGACTGCAGTACATTTCTGAAAACTAATTGGAATAGCTTATGAAATTAAGTATCAAAATCAATTAAGTTACACTGTAACAATAAAGAAGCTGATGCTTTAAAGGGTACTTTTAGATAGCAACAAATTCTAATAGAAATAAAAAAGAAACACTTAACGCTTCAAATAATACTATTTATAAAGACAACATTCAGGAAGTTAAAATGCTTTTAGATTATATAGGTCACAAAGGAAAATTAGAGATATTAAGCAAGATCATTGAAGATAAACAATTAGATATAAGATTCTTTAAAATAACAAGCTGAAGTTATAAATAACCTCTTGGATAGAGGAAAATCAACGTTCTAAGTAATAACATTGTAGTAGTAATGATTCAATAGTTATTAAACTACTTTTGGAATATATAGATAGATGATACACACAAATTAAAAGCTGATATAAGAAATCTTTCAGAAATAACTAAAAAAAGCAAATTACTATTTAAGGAAGTTCTTAGAACAAGCTCTTTAAGTTAAAGTAGATTTCCACAACTTAACCTAATTATTCTATATACTTCTCAACCTATATAGTAATTGCACTGCTTAGATCAATAATAAATAAAAAAGATAAGTAAAGCACATCTGATACAAAAGAAAATAACGAGGAGCAGAATCCAACAGGAGTTATAAAATTGTAAGTATTAGTTAGTTGCCGTGCTAGATAACGATTTACGAGATTTCATCTAAATATAGCTAGAACGATAAACTTAATCAGCTTCGAAAGCCGATAATAGGAAAAAATTAGCTTTCAGAGCAAACATAAGTAAAGTACTGAGCTGGAAAGCGCATTATTAGAGTACAGACACAATCAAAGATGAAAAATTAGATGCTATAAAGCTTCTCTTAAAGAGGAATAACCATTATTAATGCAATAATCGATCAAGAGAAAATATTATATACATTATCAAAACTGAGGAGAGCAAATCTATATTAGGCTCTGTTATTTCTTATACTGATAATAGTAATATTGATATTCTAAGTTATGCTACTGCAAAATATTAATGCACATCAATCAAAGTTAAACCCCAGAAAAGAATTATATAGATTATATTAACAATTAGAAGTAATTCTATAGCAATAACAACAATTCTATAATACAGAATGATCAAAAGAAAATTGCATTATGCAAATCAATACAGGAAACAAGAAATTAATCAAGTTATTACTGTGCCAAGCATAAAAAAAATGAAACAAGATCTAACAATGATAAAGAAAATGTTAGTAATAAACCAATGCCTTCTACACTAACAAAAAAAACAGATATAGCTTTTAACCGCCATATTAAGTAGCAATAAAGCTGATAGCTTATAGAAACTCAATCCTCTTTACCAAATACATAAGAAACTAAGTACAAAAAAGCAAAGAGAGTTTTTACATCTCATTAGCAAAGGATACTATTGAAGTTGTTACATTACAGTATTATTCATTGCTACTGTAATAATTCTATTAGATTACATGCAAAAAATCACACATTGCCAAGTTATAGAGAAATGAGAGAAAAATAAGATCGAGCATACAAATTTAGAAAACCATATAAACTTTGCGATTTGAAAGATTAGAAATAAGTGTCATTTCAGCACGTGATACTGAAATTTAATTTACCTAATACATTTGGATTTAACACTAAACTGCGCTGCCACCAATTTTGCGATTGGTACTCTATAAGGTGAACATGAAACGTAATCCACACCTGATTTGATGAAAAATTCTATAGATTGTGGATCTGCACCGTGCTCTCCACATACACCAAGTTTTATCTTTTTTCGCATTTTTTTGCTCTTCTCGGCAGCTATTTTGATTAACTCGCCTACCCCTTCAATATCTAGTACTTCAAATGGATCGTTTCCAAATATATTATTTTTCCTGTAAGAATCAAGAAAGTTTACTGAATCATCTCTTGAAAGTCCCATGGTTGTTTGTGTTAAATCATTAGTGCCAAAACTAAGAAATTCCGCGTGTTGTGCTAATTTATCAGCAATCAGTGCTGCTCGTGGCAGCTCTATCATCGTTCCAATTGAATAAGCCTTACCTGGTGCCATTTCAGTGTATGACATCGGAATCTGTGCTTGGATTTCATCCAAGATGACAGAAGATTCTTTTTTTATCAACTCGCATATCAGAATCAACTCTCTCTCATCCATGACAAAAGGGATCATAATTTCAGGCATAACTTCTACCTTTTTCTCTTCTTTTAACTCATTTGCAGCATTGAGTATCGCCCTAATTTGCATGCTATATATTTCAGGATAAGAAATGGCGAGCCTACAACCTCTGTGGCCAAGCATTGGATTTTTTTCTGATAACTGTGCTATTTTATTTTTTACTAACTCAACGGGCTTATTCAGTGACTTAGCAATCCCTTCTATAATAGAGTGATCATTAGGCAAAAACTCATGCAGAGGTGGATCAAGCAAACGTATAGTAATCTCTCTACCCTCCATAATAGAAAATATTTCTTTAAAATCAGATTTTTGCATTTCTTCTAATTTACTTAATGCACTTGCTCTTTCATTTTTATCGTCAGCTATTATTAACTTTTGAATAAACTCAATTCTATCATGAACAAAAAACATATGTTCTGTGCGACACAAACCTATACCTTCTGCGCCAAATTCTTTAGCAATCCTTGCATCTTTTGGGGTATCAGCATTTGCTCTTATTTTAATCGTTTTGATTCCATCTACCCAGTTAATTATTGTTTTAAATTCCTGTGATAATCTAGGTAAAATTGTAGGAAGAATGCCAAGCATTACCTCACCTGTCCCTCCATTGATGGTAATTGGTTCACCTTTTTTTACTTTTATATTCCCTACAGAAAAGAAATTCCCTCCTTTATCTAGATAAAGTCCGTTTACACTACAAATGCACGGCTTACCCATTCCTCTTGTAACAACAGCGGCATGTGAAGTCATTCCTCCTCGTGCTGTTATTATACCGCTTGCAGCATTCATTCCATTAATATCTTCAGAACTCGTCTCTGGCCTCACCAAAACTACTTTTTTACCCTGCTCTACAGCTTTCTCTGCATCATTTGCACTAAATACCACATACCCAGAAGCAACACCAGGAGAAGCCGGCAGTCCTTTTCCTATTATTTTTTGATCACTTTTAATATCAAGAACCGGATGCAATAAACTACCAAAAATCTTTGGATTAATTCTCAATATCCCTTCTCCTTTTGTAATCACTCCTTCGCTTACCATATCAACTATTATACGAACGGTAGCCTCAGCCGTGCGTTTACCAGATCTAGTTTGCAAAATCCATAACTTACCATCCTGAACAGTAAATTCAACGTCCTGCATGTCTTTATAGTGTGCTTCAAGTTTTTCACATACATCGCACAATTCTCGATACACGCTTGGCATCAATTTTTCCATGGTATTTTCTTGCTCCCCATTAATCGACATAGGAGTGTAAATACCTGAAACCACATCTTCACCTTGAGCATTGACCAAAAATTCACCAAAAAATTTCTTTACTCCAGTTGAAGGATCACGCGTAAATACCACACCAGTCGCAGAATTATTATTTAAATTACCAAAAACCATTGCTTGTACATTCACTGCAGTTCCAAAGGCTTCAGGAATATTATTTATCTTTCTATAGGAAACAGCTCTATCATTCTGCCAAGAAAAAAATACTGCATTCACCGAGCTGAACAACTGTTCTTCAACACTCTGCGGAAAATGTTTTTCAGTTTTTTCATATACTATTTTCATAAAATGAGTAATAATCTTCTTTAAAATACTAATACTAAAGTCAGCTAAATTTTTCACTCCTCTCTTTTGTTTTTCATTATCAATAACACTCTGAAACAAGTGATAGTCAAGCTTCAGTACAACACTCGAGTACATTATGATGAAACGACAGTAGCTATCATAGGCAAAGCGTTCTCCACTTTTTTTTGCAAGTCCAACAACAGTTACATCATTTAGACCAACATTCAAAATTGTATCAAGCATACCCGGCATTGAATTTACGCTACCAGAGCGTATAGAAACTAATAAAGGATTATCCGAGCCTCCAAATTTACACCCAACGTCACTTTCGAGCATCACCATGTATCTTTTGATTTCATTACACAAATTGTCAGATAGTCCCTGCTTACAGGCAGAGGTGGAGATTGTGAAACCAGGTGGAACGGGAACACCAATTTTACACATTTCTGCCAAATTTGCACCTTTTCCTCCTAGCAGATTTTTCATTTCTGCATTACCTTCACACTTAATTTGGCTAAAGTAATATATCAACTTTTCTCTCATTGGTCCTTTACTCACAAATATACTATATACATGATTTCAATAAGCTCGTCTGGACTTGAAATCATAGGGTAATAAATTTTGCAAAACTTAGCAACAGAGTTTCTTGTAATAACGTCAGTAAAGTATAAATAACAAATCATTAAATGATTCTCAATGAGAATATATAATTCAATGTCATTTTAAAGACTTTTTACAGATCTTCTGAAGTTTCTTGATGTTTTTAGCTACTTATTTATATTTTGAGATTGATGTTAAAAAGCGGGGTTACTGTTGATATTTCTTATAAAGCTTTTCTAAGCTCTAGATACAGAAGAACATAGTTAGTTGTTCAATAAGCTAAAGATCTTGAAAGCATACTCAATGTCACGTAGCTAAAATTTACTCAAGTTAAAAGTAGATCAAGGAAACAATAATTATCATAACCTCAAGAAATTCACCTTTATATCTGTTGCTAACTGAAGCATTTTTCCAGATAAGGCTAATCACAAATCAAATTATATTTATATTATTCAGAATGAGAACACTAGTGAACACGACTTAAAGAACCTTTATTTCATATCTATTGAGCTGCAAAAATTTATAAAAACAAAAGAAGAATAACTGAGGAGTATAATAGAAAAGTGGTATCATTTCTTTAATATACAGCAGAAATTAAAAGAAAAGAACTTAGATAAATAACAAGAATAACCTAATAATAAAACAAGCTCATGAAGAGGTAAGTAAGTTTATTAATTTGCCGAGAGAAGAGCTACTAGCATATGAGCAAAGAAAAAACGTTTAATAGATGAAAACAGCAGCTCTTCTTATGGTCAGTATCTCTATAAACGTTACGGCTCAAATTATTGATCCTTTTGTCAAATGGCGAATTTTAATATTTCACTTAAATTATTTATTCTAAGCCCTAAGATCAAGGCTTCCGTCTCTATATTACCCAATAAGTCATCATAGGTATAGGTTGCCGTTTTAAAAACAAGCCATTTTTCTGGTTGCGCTTAAAAAGATATTATTGAAGCATCAAGTAGAGTAAAATTTCACCTGCGGTACAGTTACATTCTTTAGTGCCTCATTACCACCGAATTAAATTGCTAAGCTTAACTCATTTTTATCTATAAGCTTGGCGCTTTGAATTTTTATTACTTCTTTTTCAATCAGCATGAATGTATAACAGACAGCTCACCAAAATTCAACTGTAATTCTTTTATTAATATACTCCATTACATATCACAAGTAGACTGTTCATTTGTACCTGCGATAGGTTTATAATTCTTATTACTGTTATAAAAAATAAAAAGTATCGCTTCTTTTCAATTTTCTCCCTTACTAACTAAAGTAAAGCTTGCAGTATTACCTTTAGTATAATATACCATAAATCTATCGTTTCTATATTATGGTTTTTTGATGCAAAAAAAAAGGTATTTTAAAAGAATAAATAATCTTATTAAGGAAAGAAGAGTTTATGTATATGGAACGGTCATAACTAACACTACTTACCTAAATATACATGTCTTTAAATTTTGTTTTTACAATTCTTTTTTATAGTATACTTTCCCTATTATCTAAAACTGTTATTTCACCTCACGGTGAAAGCCACGCATGTTTTATTGGCAGCTTTAAATTGCATACATTTCTCCCCTGCACAAAAAAAATAAAGTAAAACTTTGGCTATGTTTTTGCGCCCTTCCTTCATAAGTGCAGGATTTCAACTATTATGACAACATTTTGATTTGGTAGTCAGAAATACTTAATATCAACTAGACAGTCAAAATTACGGTTAAAATAGACAACGTTGACTGATTGTTCAAGTCTGCCCAATTCTAACATTAATAAGTTATATCAGCCTTAAACTGTGATTAAAAACAACTTTTTATCAACTGATATTTTATGTTGTACAACAGCTCCTCTGTTCTTTTAGACTACTTCAAACTTAGAGTTCTGCTCAGCTACATCAAAAAAAGTGACTTTACAACATCTTAATCATTGA
The DNA here is from genome assembly GCF_000306885.1 of Wolbachia endosymbiont of Onchocerca ochengi. Classification (GTDB taxonomy): domain Bacteria; phylum Pseudomonadota; class Alphaproteobacteria; order Rickettsiales; family Anaplasmataceae; genus Wolbachia. Next base: position 894,827 of record NC_018267.1, read on the forward strand.
ATTTACGGATTGTTAATTGTTTATGCCATATTTAAATAACGCCCTTTAACGTCTCACTTACATCAAAATAATTACTTTTTAAAATCAGCATTTTACAGTAGATTAGATAGAACTCTGAAAGAAATATTAGCTGCGAAACTTTTTCCTGAAATCAAACACCACGCCTTCAGTTATAGTAAGTCAGCACACACATCAGATAAATTAGAGAAACAAGAAAATAACCTTGTATTCCATACCAAGAAAACATTTTTCCCACTATTTCTGAATTCTACCACTTTTTTATCATCCCTTCAATTGCAGTTTTATGTAAAAGAAAGATCACTCTTCATTTGAATTAGGAAATCAATATTTAGTAACCCATATTTTTTCATTTTTGGTTTCACTTTGTTTTACTACTACCAGGATTTATGTGAGCTTCACTTTACTATTTCTCCATATTTTCTTATTGCATATTTGTTGTCATTATACTTTACTCTCTTAGTTCGCTCTTTAAATAATCATAGAAGTAATTATACCTAACTTCATTATTCAAGCTATTAACTACACCTTCGCAGAATAAAAAAACAAAAAGAAGGTTTGAAACCATCAGTAAGTGAGAAACAAATGTCCTTACTCAACACCACATTGTTGATTTGCCACTATCTTTTGAAATTAGCTGAGTACTATCTTTAATTGCCCCACTTATCATCACAGGCACCACTATAGAATTACCCTTAAACTCAACTACAGAGTATACTTTACAATCTTTGATATTCAAATCGCTTATACAAACTAACTAACCATTATTGACACCCACTTACTTAAGGTTTAATAAACCTTCTTTTAGTTAATCTAAAAAAAAGCGCAATGCTTTTTTAGGTAACTTCATAATCCACCCTTTTTACGCTAGTCCATATTTAGGTACACTGGTTGCTACTTTACCCTTTCTTACACAACTTTCTTTTATATTTTGTATCATACATAAACTTTTTTGAATATGATATTGTGATATTCCTAATGTTTTTCATTACTGAAAATTCACTTAGCCATAATACAGTTTACACTTTAAAAATAAATATCTGAACATAGTTACCATAGTCTTTCAAAGGAAAACTCTTGATATCTATACAAGATATTCCTTCAATTGCGAAATGGATCAGGATTCTGACCTTCTGCACTGCTGTAAAAACATACTCTATTTCATCAAAACTCAACAACTTTGTACCTGCTCAGTACTTATTTAATTCTTTTACTTCTCTTTTGCAACTTGTAATTGCAAGCGTTACATAGTAGTTATACACGACACCCATATCATTTCAGTCGGTCATCTCCTCTTTTTTCATTAGTTGAATTTAAATAATATTTCCTCTACAACATGAATAGTTCCATAGATAATTGAAACTGTCCTACCGCAGATTAAGGTTCAAGCTTACAGATTTTTTAGCTTTGTCTACACATTACCTTTTGTTCGGCATCAAGACTACAAATATTGCATTACTGAGCTGTTCACCAAAAAAAGAGTTCAGACTCTAAACCGATAACCTAACTAGACTAAAAATGCTGCCAATTTAGCCTAAAATTAATGATAAAATCATTATAGACATAACAATCCTCTCTTTTAATAGATTTTTTTTAAACTGTTGGACTGAAAGTTAACCCACATAGTAAACTCCATGATAGAGCATCTTTCACCCCAGCACATTGCTTTTTGCTATCTAAGTAGTTGACACTGAAGTTCAAAAAAAGCTATATATAGCGTCAGTTACTTTCATGGCGTCGTTTTTGTACGCATTATCTTAGCAAAACAAATATTTGTATATATGTATAGCCACTATAAAAATTTTTTTAATCTACAATGCCAATAATATATACTATGCTATACTGACAATAGACTATACAATTTAATAAGCTACACAAAAGTTAGTCATAGCTAATAGAACCTCTAAGAGATAGAAAAACATAATATAAATACAATAGAAATATATATACACCTGCCTTCATTGAAGAAGGGATACACTACATTTTTTACATAGTTTTATCGTTCAACAAAAAAAACTTGCAAGCAAAAACAAATTCTGATTCTAAAACATTATTACTGTTAATTACAATGGAACTACAAAAATATGCTAAGCAATTTTTTTGTTGAATTTATAGTTTCACTTTATTATCTACAACTTCACCTACGATTATAAAACATTGTTTATCATAAGAAAGTCATCCAAGCAGCTCTTTTTTTTCTGTTACCTCAAAGCACTTGATACTAGGACCCAAAGAATTCACTTTTAACCAAGTAGCTGCATAATAAGGAGTAGATTCTAGCATCACATACTGGTATGATGATATCGATCTCAGAAAGTTTTCTATTAAATTCGATAAAGAAAATCATTTATAATCGCCATAGCAACTAACGTTGAAACATAACGCGCCTTGTGATCTAATAAATAGAGGCTTTTATCCAATTTTACAGTAAGTGCTTCCAGATGGCTTCGAAAGCAAATATTACCATACTTATCTTCAATAGCCTCTATTACTCCATTATTGGAAAATGCTGCAACTTTATAACCAAGTGACTCCAACTTCTTTCTATTTTCTGACGTATTACTCACTTCCCCTGAATGAGCATCCGGAAAATATGTTAAAAACCAGCCATTCTCATTAGGTGGTAAAAATTTAGCTACCACTTTTGCTAAGTGGCTATTTGGAATTATCTTTATCTGCTGAAGAGGTACATTTTCTTGCTGCTGTAGATTAGGTGTTGATCTTAAATGAAACCTTTGCTTCTCTTCATCGCTCACAAGATTTGCCACATTTACTACTTCAATCCCTTTTGTATTCATAATGCATTGCAAACCACCACATATACTAAGCAAGTGAATTGCAGGATTATTATTCACTATTTCCACAATTGCTTCAGTAACAAGTTGGTGGCATGGAGCAAGAAAAAATTGTTCTAAGTACAAATTACAATAATTTCCTAGAATAAATATCCTATTTATTTTGTGCTCTTCAATGAATTTTGCAACTTCAACTTTTACTCTCTCTAATATCAGTTTTCTTGCTAATATTTCATCCTGTTCCGTAAAATTAAGTGACTCTGTCTGGATTTTTTTAAGGCTAATTATCTTATCACAATCAATCAAAACAGTCCTAACTTTCCAATTATTAAACATTTCATAGATATTTCGAGATAAATTAATCTCACACGGATATGTTTTTTCCTCTGTTTTCAATAAACCAACAACTATACTACCATTTATTAGATGTAAACTTCCACTAGCACTTGCATAAGCAATGCTATTGAACAACAGAATTACACCTAATAAGATACTAAATACCTTGTTATAATACTTACACGTTATAACCTACCTAATACCTATACTTATATAAGTATTATAATACAATAATAAAACATTTTGCAACAAAAAGTAAATTTGGTAAGAAGGAGAAAGTGGCCTGAGCAGGAATTGAACCAGCGACACAAGGATTTTCAGTCCTTTGCTCTACCAACTGAGCTATCAGGCCATCATGTGCTTTCATTCTTAAATAAAAAATGTTATCATGTCTATTAAAAGTTTTTAAAGCAATTTTTATAAAAATAAAAAGTGGACACTGACAATAAAATAGAAATTTATCCTAGCATACTTGACCCTATAACCTTTGGGCATATTGGCATAATAAAAAGGGAATATAAACTAGTTAGTAAATTATTAATTAACATTATAGAAAACACTAATAAGTACACATACACTACTTTTAACGCAAAGCTACATACAAGCATGGTAAATTATAAACTTCCCATAAAATTGAGACTATATTTCCTCCTGCTCTAAAGACACTCAATTTATCTCATCAAGTTTTGTAAAAAAAATAGCAGGATTAGGAGAAAGTGTTAGCAAATTTGCTCTAGAAAGAGTTCAAAAGAGTTGATTAACTTCAACATGAATAAAGCAAGAAGTGAAGAATAGTATTTATTTTCCACTCCCAAATATATATATATATATATATATATTTAATACATAAAATATTATAAACCAAAGGAGCAACATGACAGAAGTAAGGAATAATAGTGTAATAATAGTTTGTTGCCGCGGCGATGAGAACGATAATGGTTCTGGTCATCCGCTAATATATTTATATAAAGAAAAAGGAAAAACATTTTGTCCTTATTGTAATAAGCTAATGGATGAAGAATTTAAATCTAAAGAACCTAAACCCGCTGATAAATCTATTATGGAAGCAGCCAATAAAAGGAGAAAAATCCATGGGTGAACTTTAACAGCATTCCACTTTTTAAAGTTAGCTAATTTATACAGATAGCAATAAGAGGAGCAGTGAAAATGAAGCTGTCCATACGATCAAGTATTCCTCCATGGCCAGGTATCATACTTCCACTATCTTTAACATTATAAGCTCTTTTAATAAGAGATTCAGTGAAATCGCCAAGTTGTGCTAGAATAGCAACTATAAGTCCGATTATTGGAGAATAAAAGATTGAAAATAGACCTAAAAATACTGATCCAAGAATCGCGCATATCATTCCAGCTAAGGTTGCACCAAAAAATCCTGACCAAGTTTTTCCAGGACTAACAATTGAGCAAATTCTAGCTCCACCAAAATTCTTGCCAAACAGATACGCAGTAATATCAATATTCCAAATTGTTAAGATGAGCCATACTAATGTGTATTTCCCTTGTGGTAGATTATATAGGTATATCAACGAAGCATTCGGTAGTGCAATCAATAACAACGCGAAAACATATAAGATCCTGTTCCCCTGAGTTAGATTATACCATTCAAAAGAAGATAGAACTGCTATCGAAAGAACCAGTAGGTAAAATGATAAATCATTGAAATATATAGCAAAAAAGAATATAAGCAATATTATTATTGAAGACAGTACTCTAATTATAAAGTTGTTATCTACCATATCTTTTCTCTCTTTTTGCATAGTCTTCTAATGCTCTGCTCAAATCTTGACAAGAAAAATCAGGCCACAAAGTATCACAAAAATATAATTCAGCGTAAGCTGCTTGCCATAATAAAAAGTTACTTAACCTTTTTTCACCACCAGTGCGAATTAATAAGTCTAACTTTGGCAAATCTTTAGTATACAAAAATTTTTCAAATCTGTCCTCTGACACAGAATCAATATTTTCTTTTATAATGTTACTTATAGCATGTATAATTTCTTGTTTTGCTCCATAGCTAACCGCTACAGTAAGTAATAAGCTATCATTCTTACGAGTCATTTCTTCCACTTTTTTTATTTGATCAAATACTTTTTGAGGTAACAAATTTAAATTTCCAACAAAATTCAATTTAATATTATAGTTACAAATAAAATTAACTTTATCTTTATCTGTCAAAGCAAAGTAAAGTAAATCAAATATGCAATCAATTTCTTCTTTAGGCCTGAGCCAATTTTCCATAGAAAATGCATATAAAGTTAAACATGGTATGGTTAAAGTTATACAATACTTAGCAATATCGTATGCAACCTCACTACCTTTTCTATAACCATCAATTTTTATTTTCCCCTGCTTGTTTGCCCATCTACTATTACCATCCATTATGATCGCTAAATGTTTTGGTAGAGACTCTAAATTTAACATTCAAATTTAACCAGGTTTTGACTTAAGTGAAAATTCTTTTGATTTCAGCAGGTACCTGGAAAGCATCATCTCAATATTCCGATACTGAGATCCAGAAACCTTGATTGTAAACAATAAGCACATCAAGTTGATGAGCATAAAAGCAGCTGGTCTTATGTTACAAAATATAACTTTCTTAATAAAGTTACTAAAAGCTGAATCCAAGTATCGGAAAACTGAGATGACATCCTTCTTGGCAGAAACTATTCTTAAACCACAACACTTACACAGTCGCGCATCAGCTACCCGTATAACACCTTTTAAAGTAATTTGTTTTTCCTCACTATCGAAGGCTTCTTTCATATCAACTTAGCAATGCAATATCTCCTTTTCTTTAATAGACAATTCATCATCAATCTTTTCGATATTATCATCAGTAATATTTTGTATTTGCTTTTTAGCACCATGAAAATCATCCTCTGAGATTTCTTTACTCTCCTGCATTTTCTCTATTTCTTCCATAGCATCTCTACGTATATTTCTAATAGCAACCCGCGCATTTTCAGCAAACTGGTTCAATAATTTTACTAATCTTTCACGAGTTTCTTGCGTTAGATCTGGAAGAGTTACACGTATAGCATTACCTTCAACAACAGGGTTTAAGTTTAAATTAGCACTTAATATAGCATTTTTTACTTCACCTATAATACTAATATCCCAAATTTTAATTGACAAAGTTTTATTATCTGCAACTGAGATACCTGCAACCTGACTTAGTTTTTGATGCCCACTATAGATGTTTACAACTATGCCATCTAGTAATGATGCGTTAGCTCTGCCAGTACGTATACCTTTAATATCATTATGAAAAGACTGAATAGTCTTTAGCATCTTTTCTTTTGTTTTAGTTTTTACCTCGTTCAACATAAATTACCTATCGTTTACAACCTGATAAAACTATAGTATAAGTACCAAGACCTTTAATAATATTAACTATTTTTTCCCCTTTCAAAGAAAAAACTATAATTGGAATAGAATTCTCACGCGCAAGAGAGACGGCTGATGCATCCATAATTTTTAAATCACGCGTTAATAAATCCATATAAGAAAGCCTATCATACATTATGGCATCTTCATTTTCCTCAGGATCAGCAGAGTATACACCATTTACTTGGGTGCCTTTCAGGATAACATCACAATTCATTTCAATAGCACGTAGAGCTGCAGCTGTATCTGTAGTAAAAAATGGATTACCAGTACCAGCTGCAAAGATTACTACTCTACCTTTTTCTAAATGACGAATAGCTTTTTCCCTTATATAAGGCTCACATATAGTGGTCATAGGTATTGCAGACAACACTCTAGAATTTACTAAATTTTTTTCTAAAAAGTTTTGTAAAGTTAGAGCATTGATTATAGTTGCAAGCATTCCAATATAATCACTGCTTGCTCTTTCACAACTACTTAAAGATGCAGATGACGCACCACGGAAGATATTACCACCACCAACTACAATACATACTTGAACTCCAAGCTTATAAACATCAGCTATACCTTTGCACAATTGATCTATAACTTTTATGTCGTGACCAAAAGGTCGTGATCCCATTAAAGCTTCACCAGAAATTTTCAATAATACCCTAAAGTACTTTAGCTTACTTTTTTCATCTGTTGCAGCAGTCATTTCTAACTACTAATTTTTATTACCTAAAATGAATAACTTATAATCAGACAATTTAATAGAAGAATTCACACTCAATTCACTCAACTTTATAAAATCAGAAATTTTTATCCTATTATCTTTGATAAATTTCTGCTCCAGCAAAACAACTTCTTCATAATACTTGACCATTCGACCATCTACTATTCTCTTTGTTACTTCTTCAGGCTTATTTAAGCTATTTACTTGTTCTTCAACTATAGAACGTTCATTATTCAATTTTGTATAACCTAAATCATCTATAGAAAGAGCTTCAGGCTTCATAGCAACTATGTGCATTGCTATTTGCTTTCCAATTTCCTGTAGCTTTAACTGATCACCTAATGACTGCAATGCAACCAAAGCCCCAGTTTTACCTAAGTTAGGTATATCACTATCACCATGCACGTAGCCAGCAATAACCCCATCCTTAATTTCCAGGTAACAAAGCTTGCTTAGCTCTACCTTTTCACCAAAAACAGACGTATTATTTATAATAGCTTCTTGCACTGTACCAATACCTTCATACTCAGCACTTTTTAAATCGCCAACGCTAGTACAACGGTTTTGATAAGCAATTGATACTAAGTTTGAAATCAACTCTATAAACTTTTCATTTCTCGCAACAAAATCAGTTTCACAATTGAGTTCTATCAATACACCACGGTTTTTATTTAAATACATAGCAACCAGCCCATCTAAAGTTACCCTGTCAATCTTTTTATCAGCTTTAGTAAGTCCTATTGTACGTAATCTATCAATGGCTTTTTTAATACTACCATCACACTCTTCTAATGCTTTTTTACAGTCACTTAAACTAAGTCCTGTTCTACCGCGCAGTTCTCTTATACTATCTTGATTCATTTTCATCTATCACTAGCTCCTTTCCATCTCCTTTATGAACCTTACTATACCTCTTTTTAGCTTGCACAACATTATTTCCCTTCTCCTGAATAAACTCACTACCCTTTACATCACCAACCTTAACTCCAGACTTTGCCAAACTAGATTCTATCCCAGCTAATATACAGTCAGCAGCTAACCTACAATAAAGTTCTACTGATTTTCTTGAGTCATCATTCCCTGGTATAGGATAAGTAATATCATCCGGATTAGAATTAGTATCAAGCACTGCAACTATTGGAATCCTTAATTTTTTAGCCTCTTTGACTGCAATGTGCTCTTTATTAGTATCAATAATAAATAAAATATCTGGAATTGCTCCCATTTCCCTAATGCCACCTAATGCTTTATCAAGTTTTTGCCTTTTCTTTTCAACATTCCCTAATTCTTTCTTCGTTAAAACGCTATTCTCATCATTTAAAATTTTCTCACACTGAATTAGAGTTTTTATCGAAGAAGAAACAGTTCCCCAGTTAGTAAGCATACCACCTAGCCAACGATAATTTACATAATATTGACCACAACGAATTGCTTCACTTGCAATAATATCTAAAGCCTGAAATTTCGTACCGACAAATAAAATGCGGCCACCTTGAAATGCAACATCATATAAAGCTCTCATTGCTACCTGTAACAGTGGTAGTGTTTTTCTTAAATCAATTATATGTATACGATTTTCTTGATGCACTCCATATATATACGGAGCCATTTTTGCATTCCATCGACTAATTTTATGACCAAAATGCACACCAGATCCAGCTAAATCACGCACAGTAACTTCAGGCAAATTTACCATTCCAATCCCTCAAAATAGTTCATCTTTACATGGCACAACCGTAACAAGGCTATTTGTATGAGCCATATGTGAAATTAAATTACTTTCATGGTAATATAAAGAAGATTAAAATGCAAATAAAAAAATATTGACAAAATGAAGCATATTTATTAGCCTTAAAAGTAAAGTTTCAAAAGGAAATGGGGGGGGTGTAGCTCAGTTGGTTAGAGCGCATGCCTGTCACGCATGAGGTCATGGGTTCAAGTCTCATCACTCCCGCATATAAGTTTCCTACAGAGCTTAAGCTTACTCTATTAGCTTTTTCTTCTCCAATTTAGATATATAACTTTATAGTAAATGCATCGTAATATAATGCCAACAAATTTTAACTTCATTAGTACAAGTAAAGAAAATTCTACTCCAAAAATATTAAAACTATGTATACAAAATTATTTCATTTTTAGCATTTAAATATTCTGTATCTGTTGTAATGACTTCACTTCCAGCTTGCTATTCTTTAAATATTGGATTGCAAGCACTAGTGCTCTGCCCCCAGAAGCTGTAGTGCTATAAGCGATGTTTTGCGAAATAGCAGTTGTGCGAACATCTTTGCTATCTGAAACTGATTTTACACCTTTTGAAGTATTAATTACCAGATTTATTTTTCCATCTTTAAGCATATCAACTATATGAGGTCTGCCTTCTCTCACCTTATTCACAGCTTCTGCAGCTATACCATTATTATTCAGGTACAAAGCTGTACCTTTAGTAGCATATATCTCGAAACCCAGCTCTTCCAACATTTGTGCAACTGACAATATATACTCTTTATCATCATCCTTCACTGAAATTAGAGCTTTTCCTTCCGTTGGTAACTTATATCCTGCAGCCATGTACGCTTTCGCAAGCGCAGCTTCGAAGGATGAGTCAATTCCCATCACTTCTCCTGTTGACTTCATCTCAGGACCAAGTAGGGCATCAACTCCTAAAAAACGGGAAAACGGAAAAACAGCAGCTTTAACTGCAAAGTGATCAATAGATTTTTTTTCTTGGTCTAACTTTTTACCTAAAATAACTTGAGCAGCAAGCTTCGCGATAGGAATATTGATTGCCTTAGAAATAAAAGGAACTGTGCGACTAGCCCTTAAGTTCACTTCAAGTATATATATGTCACTTTCTTGAACGGCAAATTGAATATTTATCAGACCTTTAACTTTTAATTCAAGAGCTATTCTTTTAGTTTGCAGCTTAATTTCCTTCACAATTTTATCACTTAATGTATTTGCTGGTATCGAACAAGTTGAATCACCGGAATGAATTCCAGCCTCCTCAATATGTTCCATAACCCCTGCAACGAAAACTCTTTCCCCATCACATATAGCATCAACATCAATTTCAATTGCATTTACCAAAAATTTATCAAGCAACAACGAGCCATGTCCAAAAATTTTAGTTTGACTAAGGACATATTCCTTAAAGCTATCAATATCATGTTTGATTGACATAGATTGACCACCCAAAACATAGGATGGCCTAACCACTAATGGGAACCCAATTTTCTCTGCATTAGCTAATGCTTCTTCCACCGAAGAACAGATAGAACTTTCAGGTTGTTTTAAATTAAGTTGCAAAATAAGGTTCCTAAATCTCATACGATCTTCAGCAAGGTCTATAGAATCAAAAGATGTACCTAAGATATTAAAACCCCTTTCATTTAACGTTTTGGCTAATTTTAAAGGCGTCTGACCACCTATTTGGACTATAACACCAACCAGTGTGCCGTTTTCCTGCTCTTTACTTAGCACCTCAAGTACATCCTCTTCAGTTAATGAAGCAAAATATAAACGATCAGCAGTATCATAATCAGTTGAAACAGTTTCAGGGTTACAATTAATCATTATTGTTTCATATCCCATTTCTTTAGCAGCGGAAACTGCATGCACACATGCATAATCGAACTCAATACCTTGACCAATACGGTTTGGTCCACTACCTAAAATGACAACCTTCTTTCGGTCGGAAACATTTGCTTCGCATTCTGCCTTATTCATAACCTCTCCTTCATAACACCCATACATATAAGCAGTACTAGACTCAAATTCAGCTGCACAAGTATCTACGCGTTTATAAACAGGTTTGATGCTAAACTTTTTTCTTATTGCTTCAATCTGCTCTATCCGATCTGGCATAGTTCTAGCACTTGAAGCCGAAATCTGCATTTGGATCTCAGTGTCAGCTACATCAATGACAGAAGTAGATTTATTGCTTAAACTTGCCAACCTTGCATCCGAAAATCCCATCTTTTTTAGTTCTAATATCTCGTGTGCAGCTTCAGGCAAACCGGTTTCCTTAATTTTCTGTTCAGCTAAAATAATTTGCTGTATATTCTGTAAAAACCATGGATCATACCTTGTAATCGAATTTATTTCTTCTATACTCATTCCATGACGCATTGCATCAGCAGCAGCCAGTAATCTGTTTGGTAGTAATTTTGCTAATTGAGATTTTATATGATTAACATCTGTGCCATTAGAAAACACTTCATCAAGTCCTGTAAGACCAGTTTCAAGTGAACGGAAAGCTTTCTGTATTGATTCATTAAAAGTACGTCCTATGGACATTACTTCTCCCACTGATTTCATAGAAGTTGATAATTCACAATCTGTTCCCTTAAATTTTTCAAACTCAAAACGAGGAATTTTAGTGACAATATAATCAACCACCGGTTCAAATGCAGCAGGTATAGTTGGTGCACAGTCATTGCGTATTTCATCAAGCGAATACCCAATAGCAAGCTTAGTTGCAACTTTTGCTATTGGATAGCCTGTTGCTTTTGAGGCAAGCGCAGAAGAGCGAGAAACCCTTGGATTCATTTCAATCACAACAAGGCTCCCATCTTCTTTAGGATTAACTGCAAATTGAACATTTGCACCACCAGCACTAACATCAATCTCTCTAAGTACTGCTATAGACGCATTTCTCATTTGTTGATACTCCGCATCGCGTAGAGTTAAAGCAGGAGCAACAGTAATGCTATCACCTGTATGAACTCCCATAGGATCAACATTCTCTATTGAACAGACCACTATACAGTTATCTTTACAATCACGAATAACTTCCATTTCGTACTCTTTCCAACCAATAATGGATTCATCTATCTGAACTCCATTTATTGGTGAAACTTTCAAGGAGTTTTCTGCAATGTTGAAAAACTCTTCCTTATTATATGCTATACCACTGCCTACACCGCCAAGAGTAAATGATGAACGGATAATTGCAGGCAACCCGACATAATCTAAAGCTTCCTTTATTTGCCTTTGATTTCTTATAATCATACTTTTAGGATACTTCAGCCCTATCTTATCCATAGACTGACGAAATAGCTCTCTATCTTCTGCCTTTTTAACTGCTTTTCTACTTACACCGATAAGCTTTACGTTATATGTATCCAATATTCCATCATCTGCAAGCTTCATTGCACAATTCAAAGCAGTTTGCCCACCCATAGTTGGTAATATTGCATCCGGCTTTTCCTTAATTAAGATTTTTTCTATGATCTCAGGTAGTATAGGTTCAATATACGTTGCATCAGAAAATTCAGGATCTGTCATTATAGTTGCAGGATTAGAGTTCACTAGAATAACTTTATAACCTTCATTCCTTAATACTTTACAACTTTGAGTTCCTGAGTAATCAAATTCACATGCCTGACCTATAACTATCGGACCTGCTCCTATTACTAATATAGATTCTATATCCGTGCATTTTGGCATAATATAACACAATCCTTACTTGAGTAATGTTACCAATCTTTCCTATAAATGTGAATTTTTATTAAATTTATGAGCTATATAATCAGGTGAAAACAATAATAGGTAATTTAAAATTAGTATAGTTTCCTAAAGAACGATATTCATATAACTCATTCAATAGATTTGCTCAATGGCAATATTTTTCCTGATATATCACAACCCTCAGAAGCTAATTCCACAAATTTATCTGTTAGTTTATCAGATAACACTAGTTCAGGCATATCCTTTCCAGGAAAGGCTTGTTTATACATTTCGCTGTCAAAAGGTCCCTCTGGGTACACAGCATTTACGCATAGTTTTGTATGTTTTGTCTCAGATGCATATATCTTTACCATGATTTCTAGTGCAGCTTTACTTGCAGCATAAGGTATCCAATATGGGTAAGAAGATGGAGAAAGTGTTACTTCTGAGGTCATGAATATTATCCTTCCAGAACTAGATTTCTTTAGCACAGGATCTAAGTTTTTCAATAAGTACCAATTAGCAATAAAATTTGTATTCATTACATTCTGTAGCTCTTCAAGTTCGCAGTCATGAACAGGATTTAACTTACCTAAAATTCCAATACACGCAACTAATATATCAAGTACTCCAGACTCTGATAACTTCAGGCTCTCCATCATATTTGCTAATATCTTTACATTTTCAAAATCTAAAAGATCAAGCTGAATTAGCTTCACAGAGCCTTCTTTAAATTCTTCAAGTTTTTCAATTTCACTATATAACGGCCTAAGATTATCAACAGATCTTGAAACTAAAATTACATACGCACCTTCCTTAATAAACCTTTTTGCAACAGCAGACCCTATTTCACTTGAAGCTCCAGTAATTAAAGCTATTTTACCTTCTAATTTACCCATCTATTTCTCCTCAATGAAGCCCATTAAAGTATTTTAGCTGAAAATTAAACTTTGCTCCATATATAAAAATTAAACTTACTACATAAAAAAATAGTAATGACACTACCACACCACCTAAACTCCCATATATCAAATCTAGTTGGCCAAAGGAAGCTTTTAAGTACTGCTTAAAAACCAAAGCAGAGATTGTCCAAAGCATAACAGCTATACAAGATCCAGGAAATACATCCGACAGGTTTTGTTTTATATTTGGCAATATAAAATATAGCCAAGAGACTACTATAAAGAGTACAAATTCAATAAGGAGATATTTTATGTAACTCAGTCCATTATAGGAAAAACCTACTAGCATTGGCACTGATGCAGAGAATATTATGGTTAGAGTTATAATAAACGTAATTGCTAAAAATTGCAATATACTTAATATTCTCCTTAGTACATAAGGAGGCGAAACCGGAACTTTATAAGCTTTATTTAATATTGTTCTAAGCCCCTCAACCGTTGATGAAGCAGTCCAAATAGCTCCTACAATTGCCAAAGTCAATAAACTGTGTGGCGGACCTGATATTATCTCCTCAATGCGCGGCATTAAAGATGCTAAAATGTCTTGTGGCATATTGTCAATTATAGATGTCCAGCCAATGTTATATTGATCTAAGAAATTTGCAAATATTGATGCCAAAGCCATTAAGACGATAAGAAAAGGAAATATTGATAATAGAATTAAAAATGACAAGTATCCTGCATGCTCCATTCCGTCATTATAAATTGTATCAATCAAAGCACGATAAAGATAATAAATGATATTATAAAACTTATGCAGTAACTTATTCACTACAATGTAAATAAACTAAATAATATATTTATAAATAAATAAAATGTATTTTTAAGCAAAAAACCCTTTAATGACATTAAAAATTGTTATGTATTACCATTCTTTTGCTGTTATAAATCCCTTCTTTTATCATTAAAGCCTTCGATATTAGTTTTTAAAATAAAAGCTATAAAAACTACTTGACAAATTTTAACAACTTCGTTGTCTTGATGTTAAGGGTGTTTTGACTACAAAGTCTACTTCTGGTATAAAGATTTAATGGTAAAATTTTCACTAAAAACTTAAAATTTAAGGTGTCTTTTTTTGTGGATTATATAAGACTATAGTAGTTGCACACCTTTCAAGTTTTCCTTTACACATGGCTAAGTCGCCCTTAAACTAAGTGAAAGACTATCAGTGCTAGTTCAAGGAATTAGAGAGTCAGGATCAGCATAGTGGGTCTTACTTTTCTAGCAAATTTCCTAAGTAATTTATATCTAAAGTAGCTGAGGCTTACTGACATCCTACTATTTATTAGCAGAATCTTACATTAAACCAACGTCAGATTGATAAAAATTATGACAGCTAGATCAAAAACTTTACGCCGTAATTTTTTTGGATTGCTGAAAGTGAATTCTATATCTGCAACTTTGTTTCCTGCAGCAATAGTTCTAATTCCACACCAGTAATATTTTGCTTTTCATCAAAAAAGTCTTGTGTACCATCAGAAGTAAAATTATTTGAGCTAATTAAATGGCCAGTGTAACTTTTCTTTTTTTCGATTACAAATGATTACCTACACTTTTTCCTACTGTAAAAATCAAAGTCCCTTTTAAATAGGTCAACTCATAATCATAATATTTCGGGGTTAAATTCCTACTTCTATAACTTCTTTTTCATCTATTACAGGTAGTTGATTAATTCTTACACTTTACAGTAGTTGTTTACTTTCTTCTCGCAATTACTTTAAACTTTTCTTTAATTCATTAACCACTTTCACATTACATTTTAATTGTTCAAATATAGTTAATTTATCTCCAGTTAAACTTTTATTCTCTTATCTCAATTTACCAATCTCTCACTTGAACTTTTATTCACGCTTATACACCTTAATCTTGTATTCTACTCTCGTTACTCTACCTTACCATTATACTCAAAACTTCAGTTTAGGATTGACATAGCCACTGTTTCTCCTGACCTTCTTCTTACTATAATATTACTCCGCAATTACTCTAGATTCTCTTTAACAAATCCAATTCCTCTTCTGCAATTGCTAACAACATATTTTTCCTTTTTTTTGAGCTAACACTAAGAGCTTTCCCACTCTCTTCTAAGTATTTCCCTTGTTTAGCTTACCTACCAGCAACTTATTACCTCTCTATTAGATCGTTAATTTATTTCCTAAACCTTCTTTTTCTCTTCGTAGCCGATTTACACTTCAGCCAACTCTTGATCCTTTAATTGCTCATTATTTAACTAACCTATTACATCAGCTATTCCTTTATTCTATTTGTTAATTGAACTTTACCTTTTTTACCTGCTAATTGAGATTTTAAATCTATTATTTCACTATCTTTATCTTTTAACTCTTACTGCAATTCACTTATTCTTTGCTCTAACTCCCAACGCCTTAATCATTTTAGCCAATTTTTTTGTCTTCTTTTTTAACTTATAGCCTTTTAAGCTTCTTAACTTTTTCTTCCAAAGCTTGCTTCTTTATAGCCTTCTTCTACTATTTTCTCACCACAGTTTTTTAACTCTGTATTTTTCCTAAGATACCAGTTCCTTCTTCTAATTTCTTTCCCCGCTTATGCGTTTCTTCACCACTAAACTCACTAACACCAAACAAAGACTTTCCCCATAAAGAAAGGGCGAGTTTTCCTTCAAGAGAAGAACATAAATTACTGCTCGATATAGACACTACGGTAACATAGGTGATCTCGTGTCAACATTACTTACTTTAGTATCTGCTGATCTCCTCTATTCTAGACCATATCAGTAAAAGCGTGATACAAAGTTTTTCTATTAATAAAAACTTCTTTATTATGTTTAACTAATCTCAACATTTTATTTTCTTTTCCTTTGGCAATAGATCCATAAACCTTGAATCGCCAAATTTCTGTTTATCAATTATCCTTTATACCATCTCAGATCTTACTGCTGTAGTAATATCACACCTACACTATCACCCTTTAGAACCTTTATCTTGTTAGTTAATTGGCTTTTTACATAAATCAGAGTTAAGAGAAACTATAGTTTCCATCACTACTACTTTTCTTGAATACAGTTACTCGATTAACTTCTCCTAAAGGCATACTTCAAATCTAATCTCCATATTAGCCTCTAAAATAGAGATAGTCTTCGTTAGCTTTTTTTTCATTTTCGAACCTACTTTTAACGAAATCCTAAAATTACTACAAGACTCAATGAAACTCAAAATATTATTTTTCCTCTGCTTATCCACATCCAAATTTTGGTTTCTAACAAACATACTTTGATTCTTCTTCTACGTAAGTAGACTTTTTTCCCTTGGCATTGCTTAATATTTCTAAAAAATATACTTAAAGTTAACTAACTATGCAAATGAATAAAGAAGAAACTTGAGCATCTGTCTACAATATTATATAGTAGTTATTCTAAGCAGCACAGTATGGACAATACTATTATAAGAAAATATGATATTAGAGGTATAGTAGGCAAAGATCTCCAGATCAATGATGGATATGAAATAGGCAGAAAATTTGGCCAAACCGTATCCAGTGTTTGTATAGGCTATGACAGCAGGATAGATTCACCAAGTATAGAAAAAGAACTAATCAGAGGTTTGACTTTATCCGGAGCAAATGTTACACGTGTTGGACTATGTTCTTTACCCATGCTCTACACTGCAACACAAATTATACAAGCAGATCTTGGTATTATGATCACTGCTTCACATAACCCCAGTAAGTATAATGGCTTTAAATTTTTTAGCAGTAAAAAAACCTACTCAGATCAAGAAATAAGGGAAGTTACAAGCAATCCGATCAAAAACAGTACAAAAACTGGAAGCTTAATCAACATAAATATATATGGCGAATACATTCGCATATTAAAAAGTGCATTAAAGACCAACAATACTACACAAAAGCTAAAAATGGCCTGGGATTGTGGAAATAGTCCAGTAAGTGGAATTTTAAGGCACATTGAAACAATCCTATCTGGTCATACGCATATTGTAGTTAATAACTCTATAGACGGAGCATTTCCACTACATGATCCAGATCCTATAGAAGAAAAAAACCTCGCTCAATTAATCGATATCGTACAAAAAGATAAATGTGATCTTGGCATTGCACTTGATGGCGATAGTGACAGAGTGTGCTTAATTGACAATAGGGGCAATATCGTTTTCAACGATCATTTATTTATGATTTTCGCACGTGAAGTACTAGAAGAATATCCACAAAGCAAAGTTATTGCTAACATAAAAATGAGTATGAAAGTACACGATTTTGTCAGCAAGTTAGGAGGACAAGTAATTATTTGTGCTACTGGACACTCACTAATTAAGAAGAAAATGCTAGAGGAAGAAGCAAAGTTTGCTGGTGAGTCAAGCGGACATTTTTTCTTTTCTGAACTAGGTTTTGATGATGGAATGTATTCTGCTATCAAAGCTATTGACATTCTGCTCAAGAAAAACCAAAGCCTATTTCAGATGATTGAGGATTTACCAAAATTATATATCACTCATGAAGTGAAGATTGTAGTTAAAGACGAAAAAAAATTTCAAATAATTGAATTAATAAAGAAAACACTAAAACAACAAAATATCATATTTTCAGAGTTTGATGGCATTAAAGTAACCAATAACGATAACAAAGGCTGGTGGCTTCTTAGAGAATCAAACACACAAAATTGCATCACAGCAAGATGTGAAGGAAATACTTTAGAAGATTTTGAACTTACTAAAAAGACTTTATTTTATTATATTGATGAAGTAAGGTCCCTTAATTGTAACTATCAAAATAAGAGTAGTTTATAAAGCTTCCCCCCTACCCTGTCTTCTCATTGTTTCCTTAACCATAGTGAGTGTCCTCAAGGTACACACCAAAAAAAGGATAACAAAGTTACTAAAGCATTACACTTAATAATATTTAAATTAAAAATATTAACTAAATTTAGCTAGTATGCAGAGAAATTTTATGTTTAAAAGAATCAATTCAACAAATTTTTTGACAAGTCTAACTTGGTAAAGGGAATGTATAAAAAAATACATACTGCATGAAGCAATACTTAGAAAAGGTAAACTTATATTACAAGGTATACAGTAATAGTAAGAAATTAAAAATTTTTGATAAAAACAATATAAAGATTATCAAAGTGAATGCAATAAAAAAGCACTAAATGAAAGGGAGAAGTGTGAGAAAAAATGCAGCATTTTAAAAAAATTATAGAGGAAGCAACCGAAAAATACTAATGATATAAAAGATAGCACAATAAATCAAGTAGCAGAGGAAGAGTTACAAAATGCAAAGAAAAGACTATATCGAAAACAGTATTATAATATAAGCAAGCGCATCAAAAAGCAGAGAAAGAATATAAACAAGATCAAAATAAACAGAGAAAAAATGCGTATAAAATACAAAAGTTAATTATACTAATAAAACAAAAATAATTTTGTCTAAAAAAGTAAAAAGCTTATGGAAAAGCTAGATTATGAACCTTATATAGAGGCATGATAAGAATATAACCATAATGAAGAAAGTCGTGCAAATAATACCTCTATTACGGCACTTGATCTTTTATATAACAAATAACACTGTACTTCTTTTAGAAGAAAGCAGTAAAATAGATAAACAAGACAGCAATAAGAAACTTTAACTTAAAAGCAGTTAAAATGACTTATATTACTGAACATAATATACACAGTTAAAGCTATTGCAACTTGAACACTTATAGCCCCACTGCTTTAGCTTTTTATTACAATCTGCACATTTCCAATATGGATCAGATATAGCCTCTGAGTCCATTTTGTTTAGCCAATAAATTACTTGTTCATACTCTTGTAATGCAACTTTGAGCTGTATCATAATAAGATAGATTGACACATAATTAGCTTTTCTCATAGCAATATCTAAATGTTGACTTGCAAGATCATATTTACTTAAGCTAATTGAAGATAAAGCAAGTAAACAATAACTAAAATAATAATCAGAACGTAGATTATATAGCTTTTCAGCACCTTTACTATTTAAACTAATGTAAATCTTAGCTGATTGGGGAGTAGGATTTACTGTATACTCTTCCTCTAACACTACAGAAGCTTTTCTAATTTTTCCAAGTTTAATATATAACTCTGCTCTTAAATAATTAATTGGCTGAAAAGCTGCACAATAACTTTGTGCTTTAAATAAAGACCTCAAAGCTTTCTTGTAATTCCCTTTATTTTCATATTGTTTTGCCGAAGCACAATAAAAAACCGCTAACATTTTCTCACAATCAAAGGGAAGAAAAATATTAAACTTTATAGCTTCCTTTAACTTCAAAATTGCGTTAATCCAATCCTCATGCAATATATAACCCTCTATTTGAAAGGGAATAGACAGAATTTTATCGTTAATTGAACTAGAACAATATTCTATGAATTTTTGAAAGACTGCTTTTTCTTGTTTAAGATGAACAATTAGCTTATTAAGCACAAGGAGAGCTAAGTTACGATTTTTATTTGCAATATTTAATAAACTACTGCTAAAAAAGCTATAATTTCCCATCTTACATGAGTCAAAGAGCTTTATTAAAGATAATCTATCGTTTTCTTTACTTAAATTCTTAACTAGCTTGTGAGCATTCTCTATATTGCCTAAATCCATACTAAACAAAGCTTCAAAAAGAAGCAATTCCTCTCTATCTTTTTTTCTATTTCTCATACTGGCAAATGTTGATAAAACAAAAAAATAAAAATATATAAGTACAATTAATAAAAATAATAAAAGTACACAAGTGAAAATAATAAAATACAGATCAACACTTATGATGTAACTACCTGATTCCAACTTTATTACTTCACCACCCATCTTGATCCACATGCCAAATAAAAAAGAGAGAGTGAGAACTATAAAATAAATCATGAGATATATTGCAATAAATACCGATATATTATTGAAATATTCCTATAAGCTATAATAAAACTATTTAATCTATTAAGCCATGGTTTAAATTCTGGGTGTGTTAAATTACCTACTACAGTAGTTATTCCTTGCCAATCATTATCGTTTATTAACTCCTCAATCTCTACAAGTTTCATCATTAGTGGATCATTTTTATCTTTTATCTTTACCCAGTTTGAAATGATTTTTTGAAATAGCATACTTTTATTGTAGTTAATAGCATCAATGATTTTCTCAAAAGACGATCTCAACTCGTGTAAAGTACTTACCTCTTTCAAACCTCCCAATTCACTTAGAGCATTTTCTAACTCTGGATCATCAAGTTCTAATATTAAGGGCCTTACTGCGTTTACATAATCATCAAGTTTTTCCTTTTTTAACAACGAATCCTTCATTTTAACCACAAGTAGCAGTAATTTTGCAATATTCTTATGCCTTGAACTACCATTATCTTGCTCACATTGAGTGAGTAAATTTTTCTTTAATTCAAATATTTTTTTTTCTATTCTAGATTGGTTAACATCAAGCAACATCTTTAACTCATCTATGCTTTCTGCTAAACTCTTTATATTACTTTCGTTTTCCCGTTGATTCATTTTTAAAAATATTATGCTGTTTATCATAATATAAGTAACACCTAATACCATAATCAAAACCAGCTTATATACTGTCGTTGAATATCATTCATAACATAGTATCTCCGCAGGATCTTGCGCAGCTGCCTGTAATGCAGGAGCAATTGTTGCTAAAAATGACAAGAATAGTGCAAGTACAGAAATATTCACTACGTCTTGAGGAATTAATATTACTGGCAAACTTGAAAAAAAGTATATCATAGGGTCGAGCAGTTTAATATTAGTAATATTTTCTAAAAATACTCTAATATTTTCAATGTTAAGAGAAAAAACAATACCCGTAATACACCCGAGGCAAGTTCCTGCAAGACCAATAAGTAGACCACAAGTACAAAATATACGTATAATACTTCCACTTGTTGCCCCAAACGTTCGCATAATTGCAATTGCGAATTTCTTTTCTTGCACTATTATCATTAAATTTGAAACAATATTGAATGCCGCTACAATTATAATCAAAGTAAGAATTAAAAACATTACATTCCTTTCAGTTTTTAAAGCATGAAAATAGTTGCTATGTTGTAACTGCCAACTTTCAGCTTTCATTCCTGTTTTTTTTTCTATAGCACTTGCTAATTCACTCACCCTAGCAGTGTCGTCCACAAATACTTCTATATTTCTCACGCTATCTTTATAATTAAAAAAAGCCTGTGCTGATTTTATGGGCATATATATTAAAGTACTATCATACTCGAACATACCCATATCAAATATTGCTACAACCTCATATTCTTTCACTTTCGGCATTACACCAAATAATGCATCAAATCCTTCAGGCGATATAAGCACAATTTTATCGCCATAATTAATGTTTAAAGCTTCTACTAATCGAGCTCCTACTATTACCCCTTTATCAAATTCTCTCACATTACCCACAATTATATTATCTGTAATAGTAGTATTATAAAATAAGTCTTTAGTTGACATGCTTCGTACTATGCTACTTGCAATTCTATCATTTGCCGCAACAATAACTTGATCATTGGTCATAGGAATTGCTTTTAATACACCTGGAATTTTCTCGATAGATTTCGATACTGCACGATAATCTGAATTTACGTTTCTATCGAAATAAACATTAATATGACCATCAATACCAAGTATTAAGTCAAGTAACTTTACCTTAAATCCATTCATCACAGACATCACCACTATTAGTGTTGCAACTCCAAGAGCAATGCCAACAATAGAAAACAAAGTCGTTATAGAGCAAAACTTAGCATTTTTCGCCTGCAAATAGCGAATAGCCATAGTAACTTCAAAGGTAATGGACATTATAAAACATTTTGAAATTAAGCATTATATCCCTAAAATATCACACAATTATAAACCTTTCTTTACTTAAAAACTAGAGATTTTTACCTTCCTAGATTTAGAAAACTCTCTACTTAAAAAAGCCAACTACCTAAGTAGAAAGCTTATACTTCTATTTTTAATCTTATGAGAAACTTTACTTAGAATCTTTATTACATAATCTTTTGCTATAATATATCCTGTCATCTAAATTATCATGCCTAACCCCTGATAGGACCATCATATAATATTCTATTCATTTCATAGTGACGAAATTATTTAGAAATATAGCTTAACAAATTTATAAAAAGATTCTTTATAAATAAGGAAAACTTTTACCCACTAAAATTACACTACAAAATTTCCATTCCTCAATTTCTTTAGTCATGATTTAGAGCATCTTGCTGTTTCATAAATTTTATCTAATAAATTTTTAATCTCACCTATATAGCGCTTTGCTTTAAACACAAACACGCTAAAACTCCAGTAACAACTATTACTAAACTCATTCAGGTTTCTCTATAGAATTCTCTTCACTATATAGTACTTCTCCACTTTAATTATAAACTACATCGATACAGCTATATTCACAACCAAATTCAATAAAGCTTCACCTCAAAAAGGACCATAAAGTCAGTCTTATAAACTATCTAAGATGTTTTTTGAGCAGAAAGCATAAAAATTACTTTAATCTGAAGGCAGAACCAACATTATTTTATTTCCATTGTAGAAAAGTACAGCAATTATACTGTTCAACTTTTACTAGTTTAAAATTACTTCATATTCTGCAACACATATAACTCATTCATCACAACAACTTATACCCATATATTTATAGCAATTATAGGCAACACACAGCTAGTTTCCTAGTTTTAAAACAAAGTGTTCTAAAACAGAGTATTATAGCTAAATATTTTCTGAAACTACTTTGGCTTATGGCTTATACAAAGGCCAAAATATACTACCACCACATAGTGTTATAGAATACATTTAGTTAAGATATTAACTAAGTAACTAACACTTTATGCTAAGGATAAAATACATACAAGCTCTTGCCGTAAAACGATTAAAGTAGAAAGTGGGTAATATTAACTTAAGTAATCACAAACTAGTACGTATGTGGTTTATCGTCTTGCCCTTGCTGTGAATTTCTCCTATTTTGCTCTTTCCTAATGTAAACATTGCTGCCCTTCTGATTTCTAAACTCAGCTATCCTTTTATCAATTTCATTTTGCGATTTCTTTCTATTTAAGCTTTGCTCCTCAGACTTATTTATATCTTCACTACTATTATTTACTCTCTCTTCTAAGCCTTTTTCAACAAATAGCTTCCTAACATTAAGCTCTTTCCACGTTCCTATAATCTTTTCATCATCTTTATCCCTTAATTCTTCCCTTTTTCCAACTCCAATAACGCTAAAGTCTTTCATGAATTCTTTCCAGTACTCACGTAATTGACAATTCCACATAGTCAGGTAAGCATCACCATACTTTTTTTTATTTGCTACAAACAATAAAATTGGAGCTTTTAACATAGTAGTTCCTATATTTACCAAGTTCTTCACCATTATTGCAGTAGTAAATAAAAAATAACCACAAGATTTCGCAATTAAATTTTGTCTTCTTATTAGATGCTCAGCTAACTTCATAGGAATGAAAGCTAACAACTTAGCACAAATCTTAGCTAGGCCTGCAATAAAGACAACAGAAACAGATATAAGACTCTTATCTAGCTCAAGGTTATTACCTTGAGCTCTAATTTCAAAAAAACTAGTGCTTAATTTTTTATAATCACTAGTATATAACAATTCTCCGTTTCTTCCTTTTTCATCAATGAACTCTTGAACTTTACCTTCTTTACTTTTTTTCTTTTTAGTCAGTACAGAAGAATTAATTAACTTAAGTAAACTAGTGTCAATCTCAAAAACTGGTAAATGTCCTGCAAGATCAAATTTTTTAAACTTAAATGGCTCATAAAACCCACGATAATCGTCATTACAATCATGTTTGTCTCTATTAACCTTACCTTTATCAACTAAAAATTCAATAGTAAAATAACTTTTACCGTCCCTTGTTTTAAAAGGTTCTCCTTTTTCATCTGATAAAACAGAAATTAAATTATATTTATATCCACCATAACGAAGCTTATACATATTCTTATTATTATCTTCACCTTTTTCGATTTTACCAAACCTGACAATATGATCATAATTCTCTGGATATCGACACTTTCGCCCGTCTTTGTACACCATCACCTTTCTGAGGTCTTTGACGTAAACTTGAGATTCAGATGGAGCAAATAGATCTTTTATCTTTAGTACAAGATTTGTTCCTACTTTCTTTAATACCTCCAACATATTATTAAACTAAGATCACTATAAGCACTATAGTTCAATAATAAAACCAACACGTTAATAACATATTAACATAAAGTTGACGATCTTATAAAAAAATATGCCTGTAAAAGAAAAAAATTGTAAAAGCAAGGACTATATAAGTGACGCTCGATAAGTACTTTATGCATGTAATTACAAAAAACTTTATAGGTATGCTGTGTATATAATCTTCGCATACTACCTGTATTCCAAGAACTGCATGCCAAAAAATATAAAATAGTAATATAACAAAAAACAAAAGTTCTAGAGGATGATCAATAGCCTGAAGTAATTTTTCATTAAAAGGTAAAGAAGCATTTGCATAAAATACATAAAAACCCAAATAGATAAACCAGGGGAATAAAAGTAGCAAAACCACTGCAGAAACACGCTGTACCCACCAATAATGTACTGAATTTCTAAACTGATTCATATAAACATAAATAAAAAAGCCATAGTAAAAAGAAGCAACATTACCGTCAGTAGTATAGCACTTTTCGAAACATCAGTAATTCTTAAGTTAAACCCAACATCCCATAATAAATGACGAATACCATTAAAAGAATGATATAGGAAACCTATAAAACATAAAACGTAAGCTAATTTAGCAATAGGAGTAGATAACAATACATTTAAGTACTTTACTATAAACAGTTTAGGAAAATAAACATGTAATATAAAATACCAAGAAAGCATTACTAACAAAAGAAATAGCAAGATACCAGTTAATCTATGTATAATAGAGAAAAGATTAGTAATTTGTATTTTATATATTTGTAGATGTGGAGAAAGAGGCCTATCACTCATAAAATCTCATACCAAGAAATTAGAATAGGAAGATCAAAACAAAGAAGAAGTAAAGACAGCAGTATAGTGCATAATAGCACTACCATTAAAAGCAGTGAGCTATGCACAAAGCCTAAGGAGGTAATCCAGCTGCAGATTCCCCTACTGCTACCTTGTTACGACTTCACCCCAGTCACTGATCCCACTTTAAATAACTCCTTCCTTACGGTTAGGTCATTAGCTTCGAGTGAAACCAATTCCCATGGCGTGACGGGCAGTGTGTACAAGACCCGAGAACGTATTCACCGTGGCATGCTGATCCACGATTACTAGCGATTCCAACTTCATACACTCGAGTTGCAGAGTGCAATCCGAACTGAGATGGCTTTTAAGGGATTAGCTTAGCCTCACGACTTTGCAGCCCATTGTAGCCACCATTGTAGCACGTGTGTAGCCCACTCCATAAGGGCCATGATGACTTGACGTCATCCCCACCTTCCTCCAGTTTATCACTGGCAGTTTCCTTAAAGTCCCCAGCATTACCTGATGGTAACTAAGGATGAGGGTTACGCTCGTTGCGGGACTTAACCTAACATCTCACGACACGAGCTGACGACAGCCATGCAACACCTGTGTGAAACCCGGCCGAACCGACTCTATCCCTTCGAATAGATATAATTTCCATGTCAAGGAGTGGTAAGGTTTTTCGCGTTGCATCGAATTAAACCACATGCTCCACCGCTTGTGCGGGTCCCCGTCAATTCCTTTGAGTTTTAATCTTGCGACCGTAGTCCCCAGGCGGAATGTTTAACGCGTTAGCTGTAACACAGAAAGTAATCTCCCCATATTTAACATTCATCGTTTACAGCGTGGACTACCAGGGTATCTAATCCTGTTTGCTCCCCACGCTTTCGCACCTCAGCGTCAGATTTGAACCAGATAGACGCCTTCGCCACTGGTGTTCCTCCTAATATTTACGAATTTCACCTCTACACTAGGAATTCCTCTATCCTCTTTCAACCTCTAGATCAGCAGTTTTAAAAGCAATTCCAAAGTTAAGCTTTGGAATTTCACTTTTAACTTACTAACCAGCCTACGTGCTCTTTACGCCCAATAATTCCGAATAACGCTAGCCCTCTCCGTATTACCGCGGCTGCTGGCACGGAGTTAGCCAGGACTTCTTCTGTGAGTACCGTCATTATCTTCCTCACTGAAAGAGCTTTACAACCCAAAGGCCTTCTTCACTCACGCGGCATGGCTGGATCAAGCTTTCGCCCATTGTCCAATATTCCCCACTGCTGCCTCCCGTAGGAGTCTGGACCGTATCTCAGTTCCAGTGTGGCTGACCATCCTCTCAGATCAGCTATAGATCATAGCCTTGGCAGGCCATTACCCTACCAACTAGCTAATCTAATATAGGCTCATCTAATAGCAATAAATCTTTCCCCCGTAGGGCGTATACGGTATTAGTTGTCGTTTCCAGCAATTGTTCCGTACTACTAGGTAGATTCCTATACATTACTCACCCGTCTGCCACTAAGTTATACTATAGCAAGCTATACCATAACTCCGTTCGACTTGCATGTGTTAGGCCTGCCGCCAGCGTTCATTCTGAGCCAGGATCAAACTCTCAAATTTAAACTTCAACCTATAAAAGGTTGAGGGTATATCGGATAAAATCCGATAAAGAATAATTTAGCTTTATACTGCTGTCTTTATTTCTACTTTAGAAATATTTTTTAATCTTCAACTATTCAAACAACTTTAAAAATATTATTATATGATATAATCATAGTGTCAATATGTTTTTGCAAATCAAAAGCATTAATATATAAATATACACTTACTAAGAGTACTACTATGAAGAAATACATCCTTTTACTTACATTAATACCATTTCTAGTTATTATCATATTGTACTCATTATATAATATTGATAGCACAAAACAATCTACAATCGCAGGCAATAAGTTTTATAAAGTATTGTTTTCCAAAAAAGATATAAAGTTATTAGAGGAAATAGGCTCAAGTTGGAAGTGTTTAGCAAATTTCGAGAGCGCATTTAACCATATCTCAAATTTAACACCAACAGATGCAGCATCTATTTACAACGATATGGCAGACAATCAAGATATTCCTAATGTTCTGCGTGAATTAGCACAATATTTAGAAGTAATGAGTTTATTTCACAATAATGAAAAAATAAATGAAGATAAAATTAATAATTTAGAATCAAGTATAGTGTACCCTTATTCAAGTCAAGAAGCCATTGCTATAATAAAAATACATAATAATGACATCAAAGGCGCAGTTAAAATATTACACTCATTATTAAATGACAGAAAATGCCCTACTCTAATAAAAGCTAACGCACAAGAATTACTTCGGATATATGAAAGTTAAAAGACTGCTTTTGTACATGGCAGAAATGGAAGAAGCTATTTAATAAACTTCACTAGTTCCTCTTAATTATGGTACTAAGTACTCAATTACCTTTAATCTGTGCAGATTAAAAGACGAAAGCATTACGTAGTTGAATTCTCATGTTTAATTTTTATGCTATGTGTTTCATGTTCTCTTTTTTATCTAGTAAATTTTTTAAAAAATTATAACTAAATGTTAGTTGTATTAAGAATGCAGCTGAGTCGCAGTTTTAAAATAGACATTAACCAAAGTCTCTCTTACCTTTTTCTTACTTTGCCAAAAGGCCATCAATGTTTGTAGCTAAAATAACGAAAAAGCGACTAAATTACCCTTACCTTTACCTCTTTACAAATTAATGCTTAAAACTCCATCAACAACTAAGCCAATCTTCTATGTAATCTAAGATTTTTATTCTTTCTCAACAAGACATAAAAAGCTCCTTTACCACCATGTTTTTTTGTAGCTTGTTGACAGTATAGAACCATATGCTGAATTTTAGTATCATTTAACCACTTACTTAAATTATTTTTTATAATATCTGTTTTACCTACCGTATTCCCTTGTCCTGTAATTATTAACAAACACCTACTCCCTACTTGATAACTTTTAATAATAAAACCCACTAATCTATAGTAAGCATCCTCTATACTATAGCCATGTAGGTCAAGTTTATCACTTATGAAACATTTTCCTTTATCAACTTTTAACTTTGT
Organism: Wolbachia endosymbiont of Onchocerca ochengi; assembly: GCF_000306885.1. Lineage (GTDB taxonomy): Bacteria > Pseudomonadota > Alphaproteobacteria > Rickettsiales > Anaplasmataceae > Wolbachia. Next base: position 923,634 of record NC_018267.1, read on the forward strand.
GTTGTAGTCAAGACAAAATGGCAAGTTACCATTATCAATATTAAGAAAATTTTCTTGTAAGTAAGATGCATCTTTACTGACTATAGATTTTATATTTACTTTATGATCAACTCTTAAAGTCACTTTTTCAGACCTTATTGGTTTAACGTTTTTTTGCCAATTTAACTCATTATTTAACATAAATACACTATAATCATATCTTACAACTTTACAATAATACCTAAGCATAATAAAATATTACTTATTTTACAGGAATACGATTCCCAACAGTGCAATGAAATCATTAAAAGTTAATGAAAGTTTTTGGCTGTATGGAAAGCACACTTGCATGTCAGCACTAAAGAATAAAAATAGGCAGTGTATAAAACTATTAATAACAGAAAGTTTTTATAAGGAACATGAAAAAGAAATTAGGCAATGTGTAGATAATAAGGGCATTAAATTCCAATTAGTAGAAAATGAAATATTTAACAAAATTTTACCAAAAAGTGCTAATCACCAAGGAATTTCTTTAAAAGTTGTTCCTATTCTTCACAGCTTAAGCATTGAAAAAATAACTAAAAACTCAAGCGAAATTTCCACTATAGTTATTTTAGATCAAGTCACTGACACACATAATATAGGGTCAATTTTAAGAACATCAGCTTGTTTTAATGTTGATGCAGCAATTTTATCTCATAACTATTCACCAAGCGAAAATGCATCTATTGCAAAAGCAGCAAGTGGAGCATTAGATATTATCCCGCTAATATACATTACAAACATAGTAAAAACTATGGAGCATTTAAAAAAGGTCGGCTACTGGTGTTATGGGTTTGATAGCAATGCTAAAGAGCATATAAATGAAATAAAAAGATTTTGGGAAAAAAGAGTAGTTATTTTTGGCTCTGAAGAGAAAGGAATGCGGAGACTAGTTAAAGAAAATTGTGACTATCTTTTAAAAATCCCAATGTCAAATGCAATTGATAGCTTAAATGTTTCAAATGCAGCAGCAATAGTATTATACTCTATATACAGTAAAACACCGCATATAATAATAAAGTGATTTTTTTGCTTGATAAAGATACAGTTTCGTACTACAATAATACTAAGGAATAAAAAGGAGTCATATTTATGTCTTACATGAGAAACGAGCGAGGTGTTTGCTCTCAAGGTATTTATTATAGCGCTGGACTTAGGAGTTACCTAACTAAAGTATATAATTACATGGCTCTAGCTTTAGGTATCACTGGACTTATTGCGTTTTTGACGGTGTTTTCTGGTCTTTTTCAGGTAATTTATTCCAGTCCAGTTCTGTCACTTATAGTAACGCTTTCTCCAGTTGCACTAGTATTTTATATGTCTTTTAGGCTTCAATATCTGAGCTCTCAGTCTACAGTTACTGTATTTCTCTTATTCTCAGTCTTAATGGGGCTTTCCTTATCCCATATCTTCATAGTTTATATAGCAAAAAATATAGCAAGAGCATTTTTTATTACATCGTTTATGTTTGGCTCCATGGCTTTATATGGTAATACTACAAGAAAAGATCTGACTAGCATGGGTTCTTTTCTAATTATGGGAATCTGGGGATTAATCATTGCGTCCATAGTTAATTCATTTCTTGAAAGCAGTTCTCTCTATTTTGCAATATCGTTCATATCAGTAATAATTTTTACTCTAATTACTGCATACGATGCTCAAAGGATAAAAGATATCTATTATAGGTACAATGATGGATCAGAACTCGCAGCCACTAAACTAGCTATACTTGGTGCAACTAATCTTTATTTCGACTTTATCAATATCTTCCTCAATTTACTTAGGTTACTTAACTTATTTAATAATAGAGACTAGATGTTTTCCTTCTTAAGAGGAAATAGTAAAGGTTCTATAGCTTTTTTTTTGATATCCTTAGTGGTATTAATGCTATGTCTTACATACATTTCGGTACCACTATATAGTACCTTTTGTAAAGTTACCGGGTATGGCGGCACAACGAGAAAAGTAATCAACACAACAGCAAATATAACTAATCAAAAAATTAGAGTCTATTTTAACGCTGATATAATGCCAGATTTATTATGGAAATTTTACCCAGAAACTAGCTACATTGATGTGAACATAGGAGAACAAAATTTAGCTTTCTATTACGCAAAAAATTTATCTGATCAGCTTTCGTTTGGAATGGCAGTATACAACGTCACACCTTTTAAAGCAGGTAAGTATTTTAACAAAGTTGCATGCTTTTGCTTTGAAGAACAAACGCTATTGCCGAAACAAAAAGCAGCCATGCCAGTTTCCTTTTACATAGACCCTGAGATCATGCATGATAATAGCACAAAAGATTTAAGTGAAATAACACTATCATATACGTTTTTCAAGCTTAAATAGTAGAAAATGGGAGAAAGGCTGTAAATATCTTCATGTTTCCAAGTACATATATGAGTCGTAAACGCAGCAAAAAAAACTTTTTTAATTAACTAAACACTACTGCAACATTTGCAATAGCAATCCAGACAACATTTATGCATGTGATAAGTGCGTCAGCAACCTTCTACTATTCAAAGTATCAAGATTAGTTTTTTCTTATAATGAACGTAGTAAAGATATGATTATAAATCATAAAATTTGTGTTAAATAATGAAATATCAGCCAAAATAATAAGAAAAAATATGTATATCAAGAAATCAGGCTATGTGTGTTTAGTAATCTTCTTTTCGTAGTATTTGAGTACTTAGAATAAAGTAAATTATTTAAGAATTAGAACTTTAAGAATCTAGAAAAAAACTGCAATCACTATATAACAATTAATTATACCAAAATCTTCTATGCAGTATGTAGCATTGCTCTCTATAGCAGAATTTTCTAGAAACAGCCTATTTCAACATAACTAAACAAAAAAAGACAGATGCTACTTCAATCAATACATTAATATAACTCAAGACTATCCAAAATAGAATAATTGCAAACAGGAATAAAAACAATCCAAATATAACTGATAACCGCAAAAACTGCTGATATTCTATGCAATCTACTTAACTTTACCCAGTAAAAAAAGTTGAACTAGATGTGCAGGTAATTATATAAACGAGCTAGGAAAATTTTTCATCCGTAGTACAAATACTTATCAGTAATAACAATAATAACCATCATTAAGCTGAACAACAATAGAAATATTTCAGTAATAAACATAATTGAATATAAGACCTGCAAACGTTAGTAACTTTCTATAGATCTATTTTCTAAAACAAAAGATATTACACTATATTATAAACTTTTGCTAAAACTTTCTTTATATCATCATTCGAAAGCGGAATCAGACCAAGCCTAGATAAGTACTCATTCTTAGCACTGATTGAATCTATCACTTCTCTAATGAACTCTTTTAATCCATCAGTGATATTTAAGTGCTCTTTTTTTATGTAGATATACAAAGGCCTTGCTAATATATATTTTCCTGACGATATATTTTCATAAGTTGGTTCAATTCCTGCAATTGTGCTCCCTTGTACTTTATCTTGGTTCCTCACTAAAAAGCTAAAACTAAATATCCCTAAGGCATTTCTATTACTTTTCAATTTTTGAATTATTATATTTTCATTACTTCCAACTTCTATGTATCTTCCATCATCTCTTATACTACTGCATGCTTTCTTTCTTTCTTCTGGATCCTTATAGCTCTCTTTAAAAACTCTTGAATTCATGCATGAGTATTGATCAAGCATAACGAAATTAATCAAAGTATTGTACGTACCTGTATTTTGATGTGGACCATAAATTTCAATTTCTGTTTTTGGTAAAACATGATTTATATCAAACCAAAACTTCTTATTATTTCTAACCAGTTTACCATTTTCTTCGGAATACGCGGATAAAGTTTCGAACAAATCTTTTTTTGTAAAATCAAACTTATAACTTTGATTCGAATTTGCAATTACAACTCCGTCATATCCAATAATGATTTCTACCACTTCATTAACCTTATTTCTTTTACATAACTCCCTCTCCGCCTCCTTTATAGGACGAGATGAAGCAGCGATATCTGGCGTGTTCTTTCCTACACCTGAACAAAACATCTTGAATCCTTGGCCACTTCCTATCGACTCTACAACTGGAGTTCTAAAAGAAAATACACGACTGAAGTCTTCAGCTATAAATGAGATAAAAGGAAAAACTGTCGAAGATCCAACAATTCTAACATATTTTCTTGCATCAACATTTGATAGCGGCATAAACACTACAAATATAAAAATTAAGAGAAAGCTCCTAGACATTATTTTTCATTAAAGATATAAATCTATAATTATTATAACAAAAGATCAAATTAAAAAATTCTAATTAAGGTACAAACTATTTACCATAAAAATAGATTATTATAATAATAATTAATTTTTATAACTACTTTACTTTCTTCTTTTTTTTATTACTAACTTTACCTTTTGCTACAGTACTCCCTATCAACAAGTTCTACCACCGCCATTGAAGCACAATCACCCTTTCGGGTGTTAAACTTTATTATTCTAGAATACCCACCTTTACGATCTTGATAACGGCTAGCTAAAGCCAGTAATTTATCAACTGCTAACTTATTATTATGAAGGCGCGAAAGTAAAAGCCTTCTGCCATATAAAGTATTTTTATTCTTAGCAATTGTAATAAATTTTTCCACATATGGGCGAAGCTCCTTAGCCTTCGGCAAAGTAGTTATAATCTGCTCATGGTTTATTAAGGAAATAGAAAGGTTCTTCAGCATCGATAATCTGTGCTTAGTTCGACGAGAGAGTTTACGCTTTTTTATTCTATGTTTCATATATCATTTAATCTTCATCAGTATGTTGTCTAGCTAATTCATCTATATTCTTAGGTGGCCAATCTGGGACATTCATACCTAAAGATAAACCAAAATTATTTAAAACTGCCTTGATCTCATTCAAAGACTTTCTGCCAAAATTAGCAGTCCTCAACATTTCACTCTCCGTTCTCTGAACAAGATCACCTATATAAGTAACATTTTCATTTTTCAAACAATTATGTGACCTAACAGACAACTCCATTTCATCTACCTTACGTAATAAGATAGGATCATAACCTAAATCTCTATAACTACTAGACGAAGAGACTTGTGACGACTTTTTATGACTCGCATCAGAGTTAATAAAGGGCTGCAGTTGCTCTTGTAATATCCTTGCAGCAGAATCAACAGCTTGACTTGGAGAAATTGTACCATCAGTTTCAATCGACAATATCAACTTATCCTTATCAGTAACTTGACCAACACGACTATTCTCTGCTTTATACGAAACCTTGTTAATAGGACTATACAAAGCATTAACTGGGATGAACCCCTTTAAATCCCGTTCACTAATAAGCTTCAAAAGCTCGTTTTCTTTATATTTAGTAACAGGAAGGTAGCCTTTTCCACTAGCTACATATATAGTCATATTGAGCTCCACATTCTGCCCGAGGGTACATATTAGCAAATTCTTATTAACAATAGAACACTGATCATCAGCTTCTATCATTCCAGCCACTACTTGACAAGGCCCTTTAGCACTCAAATTTAAGCTCTTATTAAGAGTACCATTCAATTTACACCTCAACATACCCACATTCAATACTATATCAGTTACATCTTCTCTTATCCCTTGAATTGAAGTAAACTCATGAGTTACACCTTCAATTTTTATTCCATAAACAGCACTACCTATAAGAGAAGATAACATCACACGCCTCAATGCATTACCAAGTGTCAAAGCAAAACCACTCTCCAATGGTTCTAATACTATATCACCTTTTTCATTTGAATTACCTGGTAATATCTTGATTGAATTAGGCCTAGTCAATTTACTTAAACTACTAAAAACAGCAACATTGTCATTACGATACATAAAATACCCTTCTTAAATATTCTATACTCTTCTTTTTTTTCTTAACCTACATCCATTATGAGGAATTGCAGTTTTATCTGCAATTGAGGTTACTGTTAACCCACAGCCTTGGAGTGCTTTAACCGCAGCTTCAGCCCCAAAACCAGGACCACATATTATCACGGAAACAACCTTCATACCAAATTTTTCTACCGCAATCCTTGCAGCAGATTCTGAAGCTTTCCCCGCAGCATAAGGTGTAGATTTTCTTGAACCTGAGAAACCATGTGCACCAACAGAAGTTTGGTACAAAGTGTTACCTTGAACATCAGTTACATTTATAAAAGTATTGTTAAAAGTTGCACGAATATGAACAATTCCAGTGACAAACTTCTTTGTACTTTTACTAACTGTTCTGAACTTCTTCATAAATTCATAATAACCACAAATTTTATTTCTTTCCAGCAATAGATAAGTGAGACCTACCCTTACGAGTCTTAGCATTGGTATGAGTCCTTTGTCCTCTTACAGGCAAACCTTTTCTGTGCCTCACTCCTTTATAGCACCCCATTTCTACTAAAGACTTTATATTCATAGCCACTTCTTTCCTAAGTTGACCTTCTATGGTATAATTTTGTCTAATGAAATTACCGATCCTTTCTATATCCTTATCTTGCAACTCTGAAATACGTTTACCTTTATTAATTTCACAAGCACGGCAAATTGTATTTGCAGTAGCGATACCTATACCATATATATAAGTTAATGCAAAAGGAACACATTTCTTTACTGGAACATTTACACCTGCAACGCGTACCACTAATACTCCAATACTCCACTAGTAATAATTCTTAACTTATACCATAAAATAACTTAGAATCAAATCAAATTACAAGAAATTTTGCTCTCAATCTTTTGTTTCACCTGAACAATATTGAGATTAGCATTAACTGTTAACAATTTATCTTTATAATATTCACGTAAACCACCTATTTGTACATAGTACTCGCTTATTCTTTTACTAATTATAGATAAGTCAGAATCATCAATTCTTCTTTTCAGCCTTGTCCTTTTACATTTTATACAAACAAGATTATCGTTCTTCTTAAAAAAAGATACACTATATGTGTTCTTACAATCCAGACATACAAGTCGATTTCTTAATCTATCAATTGCAATCTTATCATCAATCTCTAACTCAATAACAATATTCACATTTCTATTATATTTCTCTTGCAAAATTTGAGTTAGAAAATGAGCTTGATTTAGATTTCTCGGAAAACCATCTAATAAAAAATTATCATCACCTATCAATGCAAGCTGATTGCATAATAATTCAAATATGACCTCATCTTGAATTAAATTACCAGACTCTACAGTATTCTTTATTTCTTTACCTAACTCACTATTGCTAGATATAATACTTCTCAATATATTCCCTACTGAAATTAACTTTAAGTTATACTTTGCTATTAGAAAACTTGACTGAGTACCTTTACCGGAACCAGGAGGACCAAAGATTATAATAATCATCTTAATTTTCTTGTTCTAGACTCATACTTCTTTATCCAACTATCATACCTATTCGAAAAAATGTAAGATTGTATTTGCATAATAGTATCAGTAACAACATTGACTATAATCAATAAGCTTGTTCCACCAAAAATAAACGGTATACTATAATAATATCTTATAACTTCAGGCACAGCACATATAACCACTAGATATACAGAGCCAATAAATGTTAACTTTACAACTATTTCTTGAAGGTAATCAGAAGTATGTTTTCCCGGCCTTCTACCAGGTATAAAACCACCATTTCTTTTAAGAAAATTAGCATTTTCTTCTGAATTAAATATAAAATTGGTGTAAAAAAGTTGAAAAATACTATAAGTGCTAAATAAGCTATAATATAAATTACTTTATTTACTACAAAGCAATTTAAAATAAAATCAGAAAAAGCATAACCCCTATAAAAATTTGCAATTGAAATAGGGGTCAATAAAACTGCATTGGCAAAAATAGTTGGTATTACACCAGATAAATTAATCTTTAACGGTATATAAGTAAAATCGTCATTATGTAACTTTTTAAACTGCTTTCTAGGATACTGAACAATGACTTTTCTATAAGAAGACTCCGTAAAAATAACCAAAAGCAACAGCAAGAAAAATACTATTAAAATAAAAAGTATAATAAGCAACGATATACTACCATTTTTATTCAATGTCAACAGTGACGAAAAAGCACTATATAATTCTGATATTATACCTGTAAAAATGATTAATGAGATGCCGTTACCTACACCACTAGCACTAATTTGTTCACCAAGCCATATTAGAAATATCGTTCCACCTAAAAGGCTAAAGGCTCCTACTGTACGAAACATAAAACCAGGTTCGACTACAATCAGTACTCCTTCCTTATTCATTCTTTCTAATCCTATTAAAATAGCAACTGATTGAAATAGACAAAATACTATAGTCATATAATATATGTAAGAACTCATCTTTCGACGTCCCAATTCTCCATCGTTCTTAACTTCACTAATTCCTTTGATTGCAGAAGATAATAACTGCATAACTATAGATGCAACTATGTACGGCATAACACTTAGTGCCAAAATTGTCATTCTAGCTAATGCACCACCAGAAAACAGATTAAATACTCCAAAGACACCAGAACCTTCTTTAGGAAAGATATCATTAATTATATCAAGATTAATTCCAGGAATAGGCACATAAGTACCCAAACGATAAAAAATTAAAGCGATTAGCGTAAAAAATATACGCTGCAACAAATCACCTTTATACAATAATGCAGTATCCAAATTATTAAATGCGGACTTACTGTTCATTATTTATGATAGTACTTCTACACTACCACCAACTAAAACCACAGATTTTTTTGCAGCTTCCGATGCAAAGTCAACATAAAACACACATTTCTCACTCAACTTACCTTTATTAAGAAGCTTGATTTTGTTCTTAACAGACTTTATAAAACCTAATTTACATAGTATTTCCTTATTTACAACAGAACCTTTTACTATCCTTTTAGCCTCTATTAAACGCTGCACATCACCAACATTAATTATTGAGCATATATTTCTACGTATAGGATTAAAACCTCTTTTAGGTAAACGAGTATATATAGACTGTTGTCCACCTTCAAATCCATTTATAGAAACACCACTCCTAGCCTTCTGCCCTTTATGACCCCTACCAGATGTTTTACCTCTACCACAACCAATACCCCTACCTAGTAACTTAGACTTTTTTTTCTTTGATAACTTATTAAATATAGAGTTTAATTTTATAGCACTATTCATATTTTACCTATTTTCAACTATCTCACTAATTTTTTTACCTCTTTTGCTCGCAACTTGACGAGGAGATAACATACTACTAAAAGCCTCAAATACTGCATAAATAACGTTATGAGGATTATTCGATCTCATAGACTTAGCTACTACATCTTTTATACCTAGCACTTCAAAAACTGCCCTAATCGCCCCACCAGCAATAATACCTGTTCCAGCTCTAGCTGCCCTTAAAACTATCTCACCAGAACAAAACTTAGCTTTAATATCATGATGTAGAGTTCTACCTTCACGCAAGTATACTCTAATCATCGATTTTTTTGCAGCATTTACAGCCTTTACTCTTGCTTCAGCAACTTCTGCATGTTTACCCATTCCACACCCTACTCTACCTTTCTCATCTCCAACAACAACTAAAATTGAAAATGAAAATCTTCTACCACCTTTTGTAACTGTTGTCACTCTCCGTACTGAAACTAAAAGCTCTGATAAATCATCATTACCTTGTAAATTCTTTACAGCCATATCCAAAACTTCTTAAAACTTAAACCCAGAATTTCTTAAAGAATCAGCAAATTGAGAAATTAACCCTGTGTACTTATATGGTCCGCGATCAAATACCAATTTTTGTTCTAACTTCATATTAGATAATCGCTCAACCATTAAAGAAGAAACTTGTTTTATAGTTTTAGCGTTAACCTTACTTTTACATGCATTCCTAATTTTAGCATCCAAAGTAGAAGCAGAAACGAGAGTTACTCCCTTTTCATCATTGATTAATTGAACGTAAAAATGCTTATTAGACTTAAATATGGATATACGTAAACGTTTCTTATCACCATAATTAAGCTTTTTTCTATTACGCAACTTCCTTTTTTCAAAATTACTCAGAAAATTATATAACCTTCTCATCTTAATTAATTTTTTTTACTTACAACTTTACGCAACATAAACTTGCCTTTCATTATAATACCCTTACCTTTATAAGGGTCATATTTTCTAATTTTACATATATCAGATGCTACCATATAGACTTTCTGCTTGTCCATGCCACTAACTACCAAGTGAATTGGTTTTATACACTTAATTTTAATATCTTTGGGCACTTTATACTTAACATTATGACTATAACCAAGATACAAAGTCAAATATTTACCATTACACTCTGCTTTATATCCTACACCATTAACCTCAAGATCAACAGAAAAATCATTAATCATACCATTAATAATATTATTAATATTACTTCTATAAGTACCCCACATAGGCTTTATCTCATCATAATCACCCTTGCCTTGATTAATAGAAAGCAGCAACTGATTATCAACAACACAACACACAATACTACTGTTTAATCTAAGCCTTTTTTCTGCTTTAACACTTTTTATCAATATCTCACCATCATCATACTCAACTGAAACACCAACAGGAATATTTACAGGTGCGGCACCTACACGAGACATAAACTTCTCCTATTACTTAAAATACACGACACAAAATTTCCCCGCCAACTTTTAACTTACGCGCATTGTAGTCCGTCATTACCCCTTTAGACGTAGATATAATAAAAACACCAAGCCCATTATATGCTTTAGCAATATCCTTATACCTAGAATAACGACGACAACCCGGTTTTGATACTCTAACTATGTCAGTAATTACAGGTAACCTCTCGTAATACTTCAATTTTATAACAAAAAACGGCACATTACCTGTAACCTCCTTCTGATAATTAAGAATATATCCTTCATCTTTCAAAATCTTCAGTATAGAAGAATTTACTCTAGAGAACAAAACTCTCGTTGTCCTATGCATTGCTAATTGAGCGTTACGTATCCTTGTTAAAAAATCCCCAATACTATCAGATAAAGCCATAATATACTCCTTATATTTATTCACCAACTAGATTTTGTAACTCCTGGGATTTTTCCAAAAGCACATAAATCACGCAAAACAATCCTACACAAACCAAATTTCCTATACACTCCCCTTGGCCTACCAGTTAAAATACACCTATTTCTAATTCTGATTTTAGAAGAATCTCTAGGCAATTTTTTAATTAACTTATTTTGAGCAGCAAACCTTTCATTCATAGGCATATCTTTATTGTTTACTATAGATTTTAATTCCCTTCTTTTTTCCTTATATTGATCACACAACTTCACTCTACGAAGATTCCTTTGTATCATAGATTTTTTTGCCATATATTTATCCTCTTTAATCAATCAAAAAAGGGAAATCTAAAAGCTAGTAATAACTGTTTTGCTTCTTCATCACTACTTGCACTTGTTATAATATTTACATCCATACCTCTAATCTTACTTACTTTATCATAATCTACTTCTAAAAATGAGATATGTTCCTTTATTCCAAAGGAAAAATTACCATTACCATCAAATTGTTTTACACTGAATCCTCTAAAATCCTTTTCCCGTGGCAAAGTGATATATATCAATCTTTCTAAAAATTCATACATTTTATCTCTACGTAAAGTTACCTTACAACCTACTGTAGCATCTTTTCTTATCTTGAACCCAGAAATAGATTTTTTTGCGGAAGTTAAAATAGGTTTTTGCCCTGTAATTAAATGTAGACAGCCAAACGGCTCATTTATTGCTTTACTATCTACAGCAGCATCACCAACACCCATATTAATACATACCTTAACAAGCTTAGGCACTTGCATTATATTGCTATAGTTAAACTTATCTTTCAAGGATTTTATTATGCTACCTTTATACAATTCTTTAAACATATTACCTAATCTATTACTTCCTCAGAAACTTTCGCAAAACGTACCTTTTTACCATCTATAACCTTAAACCCTATTCTAGTTGGAGCTTTATATTTAGGATCCAACATTGCAATGTTAGATATATCAATAGCCAATTCTTTACCTAATATACCACCACTATCACCTGCTTTTGGCTTGGTATGCCTTTTGTACACATTTACTCCAGAAACAATTGCCCTCTTTTTAGCATTATGCATTAAAATTTTAACTACCTTGCCAATTTTGCCTTTATCCCTGCCAGCTAAAACTATAACGTCATCGCCACTTCTTATTTTTGCACTCATTATAAAACCTCAACAGCCAGTGACATTATTTTCATAAAAGAACCAGACAACAATTTTTTCACTGGACCAAATACTCGAGTACCAAGCGGTTCACCTTGATTATTAATTAAAACTACAGCATTACTAGAAAAACGAATTACAGAGTTATCAGACTTTCTAATACGACTTTTCACTCTAACAACAACTGCTCTATATACTTTTCCCTTTTCAACTTTCCCCTTCGGGTTGATAGATTTAGCAGATACAATAACTGTATCACCTACAGATGCAAACTTCCTGCCACCCAACAAGCCAATACAAAGCACTTTACGTGCACCAGAATTATCAGCCACTTCTAACAATGTATTTTTTTGAATCATATGAACATCTTACCCAACTTGAACAACAATCCACTTTTTAGTGGCAGAAATAGGTTTATGTTCTTGTATAAAAACTTTATCCCCTGCTTTGCAACTATTATTTTCACTATGTGCTGTATACTTTCTATATTTTTTTATGACTTTTTTATATAGCCTATCCTTATATACCTGCAGTACTAAAACCTTTACAGTTTTATCACACTCAGCTTTAATTACAACACCACACAAAATTTTCTTAGGCATTCTTTTACTCTATCGTTCTTTCATTTAACACAGTTAAAATACGAGCTATATTTTTCCTTATCAAACTAAAACGCGTAACATTGCTACACTGTCCCAATTTTTTTTGAAAAACCAAATTAACAAACTCTTTCCTTAAATTTATAAGAACTTCATACAACTCTTGCGAGGATTTCGATCTAATCTCAATTATACCCATCGTAATTTTACTCAACTATAATTAGATACAAATTTACATTTTATAGGAAGCTTGGCAATTGCTTTTTCAAGTGCTAATTTTGCCAAATGCATGGAAACACTACCACTAATTTCAAATAACACCCTACCAGGCTTAGTTTTAAATATCCAAAATTCAACACTACCTTTCCCTTTACCCATCCGCACATCAGCAGGTTTTTTACTAACAGGAATATCAGGAAAAATTCTTATCCACACTTTACCAGAGCGTTTCAATGTTCTAGATATCACACGTCTTACAGCTTCAATATGCTTAGACTGAATCCTACCTGCTTCTATAGCTTTTAAGCCATAATCTCCAAAAGACAATGTACTACCAGCTTTTGTACTACCCTTAATCCTCCCTTTAAACACCTTTCTATATTTACTTTTTTTAGGGACAAACATTCCAATATACCTTAATTAATAATATAAACCCAAACTCTAACTCCTATAATACCATATACAGTCTTTGCTTCACATAAAGCATAATCTATATTAGCACGTAAAGTGTGTAAAGGTAAACGACCTTCCTTATACCATTCGGTACGAGCTATTTCAGCCCCACCAAGACGTCCAGAACAACTTATTTTAATACCTCCTCCTCCCATCCTCAAACAACTTTGAATAGCTTTTTTCATCGCTCTTCTGAATGAAACCCGTTTTTCTAACTGCTGTGCTATGCTGTTTGATATCAAGGCTGCATCTATTTCAGGCCTCTTTACTCCTACCACATTCACTTCTACATTATCTTTTACTTTTTGAATTATTTTTTGTTTTACCTTCTCAATATCCAAGCCTTTCTTACCTATTATCACTCCAGGTCTAGAAGAGTGTATTGTTACAGACATCAAATCACCTTTACGCTCTATAATTATTCTGGAAAGACCTGCATGCTTAAAAGATTTATTTATGTAACTACGAATAAACAAATCCTGATGCAATTTTTCTTTATAATCTTTATTAGCATACCAAATGGAATCCCAGGTATTAGCATTTATCTTCAACCTTAATCCTATAGGATTAACCTTTTGTCCCATATTTTATACTTTCCTCACTAATTTTATATTTTTACGAATTATACAATTTCCTCTAGCTTTATAGTTAAATTGCTGTAATACTTATTAACCCTATTAGCCCTACCCATAGCCTTTGGATATATTCTACGCAAAGTAAAAGACTTGCCTACCAAGATTTCCTTTATATATAGACTGTCAATATCTAACCCATAATTATGTTGAGCATTGGCAACTGCAGAATCTAATACTTTCGCTATAAGACCAGCAGCTCTCTTTTCACAAAACTTCAACTGGACATTAGCAAAAGAAACCTTTTTATTACGTACTAAATTGGCAACCAAACTCAATTTACGAGGAGTTGATTTTAAAACTCCAGAACTAGCTTTAATTACTGCAAATCTACTTTTCATACCAATTACCTTCTTACCGCTTTTTTATCACCACTATGACCATTAAATTTACGGGTAGGTGAAAATTCACCAAACTTATGACCTACCATATTTTGATCATTAACACTAACGGGAACATAATCTTTACCGTTATAAACAGCAAATTTTAAACCTAAACAATTAGGAAGAATTATAGAAGCTCTAGAGTGAATCTTTATTACTTTATTAATAGTACCCTCTTTTAAAACCCTATTCACCAATTTTAATACAGAAGGATGACAAAAAGGTGGTTTCCATACAGATCTACTCATAAACTAACCTTTCAACTGTTTTATATACTTGTTACTAAATTTATTTTTCTTTCGAGTTTTTTTTCCTTTTGTTGCAACACCCCAAGGAGTAACAGGATGACGTCCACCAGAGGTTTTTCCTTCTCCACCTCCATGAGGATGATCAACTGGGTTCATAGCAACTCCACGAACAGTAGGTCTAATCCCCAACCATCTACTTCTCCCTGCTTTACCCAGTTTTCTATTCTTACGATCAGGATTAGATACTGCACCAATAGTAGCCTTACAAGAAGATAAAACCAATCTAACTTGACCAGACCTTAACCGTAATAATACATAGTTACCATCATGACCGACAATTTGTGCATAACAACCAGCAGCTCGAGCAATTACAGCACCATTACCTGGCTTCAATTCAACACCGTGAACAAAAGAACCAATAGGTATACATTTTAACGGTAAACAATTACCTGCTACTATATCAGCACTATCACTTGACATCACATAATCACCAGGCTTTACATTTTGAGGAGCTAATATATAAGATTTAGTATTACTACTTCCATATAATATTAACGCTAAAAAACCACTCCTATTCGGATCATACTCTATTTTTTCAACTATACCTTGATCACCTCTATTGCGTTTAAAATCTACAATTCTATACTTTTTTTTATGGCCACTACCTTTATGAGAAGTTGTAATCCTACCACAATTATTCCTTCCACCGCTAGACTTCTTACCAAATGTAAGAGATTTCTCTGGCTTACCTTTTGACAACCCAACTCTACTTATCAACACAGTTCCACGAGAAGACGGAGTAACAGGATTAAGAAATTTTACGCCCATATTAAACACTCATTATATTTAATTTTTGACCATCTATTAAAGAAAAATAAACCTTCTTTTTTTGTTTTTCATAACCAGACACACCTTTAAAACGCCTACGTTTAGGCCTAACTATAACAACATTTATAGAGGAAACTTTAACTCTAAATAGAGATTCTATTGCCAACTTTATTTTATGCTTATTTACATTCACAAAAACATACAAAGAATATTTATTAAATTTCTCTTTCAAAAAAGAAGCTTTCTCTGTAACTATAGGACATTTAATTATATTATTATATTTTATCATAATAACCTGTCTTCAAGGTCTTTTAAAGCATCATTTGTTAGCATCACGCACTCATGATTTAATATATCAAAAACGTTTAATCCGATAGGCTTGATCAAGTTTATATGATGCAAATTTCTAGTAATCCGCAATAAATTATCTCCATAGTCACCAACCATCAAAAAGGAAGAAAATTTAAAATTTTTAATAAATTTACATACTTCAGATGTTTTCTCCATATTAATATCTAAACTATCAAGAACAATTATTTGATTATTAAAATATTTTAAAGATAAAGCGATTTTTAAACCAAGCTTACGCACTTTTTTATTAAGAGAATAGGCATGACTTCTCACAACAGGACCAAAAACAATTTCCCCACCTCTAAATTGAGGAGATCGTAAGCTACCTTGTCTTGCCCTACCAGTACGTTTTTGACTATAAGGCTTAGCTGTTGTACCAGAAATATCACTGATACCTCTTGTTTTATGAGTACCAGCTCTTCTTTTTGCTAATTGCCATGTAACTATATCGTGCAAAATACTCAATTTTTGTTTAACAAAAAATATCAAAGGGTTAAGCTGAACAACACCTACATCACCACTAGACAAACTAACTAATTTACATTCCATAACTAACTTACCAAATTACTAGTATTAACATCATTTGTATCTAACAGCAAACTTACTGAAAAAAGAGCATTTTTATGTAAAGGCTTCTTAACTGCGTCCCTTACAAAAACGTAAGAATTTCTAAATCCAGGAACATTATTGCCTTTTATAGCAATAATACTATTTTCATGATCAATAAATAATACTTTCATATTCTGTACAGTTACCCTACTACTACCTAAATGACCAGCCATTTTCTTTCCTTTAAAGACTCTACCAGGATCCTGACATTGACCTGTAGAACCTTGCGACCTATGAGCAATAGAAACACCATGAGACGCTCTAAGTCCACTGAAATTATGCCGCTTTATTACACCAGCAAATCCTTTACCAATCGAATATCCTGTAATATCAAGATATTGACCAACTATAAAATGGCTAACATCTACTTTCTTACCACATCTTATCCCTGAGAGGTTATTTAATCTACTTTCATATAACCTACATCTACTTTTTATTCCTCTTTTCTTCAAATATTCTAACTGAGGCCTTGCAATATTTTTAAAATCTCCAGTACCTAAAATAACTGAATTATACCCACACTTATCCTGCTCTTTTACATCAACAATATAAGTTTCATTGAGATATAATAAAGTTACAGCGACATGACCACTATTATAATATATAGCAGTATGACCAACATTTTTCATTAACAAACCAATTCTTTTCAGTGAACTTATTCTTTTCATTCCCTCTTCCTAAACTTTATAACCTTCTTAATTTTTGAATTAACTTCTACTCCAGGAAGAGGAGAAGGGAAAGATGAACTTCCAAGCATTTGTACTATAGTAGGAGTAGGATTATATAAAACAATCAAACGCTTAGAAGTCCTCCGTTCAAGTTGTTCACGAGATTTTTTATCAACATGAGGAGATCTATTAACATTAAATTTAAGATTGCTCCTTGGTAAAGCAACCGGACCGGATAATCTTGTGCCAGAATGTTTTAACTTATCCTTAAATTCACGCACAAACTTTCTAACATATTCTTCCAATCTTGAACAATCAAAAGCTTCTATTTTAATGTGTATTTCTTGCTCCATCTTAGTTACCACCACTTATTCTAAAATTTCGGAAACAACACCAGAACCAACGGTTCTACCACCTTCTCTTATTGCAAAACGCAATCCCTTATCCATTGCTACCGTTGCCTGCAATTCTACTTCTACACTTAAATTATCTCCTGGCATTACCATTTCTTTCCCTTTTAACAATCTTATACTTCCTGTTACATCTGTAGTTCTTATATAAAATTGCGGCTGATAATTTTCAAAAAATGGTGTATGTCTTCCTCCCTCTTCTTTTTTTAATATATATACCTCTGCCTTAAACTTCTTGTGCGGTGTTATTGAATTTGGCTTTGCCAACACTTGACCCCTTTCTACTTCTTCTCTTTTCGTTCCTCTTAGTAATACCCCTACATTTAATCCAGCAGATCCCTTATCTAGACACTTCTTAAACATTTCTACTCCTGTACATATCGTCTTTCGTGTTGCTTTTAAACCTACTATCTCTACCTCTTCGCCCGTTCTTATTTCTCCCCTTTCTATCCTCCCTGTTACTACTGTTCCACGTCCCAGTATTGAAAATACATCCTCAATTGGCATTAAAAATGGTAAATCCACAGGCCTTGGTGGAACTGCCACATATTCATCTAACTTTTCCATTAGTTTCTCTATTGACCTCTTTCCATATTCACTATCTCCATTTTCCAGAGCTTTTAATGCAGACCCAATCACCACAGGAACATCGTTACCAGGAAATTCATACTTACTCAGCAATTCTCTAACTTCCATTTCTACCAAACCAATCATATCGTGATCAGCCACATCAGCTTTATTTATATACACAACGATATACTTAACACCAACTTGCTTTGCAAGTAATATGTGCTCTCTTGTTTGCGGCATTGATCCATCAACTCCAGATACTACTAATATAGCTGCATCCATCTGTGCTGCACCTACTATCATATTTTTCACATAATCAGCATGCCCAGGACAGTCAACATGTGCATAGTGTCTCTTATCTGTTTCATACTCAACATGTGCTGTTGCTATCGTTATTCCCCTTTTTCTCTCTTCAGGTGCTTTATCTATTTGATCATATGCTACGAAATTTCCATAATACTTCGTTATCGCAGCTGTTAACGTTGTTTTTCCATGATCCACATGTCCTATTGTTCCCACATTTACATGCGGCTTACCAAATGCCTCTACTATTCGTGCCATAATCTAAATTCTTCTACCTAAAATGTAAATACATCAACATGTAATATATTGATTTTATAAAAATACAACAAAAAAAGAGCGGATAGTGGGATTCGAACCCACTTCACTAGCTTGGAAGGCTAGAGCTCTACCAATTAAGCTATACCCGCACAATGGAGGAGATAGGATTCGAACCTATGTACGCTTTCGCGGACAGATTTACAGTCTGTTACCTTTAACCACTCGGTCACCCCTCCATAAAAACCTGTTAAAAAAGTATTGTCCCAGTATTTCAACCTAATCCTTCATTATATTTAATAATAAATACCTAAAATTAAAAAATCAAGCAGTAAAACCTTTAATAATTTTAATTATGCAGACTTTATTTTATATAATTTAATATTGTTAATAAAGTACCTAAACAAATAATGTGAATCATGAGTACCTGGCGCTTCTTCTGGATGGTATTGCACAGAGAAAACTGGATAATTTTTCATCATTATTCCTTCTATACTGTTATCGAATAGAGAAATGTGAGTAATCTCTACGTTTCTTGGTAAGAAAAACGGATCAACAACAAAGCCATGATTTTGGCTAGTGATCTCAACTTTTCTGCTATTTATATTATAAACTGGATGATTGCTCCCTCGGTGACCAATATTCATCTTAATAGTTTTTGCTCCCAAGGCAATCGCAAGTAACTGATGACCCATACATATTCCAAGAATTGGTATTTTGGACTTTATAATGACATTTATTTCTGGAGTTACGGTCTCTCCTATTTCTTGTGGATCACCAGGACCGTTTGAAAGCACTATGCCATCCGGACACATATTTAATATTCTTTGAGAAAACCCTTTATCTGGCTTAATTAGTTTAATTATGCAACCAAGTTCTATTAAGCGTGAAACTATACTAGATTTCACGCCAAAATCAACTATTATGACTTTATACTTTTCAATATTTTGAGCTCCGGTGTCAGTAACTTGGACAACAGAAGACTTACTAATATCATTGTTTAAACTGACTACATCAATTATTTCCATTCCATTTATAGGTTTATATTCACCCAATTCGTTTGATAGATCTTCTATCACTTGAATAGTGCGATCACTATAGGCACCAGCATTACACCCTGAAGGATAGGTTAATGAACATATTATTCCATTTTGATACCCATACTTCCTTAAGTGTCTCGTTAAGGCTCTAGTATCAACTCCTGATATTCCAACTACATCATTTCTCTCTAACCAATCATTTAAACTAATATATGAAGAAGGATGAGATGCAGGAGAAAGTTCACGCATAATTACACCGCTTGCAAAAATTTTTTTTCCTTCATTATCTTTGCTGTTTATCCCAATATTACCAATATGAGGGAAAGTAAACATTATAATTTGATCAGCAAAAGAAGGATCAGTTATAGTGTGCTGGTAACCAGTAGCACCAGTAGTAAAACAGATCTCACCTACACACTTGCCCTTTTTACCTATTGACTTTCCCAAAAAGCATTTACCACTTTGTAAAACTAAAACCGCTTCCTGCACTTAATTCTCTCTAATTGATTCAAGGTAGTATATAAGAGTTTTTAACAATACAATAGGTAAAAAACTCCTTCTAAAATTTTAAACCGTAATTGTAAATGGGTAAAGAATAACATGAGAAACACTTTCAATATACTCTTACATAAAACATGTCTTGACCACTTTCACACTTCATGTTAATTTAAATAAGTTATTTTTTAAGCAGAATAAAGAGCTTGCGATGTACAATAATGAAGATCAATCTAAGAGAATAAATAAAAAGCGGCACATTATAGCAGCTAGTTTATTATTACTCGTAGTAACGCTATCATCAATTTTTCTTTTAGCAAAAATGGTTATAGGGCTAGCTATAGCTTCAATTATAGCAACAGCGACAAAAATTATCTCTAAAGCAGTATCGAATGTCTTAAAGGATAAACAGGCAGATCAAAATCAAGTAACGCAAAAAACTACACAAGATAAAATCACAAATTTAGCTATTGGGCTAATGTCTATATTTGCAGGAGGATTATCACTGCTTATTTTAGTACAAACTGGTTTGACTTCAGCATGTGCAGCCATAGCTGCTTTAGCTCTATATGAACCTTTTAAAGGCGAGAAAATAGGCAAAAGCATAGATGAAAAACTAGATAATGCAGTTAATGGTACAACTCATTTTGTTATTAGTAGTGTCGAGAAATTTATTTCACCACAAAGCTGCCAGGTATAGCCTGCTTTGATGTTTGCTTTAGTACATTAATCAAGTAAATTGTATAATTCGTTTGCATTTCTCCTACTAACATAAATTGAATATACGTAGAGTCCACTTACTCTATAAATTTTTTCATCATGCTTGATTTCAAACCACGGATAAAATCTGCAACCGTGCAAGGATTTCTTCCTTCCATTTGCACCACTTTAGGAATTAAAATGCCGCTTTTTAAGCTTATGTGCATATCATCATTAATAATCTCACCTTGTGCTGAAGTTAAAGATAGATTTACTTTAAAATCAGCATCAAGTATTCTGAGACGTTTGTTTTCTATTTTGACAAACGCCTTAGGATAAAACGCTTTAACTTTCCTATAGGCAACTTCACAAGCATTACTTGCATATATTCTATAATCTTCCACTTTATCAGCGTAACATACATTATCATCTCTCTGTTCTAAAGGAACCTGTTTTTCAATTTTATTCAATATCTCCATCAGCAAATTACTGCCTAATATAGATAATCTATCATACAACGTCTTGTAATTATCATTTTTTCCAATAATAAACTTTTTCTGCTTTAAAATAGGACCAGAATCCAACCCTTCATTCAACTGTATAATGCTAACCCCAGTTTCTTGGTCTCCTGCTAGAATTGCACGTTGTATAGGAGCTGCACCGCGCCATCTAGGCAACAATGAAGGATGAATATTAATACAACCGTATTTGGGAACATTCAAAATTTCTTTTGGAAGAATCAATCCATATGAGACAACAACTACAATATCTGGTTTAAAATTTCTAAGCTTTTCTTGCTCTATTAAAGACTTTAGAGACGTAGGAGTACATACCTCTATATCATTTTCTTCAGCGATAGCATGTACAGGAGATTTTGTTAGCCTTTGCCCACGCCCTGATGGTTTTGGAGCCTTAGTATATATTGCTATTACCTCATTTTCTGACTTTAATAATAGGTTTAGTGTGCCAACAGCAAATTCAGGCGACCCCATAAAAACAACTCTCATTCTACTTCGCTTAGGAGATTTAAGAATTTTCTACTAACTTGCTGCTAACAGCTTCTACTAATTTTGTGAAATCATCTTTATAATTAACAGCCATTTCAGCAAGAATTTTTCTATTTAAATCAATTCCAGCAAGCATAAGCCCATGTATAAACCTACTATAAGTAAGCCCATGTTCTCTTACTGCTGCATTAATACGTATTATCCACAAACTGCGAAAATCACGCTTGCGATTTTTTCTATCCCTGTAAGAGTACAGCAATGCTTTTTCAACCTTTTGCAGAGCAATTCTGTAACAATTTTTTGCACGTCCCCTGTATCCCTTTGCTAATTTTAATATTTTTTTATGACGAGCGTGAGTAGTAACTCCACGTTTTACTCTAACCATTCTATTTTACCTCCATTTTATTAGACACCATAAGGTATATAAAGCTTAACTATACGTGAGTCAGACTTACCAAGAATTATCGTACCGCGCTGATTACGAATGCTAGATTTACTCCTTTTCACCATACCATGTCTTTTGCCTGATTGAGTAGAAATAACTTTACCTTTAGCTGTAAGATTAAAACGTTTTTTAACAGAAGATTTAGTTTTTAATTTCATTTTCTTCATATAAACTCACAAACATTATCACTAAACTGCTTTTTATGAAAAGTAGCTAATATAGCATAAATAACTTTACTAAAGAATAAAACAGCATTGTAACTTATAATGCTATAATATGCAATCTAAAAGCTACAGCACAAGCTAAAATTGTATATTAAAGAAGCTTAGATGTAACCAAGCCCAGTATATGTGTTATATTTTTATCTCCGAATGGTAACAACATCTGCTTCACTTTAATACTTTCACTTTCTTCCTTTTCATTGATCAAGCACTCACTATCTACTACAAAGTCAAATTTATCAATGATTACATCTACTTTATATAACTGCAAAAATAATGCATCAATTGTATATTTACTATCAATACGCATATTTTTTTTTAAAACCCATAAAATTGAACAGCCTTTCCTCTTACGTTTTCACAAATATAACCTCGATAATAAAATAATGCTGCCAAAGATTCCATTATTTCAGCGATATCTGTATTGTGTATTGTGCCTTTCCGGCCAGCTTCTTATCTGATCCTTTTGCCTCATTCCAGTACTGAGTCACTACATTTGCTATTCTTCTTTCTTCACATGTGTAAAATTCCATTCTAACATTCACATACAAAACATAGATATAAGCTAAATTTATTGTGAATTATTGATTTTTTCTTAATCGCAAAGGTACTTATTAATTAAATTTTTACTCTACTATTTAAGTGATACAGATGCTTTTAACGTAAGTCCACACTTTTTCAGTTAGCTTTTTGGCTATGAACACAAAATTTACATCTCTACACCTATATCTATTCATCACTACTTTCCTCACTATTTATTTTACTGATTAAATAATCTCTTAATTCAGTAAATTCTTATAATAAAATTATTCGAACTACGATTGACTTTTATACCATTATTAAATTCTTTTTGTACTCTTTCTATTATATACTTTTTATCATATAGCATGTGCTTTATCTTCCTTATAATCCTTCTATACATTTATAATCATATAGTCTCCTTCCTTTGTGTTTTACAGGTTTTATTTGACAGAATTGACTCTCACAGAATTTTAAAACACGTTGTTTCAAGTATAGTTCTTCAGTAACTATTTCCAATAGCGTAGAGTAAATTTTTCCTACCCACTAATTAATTTTTATTACTTTTAAGAATTTTAAAAAGACTGAATTTTTGCTTAAATTATCACTTTTTTGATGTTTTCGATATATTTCCTGGTCTTTCCTTCTTTTTTTTGACCAAGAATATTTCATAAGCTTACCTTTACTTCATCCAATATATCGCCTATTATTACAGCAGAGTTTTCTTTCAACAATTAGATTTCTTGATTTATACCTTCAACTATTATTGTTTTAGTTACTGTTACATCTTTTACCGTAACATAATTTACAATTTATTATAATATATAAATATGAAATACAATGATCAACTCGAGATTCAGCTACTTTATTTTCATGATACATCTCTTCTATAATAAAATTAAAAATATTAACTGGTAACTGCCAACGTTTTAAATATTATAAAAACGCTATTTAATGATCTGCAAGAGGTGCTTAAAATTGATGCTATGGCTCTTCTACCTCCATAGTAAACACAAACCTGTTGAAATAATAGATGACGATGTACTAATGTCCCTCGTTTTACAATTTCGCCTCCAACAAAACATGCACATATACTCTGCAAAAAAACAAACGTCAACACTCAAAACATATGATATAAACTTTTAAATAACTGTATAGTAAAACAATAATTGAAACACCTTGTAACAGAGTAGAAGCAGAAATGACATATCTTCTATTTTCAAGTAAATTCAAGATTCAATTTGTAATTAAAGCACCAATTACAAGACTAAACTATACAATATTGCAGCTTGCTATACTGACTCTATTGTATTAAATACTAAGTTGCTCAATAATCTTCAAGCCCATCAAGGTATTAAGCACTAGAAATATTCTAGAAGTAATAGCATCCATCGACTATCAAGGTTATATCTAAGAGATATCTCCTTGGTTTCAAGTACCACAAGCACAAAGCATATTACCATTTTTATGGAGCTCTTTATTACATGTTTTTTAAAAGCCGCTTTCCGAAAGGATGTTTAGATAAAAAACATAAATACTAAAATAGCATCATGCATAAATCGGGCTTTCTAATATGTACCTTAGCAAGAAAGCTAAAGAACAATACTTGAACTATTAGTGCAGAAAAGCTTAGAATTGTCTACATTAGTGAAAACGTCAATTCAAACCGAACAAGGAAAAAATAAGTGCTGCTTACATAAGTAGCCACAATAAAACCAAACGATGCTCCAATTGCAGTTAATACTTGAGATAAAATTTAATGAGAAATATTTTCACTATTAATAGGAATAAAAACCTAAGAACCATAATTAATAATAAGAAAAAAGTAATTTTTTCACTAAGAAAATATTAAATATCGCTCTACTGAAAAAACTGTAAGATGGCAAAAATTCAAGTATATGCTGAATTAGCCAGTGCAATTTGCACGATTATAGGACTAAGTTCTTTTTCAAAACTCACACTTACATAAAGTGTAGATTATCTGCATGTTATTGATTATAACAACTGGGTTATTAATCAGCCAAATAGACTAAGCTTTAACTCTACTTTCCATAAAACTTGTTTTTATAAGTAGTTCATTGATAACTTAACACCAACTCTTTTTCAAAACTATATGTAACCATGTTTCATGGTGATAGATATAAGTGTTAAAGACAAGAACTCTTAACCTTTTAGATTTATTATATTATTAAACAATTTTCATCTTAGTAATATAGCACAACAAAATGAGTCTCAATTCAAAAATTTGAGCAATACATTTGCAAGAATAAATAATAACATTGATTCTGTAAGGTTAGTTATACTGAATTTACGAGGAAACAAAAAATTAGTTAAAGAAAATTTTAGCGCCATATATGAATGGTAAAAAGAACTGTCGGTTCAATTCAAGTTTAATGCTCAAGTTATATAATAGTTGCAATAATATCACAGAAAAAACGCTATTGAGTAACATAATTAAGTACAAAGAAAAAGAAGCTGCACGTGTGCTACTAATCAAATATTTATTAAAAAAGATAGCTAACGTTAATATGAAAGATAGCTATAGCGAAAACCCATAGTATTATTTATATCAAAAAAGGTAAGAGCAAAGAAGTAGCAAAGTTATTATTAGACACAGGAGCAGACAAAATGTAATGGATATGATAATGCTCATAATTCAGAAACTTTACTATTTATAGTATGCTGTTATTCTGGTGAAAGTCTTAATATAGAAACACCAATACCTTTTTACATCAGCTTATCCATTAAACGTTTATGATATCAGATAAAGAGCAAACTTCAAAGAACAACTTCCCGATTTGATAAAGCTCCTTATAGAACAATGAGACTAACATTTATGTAATAATAACCAAAATGACATCCTTGAAGATCTTATTGCCAAGAGTTTTATAGTCATCACACGTAAACGATAAGAAATTTGTTACCTCTGTACAAAAATTTTAAAAAAATAAAAACATTCAAGAAAGTAACATAGAAAGTTGTTTAAGGTAGCAGAGTAAAAAAAGACTTTAGATCACTTGCTGATATTATAACGAAAATAGTTCAATCAGTATAAGAAGCATTCAAGTTTGCAATAAAAGTAGTAATTCAAATACTTAGAATACAAAGTATAAAATTTGCCACTAAAGGTGCTCTTAAGAAACAGGATGGCTTGTTACCGAGGTGTTAATTGTCTTAGAAGTTTTTCATAAATTAGTAAAATTGAAAAAAATTACTTTTTACCATAACCTTAATTACAGCAAGATATATAAAATTTTTACTAGATATTGTAAATAAATCTTATTCTTTGATAGCCCTCTGTTCCTGTTGATCCAAGCAGAAGCCCTTTTTGCAACCCGCTTTCTTAGCCGTATTTTTAAATCCTTACTTTCTTGTTGATAGCAACCTAGTTAGTGTATCTCTGTGTATCTAAAGTCTACTATGCCTTTTTTCTTACCTTTTACTTTTCTACCCTCACCGTAGTTTTTAACTCCCCTTTTCCTACTGTTTTGACAGATTGACTTTAACTTATACGAGGCTTAGCTGTTTATCTCTTCTTATCTCTCTCTTAAATATGTTCAAGAATTCATAATTCAATTTCTCAAGGATTCACCGCTTTTCACAACAGAAAATTGAATAATAAGTACCTACATTGATATCCTCTACATAATATCATAATATCTGCAAAATCGCATTTAATATTTGTCTTCCATTGTATTTTAATAATCTCCTTACTTCTTTATATAAGACTCTGAAATATTCTTCCGTTCTACTTAAATCTATTAGATATCTTTCCTCATTTCTCACTCACTACTTTATCGCCATATACTACTACCCATGTCCCTTAATTTATCAATAATTTCCAATGGCTATATCAGCATTAGAGAAGATATGGAAAATATTAGCAATAGGTCTTCTGAGAAAATGAATAAAATTAATAAACAAAATGATAAATGACAAACTAAAAATATAATTAGGTTAACCAAATACACTGAAACACATTTAGTAGTTTTTGCACACAGTTTGCTTTAACTTTAATATTCATGTTCCGTCCTCTATATCGCTGTTTCATCCACTTATTAATAGTTAAACAGCAATAAAACTGTCTGTGTTACTATCTGGATTAATTTATTTCTAAGTCAACTAGCTAGTATTAAATACAAACAAAATAAGCACTTCCAGCGATCAAAAACAACCAGCACAAGATATTAAGAAAAGTTTTCTTTTTCTTTAACAGAGTTACTCTAGATTCTCAACAAAATAAGCTGTTTTGTCTTTTTTTCCTTATACTCTTCTGCAGTGCTCAAAGGTTGCTTTTTAGCTGTAATATTTGGCCATTTCTGTGAATATTCTACATTGATATTGTAAAACAACTTGAAATTTCTTTGTTCTCTGCTCAGCAACTCTTCATCTAATTCTAAAATGTCTTTTACAGAATCATCAGTTACAATTGCATCTACTGGACATTCAGGTATACACACTCCACAATCAATACACTCATCTGGATTAATTACAAGCATGTTTTTACCCTCATAAAAGCAGTCAACAGGACACACCTCTATACAATCTGTATATTTACATTTTATGCATTTATCGGTAATAAAATGTGTCATATAAGTAGCGTATATTTATACATTTTGGGTACACTAAACTGATAAGAAATTCAAATCTTTTCATTATAGATTAAATGTTAATAAATATTATTAGGTTACTTCCAAGTAAGTGGAAGAAAATTCCTTCATGAGAATAAATAAATTGAGTAATAGAGAATTAGAGATATAGTTAAGCTTGACTAGAAGCCTTTAGGGTCAATAAAATTTTTCGTGCGGAAGAAAGTATGTAAGTCATTAGGCAAAGAACTAAAATACCTGAATGGGTTTTCATTAACAACAAAAAGATATGCAGTGTTCAAAATACGTGAAAGAAATCAACAATGCAGAGAAAATTAGAGATAAAGTCATGCCTACATGCAATCCATGTGCGTCCTAACTTTTTAAGAAGTATACGAGATTATCTACTTATAATAACTATACCTGATGATATGTCATCATTAATTCATTAGATAATTGTAATAATCAATGAGTGTAATTCTTCAGCAAATAGGAAAAATCTTGTCAATAAGCTAGCACATAATTTAAGCGAAGCTGGTTATGGTAGTTTCCGAACTTGCAAAAGAAATAAGCATTGCAGCAAACAATTTGATATATAGAAATTATCTAATCATTGCTATAAAAAAAAGGATTGATGTAGTTCGCATAAGGGAAAATTTTAATTTATACAGAAAAATTACTGAGCTTCCGTTTGCTACTAAGT
This sequence comes from Wolbachia endosymbiont of Onchocerca ochengi, assembly GCF_000306885.1. Classification (GTDB taxonomy): domain Bacteria; phylum Pseudomonadota; class Alphaproteobacteria; order Rickettsiales; family Anaplasmataceae; genus Wolbachia. Next base: position 952,129 of record NC_018267.1, read on the forward strand.
CAGAACCTCAGTATTTTCCTCAAAAGAATCAAATTATATCTAGTCTTTTGCTAAGTTTTATAGTAATTTTAACATTAAAAGCCTAATTTTCTAACAACAGCAAATTTTCCTTTAGACCAGGAAATAAAAGCATTTAAGGTTTTTAGATTTTCTCCAGCTCCCACTGCAGTGGAAGCAATTATCTGATCAAAAGCAATGCTAAACTTATTAAATCCGCTAATGACATAATAAAGAATATTAAGTTCAGTTCACCTACTCAGCAAAAAAGCTTATTCGATGTTGAGTGCTGTACTGTTAACTAAAAGCACGAGAAAATTATAGCAAACAAAGTCAATCATAGTTAGTCATATCAACTCTATATCTCTTAATAAGATGATAAGCCTACATTGATAAAGCGTGTTTGTCCATAAACCTAGTTTTAATTGTTCTTTTAAAACTAGAGTTAGAAAGTAAAATAGAGCGATTATCAAGAAATAAAGCATTAACAATTTTTTAAATTATTTTTAGCTACAACATTTTACTTTCCCCCATACAGTGAGCTAGGTCAAGAAAGGTGAATCTATCTCTTGCTGTAAACGTAAGGCTAACCACTTTGCAATATTGCTCTTTATTCCAACAGGAGATGTTCTGGTAAGTGTGGAATTGACAAATCTTCAAACATTTTCTGCAGAAGTTTTACAGGTAATAGGTTTTGCTTAATTAAGCTGGAAATATCATTCCATTCTTATGAATAATCTCTTTAATTTTTTGCTGCATAATTTGCTTCTGCTTTAGGATTTCTATAAATTCGGTATTACCAAAGCATTCTGTTAAGCCCTCTATCATCGAAGCAGCATGACACTGATTCTCTTCCTGTAAATTAGCCATAGTGATCATTGTAACAGCAATTTTTTCTCCATGTAATGAAGAAGAATAATCTTTTGTTACCATCTCCATTGTGTGAGCTATCATATGCTCTCCTTGACTTGCAGAATAGCTGCCTTTTGATATTACCATCCCAAGTCCTGAAATCAGTAGAGCTTCCATAAGTAATAAAACTACCTTTTTGCTTTTTTCTGCAAGTGCCAAATACTCTCTGAGTAAAGCTTCCTCCAGATCACAAACAAGTATAAAAGGCAATTCATTATATTCCGTGCCAAGTAGTAGATGAGATAATAGCCAATCAGCTTGCACTGTTGAACGGCAGATAAAATCCGCAATCCACTCAATGTTAGGCGCAATGGTGCATTGGTAATTATATTGGTATCAATATATATTGCCCTTGGAAGGTGTGCTACTAAAAATTTTTTATATCCATCTACTAAGATAGAAGCGTTTGAAGAGGTATACCCATTCATAGAAGCAGCTGTTGGAAAGGATATGTAGTTTTTACCTTCGAGATAGCTCGCGTACTTACAGATATCGTTAACAGTACCACTACTAAGTGCAACTATTAAATCACTATCCTTTGCCCTACTTCTAACTAGATTAACGGTTTCAAGAGAAGTAACTCTGTTTACCATCGTTTCCTTAGTTGGCATTATTCCAGTGCTTAACACTGGAACCCATACTCTTTTTTTTCTGGATCCTAATGTCGGAGCACTGAGATGACTAAATTTTAGAAGCATTCAAAACAACATAAGGTCTTGCAAGAGAGCTAATGATATTACTAGGAATAATGAAGTGAGAAATTTTATTAAATATGTTTTTGCTCAAAAACTCTGCCGTATTTTCATCTGCAACTAGCAAAATATTATTCCCATATTTAGTACATATTTTATGTATACTATCAACAAGATGATGATCTACTATTATTTCACTTATAAAAGTTTGCTTAGCTTGGTGTAATATTTGTTTTAAATAATGCATAGTATGTTTATATTATAATAGTATCAGTATTTCAAGATTGACATGAAGATTGATCCTGTAGAGCTAACTAAGAAGTTGATTTCTTTTAAGAGCATAACACCAAAAGATGATGGAGCAATAGAACATATAGCAACAATTCTTAAGAAAAGTGGCTTTAAGTGTAAGATTTTAGAGTTTGGTGATAGCGAAGCTAAAGTTAAAAATCTCTATGCAAAATATATAAATGGAGTGCCAAATTTATGTTTTGCTGGACATGTTGATGTTGTGCCACCAGGTCAATTAAAAAACTGGACATCTGATCCATTTAATCCAAAAGTTAGAGATGGAATATTGTATGGAAGAGGAGCAGCTGATATGAAAAGTGGAGTAGCTGCATTTATTGCTGCTATGGTAAACTTTGTTGCAGGAAAATCTCAGTTTAACGGTTCGATAAGTGCATTGATTACCAGTGCTGAAGAAAGCATGGAAGAATATGGAACAAAAGCAATTTTAGAGTGGATGGAAAGTAAACAAAAAAAGATGGACTATTGTGTAATTGCTGAACCAACCAGCAATGAAAAACTAGGCGACACTATAAAAATAGGCAGAAGAGGATCTGCAACATTCAAATTAACTTGCCATGGAAAACAAGGACATGTTGCCTACCCAGATTTAGCTGATAATCCAATATATAAGATGATATCAATATTGAGTAAGATAAGAAATACTACTCTTGATAATGGTAATAAATATTTTCAGCCTTCAAATTGTGAGGTTACTACTATTGATGTTGGAAATAATACTGACAACCTAATACCCGATTTAATAGTTGCAAATTTCAACATTCGGTATAATGATATACAAACGCCTGATACTTTATTTAAGTTAGTCAATAAGATATGCTCCAGCGTAACTAACAATTATAAGCTTTCTATTTACAACAATAGAGGCGCCTTTCTTTCTATTCCTGATAAGAATATTGATATTATGCTTGATGCAATAAATAAAGTTACCAATATTGATGCTGTAATGAGCACGAGTGGTGGCACGTCTGATGCTGCATTTATCAAAAATGTTTGCCCAGTGGTTGAATTTGGTATGGTCAACAAAACCACACACCAAGTAAATGAATGCGTGTTAGTAGATGATATACATAAATTAACAACTATATATAAGGAATTTATAAAAAATTATTTTTACCCCACTAACAAGATAGTAAATCAGATTAATGTAATTAGCAATATGCCTGATGGTCCATTGCTAGCTTAAGGCGTATTTCATGCTAGTAGAAAGTTAACTGGAAAAATTCCTGAAGAAAAAAGAAAACTTGCATGTAAATTCATTATATTGTAAAATTATAATTGTTTTAAAATGAAGAGGTTAGTTATGAATCTTGTGACAAAGCCTGCTATTGATTTCACTGCCCCTGCTGTTCTTTCTGATGGAGAAATAGTTGATGACTTCTGTTTAAGCAAACACATAAAAGATAAATATGCTGTCCTTTTTTTCTATCCACTAGATTTTACTTTTGTCTGTCCAACTGAATTGATATCGTTTAGTAATAAAATAGAAGATTTTTCAAAACGTGGCGTTGAAGTCATAGGAGTAAGTGTAGACTCAAAATTCTCACATTATAAGTGGCGAGAGACTCCAGTCAATGATGGAGGTATTGGAGAGGTTAGCTATACTTTGGTGTCTGATATCAAAAAGTCTATATCAAAAGACTATGAAGTATTATATGATAACTCAATTGCACTAAGAGCTACTTTTGTTATTGATGATAAATTTATCATACGTCATCAGTCAATAAATGATTTACCTCTAGGACGCAATATTGATGAGTTTATTAGGATTGTTGATGCGATTAAGCATAACAAAGAGTATGGTGAAGTATGTCCAGCAGGATGGAAAAAAGGTAAACCAGCAATACAAGCAAGCAACGAAGGGATAGCCGATTACTTAAATTCATATAGTGAAGAATTGTAGATGGGGCTATTTAGTACAAAAGTTCTTATTATTGGTTCTGGGGTAGCTGGTTACGCTGCTGCTATATATGCAGCGCGTGCAAATTTAGAGCCAATTGTAGTAACTGGAATGCAACCTGGTGGTCAACTTATGATTACTACAGATGTTGAAAATTATCCTGGTTTCATTTCAATACAAGGCTCAGAGCTCATGGAACAAAAGAAGTTGCATGCAAAGAAATTTGGTGCAAAAATAGTAGACGATGAAATAACAAGTATTGAACACCTTAAAGGTTCTAATGAATATAGGTTCAAGTCTTTTGGTAAGACTAATAATTACTATTCAGATGCAATTATAATTGCATCTGGTGCACAAGCGAAATGGCTTGGTCTCAAGAGTGAAAAAGAATTTCAAGGTTATGGAGTTTCAGCTTGTGCAACTTGTGACGGTGCATTTTTTAAAAATAAAGTCGTAGCTGTAGTTGGTGGTGGAAATACCTCTGCTGAAGAGGCAATGTTTTTAACTCGATTTGCCAAAGAAGTTATACTGATACACAGGCGCAATAAATTAAGAGCAGAAAAGATAATACAAGATAGGCTCTTTAGAAAAGATAAGATAAAAGTAATATGGAATCATACTGTAGAGCAAATTCTTGGAGAAGAAAATCCGAAAAAAGTTACTGGTATTATAATTAAATCAACAGAGACTAATAAAATCCAAAAAATGAAAGTGGATGGAGTATTTATTGCAATTGGGCATACACCAAATACAGGTATTTTAAAAGGATTTGTTGAAATGGATCAGCAAGGTTACGTAGTTACAAGGCCTGGTACAACTCTAACCAGTAGGACAGGAGTGTTTGCTGCAGGCGATGTTCAAGATAAGGTGTACCGGCAGGCAGTAGTTGCAGCGGGCACAGGGTGCATGGCTGCGCTTGATGCAGAAAAATTTCTAGGGTGTACAAGCGTAAAGAGTTAAAAAACAGAAAATATACGAAGTACCTCCGATAAAAGAAGAGAGAGTTTTATTATTATTTTCTTTTTTTGTTGCACAATAATGGTAAGTCATTAAGAACGTTTTTAACATGTTTAATATAGAGAATATCTTTTTAATCAGTAGGCAGAAAACCATATAGAAAGAGCAAGTAAATGTTGCTAAGATAGTAAACAATATAATAGCAAACAATTTAATTAAAAAACTTCAAAAACCACTTAATATGCCAATAAAAAAGTTATTTTAGGCTATTGATGATGAAGACCTTGGAAGGTTTAAAACAACAACCTCTGAAAAAAAGTACGGATGTTGGTACGTTTGACTAAGAAGGTAAAGGTATAACGCTTTTTGATGTATCTATTTCTAACATCTATTACTGTCAGTAGTAATTGATAAATTACATTAAGAAAATAAGCAAGTTACACATGAGGAGAGCAATTATGGTACACTAGATGCTTTTCGCGGTGCTGCATTTTTACGACTTAGATGCATTATAGCTAGTATGCAGTTTTTATGTATTGTCTGCCAAATTAGAGCTAGAGATAGTGGAAAAATTACTTGTATATCTTAGATATTAAAATTGATATTAGAAATTGTAAGAATAAAGGCCCTAAGGTCATGCTGTAAGAGAGTTTAAGTATATAATATAATTAAAATCTTAAAAAGCACAAGCTATTCCGACCTCATTAGAAGAAAGAATAGAAAATAAAAAAAGAAGTATTGACTAAACTTTTAAAAACATAAAATCTAGATTATCAAATAAAATCAACGCCTACAATAGAGCAATAAAACATACGATTAAGATAAATTAGTTAAACTTGCTATTAAGAAACAATTAACTTCTTCTATAGTAAAGAGGTTTAAGTAATATGAAAAAATTGGTGAAAGATAGCTGTTTCATAAATTATGCAGTTATTGCTGTTATGTTGAGGAACATTCACGATCTGATTAAGCACTATTAAAAACGCTTAAGTAAAAAATTTCCTAGAAAGACAAATAATGAACAATTTGCATAGAACCTTTTAGGTGAATTTAAAGGAAGAAAGATATTCAACTTACAAGGGAAAAAGTTAGAAA